>JAUHVK010000057.1 GCA_030425145.1 Alphaproteobacteria bacterium | reverse complement strand
AATTAATCTAAAGATGCATCTCGAATTGACTTCATCGTCACGGAGAGTATCCAAGTTTATCAATAAAAACAACACCACTCGGAGACTAGAATGAGCGTTGACCTAAACAACATGTCAAAGGATGAGCTCAAAAAGCTGATCAAAGACGCGGAAAAAGCACTCAAAACGATTGAATCCCGTCGACTGACAGAAGCCAAGAAAGCGGCTGAATCGGCGGCTAAGGAGTATGGCTTCTCGCTCGACGAACTCTTGGGCGGCCAGTCCAAAAAGGGATCGAAAAGCGCTCCGAAATACAAGAACCCCGCCGACGCGTCGCAGACTTGGACCGGCAAAGGCCGCAAGCCCAACTGGGTCAACGATGCATTGGCCGAAGGGAAAACCATGGAAGATCTGAAGATCTGAAATGACGATACATATCGGAGCTCAGAAAGGTGAAGTCGCAGAAACCGTTCTCATGCCGGGTGATCCGTACCGGGCGAAATGGGCTGCGGAAACCTTTCTGACCGATGCCCGCCTCGTCAACGAAACCCGGGGAATGCTGGGTTTCACAGGCACTTGGCAAGGGAATCCGGTTACAATCCAAGGGTCTGGAATGGGCATGCCCTCGCTGTCCATCTACGCCAACGAATTGATCCGTGATTTCGGTGCGAAAACACTTATTCGCATCGGGTCATGCGGCGGAATGCAACCTTACGTGGGTATTCGCGATGTCATCATCGCCATGACTGCAAGCACTTTGTCCACGCCGAGCCGGGGAATTTTCAAGGAATTGAATTTCGCCCCCTGCGCGGACTGGAGCCTTTTGCGTGCAGCGGTTGCAGCCGCCGAAAAGAAGGGCACAAAGACCCATGTCGGCGGCATCTATTCATCTGACGTGTTCTACGACGAACGCCCGGACTTGAATGAACAGATGACCCGCCACGGTATTCTCGGCGTCGAAATGGAAGCGGCAGAACTCTACAATGTCGCGGCCCGTCACGCGGTCCGTGCCTTGGCTGTTCTGACGGTATCCGACCATCTGCAAACCGGCGAAGCCCTTCCATCCGAAGACCGCGAACGCAGTTTCGGAGATATGGTTGAAATCGCACTGACGGCGGCCTTCGCCTGAGGAAAAAACGACCGGGGCACCTCTGATGCCCCGGTCCTTTCCCAATCCTGCCATGTTTCTCGGCCAAGCTGAAATCATGCCGAATTGGGTCTTTGATATTTACGTTCTACTGACAACACGCGTACCGATCCCGCGCATGCTGTTTCTGTTCAGCGTCATCACATTGTGACTGTTCACCCTGACGGCACATCATCTCGCAACACTCCAAGACCTCGATCTGGTGCTCCCTGTCATGTGCGCCATTTTTGGCCATGTCGCCGTGATCGCGGTCAAGATGCCGGACTCGCTCCAAACCTTCGATCGCATCGGCATCCGAAATGCCGGCGGCAAGCTCATCCTGATTTGCCTGGCAGCCTATGCCGGCGCGATGGCGCTGCCATCCCTTGCCGCCGCACAAACCGCACTCAGCCTCGGGATTGCGATCTATCTCGCGATGTTCGTGGTCGTATTCTATGTGTTCGGCGACGGCGACAAGGTCGGCTGGTTTGCCCGCGACTGGGACGAGGGCCAGCGCAACGCGGCCAATTGGCAGGTGATCCGCCTCGTCGCGCTGATCCTGCTAAACGAAATGGCAGCACATCACGGCACCGCATTCGACTGGATCATCGCGATCACGCTTGGCCCCATCGCGCTGCATTACCTGATGTACTGGACAATCGTCGCAACACATCCCTACCCGAAAACACCGCGCCCCGACTAACCGCGCCCGTGGCTCCGGTCATACCCGTTGACGGGGGGCGTCACCCAGCCGTCCAGCGCGCCCTCCGCAGGCTTCAAGACCTCGACCCGCAGTGGAAAGCACGCGGCCGCATCGCTTGTGTGTTCCGCCGAGCAATCCCCCCCCGGACAGGCCGACAATGCCCCCAGAAGGTCAATCTCCGCAAAGAAGGTCAGATGGTCCCCCGGACGCACCGGGCTGGCCTTCATGAAATACTGCCCCGTGTCCCGCGTGAACCCGGTACACATAAACACGTTAAGCACGTCATGCACATGCGGCTCAGCCTCGGTCAAAGTCATCCCCGTGGCATCCGCCAAAGCCCGCGTCAGGTTCGAGTGGCAGCAATGATGATAATGCACACCAGACAGCAGGTTGCCGGTATATGGATCACAGCGCGTGCCGATCACGTCATGTACCGACCCTCCATAGGCGTCGATCCCGTACCAGCCCAGCGTGTCATCCACGATGGTCGCCATCGGGCGCAGCGTCGGGAAGGACGACCACAGCCGCTCACCCGTCGTCACATGCGTGCCGTGCAACGCCCGTGTCTTACCGGAATAGAACCGCTCAGACAGGTCATGCGCATTCCACAGGTTGAGGTCCCCCACCTGCGGACCATCGACACTCACGATGCGAAAGAACGATCCTGCGGGCGCCCGGAACGTGCAGGCCTCGCGCGGGGCGGCGGTGGCCACATCCACCACCTCAGCCTCCTCAAGCGCCTTGGCATAGAGCGCCATGTCCGGAACGGGCAGCGTGTCATTAGGATAGCAGATCACTGGCGCAATCGCGCGGCGGGCTTCGGCGTCGTCAGGAGCATGTGTCATGCTGCCATGATTGGAACCAGACGACGCCGTGCACAAGCCCCGTTTAATGCGCCCGGTCCAAAACCTCTACAGAAAGAACCGTGGGCAAGTGCCGCGCGATCTCGTTCCAATTGTCGCCTTCGTCGAAACTGGCGAAGACCGACCCGGAATTGGTGCCGAAATACACACCCGCCTGCGCTTGCCAATCCGTCGCCATCGCCTGCCGCAACACGGTGAAATAGCATTGCTGAGGCAGCCCTGCGCGACAATCCTGCCAGGTGTCACCACCATCGCGCGAGCGCCACACCGCCGCCGCCGCATCGGGTGGATAACGCCCCGCGGAATCCCCGTTCAAAGGCAGCGTCCAAAGCGTCTCCGGTTCATGCGGATGCACGGCCACCGGAAAGCCGAAAGTCGACGGCAACCCTTCGGTGATGTCGTCCCAATGGCGCCCACCGTCCCGCGACCGCCAGACCCCATGGTGGTTCTGCTGATACAGCAGATCACTGCCTGCTGCGCGCACCATGTTATGCACGCAATGCCCGATCTCCCCATTCGAGGGCGCCGCCGGGTGGTGGTGGTCCTGACAGGCTTCGGCATTCGATAACCGGTTGCGCCGTTCCCACGTCTCTCCGCCATCTTCGGTTGCAAACACCCCGGCAGCCGAGATGCCGATCCACATCTTATCCTTCACGCCGGGGTCAGGCACGATGGTGTGCAGCACCATCCCCGCCGCACCGGGGTTCCAGGTATCCCGCGTCGGGTGCTGCGCGATCCCCTCGACCATCTCGAACTGTGCGCCATCGTCCCGGCTGACCAGCAATTGCGCCGGATTTGTCCCGGCATACAGCGCGCCATGCACGAACCTCACCGACCACACCGCCTTGAGCCCCTCAAACGGCGCAGGTTTGTCCTCCCAGCCGATCATGGCGGCGAAACCGGGATCGTTGGCCGCCCATTCGTCCATCTGTCCCTTGGACAGCTTCGTCAAAGCCCAGGTCGCGCCGCCATCACGCGACACGAACACCCCCGCGCCAGACCAATCGCTGCCGCCACCGGCGGCCAGCATCCCCGTCTCGGGATCCCCCGCAACATGATTGATGGTCCAACCCTCGCAATGCGGGCCAGACAGCATCCAACGTGCACGACCGTCTTGTGATGTCAGAAGAAAAGCGCCTTTGGTCGTACCGACCAGTACCGAAATATCCGCCATGATGCCCTCCCGCAGATGGCGGGAGGGTAGCACCGTTCAATGAGTCCCGATAGCGCGTTGCGCAGGCTCAGATGGCAATCACATCCAGCGGCGGGAAGCCGTTAAACCCGATAGACGCATAGGTCGAAGTATACGCACCGCAGTTGCGGATCACGATACGGTCACCCGATTGCAGACCCAGCGGCAATTGTACCGGCTGCTTTTCGTAAAGCACGTCGGCGCTGTCGCAGGAAGGACCGGCCAGAATGCAGGCACCTGTCGGCTCGTGGTCCCGGTCGGTGATGAACTGGTAACGGATCGCTTCGTCCATGGTCTCAGCCAGACCCGAGAACTTGCCGATATCCAGATACACCCAGCGGTGCAGTTCGCTGTCCGACTTGCGCGACACCAGCAGGACTTCGGCGGCAATCGCACCAGCTTCGGCCACAAGACCACGGCCCGGCTCTGCCATGATCGCCGGGATGTCGCCGAAACGGTCACTGATCTGGCGCATCACGTCCGACGCATATTTCTGCGGCGCGTCCAGTTCCTGACCATAGAAGGCCGGGAAACCGCCACCGATGTTGAGCAGCGACAGGTCAAACCCGTCCGCCTTCAGCCCGTGCCAGACGGCTGCGACCTGATCCAGCGTTTCGCCCCACATTTCGGCGCGGCGGGTTTGCGAACCGACATGGAAGGACAGGCCAACCGGCTTCAGCCCCAGATCAATCGCCATACGGAACAGCGACGGCGTCTTGTCCAGCGCACAGCCAAACTTGCGCGACAGCGGCCAGTCGGCGTGCAGCGAGCCAACGATCAGTCGGATATAAACCTTTGCACCCGGCGCGTTCTGGGCCAGCTTGTGCAGTTCTTCTTCCGAGTCAGCCGCGAAATGGGTGACCCCGATGTCATGGGCCCATGCGATGTCGGACGGACGTTTGATGGTATTGCCAAAGGACACACGCGATGCATCCGCACCGGCGTTCAGGCACATCTGGATCTCGGCCCGCGATGCGGCGTCGAAATTGCTGCCCAGCGAGACCAGCGTTTCCAGGATTTCCGGTGCCGGGTTCGCTTTGACAGCGTAGTGAATGCGCGCGCGGCCCAAACCCTGTGCCAGTGCCGCGTACTGCCGTGCGACAGCCTGAGTGTCGATCACAAGCGTCGGGCGCTCAAAACGATTGCTCAGGATGAATGCCTCAGCGCGAGAGACAGATGTATCGTCGCGGGCAGAAAGCCCGGTTACGTATGCGTTCATTGGTCATCTCCAATAGACCCGGCCATTCCGATTGCTCGGCGCAGACCGCTCAGTTCTTTCAGAGACGTTACCGTCGCTACGTAACCGCGTGGGTGCAGGTCCTGCTTGCCCACCTCGCCAGAGGCGCGTGCGTTGGCGTCACTAATTGCGCATATGATGTCGATTTTGAGTCGGCACAATAGGAAATATTCCACTGACTCGAAAAAGTTTTCCGGCTCAGTTTACCCTGCGCAAACACACCACAGGACTGGCCTCTGACGCCATCTCTGCCCCACAGAACGCACAGCGCCACTGCCCCGGCGCGGTGCGCCGCCAGCGGCATTCCCGCGTCAGCGTCGTCGTTTTGCGCCGCCAGTAGAGATAGGCCAGCACGCCAAGAAGAAGAAGGATCAGAAGGATGGGCATGAGTCAGGCTCCTGGCCTTTCGGCATGTAAAATCATTGCAAAGCAAGATGCCCCGCCAGCCCCAGCATGAAACCCAAGACAGCCCCCATCGGTGGCCCCCATTTGCGTTTCAACGGCACCCGGGGGGCCACATCCTCGAACAGAAGGTAAAGAATACCACCGGCTGAAAACAGCATGATTCCGCCCAGCACGCCGGGCAGTTCCGACAGGACCAGCAATCCGGTCAGGGTCGCCAGCGGTCCGACGGGCACCATCGCGATGAATATCCAGATCAGGTTTGGATGGTGCCGGTCCGCCGACATTTCCCGCCACGCGTTGAACCCTTCGGGCAGGTTTTGCAGCGCGATCAGTGCGGCAAGCAGCAGCGCGATATCCGCCTCGCCCACCAGCATCGCACCCAGGGCCATGGCCTCGGGCACGTAATCCAGCATCATGGCCAGAAACTGGGACACGCTGCCCTGCCCTTGGGACAGATGATGGTCGAGCATCCCGAACACCAATCCGCCCGCCCCAAAAAGGACAAGCGCCACAATCGGACCCACCCGGTCTGTCCCTTCGGGTACAAGCACAAGCGCAATCGCGGAAAACAGCGCGCCACCGCCGAACGCGATCACCGAATGGCGAAATTCCTCCAGCATCCACCTCGGTAGCAACCGGTCGACCTGTGCCAGAAATGCGCCAGCCGGGATCGCGATCCCGGCCAGCGTGGAAAACAGAATGGCTTCTGTGAAAGTGCTGGTCAAAGCGCGTTACACGTGCCGCTCGACCATCATCTTCTTGATCTCGGCAATCGCCTTCGCCGGGTTCAGACCTTTGGGGCAGGTCTTGGCGCAGTTCATGATCGTGTGGCAGCGATAGAGCTTGAACGGATCTTCCAGATCGTCCAACCGCTCACCCGTTGCCTCGTCGCGGCTGTCGATGATCCAGCGATAGGCGTGCAGCAACGCGGCCGGTCCAAGGTACCGATCGCCGTTCCACCAGTAGGACGGGCAGGCCGTCGAACAGGACGCGCACATCACGCATTCATAAAGGCCATCCAGCTTCTTGCGATCTTCGATGGACTGCTTCCACTCTTTCGCCGGACGGTTCGTCTTGGTCTCGAGCCACGGCATGATCGACGCGTGCTGCGCGTAGAAATGCGTGAGATCCGGGATCAGGTCTTTCACCACCGGCATGTGCGGCAGCGGGTAAATCTTCACGTCGCCCTCGATCTCGTCGAGACCGTAGATACAGGCCAGCGTGTTGATCCCGTCGATGTTCATCGCGCAGGAGCCACAGATGCCTTCCCGGCAGGACCGGCGGAAGGTCAGCGTCGGGTCGATCTCGTTCTTGATCTTGATAAGCGCGTCCAGAACCATCGGCCCGCACTTGTCCATATCGACGAAATAGGTGTCGACACGCGGGTTCTCACCATCGTCCGGATTCCAGCGATAGATGCTGAATTTGCGCACATTGGTGGCGCCCTCCGGCTTGGGCCAGGTTTTGCCCGTGCGGATGGTCGAATTCTTGGGGAGGGTCAGTTGAACCATATCTCTCTCCTTAGCGAAGCAAAGCTGGCAGGCCCTCGGCCGCCAGGCAAGTCAGTGTCTCGGGTTTCGAGACGATATCCGTAACAATCTGCGCCGTGCTCTCAGTTGGCCCGGCCACGCTGTCGAGTGCCAACGCGCGGATCTGCACGGCACTCGCGTTGTCGATCACGCAGTTCAGCGCGGGTTCAAGCGGCACCCCGGGGAACCGCTCGACCAACACTGGTGTAATCGCCGACCGCGCCGCATCACGCGCGATCTGGTCCTGTGCCTGCGGCGAACATGCAGCAAGCGTCAGCCCAAGAGCCATCAGGATCAGCGCTTTAGGCAATATTGCGTTCCTCCGAACAGAACCGGTGCGTCCTGTGTACATCCGTACGACCGCTCCCCAAGCTGTTCCTGCCGCATATCGGCAAGGATCTGCTCCCGTTCGCGGGGCGCAGCAGTCTTGGACGGCGGTGTACCGTAGGTGTAGTTGACGACAGTTGTATCTCTCGCCCCGGCGGTATCCACCTCGTATCTCCCGCCATGTGCCTTGGCCAGAGTACAGGAATTGATCGCATCCGCCCCGGCCTGCGTGCCCCCAAGGCCAGCAACCGGGCTGGCTTTAGGAAGGCGACCCATAAAGGAGTTGCCATCCGGATTCACCGACAGCGAATACTTGCCCGGCGCGCCGGTTTCCGCGATGCACTGCTGTGCGATGCCTTCGCCATCTTCCGACGACACCACCGTTCTCGGAACGGTGCTGCACCCCGCAAGAGCCAACAACAGCACAGACAGGCACACGACAGGCTGCATCAGAACGTCCGTTCTTTCGGCGCGATCTTCTTGAGGCTGATGCCCCCCTGCTCTTCGGTCGTCAGCGGGTCTTTGACCACCGGACGATAGCTGAGGTCGATCTTGTTGCCCTCAACCCGTGCGATGCTGTGGACACGCCACTTTTCATCGTCGCGCGTGGTGAAGTCCTCGTGCGCATGCGCGCCGCGGCTTTCCTTGCGCGCCTCGGCCCCCGCGATCGTCGCCAGCGCGTTGGGCATCAGGTTGGTCAGTTCCAGCGTTTCCATCAAGTCGCTGTTCCAAACGAGGCTGTGGTCGGTGACCTTGAGGTCATCCATCTTGCCCGCAATCGCGACCATTTTGTCGAGACATTCTTTCATTGTCTTCGAGGTACGGAACACGGCCGCATCGGCCTGCATCGTCTTCTGCATCTCAAGCCGGAGGTCTGCGGTAGGAATGCTGCCCTTGGCGTTGCGCAGCCCGTCAAAGCGGTCGAATGCCTTGCCCACCGACACGGTGTTGGTCGACGGCACAGAAGACTCACGGTCCACAACCTTGCCGGCACGGATCGCAGCCGCGCGACCAAACACCACGAGGTCGATCAGCGAGTTCGAACCGAGGCGGTTCGCACCATGCACAGAGGCACAACCCGCTTCGCCCACGGCCATCAGGCCCGGCACAACGGCGTTCGGGTCTTTCTTGGTCGGGTTCAGCACTTCGCCCCAGTAGTTCGTCGGAATGCCGCCCATGTTGTAGTGCACCGTCGGCAGAACCGGGATCGGTTCCTTGGTCACGTCAACACCCGCGAAGATCTTGGCGCTTTCGGAAATACCCGGCAGACGCTCTGCTAGAGCTTCTTTCGGCAGGTGCGACAGGTTCAGGTGAATGTGATCCCCTTCCTCACCGACACCACGGCCTTCGCGGATTTCCATGGTCATCGACCGCGACACGTAATCGCGCGGTGCGAGGTCTTTGTAGTTCGGCGCATAGCGCTCCATGAACCGCTCGCCTTCAGAGTTGGTGAGATAACCACCCTCCCCGCGTGCGCCTTCGGTGATCAGACAGCCCGAACCGTAGATACCCGTCGGGTGGAACTGCACGAACTCCATATCCTGAAGCGGCAGCCCCGCCCGCGCCACCATGCCGCCACCGTCGCCGGTGCAGGTATGGGCCGAGGTCGCGCTGAAATAGGCACGACCGTAACCGCCTGTCGCAAGCACCACCATCTTGGCGTTGAAGACATGCATCGTGCCGTCGTCCAGCTTCCAGCAGACGACGCCCGTGCAGGCACCGTCGTCGGACATGATGAGGTCGATGGCGAAATATTCGATGTAGAACTCAGCGTTGTTCTTCAGCGACTGACCATAGAGCGTGTGCAGGATCGCGTGACCGGTCCGGTCCGCTGCCGCGCAGGTACGCTGTACGGGAGGGCCTTCACCGAACTCGGTGGTGTGACCACCGAACGGGCGCTGGTAGATCTTGCCTTCTTCGGTGCGCGAGAACGGCACGCCGTAGTGTTCTAGCTCGTAAACCGCCTTGGGCGCTTCACGGGCGAGGTATTCCATCGCGTCCGTGTCACCCAGCCAGTCCGACCCCTTCACGGTGTCGTACATGTGCCACTGCCAGTGGTCCGGGCCCATGTTGGAAAGCGATGCGGCGATCCCGCCCTGCGCCGCAACCGTGTGCGAGCGTGTCGGGAACACCTTGGTCACACACGCCGTGCGCAACCCCTGTTCGGCCATGCCAAGCGTGGCGCGCAAACCTGCGCCGCCTGCGCCGACGACCACGACGTCATAATCATGCGTCTCGTATTCGTATGCAGCCATTTTGCTGGAAACTCCGTGTCTCAAAGGGCCATTTTGGCGATTGCAAAGACGCCAACGGCGGCCGCGCCGTAGCTGATGCAGGTCATGCCAAGGATCAGGATCTTCTCCCAGATGCCGTGCACATAGTCTTCGACCAGTACCTGGAAACCATCATTGAAGTGCTTGAAGCCAACGATCAGCGTCAGTGCCGCGACGATCGCCGGGAACGGGCGCGCGTAGTAGGCCTGCACCTCTTCGAACGACGATCCGAGAATGCCGCCAAACGTGAAGACGAAGAACGGGATCAGGATCAGCAGCGCAACAGACGATTTTTTCATCGCCCAGAAATGCTCGGTCCCGGATTTTGCGGCGCCCCATCCAGTGGCGCGTTTGCGGTCAGTCAGAAAAGCCATGATGCGCCCCCTTTACCAAAGCACGACGACGGAAAAGACGGTCAGAACGCCAGAGCCGATGACAACCATCCAACCCAGCATTTCGGCCTTGTCGATTTCCAGCATCATCGCGTTGTCCCAGATCAGGTGACGAATGCCCGCCAGCGAGTGATACCACAGCGCCCAGACGGACAGGAACATCACCAGATCACCGAACCAGCTTGTCACAAAGCCATTGGCATAGGCGAAGTATTCCGGCCCTGTAGAGGCCGCGAGAAGCCACCAGACGATCATCAGCGCGGCAACGATCATCGCGTTGCCGGTGATCCGCGTGAGGATCGATGTGACGGAGGTAAGTTGCGGGCGATAGTACTGCCCGATCATAAACGGTGAGAGCGGCCGGTTGCCGCGATTGACGTCAGGCATGATCTGAGTCCTTTCGGTTCCTACCTGCCTTTTTATTGCTTTTGTTTGCTGTGTCACGCCGACCAAACGGTCAAAAGCGCGGTTTTTTGGCGCAACTCAGCAATTTTCGCGAAATTTGTGATCACACGCGCAAAAAGTGTGATCACAAAGCCAAAATCGCGCAGGCGTCACCGCCAAAGCCACAATCCTGTTAAGGCTATCATCGGGATTTGCCAGCAGTGGCTCGACTCGCCCTCCGACAAGGGCGCACTGAACGGTTACTGCTGCAACATGCGATACAACATACGCAGGTGATCCTCGAATTCTTCGCACATGATGATCGACTGATCCGACGGATCATAAAACGCGTTCGCCTCGCCGCATTCGCCTGTGATCACTTGCACTGTGCTCGGAAACCCGAAATCCGCATTCAGTGCTTCAACCTCGACTTCGATAAGCTCAGCGGTGAACGTGCCTGGCACCTCAGCCGAAAAAGGCATCGGCTTGCCGCCTTCCGACAACTCATCGAACACCGCACCCCAACTGTCCGCCGCCAGCTCGTATTCCTCAACGCAATAATCCGCCCGCTCTTCGGGCAGGTCCATGTCCGCAGCAAAGTCATCCCGAGTGTCCGGATCCCCGCCGTAGAAAAGGCAGACCGTGTTGTAGAACCGCTGCTCGTCCGGCCCGTGCGTGTCCCAGTAAGGTACCGGAAATTCGGCATTGGCCACCGCCTCTGCCCAGAACCCGTTGGCCACATCATAGGCCATGCCCAACGCCCAATCGGGCTCGAACAACTGGTCGATCAGCAGGATCGACGCCACATCGGCGGCGTCTTCTTCCTGCCCGAAGACCGGCATCTGCATCACGTCGATCAGGGCGTGCCCCAGTTCGTGATAGAAAATCCCAAGGATATTGGCTTCAACGAAAGCGTCTTCGGCCTCGTCCGCCGCTACCTGAGATGCGGCCATCGCCAAGCCAACGCTCAGTATCCGATAATCCATGCCAAAAACCCTAAACCAACCGCCACCAGCAACCCCACCGCCAGACGCCAAGGCGTTTTCACACCCATGTCCTGTTCAACACGACGCGGGACAATTGTGGTCGGCACAGCCACGACAATGGTCGCAAGCAGGATCACCAGATGGGGCCACGCCGCCCCGGTTGGAGCCGCCAGCCAGATCAGCGCCAAAAGGCACAAGCTAAACCCGGCAAGGCTCGCTCCCCAAACGCGATACAGCGCCTCAATCACGCGCTGCGTCCCGGTTGAGACGGCGCCATCTTGTTCAATGATGGTCCGGTGATATGCAAGCGGCGCGGGCGACAGGCCATATTTTGCCGCGACCGTAAAAGCCGCCAAAGCTGCAAGCGTATAAAGGCCAAGACTGATCATAATCGCATGTGCCCCCCAAGTTTCCAGGCAGACTACAGGCAATGACCTATAATCCAAAACCGAAACTCAGGGGGCCCAAGCTCAGATCGGTATCAACGCCCAATAATCGAGATCAAGCAAGACATGAGGCAGGTACTTCCCGTCTTCACCCTTAAGCTCCATCGACCCGCTCGCCGAGGTCGCCACCAGCCGCAACCGCACGGCACCCACTCCGGGGGCCGAGGTTTCCGCTTTGTCCAACACTTCGGACCACGCGCGCACAGTGGTCCCGCTGAAACACGGGTTTGCATGTGCCCCGCCGTTCAGCCCGACGATCATCTGCGCATTCGCCAGCCCGTTAAACGACAGCGCCCGCGCCATGCTGATGACGTGCCCTCCATAGATCAACCGCTGCCCATCGGGCCGGAACGTGGCATCGAAATGCACCTTAGCCGTGTTCTGCCAAAGCCGCGTCGCCATCATGTGTTCGGCTTCCTCGATGGTCACACCGTCCACATGGTCGATCTTCTCACCGATCGCGTAATCACCCCAGCGATGCGGCTCACCCGCCAGTTCGAAATCATAATCGCTGAAGTCCAACCCATGCGGAATCGCCAGGTCTTCAACCGCCAGAACCGACTTCAACTCCGGCACCACTGTCTCCGGCGCGGCCGCATCGGCGTCGCGCTTGCGCACCATGACCCAGCGCACGTATTCCATCACTAACTGGTCGCTCTGGTTCAGACCGCGCGTCCGCACCCAGACGACACCGGTCTTGCCGTTGGAGTTCTGCTTGAGCCCGATCACCTCGGATTCCGAACGCAGCGTGTCACCCGCATAAACCGGTGCCAGCCAACGCCCCTCGGCATAACCAAGGTTCGCCACCGCGTTCAGCGACACATCCGGCACCGTCTTGCCGAACACCACATGGAACGCCGCCAGATCGTCAATCGGCGATGACGGCAGGCCACAGTTCTGCGCAAACAGGTCCGACGAATAAAGCGCATGTCGAGCGGGATACAAGGCATGGTACAGCGCCCGCTCACCACCCGATACCGTGCGCGGAACCGCGTGGCGGATGACCTGCCCGACCGAATAGTCCTCGAAGAAACGGCCTTCATTCGTTTTCGTCATCGCAGCGCCCTTCGTTGCAGTCGCGGGTCGGTCGAGTGTATCACTGTTCGCCAAGTTTCATCTCCGGGGTGTAGGGGGTGTCGATCTCTTTGGTCACCGCCTGCCCACAGCGCATCACACCATTGGCATGATCGAAGGCATAGGTGGGATCGCCATAAAGTTCCCACCCCTTGCTCAGGGCCAGCGACACCTTGTGGCAAAAGGCCGACGTGTCATCTTCGGTCAAAAGTCGATAAATCTTCATAGCTTACCCCGGAAACGGCCAAACGCCGAGCCACATGTGAATGCCGGTCATCAGCCCGAACATCACCAGCGTGATCACAACCAAAAGAACGTCTTTCTTGGCCTCACCCGGCTGCGGACGATCCCATACCGGTTCCGCCTTGTTGATCAGGATCACCTCAAACACCGCCCAGGCCATCATCCCGCCAAACAGGATGATCGACGCGAGATCTCCATTCACAAGCAGGTGCGCCAGCGCCCAGATCTTGACCGAGGTCAGCTGCGGATGCCGCATCTTGCCCCGCAGGCGCCCCGTTGTGGCGCTCATGCCAAAGACAAACACGGCGATCAGCATCAGCAGGTTGTTGATGTGCACCATGAAGGCGGGCGGGTTCCAGACCGGGATAAACTCCGCCCCGCGATAGCCCCAGATCATCAGGCCAAGGCTGATCAGCAGCAGAACCGCCACCACGCCTTTGCCTTTGTCGCCCATCGCCGCACGCTGTTCGGGCGCGACGCGCTTGAAAATATGCGCTCCAACCCAAATTAGCAGTCCGAGAACAAGAAGACCCACCATGGCTTACCCCGCTTGGATGGTTTCAATCGCCTCTGCTTTTGCCAGTATTTCACGCGCTGTGGCAACGTGAAGGTTCTCAACGATCTTGCCGTCCACCACGGCAACCCCCTGCCCCTCGGCCTCCGCCGCCTCGAACGCGGCGATCTGGCGGCGGGCCAGGTCGATCTCTTCCGGCGCGGGCGCAAAGGCGGTGTTGGCAATGTCCACCTGTGCGGGGTGGATCAGCGTCTTGCCGTCAAAGCCCATGTCGCGGCCCTGCGTACATTCGGCCTTCAGACCTTCGTCATCCTTGAATGCGTTATACACTCCGTCCACGATCACCAGCCCCTCGGCTTTGGCCGCCAGCAGGCACATCGACAGCGAAGTCAGCATCGGCAAGCGATCCGGGCGGAAGCGGGTCTGCAATTCCTTGGCAAGGTCATTGGTGCCCATAACCATGCCCGCCATCTTCGGATGCGCCGCAATCTCAACCGCATTCAGCATACCGCGCGGCGTTTCCATCATCGCCCAGATCGGCAGGTCGCCGGTGATCTCGGCCAGCGCATCAAGCTGAGCCGCGCTTTCGACCTTGGGCAGCAGAACCGCATCGCAATCCATCTGCGCCACGGCTTCGGCATCGGCCCGGCCCCACTCGGTGTCCAGCCCGTTGATCCGCACGATCCGCACCCGCGCGCCATAGCCGCCTGCGGCAAGGGCTGCCTTCAGCGTTTCCCGCGCTGCGGGCTTTTCATCTACGGCGACCGCGTCTTCGAGGTCAAAGATGATCGCATCGACAGGCAACCCCCGCGCCTTTTCCAGGGCCCGGTCTTTCGATCCCGGAATGTAAAGAACCGAACGATAGGGGCGGCTGCGCATGTCCATGGCGGTCTCCTCAGCGAGTCTTGAGTAATAATGTTGCGCAAGAGAGCTACATTCTTTTGCAAAAACTGCAAGAGTGGATCTGCCGCACCGCAGAAAAAAGCTGCTGCACCCGCATTCCGTACGGTTCGTTAACCATATGTAAGGTACCCCACCGGACGCTTTGCCCCATCACAGCCGAAAAGGGGTAAGGCGATGAAACGGAATTTCTGGACACTGTCAGTACTGGCAACCGGAGCGCTGATCGCGTCGACGTCACTGGTGCAGGCACAGCAGAACTGCGCACCACGCGCAGTGGTAATCGAACGGCTCGCCAGCAGCTATGGCGAAATCCGCCAATCCATCGGGCTTGCGCAGAACAACACCATGGTCGAGGTCTTTGCCTCCACGAATACAGGCAGTTGGACGATCACCGTCACCAACGCCTCCGGTCTCACCTGTCTGGTTGCCAGCGGCCAAGCCTTCGAACGGCTCGCCGAATCTCTGCCGACACCTGCCGAGGATGCCTAGTTCAGCGCGTCGAAAATCAGCTTTGACCCGGTCACCATGAGCAGCACATAGGTCAAACCGAAAAACACCCGTTCGGGCACCACGTGATGTGCCCGAACACCCAGGAAAGTGCCCAAAATCGCAAACGGAGCCAGCGCAAGGTTCAACGTCAGCGTCTCCAGCGTGAAAAAGCCCATCGCGGCATAAATTCCCGCTTTCAGCACGTTCATCGCCCAGAAGACGATCACCGTCGTCGCCTGAAACGCGGTTTTGCTCAGCTTCCGCCCCAGCAGATAGACCGCCGCCACCGGCCCGCCCGCGTGGCTAACGAAACTGGTGAAACCCAGTGCGACACCCGCCGAGACACCCGCCGTCGGCGACATCGGACTCTCTCCGATTTTGACCCAGCCCGCAGCCTGCACAATTTGCCAGATCACGAACCCGATCGAGATGCCCCCGATCAGAAAGCGGATCACATCGTCATCCGCCCAGCCAAAGAACAACGCCCCCAGTATTGTCCCCGGCACGCCGCCCCAAAGCAGCAGCCGCGTCTCTGGCCAGCTCCACTTTTTCCAATAGGCAGGCAGGCTCGCCACATCGATCAGCATGAGCAGCGGCAACATGATCCCCAGCGCAATCGCCGGCTCCACCACAAGCGCCAGAATCGACGCGCTGGCAAAGGCTGCGCCCGACCCGAACCCGCCTTTCGAGACCCCTGCGAACACCACTGCAGGGACGCCAAGCGCAAAAACTGTCCAGCTCAAAGCGTCCATGAAACCTCCATTTCCCACAGTATTTCATTGACATATCGCGCTCCGACCCGCCCCACCAGCCAAGACGTGCGCCTCCGCCGCACTTGCGAAATAACCCAAGTCGGACTAGCACAGCGCAAACTCAAAACGGACCGGAGACAAATTCCATGGCCAGACCCAAGATTGCCCTTATCGGCGCGGGACAGATCGGTGGCACCCTTGCTCACCTCGTGGCACTCAAAGAATTGGGCGATGTCGTTCTCTTCGACATTGCTGAAGGCACACCGGAGGGCAAGGCGCTCGACATCGCCGAATCCGGCCCGTCCGAAGGCTTCGACGCGCGCCTCAAGGGCACGCAGGATTACGCCGACATCGCTGGTGCAGACGTCTGCATCGTCACCGCCGGTGTACCGCGCAAGCCGGGCATGAGCCGCGATGACCTCCTGGGCATCAACCTCAAGGTCATGAAATCCGTAGGCGAAGGCATCGCCGCCAACGCACCGGACGCGTTTGTGATCTGCATCACCAACCCGCTCGACGCGATGGTTTGGGCACTGCAGCAGTTCTCTGGCCTGCCGGCCAACAAGGTCTGCGGCATGGCCGGCGTTCTCGACAGCGCCCGCTTCCGTCACTTCCTGTCGCTCGAATTTGATGTCTCCATGAAAGACGTCACCGCCTTCGTTCTCGGCGGCCACGGCGACACGATGGTTCCGCTGACACGCTACTCCACAGTCGCGGGCATCCCGCTGCCGGATCTGGTGAAGATGGGCTGGACCACCCAGGACAAGCTCGACGCGATTGTTCAGCGCACCCGTGACGGCGGCGCGGAAATCGTTGGCCTGCTGAAGACCGGCTCCGCGTTCTATGCCCCGGCGACCTCCGCCATCGAAATGGCCGAAGCCTATCTCAAGGACCAGAAGCGCCTCCTGCCCTGCGCGGCTTATTGCGACGGCGAATTCGGCCTCGACGGCTTCTACGTGGGCGTCCCCACCATCATCGGCGCCGGCGGCATCGAAAAGATCGTCGACATCTCGCTCAGCAAAGACGAGCAGGCGATGTTTGACAACTCGGTCAACGCCGTCAAAGGCCTTGTCGAAGCGTGCAAAGGCATCGACGAAAGCCTCGTGTAAGCGTCTTTATCGAACAGAACGACAAAAGCCCGGCCATCGCGCCGGGCTTTTTTGTGTGCGATACGCCCGCCCACAAACATGACGAAATCCGGTAAAACACAGCAAAAATCATCAAATTTGTGCATTTAAGGCCACATTGACGCAAAGCCAGCGCCCCCAAACCGCGTCTAATACCAAGGGCTCCGATCATCGACCCACTTTCACCCAATCTCTTGATCCGATCGACGTGATGACGTCCGGGAGGGCGATCAGGTTGTTCCAGGCCTGGCAGCCTGCATCGAGGATTGCGTCGT
>JAUHVK010000015.1 GCA_030425145.1 Alphaproteobacteria bacterium | reverse complement strand
ATGACACGTCCTTTCGCGTGGATCAGATCGGCGCAAGACTTGCGCCGGTGATGCTCGACCGGTTGGCGAGGCTTTCCACGAACGCCCTCGACGCATCGGCCCAGGCGGCTTTCTCCAGCGCCTGCGCGATCTTGGGGCGAACGGTTTCATAGGGCAGCACCTGCCCAGGCGCCGTCGCGTTCAGGCGGATGATGTGCCAGCCATGCCGCGACAGGACGGGTGCGGGCGTGATGCCCTCATCGGCGAGGGTGCGCAGCGCCGACTCGAACTCGGGCACTGTGTCACCCGGACCAAGCTGGCCCAGATGGCCAGCCGAAGCCTTGGAGCCGCAGTCGCTTTCACGGGCAACGGCGGCGAACCCTTTGGCGTCGCCATCAAGCCGCGCCAGCAGAGCAACGGCCCGTGCCTCGGCCAGCCCACGCGCGGCTTCGTCGCGCGGATCGCAGGCACACAGGATATGCGAAACATCCCAAAGCGGCGCGGAGCGGTAGCGATCGGGGTCCTTAGCCCATTCTGCTCTCACCGCGTCCTCGGCGACTGGCTCGATTGCCAGCGCTTCATCCAGAAGGGCTCGGATCAGAGCTTCGTCTTCGGTCTCGAAGCGGTTCGGCGCCAATTCGAGTGGGTCTGGCGCCAGCCCTCGTCGCTTTGCCTCTTGCAGCAGAAGCGCGCGGATCACCAGCGCCTGCGCCGCCTTGCGCCAAGCGATGCCGGGCTTGTCCTTGGGCGCTTCGTGGTTCTGGGCCTCGGCGGCGATTGCCGCCGAGGGGATGGTTTCGCCGTTCACGACGACATCGGGAAACAGGGCCACATTCATCTGGCTCACTCCGCCGGCGTCGTGGCGGTGGGACCGCGCTTGGCTTGCACCTTGTCATAGGCGCGGCGGCGTTCTTCGAGCGGGCGATGCCGACGCGAACGGACAAGCTGATAGCCTGCCCGCAAGAACAGGTAACGCAGCGGAGCGAAGATGCCCGAAGCGATATGGACCAGCCTTGTAAACGGGAAGACCAAGAAGATCGTCAGCCCTAGGAACAGGTGCAGCTTGAAGATCAGGGCCACATCCTCGATATGCGCCGCAGCGCCGGACCGGAAGGTAAATATTCCTTGAGCCCAGGACATGAACTTAGTCATTTCGTGACCATCGAGATGTTGGAGCGATACGAACACCGTCGCCAAACCGAGCACCAGTTGTGCAAGCAGCAGCGCTAGAATGGCGATGTCGGCAAAGCTGGACGTCTTGCGAATGCGCGGGTCAGTCCAGCGGCGGTGCATGAGCATCCCACCGCCCACGAGGGCCATAACGCCAGCAATACCTCCGGCGATCACGGCCAGAAGCTGCTTTGCCCCGTGGCTGATGCCGATGGCGTCAAAGATTGCGATTGGGGTCAGCAGGCCGACGAGATGTCCGACAAAGATCACCAAGACGCCGACATGAAATAGGATCGAACCGATGATCAACTGCTTACGTCGCAGCATTTGGCTCGACGAAGTTTTCCATGTGAAGGGATCACGTTCGTAGCGCACGATCGATCCGATTAGAAGAACGGACAGCGCGATATAGGGATAAATGCCGAAAAGAAAGTTGTGCATGTCTGCCTCCATTATTCGGTCACGGGCCGCGCATCCATTGCGCGGAGGCTCGGGCTGTCCATCGCCGCGAGCATGTCGCGGACTTGCGGGCAACCTGCGTTCGGATCGGGGCCGAATGTAACCTCGGTTTCCTCCCATACGGCATCGAGCGCCGCGAGATCTGTCGGGTCATCATCAGGTAGGGCCAGCATTTCGGCCACGGCTTCGGCGTCGGCCTGCATGTCGGCGAGCTGGGAAAGAGCGGCGAACGCGGCGGCATATCCGCTGTCACGCCGGACAAGCCGGGCCGCGAGAGCGTCGAGTATATGCGCCGCGTCCGCCAAAGTTTCCTGCACTTCTGCGAAGGGACGCGTCGACAGGAATTCCAGCAGTACCGGAAGGTGGTCCGGCAGTTCCGAGGTCGCGGGTTCGAACCCGCCCTCCCGGTAGGTCTCGATCAAGCTGACCATCGCACCGCCCCGGTTCCGGCTTTCGCCGTGGACGTGCTCGAAGAGATTGAGCGATAGCGTTCGCGACCGATCAAAGAGCATCACATAGCGCTCCTGCAGATCGTAGAGGTCAGCGTCTGCGAAGCCATCGGCCAACGAGCGCAGCGCAACCCGTGTATCGGCGGCGATGCGGCGATCGTCGGCAAGGACGGCGCCGATGTCGGGCATCGCCTCCTGAAGTTCCCGCGAGGGATAGCTCAGGATTAGCGACAGAGCTTTGAGGGAACGGTCCAGCATCAGAAGGTCTCCTGCGGAAGGGCGAATTTCTTTTTCTTGCCACCGAACAGGGTGGTCTTGCCGCTTTCCCCGGTGGAACAGCTGTTGCCATCGGTGAAGCCGCAACCGCCGCGGATGTCGGCGCCATGCTCGTTCTGTTCGCGGTGCGCCGTGGGGATCCCGAATCGGTCCTCGTAGTCGGCGATGGCCATGATCTTGTACATGTCCTCGATCACCCGGCCGGACATGCCCACACGGGCGGCGATCGCCTCGTCCCGCACGCCATCCACACTGAGCGCACGCATGTAGAGCCGCATCGCGGACATGCGATCCAGCGCGCTCACGATCGGCTCCTCGTCACCAGCTGTCAGCATGTTGGCGAGGTATTTGACGGGGATGCGCAGGGACCGCACGTCGGGCATCTGGTCGCTCATCGCGATCTGTCCCGCCTGCGCGGCGTTTTGGATCGGCGACAGCGGCGGTATGTACCACACCATTGGCAGCGTCCGGTATTCGGGGTGTAGCGGGAAGGCCACCTTCCAGTCCATTGCCATCTTCCAGACCGGGCTGACCTTCGCCGCCGCGATCCAGTCCTCGGGCACACCGTCGCGGCGCGCGGCAGCGATCACCTCGGGGTCGTTCGGGTCGAGGAACACATCCAGTTGCGCGTCGTAGAGATCGGTCTCGCGCTCGGCACTGGCCGCCGCTTCGATCTTGTCGGCGTCATAAAGGATCACACCCAGATAGCGGATGCGTCCGACGCAGGTTTCCGAACAGACCGTCGGCTGGCCGCTCTCGATCCGCGGATAGCAGAATGTGCATTTCTCGGATTTGCCGGTGTCCCAGTTGTAATAGACCTTCTTGTAGGGACAGCCCGAGATACACATCCGCCAGCCGCGGCATTTCTCCTGGTCAATCAGGACGATGCCATCCTCCTCGCGCTTGTAGATCGCGCCCGAGGGGCACGAGGCCGAGCAAGTCGGGTTGAGGCAATGCTCGCAGAGCCGCGGCAGGTACATCATGAAGGTGTTTTCATACTCTCCATAGATGTCCTTCTGCACCTGGTCGAAGTTGTAATCCTGCGACCGCTTCGAGAATTCACCGCCCAGGATCTCCTCCCAGTTCGGACCCTTCTCAATCTTCTCCATCCGCTCGCCTGTGATCTTGGACCGGGGCCGCGCCGTTGGGAACGCGGTCATGTCCGGCGCCGATTTCAGGTGGTCGTAGTCGAAATCAAACGGCTCGTAGTAGTCGTCGATCTCGGGCATGGCCGGATTGGCGAAGATGTTCGCCAGGATCCGCCATTTCGACCCCTGCTTGGGGTGCAGCTTGCCCGAGGCCGAGCGCACCCAGCCGCCGTTCCAGCGCTTCTGGTTCTCCCAGTCCGTCGGATAGCCGGTTCCGGGCTTGGTCTCGACGTTGTTGAACCATGCGTATTCGACACCTTCGCGCGTCGTCCACACATTCTTGCAGGTGACCGAGCAGGTGTGACACCCGATGCATTTGTCGAGGTTCAGGACCTTGCCGATTTGCGCACGAACTCTCATTCCGCTGCCTCCACGTTCTGGGTTGCGGACCGGCTTGCGGGTTTGTCGAGCCAGTCGATCTTCTTCATTTTCCGCACGATCACGAACTCGTCGCGATTGCTGCCCACGGTGCCGTAGTAGTTGAAGCCGTAGGACAGCTGCGCGTAACCGCCGATCATGTGCGTGGGTTTCAGTGTGGCGCGGGTCACCGAGTTGTGGATGCCACCACGATTGCCGGTCTTTTCCGAGCCGGGCGTGTTCACGATCTTTTCCTGCGCGTGATACATGAACAGCGTCCCCTGCTTGATCCGCTGGGACACCACCACCCGCGCGGTCAGCGCGCCGTTGGTGTTGTAGGCTTCGACCCAATCGTTATCGACAAGGCCCGCCTTGGCCGCGTCCACCTCGGACATCCAGACCACCGGTCCACCCCTGTTGAGCGTCAGCATCAAGAGGTTGTCGGAGTAAGTGCTGTGAATGCCCCATTTCTGGTGCGGCGTGATGAAGTTCAGCACGACATGCGGGCTGCCCTCCGCCGCGTCGTTGTTGACGGCCGCGGTGATGGTCTTCAGGTCCACCGGCGGGCGATAGCTGACAAAACCCTCGCCGAAGGCCCGCATCCATTCGTGATCCTGATAAAGCTGCTGGCGGCCCGTCAGGGTGCGCCACGGGATCAGCTCGTGGACGTTGGTGTAGCCGGCGTTGTAGCAGACCTCCTCGCTTTCGATGCCCGACCAGGTGGGGCTGGAGATGATCTTGCGCGGTTGCGCGGCGATATCGCGGAAGCGGATCTTGGTGTGATGCGCGCCCTCCGCGAGGTGGGCATGGTGCTGCCCCGTCGGCTTCTCCAGTTCCTCCCAAGCCTTCACAGCTACCTCGCCGTTGGTTTCTGGTGCCAGCATCAGGATCATCTCGGCCGCGTCGATGGCGGTTTCCAGTTTGGGCTGCCCCTTGGACACGCCGTCGTCCAGCACGACACCGTTCAGGTCGCGCAGGTGCTTGACCTCGGTCTTGGTGTCCCAGTTGATCCCCTTGCCACCGTTGCCGAGCTTTTCAAGCAACGGCCCGACAGAGGTGAACTTCTTGTACAGGTTGGGATAATCCCGCTCCACCGCGATGTAGTTCGGCGCGGTCTTGCCCGGGATCAGGTCGCATTCGTCTTTTTTCCAGTCCTTCACATGCGACTGCGCCAGTTCGGCGGCGGTGTCGTGCAGCAGGGGAAGCTGGACAATGTCGGTCTCGACCCCCAGGACCTCGGGCGCGATCTCGCTGAACTTGCGGGCGATCGACTTGAAGATCTCCCAGTCCGACTTGCTTTCGTAGGCCGGGTCCACGGCCGCCTGCAGCGGGTGGATGAAGGGGTGCATGTCAGAGGTGTTCAGGTCGTCCTTCTCGTACCAGCTGGCCGTCGGCAGCACGATGTCGGAATAGACCGCCGTGGTGGACATGCGGAAGTCGATGCAGACTAGTAGGTCGAGTTTGCCCTTAGGCGCCTCGTCGTGCCAGCGGGCATCTTTCGGCATCACGCCGCCTTCCTCGCCTAGGTCCTTGCCCATAACGCCGTTATCGGTGCCCAGCAGGTGCTTGAGGAAATACTCATGCCCCTTGCTGGACGACCCAAGCAGGTTCGAGCGCCAGACGAACAGGTTGCGCGGCCAGTTTTCCGGGGCGTCCGGATCCTGGCAGGACATTTCCAGATCGCCCGATTTCAGCTGTTCGGCGACGTAGTCCTTGATCTCTTTGCCGGCCTTCTTTGCGGCTTTGGAGACTTCCAGCGGGTTGGTTTTCAACTGTGGAGCCGAGGGCAGCCAGCCCATCCGTTCCGCGCGAATGTTGTAGTCGATCAAGCTAATGTCCCAGTCGCCCTCGGGCGCGGTAGGTGACAGAATCTCGCCCGCCCGCAGGGTTTCATAGCGCCACTGGTCGGTGTGCGCATACCAGGCGGAAGTGGAGTTCATGTGCCGCGGCGGGCGGCTCCAGTCGAGCGCGAAGGCCAGCGGCTGCCAGCCCGTTTGCGGGCGTAGCTTCTCCTGACCCACGTAGTGCGACCAGCCGCCGCCCTCCTGACCGATGCAGCCGCACATCACCAGCATGTTGATGATGCCGCGGTAGTTCATGTCCATGTGGTACCAGTGGTTCAGGCCGGCCCCGAGGATGACCATGCTCTTGCCGTGGGTTTTTTCAGCGTTCGACGCGAATTCGCGGGCCACTGCGATGATCTTCTCGCGTGCGACGCCTGTGATCTTTTCGGCCCAGGCCGGGGTGTAGGGGCTGTCGTCGTTGAAATCCTTGGACACCCAGTCACCGCCAAGCCCCCGGTCGAGACCGTAATTGGCGCAGAACAGGTCGAACACGGTGGCAACCAGCGCTTCGGATTCGTCGGCCAGTTTCACGCGGCGCGCAGGAATTTTCCGGGTCAGCACATCGGGGTGGTCGCATTTCACGAAATCGCCCGTCGCAGACCCACCGAAATAAGGGAAGTCAACGCCCACGACCTCGTCGTGGTCGCCATCCATGATCTGGCTCAAGCGCAGCTTGGCATCGGCCCCGTTCGCCTTCGCTTCGAGATTCCACTTACCCTCTTCGCCCCAGCGGAACCCGATAGACCCGTTGGGCGCCACGATCTGGCCCGACGCCTCGTCATAGGCGACGGTCTTCCAGTCGGGATTGTTCGACTCGCCCAGATTGCTGTCGAAATCGTCAGCGCGCAGCATCCGGCCCGGCACCAGGTGCCCGTCCTTTTCGTCGAGCCGAACGAGCATCGGCATGTCAGTGTACTTGCGGGCGTAGTCCTCGAAATACTCGGCCTGCCGGTCCAGGTGGAATTCGCGCAGGATCACATGGCCCATGGCCATCGCCAGCGCCGCATCCGTGCCCGCCTGCGGGTTCAGCCAGATGTCGCCGAACTTGGCGGCTTCCGAATAGTCAGGGCTGACAACGGCCGACTTGGTGCCACGATAGCGCACTTCGGTGTAGAAATGGGCATCCGGCGTTCGCGTTTGCGGCACGTTCGAGCCCCAAAGCATCAGGAAGCCCGCGTTGTACCAGTCGGCCGATTCCGGCACGTCGGTCTGTTCGCCCCATGTCTGCGGGCTGGCGGGCGGCAGGTCGCAATACCAGTCGTAGAAGGACATGCAGGTGCCGCCGAGCAGGCTCAGGTAACGCGAGCCGGCAGCATAGCTGACCATCGACATCGCAGGGATGGGCGAGAAGCCGAACACCCGGTCTGGCCCGTAGGTTTTCGCGGTGTAGGCGTTGGCAGCGGCGATGATCTCGGTCGCTTCGTCCCAGCTTGCCCGCACGAACCCGCCCTTGCCACGAGTCTTGTTGATCGAGTTGCGCAGGGCAGGATCGCCCTGGATTGCAGTCCAAGCGGCCACCGGCGTCATGGTCTCGCGCATCTTCCGCCACGCCCTCATCAGCGCGCCACGGATCAGCGGGTTCTTCACGCGGTTGGCGGAATAGAGATACCAGCTGTAGGAGGCGCCGCGTGCGCAGCCGCGCGGTTCATGGTTAGGCATCCCGGCGCGGGTGCGCGGATAGTCGGTCTGCTGTGTCTCCCAAGTGACGATGCCGGACTTGACGTAGATCTTCCACGAGCACGACCCGGTGCAGTTCACCCCGTGCGTCGAGCGGACGACCTTGTCGTGGCGCCATCGGTTTCTGTAGGTGTCCTCCCAGTCGCGGTTCTCGCGGGTGGTTTGGCCCCAACCGTCGGAGAATTGTTCCAGTTCCTTGCTCTGGAAGAAGTTCAGTTTGTCGAGCAGATGGCTCATGTCTTTTGTCTCCTGTGGCTACCCGGATGCGCGGAGAAGCCGCGCATCCGATGGCATTATGGGTTCAGCACGGAACCGGTGCGTTCTTGCGACTGTAGAAGATCCAGGTGATCGCGACGCAGACCACGTAGAACCCAAGGAAGGCCCAGAGCGCGCCGTTGGGAGCCCCGGTCATGCCGATCGACGTGCCGTAGGCTTTGGGGATGAAGAAGGCGCCGTAGGCCGCAATGGCCGAAGTAAAGGCGATGATCGCGGCACTTTCGCGTTCGGACTGCTTGAGGGTTGCGGCCTGATCCAAGTTCGGCATCAGGCGCGGCACTTCCTGACGCATGATCGACGGGATCATCTGGAAGGTGGACGCGTTGCCGACACCGGTCAGGAAAAAGAGCGCCATGAAGCAGGCGAAGAAGCCCCAGAAGTTGCCAGTCGGGTTGGCTTCGGACGGCAGGAACTGAAGCACGCCCCAAACCGCAACGATCATGCCGAGGAAGGTCCAGAAGGTGACGCGCCCCCCACCGAACTTGTCCGAGACCCAGCCGGTCGCGGCGCGGCTCAAGGCCCCGACAAGCGGTCCGAGGAAGGCGTACTGCAATACGTTCACTTCCGGAAACTGGGTTTTCATCAGCAGCGGGAAGCCCGCGGCATAGCCGATGAAGCTGCCGAATGTGCCGGTGTAGAGAATGCACATGATCCAGTTGTGCTTGCGCGAAAAGATAATCGACTGCTCTTTGAAAGAGGCCTTCGCATCCGCAATATCATTCATGCCGAACCAGGCCGCGATGGCGGACAGGGCGATGAAGGGCACCCAGATGAAACCAGCATTCTGGATCCAGAGTTGGCTGCCATCCGACAACGTTACCGGTTCACCCCCGATTGCACCAAAGACGCCCGCGGTGATGACCATCGGCACGACGAATTGCATGACCGACACACCCAGATTGCCCAGACCAGCGTTCAGCGCCAAGGCGTTCCCCTTGGTTTTCTTGGGATAGAAATAGGCGATGTTGGCCATCGACGAGGCGAAGTTGCCGCCCCCGAAGCCGCACATCAGGGCCAGGGCAAGGAACATCACGTAGGGGGTTTCGGGGTTCTGGACCGCAAACCCGATACCAAGCGCCGGAAGAAGCAGAGAGGCCGTCGAGATCGCTGTCCATTTGCGGCCGCCGAAGATCGGGATCATGAAGCTGTAGAAAATGCGCAGCGTCGCACCGGACAGGCCCGGCAGGGCCGCCAACCAGAAAAGTTGGCCCGTCGAATAGTCGAACCCGATCGCCGGAAGTTTGGCGACGACGACCGACCAGACCATCCAGACCGAAAATGCCAGCAGAAGGTTGGGGATCGAAATCCACAGGTTGCGCGTTGCAATGGCGTGGCCGCGATCTTTCCAGAAGGTTACGTCTTCGGGGCGCCAATCCGCGAGTACGGGGCCCCGGTTGGCGGTTTGTGTTGCTGTCGATGCCATGGGTAGATCCTCCGCTGAGGCATGTTTCTGAATGGCCGCGCGCCAGTCTGACGCGCGGCGCGATATCATTCGGCCGGTTGCGGGCCGCC
The DNA here is from genome assembly GCA_030425145.1 of Alphaproteobacteria bacterium. Taxonomy (GTDB): domain Bacteria; phylum Pseudomonadota; class Alphaproteobacteria; order Rhodobacterales; family Rhodobacteraceae; genus Marivita. Next base: position 101,733 of record JAUHVK010000015.1, on the reverse strand, counting down.
GTTCTTGCGAGAGATTGCTTCGAGACCTTCCTCCAGGTCGGCGTTTGCCTTCTCGGCTTTGCGACGCAGGGTCTCAATGTTCGCCGCCGCGAAATTGGCGCGTTCCTCATCTTCCTGTTGCGTCGAGAAGCGGACAAAGAAGGCCAGGAAGGAAGCACAGCTCACGACGATACCGAGGATCAGGAAGGCTTCAGACCAGTCGATCATGTTCTTGAACAGGAAGCCCGCGAGAACCGCCCCGGCGTTGCCGCCTGCACCGACCACCCCAGCAACCGCCCCAAGCGCCTTCTTGTTGATGAAAGGCACGACGGAATAGGTCGCACCCTCGGCCATCTGGGTGAAGAGCGAGAAGACGATCAGCGCAGGCAGGGCGAGGAAGAGCACCTGCATCTGGCTGAAGATCATCAGCGCGATACCTTCGAACAGAATGCAGATGAACAGCCAGAATGCGCGGCCTTTCAGGCCCCAAAGCGATCCGAAGTTGTCACCGAACAACCCGCCCAGTGTGCGAGCGAAGATGTTCATCAGGCCGAAAGAGGCGGCGACGAAACCGGCGGCGACGAGGCTCAGGCCGAAATAGTCGAAGAAGTAGAGCGCCGCGACGTTGTTGACCGTCAGTTCGATCCCGAAACAGGCACCGTAGATGACGAACAAGACCCAGACACGGATGTCTTTCAACGCGTTCATGTAGTTGCCGGTAACATCCTTCTTGGCTTGCATCCGGCCCTGCTCGCGCAACTCATCAAAGTTTCCGTCAGGGGCGTCCTGCGTCAGGAAGTAATACGCGATGCCCACCAGGAAGATGATCACGCCGACCACGACCATGGCGAGACGCCAGCCGATCGCTTCGGAGAAGCCGAAACCGACCACAAAAACAGAGAACAGAAGCGGCATGACGAATTGCGTGACACCACCGCCGAGGTTCCCCCAGCCTGCAGATGTCGCGTTGGCCTGTCCGACCACGTTGGGCGCGAACATTACCGTGGTGTGGTACTGCGTGATGACGAAGGCTGCGCCGATCCCGCCGATTAGGACCCGGAAGAGCAGGAAGCTTTCGAAGTTCCAGCTCAGACCGATGCCCATGACGGGGAACGCGCCAAGGATCAGCAACCAGGTGTAGGCTTTGCGCGGACCGATGCGGTCACAGAGCCAGCCAATAAAGAATCGGGCAAAGACCGTGATCGCGACCGATCCGATGATCGCCCAACCGATCTGATCCTTGGTGAGTTGCAATTCGTCACGCACCACGCTCATCAGCGGCGCGATGCCGAACCATGCGAAGAAGCAAGAGAAAAACGCGAACCACGTCATGTGGAACGTGCGCATCTGCACCATCTTCACGTTGAAGAAATTCGACCACAGTGCCGTGGCCTTGTTCTGTAGTTCCATATGCTGTCCCTTCCATCTCTCGGTCTGCATGTGGCCGACCGCGTTGGTTGAAGAGACAAGGCGCTTGATTGCCGCGCGAATGGTTGATCCAGATCAAAAATTCGGAAAACCGCAACGAAATAAATGACTTAGAGAAATTTATCACCCGACGCGCGATCGAAGATCAAGGCTGCGGTGGCGAAGGTCAACTGGTGAGTTGACTTTTATCAAGTGATGATGAGAATCGATGAGCGCCGCAAAGTCGAGGGGGAACGACATGCCCGCCTCAGAATACCAGGATATTCGAAAACTCGATCTCTTTGCACAGATGTCAGATGATCATTTCACGTCTTTGATGCGTGGCGCCTATGTGCAGAATTTCCCGGCGCAGATCGAATTGATCACTGAAGGAGAACCGAGCGATTTTCTTCATATCGTCATTTCGGGCTCGGTCGATCTGTTTTCGATCTGGAATGGCCGAGAGACCAGCATGGCCACTGTCCGCCCGATTTCGACCTTCATTCTTGCCGCGACAATCAATGATGCGCCCTACCTGATGTCGGCCCGTACGCTCGAGAAAAGCCGGATCGCGCTGATCCCCAGTCAGGACGTTCGTGCGATTTTCGACGCCGACAGCAACTTTGCCCGTGCGATCGTCACGGAACTGGCGAAGTGCTATCGCTCGGTCATCAAGGCGCAGAAGGATCTGAAACTCAGAACCTCGCTCGAGCGGCTCGCGAACTACCTGCTCCGCAAACAAAGGAACGCAGGCGGCGGGGCCGCGTTCGAGCTGAATTACGAAAAGCGGCGCCTGGCCTCGGTGCTAGGCATGACCCCCGAAAACCTCAGCCGCGCCTTCAAGGGGCTGCAGCCCTATGGTGTTACCGTGACCGGCACCCGCATCTCCATCGACAATCAGGCGGATCTTGTGCGCTTTGCGAAACCAAATCCACTGATTGATGATTTTTCAACCTGAGGGGCTGACGGATGACCAAATCCATGACCGGCGCCGCTGGAGATCTCGCTGAGGAACACCTCGATGTCTGGGAGGCCTATGCTGCCATGGGGAAGGCAACGGCCGATTGCGGCCCGATGAAGGACCGCGAAAAGCGCCTCGTCAAACTCGCGCTTGCCATTGGCGCGGGCTCCGAAGGCGCGGTCCATTCCCACACCCGTCGCGTCAGATCCGAGGGGATTGAGGCTGAGGCGATCATGCAGGTCGCGATGCCGGCCATCGGCCCGCTCGGCCTGGCCCGGGCCGTCGCTGCGAAGACCTGGATCGAAGACATCAAGGATTGACCTTCAGGGAAGTGGGCTGACCCCAAAAAGAAATGGATGCGCCCAGAGCAGCGCCCCGTAAAGCGCAATGCCTGCCGCAAGCCGCAGGAGAGTGCCCCCCGACGGGGACGCCGAGAGGAGCGGCGTGTCCGCCACGCGATCACGCATCCGTTGCCACTCGGGCCCCGTCTCACGGCGCTTGCGCAGGTCGATCAGTCTGCCTCCCAGCAGCGCGAAGGCGGCGAAGGTGCCGAACAGGATCACATGGGCCAGATCTCCGTTGGGAACGACATGGACCGCCGCCCAAAGCGCCAACCCCAAGAGCAGCGGATGCCGCGACAAGCGGACGATGCCGGGCCGTGCCGGGTCGAACTGATCGTTGCGTGCGCCCCCGAACGAGAAAGGGTTTGGCCGGCCGATGGACAGCGCAAGGATCAGGCAGACCGGCCCCATGACCGTCAGTGGGACATGGACCTGCCATGGCGCCCAGCCCCACAGGACCACATGCGGCGCGCGACCCGCCGCCGCGATCAACCAGGCCAGCACAGCAAGGGACAGGGCGGAATAGGCCAGTGTGAAACCTGATGCTCCAAGCCGCGCCTGAAGCCAGGGCCGCAGTGGCGGCCGCACGGGCAAGGAATGCGACAGGAAGAAGACGACATAGGCGAGGGCGAACTCGAACCATCCCATCGGTGCGCGCCTCAGATCCGCTTGGCCGCGGGCAGGGAAAGTAGAAGCGCGACGTAGACGACGGCAAAGCCACCGTATGCGACGATCAACGACAGCCCTGCCACAGTGTTGACAGGGCTGGAAAATTCGGGCCACAAGCCGCCCGCGACCCGCGCGAATACGGAAAAGATCAGGGCCAGATAGATCATGACCTCATATTCGACCAGCCGACCGGAATTTAACGAGGCGGTACGCATGGTCAGGCTGGGTGCCAGGAGAGCAACACTAAGCCGTTCTCCAAGTCTTTCTGATACAGGTTCTCAGTCAGATCTCGATTGTTTTCCCGCATTGCACGTTGGTTGAGGGAGCCTTTTTCGGTCACCTCACCTTTTTCGAAGCTCGGGTCAGCGCCGAGCACTGCGGCGCGGCGGATGCGGCTGGCGGAACCTGTGGCGGTTTTGGCCGCGTTCTTGAGAGCTTCAGTCAGCGCCTTAACGCGATCGGGTTCGGGCATCGATTTCGCCTTGTCTGAGAGCAACAGCAGCGCGCCCAATTCGGCTTGGTTTTCGCCGACGATCACCGCATCACGAACCAATCCGGCCATGCTGTCGACAAGGCTGGAGCGAACGGCGCCGACAGCAACCCAGGTTCCGGTGTTCAGTTTGAAATTCTCAGCCACACGCCCGTCGAAGAAAAACCCCTTTGATAGATCGGCTGGGTCGGCGGGGCGCAGGGCGTCGCCCATGCAGTAATAACCTTCGTCGTCAAAAGCCTCGGCTGTCTTCTTCGGATCACCGTAGTAGCCGGGGGTGATGGTCGGACCTTTGAGGCGGACTTCCATCTTGCCACTGGTCGGGACCAGCTTCATCTGAAGGCCTTTGGACGGCACCCCCACATTGCCCGCTTTTTCCTGTATCTCGGTACAGGCCAGCGCAAAGGGCGCGGTTTCGGTCGCACCAAGCCCGGTGGCGAGCAGAACTTCGACTCCGCGCGCGTCGCGTGACAGCTGGCGCAAGGCATCCCATGTGTGCTGGGCCATACCCGCACCAGCGTAGAACATCATTCCAAGCCTGCTGAAGAACGTCTGGGACAGCGCGGGATCCACTTTCAGCGCGTCGACCAACATTTCCCACCCCAATGGCACATTGAAATACCAGGTGCAGGATATCTCGCGCAGATTTCGGAGCGTTTCCTCGAACTTGCCGGGCACCGGACGCCCGTCGTCGATGTAATAGGTGCCGCCGTTGGTCAACACGAGATAGGACACCTTGTTGCCGGCCGCTGTGTGGTTCCAGGGTGCCCAGTCGAGCACAACGGGAGGTTGGCGTTCGAGGAAACGATAACAATCGCGCACCATTGCCTGCATGGCGCAGATCATTTCGTTGGTGTTGATTACGGCTTTGGGTGAGCCGGTCGACCCAGAAGTGAAGAGGTACTTCACAACAGTCTCACCGCTGAGGGTCTTTCGAGCTTCTTCTGCCAGCGCTGTATCACCGTTCAGCAATTCATCAAAGGCCACGCCCCCCGATGGGCAACCGTCGCGGCAGATCACAACCCGTCCCGGTGCCGCGATTGAGCTGAATGCGGCGGCAAAGGTAGAACCGTCATCACCGAAGATTGCGCCGGGGTTCAGGGTAGCCGCGATGTCTTTGAGCTTTCCATGGTCCTTCGAGACAAGGGAATAGGCAGGTGAGACGGGCGCATACGGAATGCCACAGTAGAAACAGGCGGCTCCGAGCAATGCATGCTCGAGGCTATTCTCCGACAGGATAAGCAACGGGCGATCCGGGCCCAACCCAAGTGAGAGCAATGCACCGCCGATAGCTTTGGCTTTTTCACGGGCCTCTGCATAGGTGATGCGTTGCCAGTCGCCGCCGGACGCGCGGCGAGCAATCCAGGTCTGATCCGCCGTCGCGTCTGCCCATTTGTCGAGGTAGTCCGCAAGCGTTGGCAGATATCCGGTCAAAGCGCCTTTTTGCGCCATGACGATGCTGCCGTCATCTCGGTGGTCATAGACGAACTCGGGGGACCAGAAGTCGTCTGGGCTCAGTTCCGTCATTCCGCGCGACATGGCCGCTCGCAGTCCGTCATGGTCCCCTCCCTCCGGGTTGCAAACTCATATTGCGAAAATTGTTAACAAAGTAAACAGTTTTGAGTGTGACCAATTTGAAATTCGATCAAGGGAAAGCGATCTGACACGTGATTACCCGGTTACGGATCATGCACAACTCATCGGAAAAACCGCGCGGCTGTTCTCTCACGACCTGACGGAAGAGTTGTATCACGCCTACTCAGACGGGGTGGCCGCCGAGATCTATCCGATCTACACGATGGAACGGGAACGTGAGATCCATCGCGCACTCTTCCCGCCAATCATATTGGAGGATGGCGCGGACACCGCCAGCGGGTCAGTGGAGGTAACTCCGGCGCTCGCAGCAAACGACGATTCCCTCGACGACATCTTCTTTTAACCCGGTCCACCGGCTTTTGCCGTGCTGGGGGTTCCGTCGATTTGAAATGATGGCCTATGCTGTCGCCGGATCAACAAGATGAGAACCGGCAATGGCAGAGCAGATGATGGCGGCAGGGTTCGTGTCGGCGCTTCTCGACTACACTGTGTCCCGTGGTGCCGATCGCGATGATTTGCTGAAAGCATCCGGTTTGAACCCTGCCGATCTGGTCGATCAGGACAACCGCGTTCCCGTCACATCCTACCAAGCGCTGATCGCCGCCGGGATGGCCGCGACGGGTGATACAGCACTCCTGCTCCGGCACACGTTGGAATCCCGCCTTGAGATGATTTCTGTCGTAGGGCAGATCGTTCATCACTCGGCATCCTTGCCGCATTCCATCGAGCAACTGAACCGATACCTGCGGCTCATGACGGAAAACGACAATCTTGGACATCGCGACAGGTTCGAATTGTTGCATGACAGGGACGAGGTCTGGATCGTTGATCACCTCCCAATTCAGGGGCCGGACTATATCGGGCTGGAAGCCTCATTTGCGCGCTTCATCAGCGAGTTCCGCCGCTCATTCCCGGATCAGACTTTCGCAATTGAGATGGAGGTCACCTACGCCCCTCCCCCGCATGTCGCGGAATACCCGGACCTTTTCCAAATTCCCGTGCGTTTTGAGGCCAAGCGGAACGCGCTGCGCATCGACCCGGTCTGGGTATCCGACCAAACCGAATTCGAACCGGGCAACGCCTATGTCTTCGGCGTCTTCACCAGTCACGCCGATAAGCTGTTGGAAGACCTAGGTCAGAGCAACACTCTGCGCGCCGAGATCGAAGCGCACATTCTGCCAGACCTGCATCAAGGCACCCTGTCTATGGATAAGGTCGCACGCGATCTTGGGATGAGCCGACAGACCCTGTATCGGCGGCTCAAGGACGAAGGTGTAACCTTTGCCGAAATCCATGACGATCTGCGACAGCGCATGGCGCGGGATTACCTGACCGCGCGCAAGGTCTCGGTCAACGAAACCGCCTACTTGCTTGGCTTTTCAGAAGCGTCCTCTTTTGTACGCGCCTTCAAACGATGGACCGGTCACAGCCCCAGTAGTTTCCGAGAGGCGTATTCCTGAGCCGGACCACGGTTTTGGCACCAAGTGTCAATTCATTGATACCTGCGGTCATCCCGGCATTCAGCCAGCTTGAATAAATCCTTGCGCATCAACTTGGATGCAAAAGGACTTACCATATGAAACGCCTGACCCTCTCTGCACTTGCCGCCGTAGCGCTGGTCGCAGCCTGCGCCGACAGCGGCGCGAATTACACCCCTATCCTCGACGGCACACCGGATGCAGATTTCCCAGCGGATCTGGCCGCGTGCCAGACGCTCGCCCGCAATCAGCGCCAGTTCGATCAGGAAACCATGGGCGCAGTCGCTTTGGGGGCCGGTGCTGGTGCCTTGCTTGGCGAAGTGGAAGAGGATGGCGATGCCCTTGGCGGTGCAGTGGCCGGCGCGCTGGCTGGCGGCGTGGCAAACGCCATGGACGTCTCCGAGCGCCGCAAGGCAATTGTGATGGAGTGCCTCAAAGGGCGCGGCCATCCGGTTGTCGGATAGCGTGACGGGAAAGGAGGCCCACGATGACCGACCTGCTTGGACTTCGCCGCCACCGATTCGACGCGCTCTACAGCGTGCTGACCGGTGCGCAGGCACCTGACGCACAGCAACGCTCCCGTCATTCTGAAACCCTGCTCTGCATTGCAGTCATTCTGACGGCATTCGTTGCTCTGGCCGGTTTGGCAAAGGCGTGAAAGGATACGACATGAAAACGGTCTTTATTGCAGGCGCGACAGGTTATCTGGGCCGCTTTCTTTGCGCCGAATACGGGCGGCGTGGGTGGTATGTGATCGCCTTGGTCCGCAATGCAAAATCTGCAGGCACTTTGGCCGCAGACAGTATCGTCGAGGCACAGGCCACCGTTCCAGACAGCCTGAACGGATTAATGGACGGTGCCGACCTCGTGGTCTCGGCCCTTGGGATCACCCGCCAGAGCGACGGGCTAAGCTATCGCGAGGTGGACTATCAGGCGAACCTCAACCTACTGCGCGAAGCAGAACGCGCCGGGGTCGACCGGTTTGCCTATGTGCACGTTTTGAACGCTGACGCGATGCGCGTGGTGCCTCTTGTGGCGGCAAAGGCGGATTTCGTCGATGCTCTCAGGGCCTCCTTTGTCGCCTCGACCGTGGTCGCACCGTCCGGCTATTTCTCGGACATGGAGGAAATCTGGTCGATGGCGCGGTCTGGTCGGGTCTGGGTATTCGGATCGGGCAACGCCCGGATCAACCCCATTCACGGTTCCGACCTTGCTGCCGCGGTGGCAGATGCGACCGAGAACGGTACCGCGTGGTGCGACGTCGGCGGGCCCGAGGTGTTCACCCAAGTACAGCTTGCGGAATTGGCATTCGACAGCTTCGGCGCTCGGCCCAAGATCACGCATCTGCCGGACGTCCTGCGGCGCGCGGGCTTGGCGCTTCTTCCGTGGATCACCCCCCGTCGATTGCACGGCCCAGCGCAGTTCTTTCTGACCGCGTGCGCGATGGACATGGTTGGAGAAGCCCATGGCACGATGCGTCTGTCCGATCACTTTCGTGCGTTGGCGAGAAACGCCAAGAAAGGAGCTTCAACATGACGCTCTCCCGCATCGGTGGCTTTGCCGCTTTGACCTGCGCGGCCACCTATCTTTTCGGGTTTGCCGTTTTGGTCACAGTCCTTGCTCCTTTGGGTTTTGGAACCGCGCAGATCGACATCCCGGCTGTGGTTGCCTTTATCCATGAATCGCCCGGCCTGATTATCGTCTGGAACACAACAATCTACATCGTCAACGCCCTCGCGCTGGTGGTACTTGTGGTGGCACTGGCCGCGCGGTTGCGGCCTGCATCAGAAGCGTGGGCAAACGTCACACAAGCGCTCGGCCTCATCTGGGCAACACTCGTCCTTGCCGCTGGGATGACCGCCAATGTGGCGACAGAGCGTGTGCTTGTGACCTTTGCCAGCGATCCCGACGGAGCTACTGAATTGTGGGCAATGCTTCACAGCGTCGAGCTTGGCCTTGGCGGTGGAAACGAAATCGCAGGCGCAGCCTGGATACTGAGCGTGAGCGTCGCAGGTGGTGCACATCGCCGCCTATCCCGACCAGTCACGTCCGTCGGACTTGCCGCCGGAGCCGGTGGGTTTGCTACACTTGTTCCCGCACTTGGCGACACAGCCGGTGCGGTGTTCGGGCTCGGCGCGATCCTGTGGTTCATCCTGATCGGCATTGAGATGGCACGAACCCCAGACAGAAACGGAACACCCAGTCAGATAGCTTAGTATTTGGTCGGGCCACTGAGACACGGGCTGATCTGCAATCAGGAACAGTGCGCCCGCGTGGCAACACCTTTTCACGATAATTTGTGTCAATACTGGAGCATTATACGCATCATTCGCAAAAATCGTGTTATACGCCTCCATCGGGAATCGAATATTTCTTTTTATGAAGTTCTTTTTTGCATTGACGACTTCGGTCTTAGCCGAATTGTTACTTTTGGCCATGCGCAGCTTTTGTGCTCTGCCTGCATTGGTGACACTTCACTGCAAGACTGTGAACAACGTGCTGACATGGCGGTCCGCTAGTCAGCGACCAACGTGCAAAAGCGTATCGTTACGACCTGTACCTGAGTTGTGTGTTCCAAGATCGGTACCCAAGAACCATTCCCTGCAACTGGGTAGGTAAGCCAATACGAGTGCCGCGGGGATGCCCTGCGCTGCGTCACCACGCAGCGCAGGGTTCATTTGCTCACACGCCTTTCCACATTCACCACCCCTTTCGGTGGCACCATGCAAATCGACGGAATTCTGCACCCCATCCGTGTGACGTTTCAGAAACACGATATTGGAGAGCAGAATGCTTGGAAAACTGGACCGCTTTGCACCCTATTGGCTTTGGGTTTTATTGGCGCTGCCCGCAATTGGATTTACCTTCGAGGCACTTACCTCCACCGACCCGCGTGTTATTCATCACCTGTTGCACCCAACAGGTGAGTTTTCGGCCCGGTTTCTTATTATCGCGATGTTAGCGACGCCATTGACGTTGATCCTGCGCGGCTGGCGCGGTCCACAATGGCTACGAAAGAACCGCCGGTATTTCGGTATGGCAGCGTTCGGCTATGCGCTATTGCACACGGTTTTCTACCTCGCCGACAAGGCGTCGGTCGACGCGGTGATTCAAGACTTGCCACGCTTCTATATCTGGACGGGTTGGCTGGCTTTCCTGATTTTCGTACCGTTGGCCGTTACTTCTGCCGATGTCTTTGTTCAACGCATGGGTCTTTGGTGGAAATGGCTCCAACGCTGGACTTACGCCGCGGCCGCGCTGACCCTGCTGCACTGGGCGGCGTTACACAACTGGAACGGTTGGGCGCCCGCAATGGTGCATTTCGGCCCGCTGATCGCTCTCGAAATCTACCGCGTCTGGTATTGGTATCTTCGCCCGCGTGGGGAACGACGCGCGGCCTGAAGCGCACACAGGAACCGTGCTATGACACGGTTCCTGCGGCAATTGAAGTTCAGAATGTGGTTGTCAGTGACAACTTGACCGAGCGACCAGGCGCCTTGCGCGTCGGTGAAGACAGGTGACTGAGGTAATCCGCGTCGAGCACATTCTCGATCCCAAAGCGAACGTCGGTCCCGTCCAATAGCCCCCGATCCGGGCGCCACGTGGCGCGCAGGTTATGAACCGTACTGTCGGACAGGTCGGCCCCCAGCGCATCGCGGCGGTCAGCCGCTTGAACGATTTCCCAGCTGAGGTCTAAATGATCGTCCCATTTCCGGCCCAGCGCGACCTGAAGGCGATCAGCCGGACTGTTGCGCCATGTTGTCGAACTGCCATCGGGATTGAACTCGGTGCCTTCGCCAAGATGGCCTGCCACATCCACGTAAAACCCGTTCGCCATACCGTATGAGGCTTCAAGCTCAAACCCGGAGGTTTCGACGCGCTCCAACTCGGCCGACGTTGACTCGGAAACGGTGTAGCTGGTGATGTCCCAAAGCTCGGTTTGGTAAAGCGTGCCGCGCAGCGTCAGCCGGTCGCCGGGCGCAAAAACGTCGTCGCCCGCATATTCGGCGCCTACTTCGAATGTGTGCGACTTCTCGGGCATGCCGATCCGCCGCTGCGCCGTTTCACTCGTTCCAAGATCGTCGATGATCGGCAGACCTTCGGTATAGGCCGCGCTGCCGAATACCGAGAGACCGTTGTCGAAGTCATAGGACAGCGCCACACCGCCCATGAGCGCATCGCTCTCGTAGGTGTTCGGCACGCCGACCAATGATGCAGCACTTTCAATCCGCGAGGTTTCATAGCGGAGCGCCGGGGTCAGGGTGACCCGCCCAAAACTCATTTCATCTACGACAAAGACAGCAAAACGATCATTGGTGCCACCCGGCGCACCCGCAGCCGTATTGTCCGCCCTCTCCCGCCGTTGCAGATCGAAACCGGCCAGCATGTCATGCGACACGTCACCGGTGCTGAACAGGGCGCGGTTAGACACGGACAGCTTGGTCGTTTCGTACCGCTGCTCTGCATCTACGGTGTTCACAAGAAACGGAAAGCTCGGCGTCCCTTCCAGCGGCGAAGACCCCGCGATGTAATCATATTCAATCCGCTGGTCGGCGTGGGAAAGGTTCGCGCGCAGGTCGATCAGATCGCTGGCCGGGTCAAAGCGGTACTCCAGAACCGTTTGCGCCGTGTCGGTCACCCGATCGACATTTCCGAAACTGCCGCCATCGGTGGCGAATTGATCATAGGGCACGTCCTTGTCATCAGCGAGCGTGCGCGTATGGCTGAAGGTCAGCGACTGTGCGTCGTCCTGACCAAAGGTGACCTTCCCTTTGGCAAGGTAGGACGGCGTGCGGAACGCGCTGTTGCCGATGGTGTCGCCGTTCCCGTCGGTCAGATCATCCTGATCACGCAGCGTATAATTCAGCAGAAATTCCGCACGCTCTGTCGGCATCCACGCCAAATTGGTGGAGCTGACCTTGCCTGATCCGTTCGAACTTAGCTCAAAGGTCTGCGAACCGCCAAACCCGGTTTGCCCGTCCGTGAAATCGCTGGCGTCTTTTGTTTCCAAACTGACCACACCGCCGACAATTCCCGACCCATAGGCGAAACTGCCGATGGTCCCGCGCAGCACATCGACCTGGCGGTAAAGGAAAGGATCGGTGAAGAGCTGCGTGCCGATCCGGTAAAGTTCTTCCGACCCCACACTGGCCCCATCGACCTGAACCGCGATCTTCTGGTCAGAGCCAAAGGTGGTGTTCGCGCCAAATCCCCGGATGTTTATCCCGGAACCTTGCGGTGTCGTCCCGTTGACGAGGGTCACACCGGGAACTGAGTCGATCAACTGTGCAACCGTGCTGGCCTGCCGATCCTGAATTTCGGTCTCGTCCACCACGCTGCGCGACAGTGCGGTGCCAAAGCTGAGGTCGCGTTTTCCCGCAGTGAGAATCAGAGTGCCCAGAAAACCGGGATCGTCCTGAGCGGCGACGGGGGCCGCAAGTGACAAGCAAACAAGCGCGGTTGTCCCGCGCAACATGGGGGTGAGCATAAACGCCATCCTTCATTTGAAAACCGTAGCTTGCGAAGGCTGGCGCGGCATGAATTGAGAAAGTTGCGATCAACAGGATCGCCGTGGGTTGCAGCCTCTCACATATCAGACTAAAACAGTCAAGTAATTTACGAAAGCCACGCACCGACACATCTGGGCGCAGCCATCGGACCTGAACTTCACTCCGAGGATGCCCATGACCCAGCAGAAAGCTGTCACTCCGCACGACATCCGGTCCTTTATGGCCGAACACCCGAAACTCCGCGCAAGGGATGCGGCCGACCAGCTTGGTATATCTGAGGCGCAACTGCTCGCGGCCACAATTGGCGAGGGCACCACGCGGATCACCGCTCATCCTGACGCGATCATCCCTGCGGCCGAAGATTTGGGTGAAGTGATGGCACTGACCCGTGTCGATGCCTGCGTCCATGAAAAGGTTGGTCGCTACGGCAATTATCACCCCGGCGAACATGCATCGATGACCCTCACCGATGACATCGACCTGCGCATCTTTCCCAAGCATTGGGTGCATGGCTTCGCTGTCGAAACCCAGTCCGACGCAGGCCCGCGCCGGTCGCTGCAAGTCTTCGACGCTGCAGGAGATGCGGTGCACAAGATCCACCTGCGCGAAGGATCGAACCACGACGCGTGGCACGACGTGCTGGCGCGGCTTGCCCATGCCGACCAGCCGCAGGAGCAACCGACAGCCCCCCGCTCCCCCGTCGAAGGCCCGAAATCCCGACCGGAAAAGGCCGATCTTCTGCGCGCCGAATGGACTCGCCTGACCGACACACACCAATTTCTGCGCCTCTGCGCCAAACTCAAAATGAACCGCCTCGGGGCGTACCGGATCGCCGGTGCTCCGTTTGCGAGACAGCTCATGCCCGACGCCGCGAACACAATGCTAGAAGCCGTACGCGATGCCGGGATCGAGGTGATGATCTTTGTCGGCAACATGGGCTGCATCCAGATCCATACCGGTCCCATCCAAACACTGACTCCGATGGGCCCGTGGCAGAACGTCATGGATCCCGGTTTTAATCTGCATCTTCGGCGCGATAAGATTGCCGAGCTGTGGGCCATCGAGAAACCGACACAACGGGGGCCTGCCATCTCGGTCGAAGCGTTTGATGCTGACGGCGGGTTGATCTTCCAGGTCTTCGGCGTCGGTAAGGAAGGTCGCGACTCGCGCCCGGCTTGGAACCGCCTCGTCGCGGACCTCCCCACACGCGAAGAGGTGGCAGCATGACCCCTCGTCGCGACAGTTTTGCCGCCTTTACGGCTCTTTGGACTGCTGGGTTTGCCATTTTCATGGCGTTGACCGTCAGCGCGCAACAGGCGGACCAGACAAACCTGCACCCGGATGTTCTTTCCCTCGGCGGTTCGGTGACCGAAATCGTGGTCGCCCTTGGTCAACAGCACCGCCTGAGCGGTCGGGACACCACATCGACCTACCCACCCGAGGTCACGGCCCTGCCGGATGTCGGTTATCTCAGGGCGCTTTCGCCCGAAGGCGTATTGTCGGTCGGGCCATCCCTGATCCTGTCCGAAGAAGGCGCAGGCCCACCCCAAGCCATCGACGTGATCCGTGCGGCCGATGTGCGCTTTGTCGAAGTGCCCGAAGCCCGCAGCGCCGAAGGTATCCTGCGAAAGATCGAGATCGTCGGTGATGCGCTTGGCGTTCCGGAAAAGGCGTCCGATCTGGCAGCAGAGGTCAAAGCCAGCCTGACCAAGGCACTTGCCGATGCAGATCGCCCGACGTCAGAGCGCAAACGCGTATTGTTCGTAATCTCCACTCAGGGCGGCAAGATCAACGCAAGCGGTAGCGGCACCGCAGCCGATGCGATCATTCGCATGGCCGGAGGTATAAATGCGGTGACGGAGTATAAAGACTACAAACAGATCACCGATGAAGCCGTCGGGCTGGCGGCACCGGACGTCATTCTGATGATGGATCGTGGCGGCGACCATGGCGCGGCGGATGATGACCTGTTCGCCATGCCTGCGATCCGTTTGACCCCAGCGGCTCAAACGCGGTCGGTGGTCCGCATGGACGGTCTCTTGATGCTCGGCTTTGGGCCGCGCACCGCCGTAGCCGTCTCCCAGCTCAACGCAGCTCTTTACCCGGACGGTCCTGACACATGACCGCGATTGCAGACGGGAACCTTGCCCCGCAGGATCGGGCCGTACAGGCGCGCAAATTGCATTGGGTGCTGACAACAGCATTGGGTCTGACGGCTCTCCTGAGCCTTCAGATCGGTGCGACGGACGTGACGCTGATGCACATGCTGGCAAAGGTCTTGGTGGGTGAGGTTCTGAGCCCTTTGGAGCGCGTCGTCCTTTTCGACATCCGCCTCCCCCGTCTGGCCATGGGCACCCTTGTTGGCGCAGCGCTGGCGGTCTCTGGTGTGGTAATGCAGGGGCTGTTCCGTAACCCGCTGGCCGATCCCGGCATTGTCGGCATCAGCGCCGGTGCGGGATTGGGGGCGATCCTTGCGATTGTTTTGGGGGCGCATCTTCCGATCTGGCTGACTGACCTCACCGGCGATCACCTGACACCACTCATTGCGTTCCTCGGAGGCTGGGGAACGATCCTTCTGCTCTACCGAGTGTCCACCCGTCACGGTAGAACGTCAGTAGCGACGATGCTGCTGGCCGGCATCGCCCTGGCGGCCTTGGCAGGCGCACTGTCGGGCATCCTTGTCTTCGTCGCCAATGACCAGCAACTGCGCGATCTGACCTTTTGGGGTCTGGGCTCACTCGCAGGGGCCAACTGGGCCAAGGTGTTTGCCGCAGGTCCGATGATCCTTCTGTCCATTGCCGCTGCACTGACACTGGGGCGCGGTCTGAACGGTCTCGCCATGGGCGAAGCAACCGCGGCCCACATCGGCATCGACGTGCAAAAGTTGAAATCCATCACCATTCTCGCCGTTGCCGGAGCCACCGGAGCAGCCGTAGCGGTATCTGGCGGGATCGGGTTTGTCGGCATTGTCGTGCCTCATCTTCTGCGACTGGCTTCCGGCCCCGATCATCGGACATTGCTCTTGAACGCGGCCCTCCTAGGCGCGAGCCTGCTGATCCTCGCCGATGTCATTGCACGGAGCATCATCGCCCCCGCTGAACTGCCCATCGGGATCGTGACAGCCGTTCTGGGCGCGCCGGTCTTTTTGTGGATCCTTCTCAAACGTCGGGGGGTGGTCGATCTATGAGTGTCGTCGCCGAAGACATCACCGTGTCCTATGGACAGCATCGCGCTTTGCGCGGCGTCAGCCTGAAGGCACAGCCCGGCCAGGTGACTGCGATCGTCGGCCCGAACGGGTCGGGCAAATCCACGTTGCTCGGTGCGATGACGGGCTCGCTGCCTTATCTCGGCGAGGTCAGACTGAACGGACAGGACATCCGCAGCATGAAGCCTTGGGCACTTGCTGCCCAACGTGCGGTGCTGCCGCAGACCGCCCGGTTGGCCTTTCCCTTCACCGTGATCGAAACCGTGCGTCTGGGGCTGCAATTCGGCACGGCCGGAGATCGGCCAGAAGTGCCGTCACAGGCGCTCGCAAAGGTTGGCCTTGCGCACTATGCCAATCGCAGTTTCCACGACCTTTCGGGGGGCGAAGCCCAGCGCGTTATGCTGGCGCGGGTGCTGGCACAGGTCTGGGCACCGGTCGAGAACGGCCAGCCGCGCTGGCTCTTTCTGGACGAGCCGGTCTCGAGCCTCGATATCGGCCACCAGCTTCAGGTCATGGAAATCGCCCGCGATTTTGCGCAATCCGGCGGCGGTGTGATTGCCGTGATGCACGATCTCAATCTGACGGCCCTATACGCCGACCGGGTTGCTATTCTGTCCAAAGGCGAGATGCTTGCCGTCGGAACCCCGAACGAGGTCTTGACCGATGCCACACTGTCTGCGGCCTATGAATGCCAACTAAGGGTCTCGCATCCACCGCCTGCCGACATACCTTTCATCCTGCCGCACGCGGCCGTGACCCAGAACACCAGACCCTGACTTAACGAAGGACCATCCATGTATCTTGCCATGAACCGATTTACCGTCCCGCTGGAAAACGCTGCCGAATTCGAAGAGCTTTGGCTTTCGCGCGAGAGCCGCCTTCAGGACATGGACGGGTTTGTGTCCTTCCACATGCTCAAAGGCCCCGAGGAAGACGGTGCCGTATTGTACGCCTCTCATACGGTGTGGGCGACCGAAGACCATTTCCGCGCCTGGACCACCAGCGCCGAATTCCGCGCCTCCCACGCCCGCGCGGGTGACACGCGCAAGCTCTACCAAGGCACGCCCCGCTTTGAAGGCTTCACGTCCATTCAGGCAATCGACGCACCCGCCCCGGCCTAAGGCCGCACGAGTAAACCATCCAAAAACAAGACCCAACCGCTGTCCTGCGCGGGCCAAAAACCCGTGCAGGATGTGGCTCACTTTTCGGCTAATATTTATACTTGACTAAAAAAGTAAGAAAACGTTATCTGACCTCATTCCCGACAAGAATAATCGGGATTCCCGCGCGTTCTGAGTCGCACCATCCCAGCCACCGCTCTGGCAGCCCGGATGTCTGTTGAAAGGAAAAATCCAAGATGACACCCGAGCCCAAACGCACAATTGCCAGCCCAGAGGACAGCGCCCTGCGTTGGCGCGATTTGATCCAGTCGAGCAGCGACCAAGGCAGTATCGAAGGCTTCGCCCTCGAGCAGATCATCGACATGCAGCGCGACCGCACACGCCAATCCGGAGACGCACGATGAGCCTGATGCAGAACCTCCCCTCCCCACGCAGCATCGACAGCACCGACGGAACCGCCGTCTACGATGCCCGCGACCTGATCGTGAATGGTCTGAAAGCCGAGATCGTGCTGGACGGACAAACCTACACTCTGCGCATCACCCGCGCAGGCAAGCTGATCCTGACAAAATGAAGGATACCGTCGATCACACAGGCGCTTCGGTCGTCGGGCAATTGACCGATCTTGTGTCCTGGGAGGCCACACTGATCATGTCGATGCGCCTCTGGATGGAGGGGCCGGATGCGCAGGCCGAGGTCTGGCGCGACTTCGCCCGCTGTTTCGGAACTGAAAAAGGTCGAGAAGAGCTGCGCCAATTCGAGACCTTTCTCTCTCGGCTGCTCTCTGCTGCCCGGCGGCCGCTGGTCCGTCACGGTCTCGGATGCACATGCATCGGGTCCGATGAAGCCATTCTGCGCCTGATGGTCCGCGAAGCCACCCGCGGCGACCTTGCCGAAGCAGCCATGATCGCAAGTCTGATCGTCCCCGCCTCTCTGGCGGAACCGATCGCCCTGATGGCCGCCCGTGTCGGTATCGCAATGCGAGACATTGCGCGGCACCTCCCGACTGCGCCTGTACCGAACGGTCCGCCGCAGGTCCGTAGACTTCACTGATCCTTCCATTGACCGGACCGCGCACCTGCGCTTGGCCCGGTCAAGGTTCATGTGCTTGATGCCCCCAAACCCCGCGTCGGGGGGTGAGCTTAATCCAATCAGACATGTTCATGGATGTTCGCGGCTTCAGGTCTGCGTAAACGGTGCCCGACACTTGGGTTTTCTTCTGATTTCCAAGCGCGGCCGGAATATCAAATCTTTTTTGTCAGGTATTGCGCTGGACAGATCGGAATGCTATCCCGCCTTCATCCAGCAAGGGTGTGACCCCAGCCAGACGAGACTGAAACGTCAGGATTGGGGCGATGACAAAATCCACATTAAACAGCGCGCTATTAAGTGCAGCACTCGCACTCTCGGGCGCACCGGTATTTGCCGAAGAAACCAGCCAGTCAGGACTGTCCATCGAGTTGAACGCCGTCACCGACGCGGAAGGCGGATGCCGCATCAGCTTTCTGGTCGAAAACTCCTATCCGGCACACATCACACAAGCGGTTTATGAAACCGTCTTGTTCAACACCGAAGGTCGGGTCGACCGCCTCACGCTGTTCGATTTTCAAGACCTCCCCGCCGGACGTCCACGCGTACGCGAATTCGTCATTCCGGACATCATCTGCAATGACCTTGGGCGCATCCTGATAAACGGGGTGGAGACCTGCACAGGTGACGGCGTGCCAGAGACCGCCTGCATCGATCCGCTGGTCTTGCGCAGTCGCACGGATGTGGAGTTGGTCGAATGATCAATACACTGCTTGAGGCCATCCAGCAGATATCCGAGCTTGGTGGGCCGGTGGTTCTTCTGCTGGGCGCGGCATCCATTCTGGTTCTCACCGTGTGCCTGTACAAACTCTGGCAGTTTGCCACCGCTGGCGTAGGCCGACACGCAGCCCTGCGCGCCGCTGTTGAGGCCTGGGATCGAGGCGACAGGATATCCGCCCTTTCGCAGATCGAAACCTCCCGCGGCTATCTTTCTCCGGTGATCGTCATGGCAATGCAGGGACAAACCGACACCGCGCGTCTCGACGCCGAGGCAGATAGCCGTTTTGCGAGGTTGGAAAGCGGCTTTCGCCTGCTCGACTCGGTTGCGCAGCTGGCGCCCCTGCTCGGGCTCTTTGGCACGGTGCTCGGCATGATCTCGGCTTTTCAGGCGTTGCAGGAGGCAGGCAGTCAGGTTGACCCGTCCCTTCTCGCCGGTGGCATCTGGGTTGCCTTGCTCACCACTGCCGTTGGATTGGCAGTGGCCATGCCGACTGCCCTTGTGCTGACGTGGTTTGAAACCCGAATGGACCGTGACAGGGTACTGGCGCAATCATCGCTGACCACCATTCTAGCCCCCAGGCGCGTGACGTCCGAACGCCCGCAGCGCGTCTATGCGTAGGGCACGGTTCCGGCGCAGGCTTTCGATGACATCGCTGATCGATGTCATCTTCCTGTTGCTGCTGTTCTTCATGCTAAGTTCGACCTTCACTCGGTTTTCGGAAATCGACCTGATGGCGGCCTCCGCAGGAGGAGGCACGGCAGATGAAGCACCGATTTTTCTGACGCTCTCGGCGGATCACGTCCTCATCAACGGTCAGGATAACCCGCTGTCCACCCTAGCACCCCGGATCGATGCGCTGCGCGGTTCCGGCGACGAAGCAAACGTGCTTGTGGCGACAAAAGACGATGTGACGGCCCAGCGCCTGACAGACCTCTTGGGCGCATTGCGCGGTGTCTCTCACATCCGTGTCACTGTACTGGAGGCGACATGAAACACCGGCAATCAAAAGGTGATCGGGAACCCACCATCGCGCTGATCAACATCGTTTTCCTGATGCTGATCTTCTTTCTTGTCGCAGGCACCCTTGCCACACCTATCGACCGCGACCTCGAACTCGTCCGGACAGCCGAACTTGATCCCGATGCGTCCGCCGACGCGCTGGTGATCCACCCGGATGGTCGGTTGACATGGAACGGGTCCAGCCTCACCTCTGCTGCCGAACTTCTCGCAACACTCCCCGAAGACGCGCGCAGGCTCGTCAGGGTCATCCCCGACCGCGCCCTTCCCGCAAAGCACCTGATCGCCGCCGGGCGCGATCTGCGGATGACCGGGGCCGAGCGGGTTGTGATCGTCACCGAGCGCGGGGCGCCATGACCCGACCTTCAGTCATTCCAAAGGCCGTCGCCCTGACGCTCGCCATTGTGGCACATGGAGCCGTGGCTTTGACACTTGTACCCCCTGCTCCGGCGATGATCGAAGGCGGCACAGGAACGATGGCGGTACGCCTTGGCAACGCCTTTGAGGATCTGGCAGTGGGATCACCAACTGCGACACAACCTGAGATGATAGAGGCAGACACACCAACGGCCCTACCCCAACCCCGTCAAAGCCAAGCCCTCGCGCCTCAGACGCCAGAGACCGCTCCTACGCAAGACACAGCGGCCCGCCTTGTCCCAGCTCCCGCGGTCATGTCACCCGCATCGCAGCCAAACCAAACCCTCGCGCCCGCACCTCCCCAGCAGCGCATCCATGCCATGGCGCAAGAGGCCCAAGAAACAGAGATCACAACCGCCGCCGTCGTGCAGTCCTTGCGCCCGCAGGTCAGGAAGGCCGCTCCGCGCCAAACGCGGAAGACCCGCGAAACGGCCAAACAAACGACCCGTGGCACGTCGGCGCAATCAGCACGAGTCGGCGCTGCAACCGGACAAGAGCGTGCGACAGCGCGTCAAACCGGCGACGCAGGTCGCGCGAACGATGCTGGCAGCGCGGCCGCCAGCGCCTATCCCGGTTTGGTCATGCGCGCCCTCTCTCGCGCCGGAAAACTCCGCGTGCGGGCAACAGGCGCAGCCGTGATCGCGTTCACCATCACCGCTTCTGGTGGCGTCTCAGCCGTATCTCTGGCGCAAAGCTCGGGCTCCGCGACACTCGATCAGGCAGCTCTTCAGTTGGTCCGCAGCGCAGCCCCGTTTCCAAGGCCACCGCAGGGTGCAAGGCGCAGTTTTTCGATCCGCATCAAGGGCCGGTAGCCCTCGCGCCAGACCCAGCAATCATCACCGCATCACAAAGGGATTGGCCATCGGTTTCTCCGACGTGCTGATCCAGACAGTCTTGGTGCGGGTGTAATCATGGATCGCCTCAATACCAGCCTCGCGTCCATAGCCCGACTGGTTGAAACCACCAAACGGCGCGATGGGTGATACGGCGCGATAGGTGTTCACCCAGCAAATCCCCGCCTTGATCCGGGCCGACACGCGATGCGCACGGGCAATGTTCTGGGTGAAGACGCCCGATCCCAACCCGAAGGAGGTGTCGTTCGCCAACGCGATGGCTTCCTCTTCCGTATCGAATGGCAAAAGTGACATGACGGGGCCGAACATCTCGACCTTGAGCGTTTCGGTTTCGGCATTGGCGCATTGCACCAGAGTGGGTGACATGTAGTTCCCGGGCCGATCCAGCCGCGCTCCGCCAAACCGGATTTGCGCGCCGCCCTCGATCGCTGCAGCCAGTGTGGTTTCAATCCGCCTGACCTGCGCCTCAGTACAAAGTGGCCCCACATGAGTTGCCGCCTCCAGCGGGTCGCCAATAACCACGCCAGCCATCTTGGCCTCGATCCGCGCGATCAGATCATCCATCACCGACCGGTGCACCAAGCCACGGCTGCCAGCGACACAGCTTTGTCCCGACGCACCGAAATTGCCCGCGATCAGGCCGTTGGCCGCGCCATCCAAATCGGCATCCTCAAAGACAAGGATCGGGGATTTCCCGCCCAATTCCAGCGTCGTGACTGCGAAATTTTCGGCAGAATTACGGATCACGTGCCGTGCCGTTTCCGGCCCGCCGGTAAAGGCGATCCGGTCCACATCTGGGTGACGCGTCAGCGGGATGGCACAGCTCTCGGCATCGCCCGTGATCACCGATACCACCCCCGGCGGAAAGCCCGCCTTTTCGATCAGCCGCGCGAATTCCAACATCGGCGCAGGCGCGATCTCGGACGCTTTCAGCACCACCGCGCACCCCGCCGCCAAAGCCGGGCCAAGCTTGGTCGCCGTCAGGAACATCTGAGCATTCCACGGCACGATGGCCACCACGACGCCAATCGGTTCACGGCGGGTGAAGACATGCATGTCCGGTTTGTCGATGGGCAGAACAGCACCTTCGATCTTGTCCGCCAATCCCGCGTAGTAGCGATAGTAGTCAGCGACATAACCCGTCTGACTGGCCGTTTCTGCCAAGAGCTTACCGCTGTCGGTGGTCTCGATCCGGCCAATCTCTTGTGCATGTTCCGCGATCAGGTCTGCCAAACGGTAAAGCAACTTACCCCGCTGCGTCTGGGTCATGTCGCGCCACGCCGGATCGTTCAACGCCCGCCGCGCAGCCCCAATCGCTTGATCCACATCGCCCGCATCCGCGCAGGCGAATGTCGCCCAATCCGCGCCTGTCGCCGGATTTTGCGAGGTCATCACCTGACCGCTGCCCCCTTCGGTCCAAGCGCCGTCAATGAAAAGCGGATAATGCGGAAGCTTGGTCATGGAATCCCTCACTGAAAGGCCGGCATCACGTCGTCGATAAAGCGCGCAAGCGACGCGCGTTTGCGTTCGAAACTCATGCCGCTGTCGATCCAGAACGAGTATTCATCATAACCTAAATCCTCGTAAGCCTTGATCTGATCGATAACCTGATCCGCTGTGCCGATGGTCAGGTCGCGCGCCATGTTCTCGGGTGACATCATTGTGTTGGCCGCCATCTCTTCCTCACTCAGCGACGCAATCAAGCCTTGGCTCACTGGGCGCTTGTTCTGGAACCATGCCCCGAAATAGCAATAAAAGCGCGACAATTCCTTGGCCGCAACCGCCACGTCCGCCTCGTCCGCACCGACATAGGTGTGGTGTAACAACATGATCTTCGGGCGCGGGCCATCGTAACTGGCACAGGCAGCGTTGAAACGGCCCATCAGGGTTTCGATCTCTTCCATCCCCATCCAGAGAGGCGTGACCTGAATGTTGAACCCGTTATGCACGCCAAACTCATGGCTGCTCGGATCACGTGCAGCGATCCAGATCGGCGGGCCATCGGGCTGCACTGGTTTCGGGGCCGAGGTGGTTGCCGGGAACTGGAAGTACTCGCCCTCATGCGCGCAATCCCCCGCCCAGAGCTTGCGAAGGAGCGGCGTGATCTCCCGCATCCGCTGTCCCGCTTCCCACGCGTCCATGCCGGGCCTCAGGCGTTCATATTCGTATGCGTAGGCCCCCCGCGCGATCCCCAGCTCGATCCGCCCGCCGGTCAGCAGGTCCGCCGACGCGGCCTCGCCGGCAAGCTTGATCGGATGCCAGAACGGCGCGATCACGGTGCCGGTTCCCAGCCGCACGTTTTTTGTATGATGGGCGATATTCACCAAGGACATCAGAGGGTTCGGCGCAATGGTGAACTCCATCCCGTGGTGTTCGCCGGTCCAGACCGCTCGCATCCCGGCCTCATCCGCCATCTTGCACAGCGCGATGAACTCCTCGTTCAACTGGTCATGCGGCTGGTCCGGTGTCAGACGTTCCATGTGCACGAAAAGCGAGAAATCCATGTCTCAGGTCCTTTCCAAGAAGAGAGTGATATCAATCGGGGTCAAGCCAGCACCTCGGCGGCAAAGTCCAAGATCGCCGCGTTGACCACCTCGGCATGGGTCATGGGCATCATGTGCGCTGCATCAGGCACGATGATCGCGCGGCCTTTCGGCGCAAGTTTGGCCATCGCCTCAGACATTGCTGGGGTCGAGTTCGGTTCCAGCGCGCCAGTCATGAAAAGCGCAGAGCAGAACAGACCCGCCAAGTCCTCGCGGCGCGGTCCGGTGGTATGGGCAAAGGCGGTGTAGGCTGCCTTGTAGCCTGCGGGTGTCACGGAACAGAGCCATTCATGGCAGGCCGTCCGTTCGTTCGTGGCCGCGTCGCCGAACCAGCGATCCAAAGCCCCCGTAGGCTCCGCAACGCTTATGCCATCCAATTCCGCCGCCCGCGCCTGCACAGCAGCCGAAGCCTCGGGGCTCCGCTCGAAAATCGCATTCAGTGCAACGACGCCTCGCAGCCGATCCGGTGCGCGCACTGCGAGCTCCAGCGCGATCATCGCCCCCATCGAATGCCCAACCACCATCGCGGGGCCATCGATAGCGTCCAGCACAGCATCGGCGTAATCGGCAACACACTCCATTCCCCTACGCACTGCGCTGTCGCCATGCCCCGGCATGTCCAGCGCGGTCACATGGTACCGCTCCGCCAAAGCGTCGATCTGCCGGTTCCACGCCTCGGATCGCAGGCCGACGCCGTGCAACAGCACAATCTGTGCACCGGCCCCCGCCTCAATCGCGGCAAGGCCAGCCCGCTCAGACCGCGGCCGGGTTGTCCAGGTCATGGCCCAAATCCTTGAGATCCTGATAACGGTCGCCGATCCGGTGATGCGGACGGCCCGACGTCGCCGCACCCAGAACGACGACAATCTCATCCGCGCGTGGCGCATCAGGAATAGCGAACTGGATGGTCAGGTAATGCGACCGCCGCCCCGCATCGTTCTTGTCCATCAGCGGCACCATGATCGGCGCATTCGCGGGGCCGCGTGTGTTGGTGAAGGCGAGGTAAGACTTGGCACCGACCGCCTGCCTGAAGTGGTTGCCGAACCGCAGTGTGTGGATCAGGCCCGAAGCGTGTTCGACCTCGCCATCAAGACCGACCACCGCCGCCTTGCCATAGGCCTCAATCGCGTCACCGCCCCCCGCCAGCCGCAGCATCCGCTCGGTGAGCATCTCGCCCAGAACCGGCCCATAAGCGCGGATCTCGGGGGTTAGGTCTTCGACGAAACGCCCCGCCCATGGGTTCCGCACTACTGCAGCCACAGCGAACATACGCCAAGGTGTTTCGGCGGCACGAAATCCCTCGATCAGGACCTCTTCGTCATAGGTCACGATTTTGCGGATCTCTGGTGTCATGTCGGGCTCCTGTTCGCTGTCGGAGACACTAGGAACCGGCAATTTCTTTGACAAACGAATGAATTGCAGGGCTAGGTATTAGCAAGAGTAATGGCTGGCTTGACCAATGGCAAAATCCCTCCCACCGCTTACATGGTTCCGCTCGTTCGAGGCTGCGGCCCGGCATTTGAGCTTTACCGCCGCCGCCGAGGAAATCGGCCTGACCCAATCGGCCGTCAGTCAGCAGGTGAAATCGCTGGAACTGCGCCTGCGGGTACCGCTCTTTGTGCGGCAAGCACGGGGTCTGATGCTCACCGATGACGGACGGCGACTCCTGCCCGAGATCAGCACGGCGCTCGACGCGCTGGCCGGCGCGGCAAGCCGGTTCGAGGCCGGGCCGGTCGAAAACCTGCTGACGGTCGCCACCTCGGTGAGTGTTGCGCAATGGGTCATCGCCCCGCGCCTGCCTGATTTCACCGCCCGCCACCCGAACATCCGGTTGCGCCTGCTCAGCGCAATCTGGCCAGACGATTTTCACTCGGCCCGCGCCGATGTCGAAATCCGGTTCGGGTCCTCAAAACAGGCCGGGCGAAATGCCGAACCGCTACAGCCGAACAACCTGATCGCCCTGAAATCCCCTGCTCTTGCAGGCACGCTCGACACACTGCCACTGATCGAAACGGTTGGTACGTCAAGCGGATGGCGTGCTTGGTCGGACAAGGTGGGCGGCCAACGGCACCCTTCACTCTTTGTAGACACCTACGGCATGGCGCTGCAACTGGCGGCGCATGGCAATGGCGTTGCGCTTGTAAGCGCGGTGCTCGCAGGGCACGCGATCCGCACAGGCGTGGTCGAACGGGCGCATTCGGCCTCCATCCCAAGCCAGGAAGGCTATTTCCTGTCCGTGCCCGAACCCAGCGCGGCGGCCTCGCAGTTCCGGTCGTGGTTCCTAGAGCAGTTGGAGAAATGATCCGTCCAAGTTCCGATGGGTTGCACGACAGGAATGATCCATCTAACGCTTTGCAATTGACGATCAGGCGACGCCCGAGATCGTTTCAAGATCTCGACACGCGACCATCGGAGGACTGGCTTGGACGCATTTGATTTCGTGATCGTCGGAGCAGGGTCCGCCGGGTCTGTGCTGGCCAATCGTCTGACTGCATCAGGCAAATACACCGTGCTCCTTCTCGAAGCTGGCGGGTCGGACAAGACACCTTGGGTTCAGGTTCCGATCGGCTACGGCAAGATTTTCTACGACGCCAAGGTCAATTGGAAATACATCACAGAGCCGGACCCAAACCTGGACAATCGCCCGATCTACTGGCCGCGCGGCAAGGTGCTTGGTGGGTCTTCGTCGATCAACGCGATGGTCTATGTGCGGGGCCATCGCAACGATTACGCCGAATGGAACGCTGTCGCCCCCGGCTGGGGCTGGAGCGATGTGGAACCGCTGTTCCGACGGATGGAAAACTGGGACGGCGCACCAAGCGCGGCGCGGGGCACAGATGGTCCGCTGGCGGTGCATGACGTGCTGCCGGAAGTGCACCCCCTCACGCGCGTCTATCTTGAAGCCGCAACGCAAGCCGGGTTTCCGACAAACGCGGATTACAACGGCCCCGAAATGGAAGGCGCAGCGACCTACCAGATCACCACGCGCAACGGGTTCCGCGCTTCCTCCGCACGCTGTTACCTTGATCCCGCACGCAAACGGCCAAACCTCAAGATCCGCACACGGGCGCATGCGACCCGCGTTCTCTTCGACGGCAAGCGCGCTATCGGCGTCGAATACCTTCATAAAGGTCAGATCAAGACCGCCCGCGCCAAGAGCGAGGTGATCCTGTCTGGCGGCGCGATCAACTCTCCGCAACTGTTGCAACTCTCGGGCATCGGGCCGGGACAGGTGTTGCAGGACCACGGCATCGACGTTCTTCTGGACGCCTCACAGGTGGGCCGGAACCTTCAGGACCATCTGGGCAGCGACAACCTCTATGTGTCGAAGGTCGCGAGCCTCAATCAGGAACTGCGCCCCCTGTTGGGCAAGATGAAGGTCGCGCTGCAATACGCGCTGAATCGTAAGGGGCCACTGTCGCTGAGCCTCAATCAGGGCGGCGGGTTCATCCGCGTGCTGGAGGACTCCTCCGCCCCCGACCTGCAACTTTACTTCTCACCGGTCAGCTATACCCGCGCCCCTGTCGGCGTGCGGCCGTTGATGAGCCCCGATCCATTCCCCGGCCTACTGATCGGGTTCAACCCGTGCAAACCAACCAGTGTCGGGCATCTGCAAATCCGCTCACCCGATCCGTTTACAGCGCCCGAAATGCACCCGAACTACCTATCCACCGAGTATGACCGTGCCCTGATGCTGGCCGGGACCAAACTGATGCGTCGGATTGCGGGAACTCAAGCCATGAGCGCTGTCATCGAAAGCGAGTTGCTGCCAGGTGCGCAGGTTGATGATGACGCCGCGATTGAGGCTTATATCCGCAAGACCGCCTGGACCGTGTTCCACCAATGCTCGACCTGCCGCATGGGCAGCGATCCGGCGACTTCGGTTGTGGACCCCCGCCTGCGAGTGCGCGGCGTCGAAGGACTGCGGGTGGCTGACGCGTCGATCTTCCCATCCATCCCCACAGGCAACACCAACGCGCCCGCCATCATGGTTGGCGAAAAAGCCTCGGACCTCATCCTGCAAGACGCGCTTGCCTGAAAGGACATGCCATGAAGCTGAAATCCATCGAGACCTTCACCACGCCGGACGTGGGCTTTGTACGTGTCACGGGCGAGGACGGAACGCAGGGATGGGGTCAGGTTTCAACCTACAACTCGGACATCACCTGTCAGGTTCTGCACCGGCAGGTGGCACCTTGGACGCTGGGCAAGGACACCACCGATCTGGACGATCTGCTGGATATTGTGACCGAACGCGAACACAAATTCCCCGGCTCTTATCTGCGCCGCGCGATGGCGGGGCTGGACACCGCGATCTGGGACTGGCGCGGCAAGCAGCAGGGCAAACCGGTGGTCGAACTGCTGGGCGGCACACCGGGTACGATCCGCGCTTATGCGTCGTCGATGAAGCGCGACATTACCCCGGCGGACGAGGCGGCGCGGCTCAAACATCTGCGCGACACCCAAGGGTTTGACGCGTTCAAGGTCCGCGCCGGGGCGGAGGTCGGGCGCAATCAGGACGAATGGCCGGGCCGGACCGAAGAGATCATCCCGACCATGCGCCGGGAACTGGGGCCAGACGTGGCGCTGCTGATCGACGCCAACAGCTGTTATTCACCGGACCGCGCCATCGAAGTGGGTCGCTTGCTTCAGGACCATGGCTTCAGCCATTTCGAGGAGCCCTGCCCTTATTGGGAACTCGAACAGACCAAACGCGTCACCGATGCGCTGCTGATTGACGTGACAGGTGGCGAACAGGATTGCGACTTGCCGACTTGGAAGCGCATGATCGACATGCGCGCGGTGGATATCGCCCAGCCGGATATCCTCTATCTTGGTGGTATCTGCCGCACGCTGCGCGTTGTGCGCATGGCTGAAGCTGCGGGATTGCCGGTCACCCCCCATTGCGCCAACTGGTCGATGGTGACACTTTTCACCATGCACCTGCTGCGGGCGATCCCCAATGCGGGCAAATATCTCGAGTTCTCCATCGAAGGCCCGGATTACTACCCGTGGCAGTACGACTTGTTTGTGGAGTCGCCATACACAATTGAAGACGGCCACGCCCGCGTCACCGATGCGCCAGGCTGGGGTGTTGAAATCGATCCTGAATGGCTGGCGCGGTCCAGCTATCAGACCAGCGAAATCTGACCGAACGGCGCGGGTTTTCGCCCCTTGCCCTGCGAAACGCAAAAACGCGCGACCGGATAACCGGCCGCGCGCTTTTCATTTACGATCTGGTCCATTCAGACGCTGTTGAGAATGCGATTGACGGTCTCGCGTACCTCGTCTTTGGACTTGCCCAGCTTCTGCTGAAGCACGCCTTCCATCTGTTCGCGGTTACCTTTGGCCTCTTCGACATCATCGTCGGTCAAGTCACCATAGGCTTCGCGCAATTGACCTTTGATTTCGGTCCATTTGCCTTCGATCATGTCACGATCCATGACGGTCTCCTTTCAGTGGGTTAGTTCGACGCGACTGCGTCTTCTTCAGGGGACTCGATGTCGACGGTAGGCACAGTGACGGTGACGTCGCGCTCGCCCACTTCGATTTCGCCGACTTCGGCATCGAATTCCGGAAGATTGCCGCCTTCGATCGACACTGTCGGCATCGACCCTTCTTCGGTCTGGTCGATATCCACCATATAGACGCCGAATGCCACGGCAGCGACAAATACGACACCTGCAAGAATAGCTCCGAGCTTCATAATAATATCTCCTTCTTTCAGTGGGTTAACGAACATACAGACAAAAGGTTCCCGACAAATTTCAGTTATTTTCCATTTCGCGACTTTCGTCTTCTGTTCTGTGACGTTCAGACATGTGCCACCTCCTGAATGCTTGCGTGTACAACCCGGCGCTGCATTTCACGTTGCAGCAGCGAGAGGTTTCTCTTGTGGGATTTGAAGGCAACGTCGAAAAGATCACCGATGACCGGCACACCGCCCAACACGAGGTCGATGCCTGCGTTCAGGCCCATTCTGGCAAGAGTGCGCTTGCGCGCGCCCATCTGGTAGCCATGCCAGATCATCCAACCCGCCGGGATGGTGGTGATCGCATCACCCACTCCAGGGATCAGACCGAGGATGGAGTCCCACCCGACCCGAACGCCGATGATGGGAAAACGAAACCTGCTGTCCAGCAGCCGTGCTACATGCTCGATACGTGTAAGACGATCCGCCGCGTCGGCGGCAGGTAGTGTTGAATGGAGCATGATGATCCCTCCTGAAATACTCAGGAGATCAACGTTCAATCAGCGCGACGGTTCCGTGATTTCAGCGCCCAGCGCCGTTCCGAGCCTGTCGGTATTGGCCGCACCATGTTCATCCTTCGGGCCGTCCGTGCCAACTTTTCTGTCGCGCTTTGTCGACGCCTCCAACTCGGCGTCGAGAAGCGCGCCCAGCAGCACGATGAAGGCCGACAACCAGAGCCAGGTCAGTAGGATGATCACCCCGCCCAATGCCCCAAAGGTCTCGTTATACGACCCGAAGGACTGCACGTAGAGGCTGAATCCATAGCTGCCAGCAACCCAAAGCGCACAGGCTACAAATGCTCCGGGTGTCAGCCAGCGCCACCGGGCAGAGCGCCGGTTGGGCCCAAGGCGGTAGAGCACCGCAATCCCAAACGCCCCCATCAGGAACAGGAACGGCCAGCGCAGAAACATCACCAGATCATCAATGATCCCGTAATCGCCGATGATGGCCGCAATCACCGGAATGGCGGCAACCACAATGATGGCGATCAGCAACCCGAAGATCACGAAAGCCGTCAGAACGATGGTCAGGGCTTTGACGAGAAAGAAATTTCGAGTCTCACGCTCTCCGTAGATAACGTTCAGCCCGGAAATGAAATTCGCCACGGCTTTGGACGCGGAATAGAGTGCGATCGCCAAGCTGAACAGCGCGGCAAAGCTCAGCGTAGAACTGTCCGCATTCGCCACGTCCCGCAACTGCCCCAAAATAATGGCCTGCGCGGCGTCCGGAAGCATGTCGGCAATCGCTTCGCTGTTCTCGACCAGCATCTCGGGCTCAAGAAACGTACCGGCAAATGCGACGGCGGCGGTGATGCCGGGAAACAGGGACAGCAGACCATAAAAGGCGATTCCAGCCGCGATCAGCCCGAGGTTCAGATGCGTCTGCTTGTTCCACATGCGAACCAGAGCGCCCAAAACCCCCTTCGCGGGAACAAGGATTGGTCGGCTGGCCAGACGTCCACGGCTCATAAAAGTGTCTCCTTGGACTTCAAAAGAGGAACCGAGGCCACATCTGTCAAGTTCCGTCAGACGATGTTTTCGGTGACCCCAAGCAACGGCTGCGCCAGCTCGGCGTGGTTGTCCACATCGTAGGGAACCAGAAAGCCGCTCCTGTTCTCCGGCAGACACACACCGTTCGCCGCAATCTCCCTGGACCACCAGTGATGCAGTGTGTCCGGAGTGGTCGCCTCGGTCGGCAGATCGCTGAACCACCAATGCGACAACAGTTTCGACCTCAGCACCTGCATCCGCACCGGATCGGAAATGGCGACCGCGGCCTCTGTGTCCCACCGCATCGACCGCCCATTGAGATTGCCGGAGCCGATGAGCGCAAAGTCGTCATCTTTCACCAAAACCTTGTTGTGCACATAGATGATCGGCGAGCCTGCCAAAGATGTGCGCCAGTCACGCGATGACATCACCGGTCGCACCGGCGACGCAAAGAGTGCCCGTTCTTTGAACCCGTCCTGAACGATGGTGACGGCCTCGCGTTGCAAGCTCATCCCGAACCGCGTGTCGAGCCCCTCTTCATTGTCGAAGGCAAGGCTGTCCGGCAAGGCAGGAAGGATCAGCACCAGACGCAAGTCGGGATTGCGAACTGCAGCCTCTGCCAGTGCTTCGGCAATTACCCGCGAGCGAAGATACTGAGTTTCGATATGGATGAGGTTCCGCGCCGCGCGGAACGACGCGATGTGGGTCTCTTCGATCTCGTTCAACACGGTACGCGGAGACAGGTAGGCAAACTGCATCCGGCGGGGTGCTGATACCGTCCTCTTGATATGCTCAAGGCGTGGGGCATCCCGCTTGCCAGCGGCCACATCAAGGAAGGTTTCAAGATGCCTTTTGGCTTCCGCCACTTCCGGCCCGTTTCGCAGCATCAGATGCACGTCCGACCACGTTTCCCATGCCGGGCGATCGTGGTCCAGCGTGTCGAACCGCCTTTCATTCAGGTCGAGCCCGCCAATGAACAGCGCGTCATCATCGACCACCGCAAGTTTTTGGTGATGCGTGACCGTGTGCACTTCGGGCAGCATATTCCGGTCAAGCAACACGGCCTGACGTTCCAGCCGGTCTTTGGACACGCCTGCGAGCCGGTCCCATTTGCGCTTGAGAACCGCGGGCAAGAAAAAACCCCAAGGCAGAACGCCTGCCCGGGCCGGGTGCAGCGCGGCGGAGATCCTTACCTGCCCCTGAGAGGCATCTGCAATCTCGGCCAAAGCCGCCCCTTGCCGAACTGTCATCCACGTCAATTCGTGCAGCGGCGTTCCCATGACGGGATCAAAATCACTGACAACCAACGTTACCGAAACACCGCGTCGGATGACATGCGCCAGCAAGTCGAACCAATCCTTGCCGACAGCCTGCGCTTCAGGGCTGCGCAACTTGGTCCGCAGATCGAATATGCGGAACGACCCGTGCACCGCTTTCTGCGCCCGAAGAACGGCCCGCTCGAAAGCGGGCCAGGCTTCTTCGGCAGTGATCAGAACGTCAAAGTCAGGTGCGGGTTCGGGGTGCGTTGCGTGCGCAGGATCTGACACGGTATCCCCCTCAAGGCTTAAATCTTAGAAAAATCAGGCAACGTGTTTCTGTTTCGTGACGATCCCCGTCGTCACCATGTCAGTGGCTTCCATAACTTCGTCATCGCTCATCTGAAGAATCTCGATGAGCTGCTTGCGCGCTCGGTTGACGCGGCTCTTGATCGTGCCGACGGCAACACCACAGGTCTCGGCTGCTTCTTCATAGGAAAAGCCGCCAGCGCCCACCAAGACCAACGCTTCGCGCTGTTCATCGTTGAGTTGGTCAAAGGCGCGGTTGAAATCTCGCATCTGAAGGCGACCATCATGGTCCGGCTTCTGAGCAAGAGAGGCCGCCATTTCCCCATCAACATCCGCAACTTCACGACGCGCTTTGCGGTGATGGGAATAATAGGTGTTGCGAAGAATTGTGAACAACCAAGCCCGCATATTGGTGCCCGGTTGGTAAGAGTCGATCTTGGTCCATGCCTTGACCAAAGCATCCTGAACCATGTCATCGGCCAGCGCCGAATTGCGCGTCAAGCTCATGGCAAAAGCCCGCATGGCACTCAGGTGCTGTACGATTTCGTCTTTGGGATCAGTCATCTGACGTCTCCGCATTTTTCTTGTCCGCCTTGCGAAGTTGCTCGAGCAGTTGCGTGAATCGATCCGGTACCTCTTGCTTGGCAACGTCATCGTAAGCCCGCTTGAGGTTCGCTTCGATCTCCTGCTCCAGGCTTGATAATTTCCGATCCTGTTTCATGTAGCCCTTCAGATGAATATACATTTTTATCGCGTGTCAGCGGGAACCTAACGCATTCTGGAGCGTTTGGTTCCCGTAACATCTAAAAAATTGGGAGCTTTTCTTTATGCCGACCGAACAACCACAGGACCTGACCTCCAAGATCGGGGCGAACCTCCCGTTCCTGCGCCGCTATGCGAGGGCTCTGACAGGTTCGCAGGTCGAAGGTGACAAGTATGCTGTTGCTGCTCTCGAAGCGATCCTGAGTGACACATCCATCTTCGATCATGAGGCCTCGAACAAGGTCGCATTGTTCAAAGTATTCCATTCGATCTGGTCAACCTCGGGGGCCACGTTCACGGATTCCGAAACCGGTGTCGCTGCAAAGGCTCAAAAACATCTATCACGTTTAACCTCGGGAACGCGGGAAGCTTTGCTGCTGCACACCATCGAGGAGTTGTCGTTTGAGGACGTTGCCAGTGTTCTTGATATCAGCACCGAAGAAGCGGAGAACCTCGTGGATATTGCATACAACGAAATGGCCAAATCGCTGGCTGGCCGCGTGATGATCATCGAGGACGAGGCCATCATTGCAATGGACCTTGAAGCCATGGTGACGGACATGGGTCATACCGTGACCGGCATCGCCCGGACAGCAGATGCAGCGGTCAACCTGTTCAACACCGAAAAACCGCACCTCATCATGTCGGACATTCAGTTGGCCGACGGATCGAGCGGCATTGATGCTGTCAACAAAATCGTAGCGGATAATCCCGAAATTCCCGTGATCTTCATCACAGCTTTCCCAGAACGCTTGCTGACGGGCGAAGGCCCGGAACCGGCCTTCCTGATCTCCAAACCGTATACCGAGGAACAGGTGCGCTCTGCGGTAAGCCAAGCGATGTTCTTTTCGTCGACAGAAACGCTCAAGGCGTAAGCGTTGACACACCAGAACAAAAAACCGGAGCCCAACGGCTCCGGTGTTTTCGTTTCTATCGCACTGCGCGAACGATGAGTGTGGCGACGAAGAGCACGAGGAACACCACAAACAGGATTTGTGCGATCCCGGCAGAGGCGGACGCGATGCCACCAAATCCGAACAATGCGGCGATCAAGGCGATTACCAAGAATATTGCTGCCCAATAAAGCATGGGTAAGTCCTTTCCATTTTCGGTCATCAACTGCTCTGACAACCCGCCTTTCCCATCTTTGGTTCCAAGGAACTTTGACCGGACCTGCAACGTTGTTGTGGCAGGAAAAGGAGATTGGAAATGACACAGACCCATACTGCTTCAAACGCTAAGAGCGATCAGACACACGCACCCAAAGCGCGCGCTTCGGACAAGATCAAGGAAGCCGTGTCGCAAGCTCAGGACAACGTGCAGGATGCGGCACAGACCGTTCGTGATACTGCCGTCGAGGCCGTTGGCCGGGGCTCGGAACATGCGCAGACGATCCAGGGCGAATTCGACAGCGCAGTGCGCCGCAACCCAACTCTGGCCGTTCTCGGCGCATTTGGTGTCGGCATGTTTCTTGGCCTCGCGCTGACGAAACGAAACTAAGGCGACAGCCCCACCTGCGCCAATGCAGCAAGCACATCTCCGGTCGAGTAGGGGCGGTGCAGAACGGCCGCCCCTTCTTGGCCCGCAAAATCGGCCGGCCCGTCAATTACAATCAACTTGAACGCCGACCGATCAACAGTCGCAAGGAAATCGTTGATCTCGTGCAAATGCAGCGACAGCCCGTACAGCAACAGCCGCAATTGCGATGCGGATTCTTTCAGGACCGCTGAAGCACCGTGGACATCTCGGGTGTGCGCCACTGGCCCCAAATCCTGTCCCGTCAACATTTCAATGAGATCGTCCGCTTCGATCATGTTGTTCGAAATGATCAGTGTTCTCGGATCCGATCCATTCAAGTCGGTCATGCGAAGAATTCCTTTGGAGTTTCCCTACGCATGGCACCCCAAGAATTTCTCTGCATTAAACTACGACATAGCGAGGCGTCATGAAAACGGATTGCGAACACTGTCCCCTCAGACAGATCGGCTTGTTCGAAGAGATGACGAAAGACGAGGTGCACTACATGTCCCGGTTCAAAACCGGAGAATTCGTGGCGCAACCCGGAACCGAGATCCTGGCCGAGGGCGCGTCTTCGTCCCAGCTTTACACTGCCCTAGATGGTATGGGGCTACGCTATAAGACACTCGAAGATGGCAGCCGGCAGGTCGTCGGCTTTGTGCTGCCCGGCGATTTCATCGGCTTGCAGAGCGGTGTCATGGGTGAGATGCGGCACTCGGTCGAGGCCACAACCCGTATGACGATGTGTGTTTTCAACCGGTCAGAGCTTTGGGAGCTTTTCAAGAACCAACCTCGCCGCGCCTTCGATCTGACGCATGTTGCCGCCACTGAAGAGTTTTTGCTGGGCGAAATGCTGGCTGCCGTTGGCCAGATGGATGGGCTTGCCAAGATCGCATGGGTTCTCAACCGTTTTTTCACGCGCCTGACCGCCCTCGGACTGAACGAAAACGATCAGGTTCCGTTGCCTTACCGACAGCAGGATGTCGCCGATGCAATGGGCCTGTCGCTGGTTCACACCAATAAGACTTTGGCAAAACTCCGCGCAAAGGGCGTGGTGACATGGTCCGACGATACGCTCACCGTGCATCGGCCCGACGAACTCGCCCAGCTCGGCTTTTCAACAGGCGTCAAGCCGGCGCAACGGCCGCTGATCTGATCAGATCGCCCCCGCCCTTATTCACGCTGCATGTTGCCCGCGCCCACATCGAACATTTTGCGACAACCCGATCGCGGTGCGGGAACTCTGATCACGATGGTGCGTTCTACCTGTGATCCAGGAGGCCAAAATGACCACCGCAACAAACCACACTCAGCACAACTGCGTACAATCCATGTTCGATACCCTGATCGACATCAACCAAGGCTACGATGTCATGATTGAGCGCGCTGACACTTCCGTGCGTCGTCAGTTGGCCGCATTGCAAAACCAACATGCCAGAGACATCGCCGAGATTTACAGCCACGCGTCCGATGCTGGCTTTGACCTCGATCGCTCTGGCACGATCATGGGCGAAGTGCACAAGACGGCTGTCAAGCTGCGCGACCTTTTCAGCGATATCGACCGCGATGCGCTCGATGCTGTGGTCGATGGCGAAGAAAATGTCCTCAAGCGCTATGACGACGCCATCAAGTGCCTGTCCCCCGGTGACACCCTTCACAACGTTCTGGTCGCCCAGCGCACTTCGCTGCGGGCCAAGATCGAAAAGCTGTCCGAAGCGGCGTGACCCGACAATTCAAGGAGCCTGATAATGAGCACCCAATCACATACACTCGACGCGGCTAAGTCCGGCGCGAAAGAGATGGTCGAGAAAGCCAAGTCGCACCTTTCTGAAACCATTCACGACCACGCAGAGGGAGCCCGCGAGCACACTCTCGATACTGTTGAAAACGCAGGGAGTGCAGCCAATGCTGCTGGCCGTGAATTCGAACCCGGAACGCTTCAAGCCGCCGCGTTCGAACAGATCTGCGCGCAGATCAATTCGGTCGCCGCACATCTCCGAAACAAACCCGTGGACGAGATGGTGGACGATGTCACGCTCTTTGCCCGTCGGAACCCGCTCCTCTTCTTGGGCGGCGCCGCACTTATGGGCTTTGCCGCTGCGCGGTTCCTGAAATCGGGTGACGGCACAAATGCTGTTTCTGATGACATCAGCGATCCGTGGTCCGGTCATCTTTATTCGGCGGAGACATCGTCGTGACCCAGCCGATCCCATCCAATGATCTGCGCGGCCTGATCGCCAGCATTCTTTCAGAAACGCGCGCCCTCTTGCGCGCAGAAGTGCAACTGGCGCGGCGCGAACTGTCCGATAGCGCAGCCCGTGCGGGTTCGGGGCTGCTGCTGTTCGGTTTGGCCGCGCTGGTTGCACTTGTGGGGCTTTGCGCCCTTGCCGTGGCAGCCGTGCTTGGCGTCGCCGCAACGGGCATCGCTCTGCATTGGGCGGCACTGCTCGTCGCAATTGCCTCTCTGGTGATTGCCCTGCTCTTCGCCTTGATCGGCCGCGCGCGCCTTTGTTCCGCCGCGCTCACCCCGCGCCGCACCGTCAACCAAGTCAAATCCGACATCAAAGCCGTAAAGGAGATGGCCCGTGCCTAACGCAGATCAGCTTGAACGGAATGTAGAAACCCATCGCGCCCAGCTGGCCGGTCAGATCAGTGCGTTGGCAGCGTCGGTAAACCCCGAAGCCACAGCCAAACGCGCCGTCGGTCACACCGCAGACATTGGTCAGACCGTTGCCAAAGCCATCATGGACGGCGCGCAACGCTCTCCGACCGGCCTTGCACTGATAGGCATCGGCGCTGCGGCCATTGCCCTGAATTCGGGCAAACGGGCCGCGCCGAGACACGCCTTGGTCGAGACCGAGAACTTCGACGACCGGATCGCTCGCGCCGACCGCAAGATGCAGGCCCGCGAGCGCGTCAAATCCGGTCGGTTCTCGACCAACGCTTCCGCGTCGGCCCTGCGCAAGTCCTTGGACAAAGGGCTCGACCGACTGCCGCCCGAGGCCCGCGACCGCGTGACCGCGGCGCGCCTCAAGGTGATCGACGCGCAGGAAAAGATTGATCGTCAGGCCCGACGCACTGCGCGTCAGGCGCGGGAGGCCCACCAAAGCCAACCCTTCCTGACAGGCGCAATTGCCGCTGGGATCGGCGCATTGATCGGGGCGCTTATCCCGTCAACGAAAGCCGAAGCCGAGCTGATGGGCGCGACACGGGACAAGATGATGCGCGACGCCGAAGCGGTGATGCACGACGAACTGGCAAAACTTGAACGCCAAGGCAAAGCAGCGGTCGAAACCGGCGTCCGCGAAGCCCGGGCCGAGTTTGCCGGTACATCGCAGACCGCCTGAAATGCTCGCTCACTCTGCATTGCGCGGCCGCGTCCAGACAGTCTGCATCGCGCTGGTTGCTCTGGTCGCGGTCGTCACCGCCATGAAATTGGCCAAAGGGCTTCTGGCCCCTGTATCGCTTGGCCTGATCGTGGGCATCGTCGCAGCCCCCGGTATGCGCCTTCTGGCGCGGCTGGGTGTTCCGCGTGCGGTCAGCGCCAGCATCAGCCTCGTTTTCGTCGGCGCGCTGACCATGCTTCTGATCGCCGGTCTTGGTCCGATCGTGATGGACCTGATCGGCCAGGTGCCGCGCATCGAAGACGAAATCCGCTGGTGGGTGATCGATGCCAGCCGCGCCATCCGGGGCCTGGAATCCGTACAGGTCGAACTGGAACAGACGCTGGCCGAGGACGGCAAAGAAGTCGAGGAGGCGATGCCTAGCCTCTTGGACGCGCTCTCTGTAGCGCCGAACTTTGCCGCACAACTGTTGACCTTTGCGGGCACGTTCTTTTTTTTCACCTTAACGCAGAACGAAATTTACGCGACCTTCAAGGGCATGGGCACATCCCTGCGGCAGGCCGACAAGGCCGTGTCGCATTACTTTGTCACCGTCACCGCGATCAATGCGGGCCTCGGCATTGCCGTCTTTGTCGCGATGACCGCGATTGGGCTTCCGAACCCCATCCTCTGGGGGGCCGCCGCGTTCATCCTGAACTTCGTGCTCTACCTCGGTCCGGTGATGTTGCTCGTGGCCCTTGGCGTCGCTGGCTTTGCCGAATTCAACGGCGCTTACGCGCTGCTGCCGGCAGTGGCCTATTTCCTGCTGAACATGACAGAAGCACAATTCGCGACACCCACCCTTGTCGGCCAGCGGCTGCAACTTAACCCGTTGGTGGTGTTTCTGGCGATCCTGTTCGGACTCTGGCTCTGGGGGCCAATTGGCGGCATTGTGTCCCTTCCCCTTCTGGTCTGGATCACCGCCTTTATGGCCCACGGACCCGAAACGACGCAGCCCTCCGAAACGGACTTCGCTCCGACACAGGCGTGACATGATCGAGACCAATCCCACCTTTCCCGCCTTGCCCTTTGAGCAGACCTCAGATGGCAAAGACCGCCTGTGCGGTATTGAGATCGAATTTGCGGGACCAACCGAGTTGGAAACCGGAACGCTGATCGCCAAGGAATTCGGCGGCACGGTTACAGATCGCGGGGATCACAGTGTCACGGTCGCCGGCACCCGGTTTGGCGACATCGAAGTCGAATTGGACATCACCCTGCGCAAACGCGACGACCTGCCTTTCCTGAAAGAAGGGCTGGACGCGTTTCGCGGCCTGATCCCGGTTGAGGTGGTCACGCCTCCACTCAGTCGCGCACAGCTTGAAGAGTTCAACACCATCTGCACCGGCCTGCGCCGCATTGGCGCGATGGGGTCGCGCAGCGGCGTGTTTCTTGGCTTCGGTGTGCACCTCAACCCCGAGGTCGTGTCGCCAGACCACAGATTCACGCTGGACACGATCACGGCATTTGCCCTGCTTGAGCCATGGCTGCGTGCGAAAGAACAGGTTGATACGACCCGACGCATGATGCCTTTCATCGGTGCATGGCCGCAGGCGCTGATTTCGAAACTGGCGCACAACAGCTATGACAGCCTTGCCGATCTGATGCGCATGGCCTGCAGCCACATCCAAAGCCGCAATCTGAGCCTTGATCTACTACCCCTTTTCAAACACGCGGAGCCTGATCTTTTCGCCGAGCTGTTCGACATCCAAGACAAGACCGCCGCCCGCCCGACATTTCATTTTCGCCTGCCCGATAGTCGCATCGACGAGGCTGACTGGTCCCTGCTCCAGCCTTGGCAGTTGTGGCGACAGGTTGAGATGGTGGCGGCAAACAACGCGTTGCTCGACGCCCTGCGCGACGCATGGAAAACCCATGATTCAGCTTGGTTCGAACGCAAATCCGTCTGGGTCCGTACCATTGGCACCCTGCTTCGGGAACACGACGCAAAGGCCAACATATGAGCCGACCATTGATCGCCATCACCACATCTTCGCGCACGGGCTGGAGGGTCTATCCCCTGATCAACCTTAACCTTTGGATCACCGGAGGCCGAGGCGTGCGCTGGGGTGTCGGTCGGGTGTCCGAACTCGAACATGTCGACGGACTCATCATCGGCGGTGGGGACGATATCGGACCCGATCTCTATGGTGGCAAGCTGGGCATCTCGGCCAAGCTCGACCCAGAGCGCGATGCGTTGGAGCGCCGCCTTGCCGAAGCCGCGCTGGAACAGAACATCCCTGTCTTGGGAATTTGCCGCGGGTCGCAGATGCTCAACGTAGCACTGGGCGGAACGCTCGATCAGGACGCGTGGACGACTTACGGCCCCGACCGCAAGATCACGACGATCCTGCCAAAACGTGAAGTATGTGTTGAATCCGAAACCCACCTGTCTCTGATCAGCGGCGAAAAGCCGATGAAGGTCAATGCCTTGCACACTCAGGCTGTGGATCGTCTTGGTCAAGGCCTGCGGATATCCGCGCGCGATACAGGCGGCATGGTGCAAGCCATTGAACGCGTCCAGGATCCGTTTGCCCTAGGCGTGCAATGGCACCCAGAACACCTGTTCTATGCCCACCGACAGCGCGCCATCTTCCGCGCTTTGGTCAGCGCGGCGCACGCCTACCGCACCAACCGCAACCAGACCCGCGCCATGCGGCGCGACCTCGCCTGACGCCTCCCAGAAAACCCGCTCGCCCTGTTCCGGCGCGCGGAACTCATGGGGCAAGCACGCGTTGAGAGGATGAAACGCAGATCAAGAGAGGTAAGCCATGTCCGCTCCATCCACGAATGTCGAACAACAATCAAAGCGCCACCGCCCCGCGATCTGGGGAATCGCTGCCGCTGGTGTTTTTGTCGCCATTCTGTTCTTCGCCTATCTCGCCAATCTGGCCGCCCAAGGCAATGAACCCGGCGAAACGGCCGAAACTCCCGCAGCCGCCACATCGACGGACGGGTGATCGCAATGGCCAGGGATCATGGATCGTCAATCAAGGACGATGACACATACGAAGCCCTGCGCGCCGACGGCTACAGCAAGGAGGCCGCCGCGCGTATCTCAAATGCGCAGGCTAACTCGGACCAATGCCCGTCCAAGAAGGGGGGTAAAGCGCAGTCCTATGAGGATTGGACCAAGGAAGAACTCTACGACCGCGCGCAGGAGCTTGATATCGACGGTCGCTCCGACATGACCAAGGACGAGTTGATCTCGACCCTGCGAGACCGCTGATCATGCCGCTGGTGGGCGTCTTCATCTGGTTGATCGCCTGCCCCGCCCGGCTCCGGCCCGCACTTAAACGAAAAAGCCCCGCCTTCACGCGGGGCTTTTCTTTGGGCGTTCCGATTTAGCGCGTGGCTTGAACGCTCTCGATATATTCCAAGAGGGCCACCAGCTTGCGCGGCGTTGGCGTCAGCACGCCGTCGCCCGTGTCGAGCGGTACCAGATCCCCTTCAAGCAAAGCCCCGAATTCCGGCATGTCGGGCCCGGTCATGGTTGTGGATTTCGTGTACCCATCGATGGTGGAGAGCACTTTGACCTTCGGGAAGGTGCCACCGTTTCGCAGCGAAATCAGCGTCAAATCAGGCGGGGCCTTGGCCATTGCGCGCGCCATGGGACCGTCGCCCTTGGCGTCGGCACCGTGGCAGACGGCGCAATTCTCAATGAAAAGCGCACGTCCATCGCTGGCGGCAGGCATCTCGTCCGGAGCGCAGGCCGCAACCAACGCAGCCGCACAGGTTCCAATGGTCAGACTGATGATTGATGGGCGCATTTCGGCCTCCTTGCTCGATTGTGTGCAGAGTGCCTGTCTTTGAGATTCCGCGCAACCATGAGCCGCGTCCTGCGCGATGAAGACGGGTGACATTCGGCAAAGCTCGGCGCAGTCTGCGACGGAATCGCGACACACGGAGACCGCCCATGCCGATCTATGCCCTGACCATGCTGGCCGCCGGGATCGGCATCCCCCTTCTTGCCGCGCTGAACGCGGCTTTGGGTGTGCGGATCGGGTCTCCTGCCGCGGCGGCGATGGTGCTGTTCTGCGTTGCGCTTCTGGCAACGACGGCTGTCACCCTCGTGACCGGACCGCGCGCACTGAGCGGCGTTGCAGCAGCGCCCCGGCACCTGTTGCTGGGTGGGCTTCTTGTGGCATTCTACGTGTTGTCGATCACCTATATCGCGCCCCATTTCGGTATCGGAAACGCGGTGTTTTTCGTGCTCTTGGGACAGTTGATTTCGGCAGCGCTGATCGACCATTTCGGCCTCTTCGGCGCACGGGTCAGCCCGCTCAGCCTCACCCGCGCCACCGGCATCGCCGTGATGGCTTTGGGGGTCTGGATCACCCAACGGGCCTGAGGCCTGACGCCGGCTTCACACAGCGCGGCGTCACACTTTAATCAGTTGATATTCAAGCCGCTGATCGACGCGCGGATGCGGCTGTCGGTGTCATCGCTATCTCCGGACAGCGCGAGCCCCACCAGCGCGGGCGCACCACCACCAAACGCTTTGGCATAATCGCGGGCCAGATTGACGCTTTCATTGGCGCTGCCAGTGCCAGAACCGCGCAGCACGATCGTCTTGCCCCGGTTCCCCAGATAGGGGCTGTTCAGCACTGTCCCCCGGTCGTGCGCCCCGCCCCATACATAGACCAACACCCGCGCCGCATCGTTCGTCAGGAGCTTTCGCACGCTGGCCCCTTTGAGCGCTTGCGCCTCGCTCGCGGGCAGGAACACGAAATAGAGCGCGAGGTTGCGATCATCGCCCCCCTTCTTGCGCAGGTCTGTGGCAGGAACACCTTCCTGAACGCTCCACGACCATTTAGCGGATGCTGCATCCCAGTAGCTTTCCGCCAGGGGACGGTAGGCCAATGACACTGAGCCGTTCGAGGCAACGCTTACAGAGCTTCCGT
Organism: Alphaproteobacteria bacterium; assembly: GCA_030425145.1. Taxonomy (GTDB): domain Bacteria; phylum Pseudomonadota; class Alphaproteobacteria; order Rhodobacterales; family Rhodobacteraceae; genus Marivita. The sequence continues at coordinate 58,961 of JAUHVK010000015.1, read as the reverse complement.
TGAACCCATAGCTGTTCGAGGAAAAGAGCGAGAACTTCTGCGTTTTCCAAGACCCGTCAAACGACACTGGCGCAGCCAAAACGGGCAGCGCGGCAAGGCAGAGGGCGGCGGTGAGACTACGAAACATGGGGCACCTATTGCTGGATACCCCCGGTCTAGCAGCCCCGGCCCCTCACCCGCATCAAACGTTCACGTGAAACCGGCGTCATCAGGCGCGGCGGTTCAGGAAGCAGACAACCGGCCCTGATCCAACCTCAACTGCCTGTCCATCCGCGCGGCGAGGTCCATGTTATGCGTGGCAATCAAGGCCGACAGACCTGTTTCCCGCACGAGTGTCATCAGCGCGTCGAACACCGTGTCAGATGTTGCTGGATCGAGGTTACCCGTCGGCTCATCTGCAAGCAACACCGAGGGATTGTTGGCCAACGCTCGGCAGAACGCCACGCGTTGCTGCTCGCCCCCAGAAAGCGCGGCCGGGCGGTGATGCGCCCGTGCGCCGATCCCCACGACCTCCAACAACTCCCGCGCCCGCGTGTCTGCTGCGCTGCGTGCGACCCCGGCGGCCAGTTGCGGAAGAACGATGTTTTCCAGCGCACTGAACTCGGGCAGCAAATGGTGGAACTGGTAGACGAACCCAACTTCGTCGCGCCGCATGATCGTGCGCCGCCGGTCGGGCGCACCGGTCACATCCGCGCCACCAATCTCAACCGTGCCGCCATCGGGTGTATCCAGAAGCCCAGCAATATGCAGCAAGGTCGATTTCCCGGCCCCAGAGGGTGCCACTAACGCCACCACCTCGCCCTTGGAAAGCGACATATCCACCCCTCGCAGCACCTCGACCGCCGCCGGAGTGCCTGCGTTATAGGTTTTGGTGATGCCGGTCAGGCGCAGTGACACGTCATTCATAACGCAGCGCCTCAACTGGGTTCATCCGCGCAGCGCGTCGGGCGGGAAAGATCGTCACGATGAAGCTGAGCCCCAGCGACAGCGCCACTGCGCTGAGCACATCGGGCAGACGCAACTGCGCGGGCAATTCGTAAATCCCCCGCACCGCCGGATCCCAGACGCCGCCGCCCGCGACAAAGTTCACGAAGGAAAAGATCGGGTCGATGTAGAGCGCGAAAAGGCATCCGAGGATCACCCCGGCGACGGTCCCGAGGATACCGGTGAAAGCACCGCAGATGAAGAACACCCGCAGCACGGCGCCTTCGGTCAGGCCCATCGTCCGCAGGATGCCGATGTCACGGCCCTTGTTTTTGACCAGCATGATCAGGCCCGAAACGATGTTCATTGCGGCGATCAGCACGAGGATCGACAGGATGATAAACATCACGTTGTCCTCGATCTCGAGCGCGCGCAGGAACCCACCACTAGCGTCCTGCCATGTCCAGACCAAGGTTCTCTGCCCTCCGGCCTGCACGATTGGCAGGGTCACGTCTTCGACCCGGTCGGGATCAGCGACCATGACCTCGATCTCGTCGGCCGCACCCTCGCGGTTGAAATAAAGCTGCGCCTCGCCAAAGGGCAAATAAACCCGCGTGCGGTCAATGTCATAGCGCCCGGCGGTGAAGACATAGACCACCTCATAGGCCTTGACGCGCGGGCTGGTGCCGAAGGCGGTTTTGACCCCGTCGGGCGAGATCAGTTTGACCTTATCCCCCAGCCCAAGTCCCAATTCGCGCGCGACCCCAGACCCGATTGCGATACCTTCGGCAAAGCGGGAAATGTCCCCACGCGCAGTTTCGGGATCTGCGATGCGAGGGATTGTGGCGAGGTCGTTCGGCATAATCCCAAACACCTCCACACCCGCATTTCGGCTGTTTGCGGTGGCCATGACCTGCCCCTTCACCAGCGGCGCAGCGCGGGTGACACCGGGCACGGAGGCGACGGATTCTGCCAGAGTGTCGTAGTCGGAAATGGTGCGGCTGGCACGGCCGAACTCGTCAGTCTGCTGAGAGTAATAGACCGTCACATGGGCGTTAGAGCCGAGGATCGTATCGACGAATTCGGCGCGAAACCCCGAGCGCACAGCCAGCGTGGCAATCAGGGCGAACACCGCCAGCGTGATGCCGATCAGGCTGATCCAAGTCATCACGCTCACCCCGCCCTCGGCGCGGCGGGCGCGCAGGTAGCGCCACGCGATCATCCATTCGAACGGGGCAAAGGGTGGTGGGGTCTTGGCCATCTCGGTCTCGTGCTGCTCTGGTTGATAAGTGGCCGCTTGGCCCCGGCGGGTCAAGCCGCTCGGGTTTGGTCCGGTCAGGACCAATGGTTTCGCATGCGAAGCATTGGATCAGAAGCGCTCACCTGAATGGAAGAGCCCCACTCGCGACACACCAGACCACATAACGATTTTCCAACCGATCGAACGCTTGTTCATGATTTCTCAATATCGTTCTCGCGAGCCCAGATTTTTTGACGAAAAATCGGGGGCGTTCCGAAAAGATCTGACAGGGATGGCAATCGGTGTTGTGCACGAGCCACGAGACACCCGCGCGCGGAAAACCAAATGCGCAGCCCACCTTCCGCAATCGCACTTGTTCAAACGCAACGGGCTTGGCATAGACTAACCATGACCGGACCCAGATACCCTGACCTCATCGCCAAACTGCCTTCCACCGTGCCCTTCGTCGGCCCCGAAGTGCAGGAGCGTCAACGCGGCGCGCCCTTTCGCGCAAGGCTGGGTGCAAACGAAAGCGTCTTTGGACCGTCGCCCTTCGCCGTGGCCGCGATGCAGGATGCGGCGGGGCAATGCTGGCAATATGCGGACGCAACCAATTACGATTTGATCCACGCCATTGCGGCGCGAATGAACATCCGCCCCGACAATATCATCATCGGCGAAGGCATCGACGGGCTGCTGGGCTATCTGGTGCGTCTGTTGGTGGCACCCGGTGATCCCGTGGTCACGTCTGACGGCGCTTATCCGACATTCAACTACCACGTCGTGGGCTATGGAGGCACCTTGCACAAAGTGCCCTTCCGCGATGACCACGAAGACCTTGACGCGCTGATGGCCAAGGCGGCTGAGGTTGAGGCCAAGATCGTCTACCTGTCGAATCCAGACAACCCGATGGGCAGCTGGCACAGCGGGGCGAAGATCGAAAAAGCGCTGGAGTCTCTGCCGGACGGCACGTTGCTGCTGTTGGATGAGGCCTATATCGAATTTGCGCCCGACGGCACTGCGCCCAATATCGACGCGGATGATCCGCGGGTGATCCGTATGCGCACATTTTCCAAAGCGCTCGGCATGGCAGGTGCGCGGGTGGGTTACGGTATTGGCGCACCGGAGCTGATCAAGAGCTTCGACAAGGTCCGCAATCACTTCGGCATGTCGCGCATCTCTCAGGCGGGCGCGCTGGCGGCTTACGAGGATGAGGCGTGGCTTGAGGAGGTTGTCGACCTTGTCGCCGAGGCCCGCGACCGAATTGGTGCCATTGCCCGCGCCAACGGGCTTACTCCGCTGCCCTCGGCGACGAATTTCGTGACCGTGGATTGCGGCAGCGACGGGGCGTTCGCCAAAGCAGTGCTGGCCGGCTTGATCGCAGAGGGGGTGTTCGTTCGCATGCCCTTTGTCGCACCGGGGGACCGCTGCATTCGCATCAGTGCCGGGCGGCCCGCCGACCTTGATATGCTCGAAGAGGCCTTGCCACGGGCGCTGGAAGCGGCGCGCAGATAGGCGTTTCGGCGCTTCTTCACGAAAATTTTCCTGTTTCGCACCAGTTTCCCACTGACGGGGCGGCTTTCCGCGCTATTCTGTCGCAGCAGTGTGTACGACCGAGCGTGGAGTTGCCCATGGATGATCATCATCCCAAGCGTGTCGAGGATTATACGACCGCCAGTCTCATATTGATTTTCATCAACCTATTGTGGATTTTCGGCGTGATCTGGGCCCAATTCGGATTGGCCGCCGTGATCCTCACCGGATGGGTGTTAAACCATGGGATCACCCGACTGGCCCAGTACAAGGCCAGCCGCGCAATTCAATGGCCGTCAGACGCCTGAGATCACCTGCGCCGCAGCACTGACGCCGCCCGTTTGATGCGGAATATTCAGCGCGGCAAGCCCCGCCTCGACCGATCCCAGAAGTCCCAGGATCATATGGGCGTTCACGTGGCCCATATGCCCAAACCGGAAGAAACCGTCGCTTTGCGGGTCGTCTTCGCTTCCCATGCCCAGCCCGATGCCCAATGTCACACCCGCGCTCTCGCTGCACCATCGGCGCAACTGCGTGCCATAGGGTTTGCCGATGGCCATCGCCGTCACAGCATGGCTGCGCAATGCCGGGTCAGATACGTTTAACCGAAGCGGCCCTTCCTGCCCCCAATGCTCGACAGCAGCCCAGATCGCCTGCGCCAACCGCGCGTGGCGTGCCCAGATCGCCTCCAGACCTTCGGCATGGATCATGTCGAGCGCAGTGCGCAGGCCGTAGAGGTGATGCGTGGGCGCGGTGCCACTGAAATACTGGTAAAAGGCTTCAGGAGCCGACCGAGCGGTCCAGTCCCAGTAGGTGCTCACGTGTTTGAGCCGACGGCGGTTCTCGGCAGCTTTGTCGTTGAAGAACACAAAGCCGAGTCCCGGAGGGCACATCAGCCCCTTCTGTGACCCGGTCAGCGCCACATCGACGCCCCAGGCGTCCATTTCGAACCGGTCACACCCCATCGCTGCGATGCAGTCGGCGATCAACAGCGCAGGATGCCCAAGGTCGTCCAGAATGGCGCGCAGCGGCGCAAACTCGTTGCGGTTGGAACTGGACGTATCCACATGCACCGCCAAAACCGCCTTGTAGGCATGGGCGGTGTCCGCCTTCAGCGCATCCTCAACCTGCGCGAGGTCAAATGTGCTGCCAACCGGAAACTCAAGCACGTCGACGTCGATCCCACGCGCCTCGGCAATGCGGCTCCATGCCATCGCAAAAAAGCCAGTAGCCAACACCAGCACTTTTTCGCCAATGCCAACGGTATTGGCGAGAGCTGCTTCCCACGCGCCGTGGCCATTGCTGATATAGATCGCGACGTTCCCATCAGTACGCGCCACCCGTTTCAGGTCGCGCACGAGGTCCGGCATCATATCGGGCAATTCACCCTCATAGATGTTCGGCGATGCCCGGTGCATGGTACGCAGCACGGCATCCGGCACAACGGACGGGCCGGGAATGGCAAGATAGGTGCGACCATTGGCAAGCGACATAAGCAACCTCGAAAGGATGGGGATTCCTGCCGAATGGCAGAATTGCGTGCACCCTACCCCGCCCAGCCGCACCGTCAATAACGCGCGGTCCTTGCCAGCGCGCTTTGCAGTCTCTACATCCGCGCCTGATGCGAAAGGGACCGGATGCTGGGACAACTCTGGACAAAAATCGAAAACGCGGAACGCAAGCTGCGTCGCTCCTTCGGCAAGGACATCACCGACCCGCGTTCCCGTCGTTGGTCGACGTTCCATTACCATGTCTTCGATCACGCCTTCCTGCGCACCTTCTGGACCAATTTCTTCGAAGTGGCCCCGGAGGTCTATCGATCGAACCAGCCGACCCACGCCCGGTTCGAGAAATACAAGGCGATGGGAATCAAAACCGTCGTCAACCTTCGCGGCGAAGACAAATACGCGCATTACCTTTTCGAGAAGGAAACCTGCGAAGCGCTGGGTCTCAAACTGCTGAACGCCAAACTTCAGGCGCGTAACGCGGTCAGCCGCAAGAAGATCGTGCATGTGATCGACACGCTGCGTCGGGCCGAAAAGCCGTTTGTTTTCCACTGCAAATCGGGCGCCGATCGCGCCGGATTCGTCGCAGCGCTCTATCTCATGGTGTTTGAAAACAAACCTGTCGAAGTGGCGCGCAAACAGTTGTCACTGAAGTACATTCACCTGGATTTCACTGCAACGGGCGTGCAGGATTACATCCTTGATGTCTACGCCGCACGAAATACCCGTCAGCCTATTGGCTTTGAAGAGTGGATTCGAACTGAATACGATGCCACTGCCATCCAAACCGGGTTCGACAGCAAGACACCGGCCGCCAAGCTGACCCTGCCCGAGGCGCTGGCAACGTGACCGAAGCGGCCGTCAACCCGCGCGGTCTGCTGCTCTGGGTCTGGCGCGGCTATCTGGCCAAACATTGGCGGCTGCTGATCGTCGCGATGATCTTCATGGCGCTCGAAGGCAGCATGTTCGGCGCGCTGTCCTACATGATGAAGCCGATGTTCGACCGCGTCTTTGTCGGCGGCGATGGCGATGTAATCGTGTGGGTCGGCCTGCTGTTTCTGGGGATCTTCGTTGTGCGCGCCGTGGCAAGCATTGCCCAGAAGGTGCTCCTGACCCGGATTTCGCAACTGTCGGTCGCTGACATCCGGCAGGATTTGCTGGCGCATCTGCTGGTTCTGGACAGCGCCTATCACCAGACTCATTCGCCGGGCTATCTGATGCAGCGGGTCGAAGGTGATGTAGACGCTATTTCAAAAGTATGGCGGACGATCATCACAGGTGCAGGGCGCGATGTGATCGCGCTGTTTTCACTTTTTGCGGTGGCGATTTCCGTGGATTGGCGCTGGACGCTGGTGGCGCTTCTGGGCGTACCAATTCTCGTTGCCCCGTCGATGATCCTGCAACGCTATGTGCGCAAGAAGGCGCGCCGCGCGCGCGACGTCGCAGCGAAACTGTCGGTGCGCCTCAACGAAGCGTTCCACGGGATCATTCCCGTCAAGCTGAACGCGCTGGAGCGGTACCAGTCCGAGCGCTACCGCGTTCTGACCGAGGAGCGGGTGAAGGTCGAAACCAGCAGCGCGTTGGGGCAGGCCACCATACCCGGCATGATCGACATCATGGCCGGGCTGGGCTTCATGGGTGTGCTGTTCTACGGCGGCAGCGAGATCCTGTCCGGGGAAAAGACCGTGGGCGACTTCATGGCCTTCTTCACCGCGATTGGCCTTGCGTTCGAACCGCTGCGCCGTCTTGGCAACGTGGTCGGTGTCTGGCAGGTTGCCGCCGCAGGCATCGAACGCATCCGGCAGATCCTCGACACCGAACCGTTGCTGCGCAACCCTGCCAAGCCGAAACCCGCCCCAAGCGGTGTGCCCGAGATCAAACTTGAGAATGTTTCCTTAAGCTACGGGGAAACAAGCATTTTAAACCAATGCAGCTTGACAGCGGAAGCCGGCCAGACAACCGCGCTGGTCGGACCATCGGGCGCTGGAAAATCCACGATTTTCAATGTTTTGACGCGGCTTGTTGATCCATCACATGGGATAGTGTCGATAGGTGACGTTCCTGTCACGGATATGGCGCTCAGTGACCTTCGCGGGTTGTTCTCTGTCGTGTCCCAAGAGGCGCTACTTTTTGACGACACCGTGCTCGAAAATATCCTGCTTGGTCAGGCCGACATTCCTGAGGCCGATCTGAAACGCGCGCTGGATGCGGCACATGTTTCGGACTTCCTTCCGCAACTGTCCGACGGTCTCAACACACCTGTCGGTCCGCGCGGCTCTGCCCTGTCTGGTGGACAGAGGCAGCGCGTGGCGATCGCCCGCGCCCTGCTGCGGAACCGTCCGATCCTGCTTTTGGACGAAGCTACATCGGCGCTCGACACCGGCTCCGAAGCCAAGGTGCAAGAGGCTCTGGACGAGTTGTCCAAGGGCCGCACCACACTTGTGATCGCGCACCGCCTGTCCACCATCCGCGACGCCCACAAGATTGTCGTCATGGATCAGGGTCGGGTGATCGAGGAAGGCACGCATGACACGCTGCTGGCGCAGTCAGGCACCTATGCCGCGCTGCACCAAATGCAGGTGCGTGATTAACCCAGTAGAGCGTCTTGGGTATCTTTGGCCCAGCCGAGATAAAGAGTGCCATCCGCCACGATCAGGGGCCGCTTCATCAGCTTGGGATACGCGACAAGCAGGGTTTTGGGGTCTTTTACCCGCTCTGTATCGTCGAGTCCGCGCCATGTCGTAGACTTGGTGTTCAAGACTTTTTCGCCAAACTGCGCCAGCGCCTGATCCAGCAGATCGTCAGGCACAGGTGTCTTGGACACATCCACCAGTTCCGCGTTTGGCAACGCCTTCAATGCCTTACGGCACGTGTCACAAGTCTTGATCCCGTAGAGCTCCATCCTCGCCTCCCAATCCTGTAGCTGACCGACCCTTCGCCCCATGCCGAAAAATGCACGTGGACCTTGCTTTTGTGTGAGTTCGGTCAATGTTCCTTATTGTGACGGGGTGTCGCAAATTGCTGGCCTCGTCGCAAGAGAAGCGGCCCTGACGGGTCAAACGTGACGACAGAAGGAGACACGGGATCATGCCGAACGGTACCGTGAAATGGTTTAACGCCACAAAAGGCTACGGCTTCATTTCGCCGGAAGATGGCGGGAAAGACGTTTTTGTACACATTTCTGCAGTGCAGCAATCCGGGATGGACGGTCTGAGCGACAATCAGAAGGTCAGTTTTGAAATGACCGAAGGACGCGACGGGCGGTTGATGGCGTCGAATCTGACAGCCCTCTGACCCTGCTAGGCTGACTGAAGCCGCTTGGCCTCTTGCCGGGCCAACCGGATCAGTTCCGCAACAAACGGTTTATCCGTGTCCACCGTTCTCGTGGCCGCGTACAGTCGGCGTGTGATACCATCTTTGGTCAGCGGGCGGGTCACGTAGTCCGAACTGTATTTCACCTCGCGCACCACCCAATCGGGCAGCACCGATACGCCGCGGTTGGAAGCGACGAGCAACAGAATCACCGCCGTCAGCTCGACCTGACGCACCGCCGCCGGTTCCACCTTGGCGGGGATCAACAGTTGGCTGAACACATCCAGTCGCGACCGCTCCACCGGATAGGTGATGAGCGTCTGCCCCCGGAAATCCTCGGCATCGACATAAGGTTTTTCGGCCAGGGGATGCGCCGACGAGGCAACAAAAACCGGATTGTAATCAAAGAGTTCGGTGAACGTGACACCCGGGATATCCTCGGGATCCGAAGACACGACGAGGTCCACCTCCTCCTTCTGCAAGGCAGGCAGCGCGTCGAAGGCGAGGCCCGGGCGGATGTCGACATCCACATCCGGCCAGCTTTTGCGAAACGCTTCTAGTACCGGGAACAGCCATTCGAAGCAGGCGTGGCATTCGATGGCGATGTGCATCCGGCCCGTTGAGCCACCCCGCAGCCCTTCGAATTCCGCCGCCAGCGCCTCGACCTGCGGCAAGACCTGATTGGCGAGCCGCAACAAACGCATGCCCGCAGCAGACAGCTTCATCGGCTTGGAGCGGCGCACAAACAGCTCCACCCCCGCCTGATCCTCCAGCGCCTTTATCTGATGGCTGAGCGCAGATTGCGTGATGTTTAGCTGATCTGCGGCCTTGGCGACCCCACCGTATTCGTGGATGGCCTTGATGGTGCGCAGGTGCCGGAACTCGATGTGCATTATCAACCGATCTCATATTGAAGATTAGATTTATGAGTTTGTCTCACAATGCTGCACGTGCGACAAGAGCTTCAACACCATCAAGGATCACGTCGATGACAACTCCGACCGTTTCATTCGAATTCTTCCCGCCCCAGACTTTGGAGGCTTCCTTCCGCCTGTGGGACACTGTTCAGGTTCTTGCCCCTCTTCAGCCGCGCTTTGTGTCCGTGACCTACGGCGCGGGCGGCACAACCCGCGACCTGACGCGTGAAGCGGTGGCGACGCTGCACAAATCCTCGGGCCTGCCGGTGGCTGCGCACCTGACCTGCGTGAACGCCACCCGCGCGGAAACCCTTGCCATTGCACAAGATTTCGCAGCAGCCGGTGTGACCGACATCGTGGCTCTGCGGGGCGATCCGCCCAAAGGCGCAAACGGCTTTGTCGCCCATCCTGATGGGTTCGCATCAAGCGTGGATCTGATTGAAGGCCTAAGCGCAGCAGGTGACTTCACCATCCGCGTAGGCGCCTATCCCGACACCCACCCCGAAGCGGCAGATGCGCAGGCGAATGTCTCCTATCTCAAGCGCAAGTTCGATGCGGGCGCGTCCGAAGCGCTGACGCAATTCTTCTTCGAGGCCGAGACCTTCTTCCGCTTCCGCGACGCCTGCGAAAAAGCGGGAATCGACAAGCCGGTGACACCCGGCATCCTGCCGATCGAGAACTGGAAAGGCGCCGTCCGCTTTGCCCAGCGCTGCGGCACGCATATCCCGGCCTGGGTTGTGGATGCGTTTGAAAAGGCGGAACGTGACGGGCGCGAAGACCTGCTGGCCACCGCGATCTGCACCGAGTTGTGTTCCGATCTGATCGACGGTGGCGTCGACACGCTGCACTTCTACACACTCAACCGCCCAGAACTGACGCGCGACGTCTGCCACGCACTTGGCGTGACGCCTAAGCTCGATCTCAAGAACGTCGCTTAATCCGACGCGCCCCCCAAAGCGGCGGTCAGCTTGGCCGCCGCTTCCTTGACGGACTTGCCCAGACTGTCGACGCGCTCATCCGGAATGCGGGCCGACGGGCCAGAGATCGACACGCCGGCAATAGGTTCGCCGTGCATGTCAAAGACAGGTGCCGCGATACAGCGCATCCCGTCGTTTTTCTCTTCCGCATCAAACGCATAACCACGCGCCCGCGTCTTGGCCAGATCTTCGGCCAGCGCCTCTGGCGTGACCAGGGTATGCTCGGTGAAGGAGGTCAACTTGTGGCGTCGGATGATCGCCGCGACCTCTTTGTCGTCCATCTGCGCCAGAAGCGCTTTGCCGATACCCGAAGAATGCATCGGCGACATGGTGCCGGGCGGGAAAAACGCGCGGATGTTGTGGTGGGTCTCGACTTGGCTCAGAAACAGAACCAACCCGTCACGAGAGATACCAAGGTTCGCGGTTTCCTCGGTCTTCTGCATCAATTCGCGCAGGAACGGTCGGGCGCGCTCAACCAACGAGGTGCGGCGCAGAAAGCGCGAGCCTATATGAAACGCCCCTGCCCCGATGTGCCAAGTTTGCGCGACCGGGTCGAAATCAACCATGTTGCGGCCCTCGAAGGTCGACAACACGCGGTAGACCGTGGCGGGCGATTGATCTAGATCTTCGGACAGGTCGGTCAGCGTGGCACCGCCGCGTTCGCTCAACCGTTCGAGGATGACCAGTGCGCGATCAAGCGATTTGATCTTGTTCTGCTCGGTCGTATCGCTCCAAGCGCGGGGCCGTCCCCGTGCTCGCCGTTCCGGACCTGTTTCCGCGTTCATCCCAGCCTCTGCGCCCTCAATTGTCTCGATACAAAAAAGATTTTTACAATGTGAAAAAATCAGAGTTGAAATGCAAGCGATATCGCACAAGTGTAGTGCGCACGGCAGAGGACAAACATAATGCGCATCGTCATCCACGGGTTCGGGCGGATCGGGCGGGTAATCCTGCGCCAGATCCTGACCAGACCGGAACACGCGGATATCGAAGTTGTCGCGGTCAATGACCTCGCAGCACCGGACACCTGCGCCTATCTTTTCAAGTACGACAGCGTTTTTGGCCCCTTGCCCGGCGGCGTAACCTTTGAGAACGGTGCTTTGCTGGCGGGTGGCCGGTCGATCCCATTGCTGACCGGCATCAAGATGCGCGACCTGCCGCTACAGGGTGTCGATCTTCTCCTAGATTGCACCGGCGCCACAAAAGACCGCGACACAGTCGAGGCCGCTTTGAGCGCGGGTGCAAAGGCGGTGCTGATTTCTGGCCCCTCGGACATAGCCGACATCACCATCGTCAAAGGCGCGAATGAAGACCTGATTGCCGATCACAGCGTCATCTCGAACGCATCCTGCACCACAAACGCGCTCGCGCCTCTGCTGCGCGATCTGGACACGCGCTTTGGCTTGATCCAAGGCCACATGACCACCATCCATTGCTATACCGGAAGCCAGCCGATGGTGGACGCGCCGCGCGGCCCCGATCTGGCCCGCAACCGTGCCGGTGCCGTCAGCATGGTGCCCACCACCACCAGCGCCGCCAAGCTGATCGACCGCGTTCTGCCTGATCTCGCCGGGCGTGTGACCGGAGCCGCCGTGCGTGTGCCAGCCATCAGTGTATCTGCCGTCGATCTTGTCGTGCGCCTCAAGGCCCCGCCGAAAGACGCCGCCAACGCGCTGCGGGATCTGGCAACGGACAACCCGGTGATCGGTCTTGTCGAAGACCCTTGTGTCTCGGTCGACCTGCGCGCGCGCACCGAGTCCCTTGTGATTGCACCGAATGAAACGATGGAGACTGGTGACCAAATCCGCATTTTCGGTTGGTATGACAACGAATGGGGCTTCTCCGCACGTATGCTCGATGTCGCGCGAATGATGCACAATCGCGGCAAATAACGCGGGATTCTTGCCAGAACGCGCTGTTTGGCCTCTAATACGCTGCAAAGCACAGGCAAACATGCCGACCCGAGGCCGTCGGAGCAGCAGATGGGCACTGAGACCGAAATCACCGTAACAGACGGGATGGCGCAGATTGCGCTGACCGCGGGTCACGCGTCCCGGCTGACGGTTGCGATGATCGCAGGCATCGACAAGGCGCTCGATCAGATTGCCGAAGATGACAGTTTCGACATCGTCGTTCTGCGCGGCACGGGTCCGGCGTTTCCCTCTGGCATCACGGTGCCCCAAGGCGGCGGCGACGACTGCGACAATCACCTGTCCGCGCTGTGCCGCAGGATCGAGCAGTTTCCAAAACCCGTGATCGCCGTGTTGACCGGAGCTGTCGTCGGCGGTGGCGTCGAATTGGCCCTCGCATCGCAGTATCGCCTGATCCACAAACAAACCCGCATCGGCTTTCCGAACGCGCGCCTTGGCCTCGTGCCCAGCGCGGGAGCAACGCAACGTCTGCCCCGCCTGCTTGGCGCGGAGGCGACTCTCGACCTGTTGATCGGGGGCGCACTGACCCCAGTGACTGCCGCCACTATCGCGCCGCTTGCAGACGTTATGTTCGAGGGCACCCCAGAAAACGCCATCCGCGACTTCGTCTTAGACCTGCGCGTCAAAGGGGCCAAACCCCGCCCGACTGCCGACCTGCGAACAGGCTTTGCGGATGCCGCCGCGTTTCAAACTGCCATTACGAGCACCCGCGCGCGGATCGACAATTCTCGCGAACTGGCCCCGAAGAAAATCCTGTCTGCCGTCGAAGCGTCGATGCTCTTGCCGATGGACGCCGGTCTCGCGTTTGAAGAGGCCGCTGCGGAAGACTGCGCCGACACAGAACAGTCCAAATCCCTCTCGCATCTTTTTCATGCGGAACAGCAGGTTGCGGCCCAAGTTCGGCGCAATGATCTGCCCGAAATATCGACCATTGGTGTTCTGGGCGGCAGCGCGACAGCCACCCAGATCGTCCTTGCTGCACTGGACGCAGGGCTAAACGTGCGCTGGTTCATCAAGGATCCCAACCAGCAACGCGACGCGGTGGGCCATGTCAAACATGCGCTGGAAAAATCCGTACAAAGCGGTCGTTTCGCCGCCGACCGGATGCAACGCAGCCTTGAGGCACTGCGTTTTGGCGACGGGACCGACCTGCTTCAGGACGCGCAGATCGTTCTCCGGGCAACACGCGGGCAACGCGGCGCTCCGGTTCCTCCGGGCACAGTGATTGCGCATTGCTTACCGGGTGTGGATGCGCGCCTTGCCCTGCAATTCGCGTCCCCAGCTCCATCTACCCGTCTGGTCGAAGTGATCCTTGGCCCCGAAGCAACCGAAGACCACCGCCGCCTCGGCCTCGCTCTGGCGCGACGGATGAGCAAGCTGGCGGTTGTCCAGACAACAGCGGGAACCGGACTACATGATCGTCTGCTGCAAACGCTCTGGCGCGCGGCCGATGCGTTGGTCGATCTCGGGCAATCGCCCTTCAACATAGACGCCGCTCTGCGCGACTGGGGTATGATTCATCCGCCCTATGAACTGGCCGACCTCTCCGGCCTTGATGCAGTGAGCCGCCACCCCCGCGCCGAAGGTTGTCAGAATTGGTCGGAACTTCTGCTGCAGTCGGGTCGTCAAGGGCGCGCCACCGGGCGCGGGTTCTACCAACATGGCCCGGACGGCCCCACACGGGATGCCGAGGTCCAGCACAAGATCAACGAACGCCGCGCGCCACAGTCGAACATGCCCGCCAGTCGGATCGCCCGGCTGCTGATCGGCGCACTGGCGAATGAAGGCGCCAAGGCGCTGCGCGAAGGTGTCGTGTCGAGTGCCACTGAGATTGATGTACTCTCAGTCCTGGTCCATCTCGCCCCCGCCTGGCGCGGGGGGGTTATGCATGCAGCAAGCGCGCAGGGCCTTCTTGGCACAACCCGCGCGATGGAAGAACTGGATCACCCGGATCGCGGCCTCTGGACTCCCGATCCGGTCTTTGCGGAATTAATCAAATACGGCCGCAGCTTCGACGACCTTTAGCGTCAACCGAAGAAGATCCCGAGGATCACCAACATCAGGCCCAGCACCGACACAAACAGCGACCCGAGATTGATCGGCATCACACGCTTGACCTCGTCCCGCAGCGCCTCGTCGGAGAGGCCCGCCTTGCGCGCCTTGTTGACCCGCAGGATGCAATAGACCAGACCGCACAAACCGCCAAAAGACAGCGCCGCGCCCGACCAGATCAATATGTCCATGATACGCTCCCGCGATGGTCATTTCCCACGGGGGGCGGGTAATTCATCCCCCGCCCGCTGACAAGCCCTTGAAGGCCCGCGCTGCCATCGCTACGACACCAGTCAAACCGAAAAGGAGCAGACAGATGGACGACAGCGCAATCGAAGCCAACTACCGCGTCACCGCAGATGAGCTGCGCCAGTTCATTGAACGGTTCGAACGTCTGGAGATGGAAAAGAAAGACATCGCCGACCAGCAGAAAGAGGTTATGGCCGAAGCCAAGGGCCGCGGTTATGACACTAAGGTCATGCGCAAGGTGATCGCACTGCGCAAGCGCGAACCCAATGACATCGCCGAAGAAGAAGCCGTTCTCGAGATGTACAAAGAAGCGCTCGGCATGTCCTAAAACATGCTGGTGAATGGCGCGAGTTCACGCTCCAGCCAATTGCCCATCTGTATAAGCCCGAACCCGGGGGCCGCGCCCAGCTTGTAAAAGTGGTCCGCGTCGGACGTGCGCTCATCCCACTTAAGAGATTTCGGCCCCTTGCCGCGACCACCTTTCGAGGTGCTTTCATAGGTGCGGCCATTGATGACCAACCAGACATGGCCGACTTGGTCTTTCACGGCATTGCCCGACGCGTTCCGCACGATATCGCCATCTTCATCCCGTTTGACGATTGTCTTGCGAAACCCGATGCGCACGATGTCATCCCGCAGCTCTGCGTCCTTCGCATAAGTCGCCACCGTGTGCGACGCATCGCTGGCGATCTTGCTTCTCTGGGTAACGCTGCCGGACGGCAGATTCACGTTGTCCGTCGTCCCATGATAAATCACGTATTCGACAAATCCCGAGCAATCGAGCTGCTGGATATCTGAGACGCTTTTCGACAAGGGCCTCACCTTCCCAACCATACCCCGCATTTCGTAGCGGATGGAGGATGCCAGCAGCTTGTCCAGAACGGTCGCAAGTTTGTTCGCATCGAATTGCATGGAGCAATCTCCTGCATAAAGACGAAAAACATGGTCAACGTGAAAACTTGGTAAACGTGCTTGAAACCCCATCAGCGTAGGATGGGTCAAAATGTCAGTCAATGTTTCACTGATCAGTCCTCAGGGTGCGATCAGCGTCACCCCGGGCATCCGTCCGATGTCGAACAGGTCTTCCTCGTATTGCTCGGTCAAGTCCCGCACCAGATCGGCATCCCATCCCGGCAAGTCGAATTCGTGCTCCACCTTGGACGGATCGGCATATTTGTCGAGGAACGCTACCATGACCCGGCGAATCTGCACCTCGTTCAGTTCCGGTCGCTCGGCCAGATAGGCCCGAAAGCGCGTCATTCCTTCCTGCGAGGTGATATCCGCCATCCGCGAAAAGGCCCCCGTGATCGCGTGTGTCGGCTCTACCCCGGCGAATTCGCGGATCAACTCGCCCCAGATCAAGGGGCTGTCTTCGTCGCACCAGATGGTCACCGGCACCCCCGGCACAGCCGCAGTGATCCGCTCGATCAGATGCGACCATCGCACCTGCATCGGATCCAATCCGTGCAGCAAATCGTTAAGTGAGCTCAACGGCGTCGCCGCCAGCAACGCAGGCAGAAACGTGGCCGGGTTCCGCAGCGCGATGAAGATTTCGAGGGAATCCTCGGCAAAGATTCCCCGCAGAATGCGCAACCGCTGGTCCGCCTTGCGATAGATCTCGCCTCCCTGAAACGCGATCTTCGGCACCGAGAAGAGATGCTCATGCGACAGGATCATCCGGTCAACATGCTCTGTGGCATCGTCGAGGATGCTGTCCAGCAGAACATCGCGCGTGCCCGGCGCTGGCACGGCATCGCCCAGCGCATTCAGCATCTCCGAAACCAACTGCCGATACTTCGCCGGACCGGGAATCGCGATTCCGTCTTTGCGGAACGCCTCGCGGTTGCGCAAAAGCGTCTTGAACAGCCGGTCGCTGTCGGTCTCGTGAAGGCCGGTGTGAAGGACAACCTGCATGTGTTTTCAATAGTCTCGCTGCCTGTAATCAGTATACGCTGCCACGCCGCGAAGAAAACCGTGTTCGGGTACCACACGTTATTCGAAAATTTCACCAGATTGCCTCTTGCACAGCCGCGCGACACTCAGTAATCACGCCCCCGGAGCCCCTATAGCTCAGCTGGTAGAGCAACTGATTTGTAATCAGTAGGTCCGCGGTTCGAGTCCGTGTGGGGGCACCATCTTCTTTACATCGCAGTCACCGCATTGCTTTCGGGCAAGGTCGCCCTTGCGATAGGCCTTCGTGGCTCTCCCCCGCCTCAACACCCAAACAGCCCCCCCGAACCATTGCCACTACGACCAGTGGACTTATCTGCTGAATTCGGGTCTGAATTCAGCATCATAGGGAGGGGACTGATGGCACTTACAGCGATCATCGAAGAACACGGCGGACCGGACAAATTCAAGCTTGTCGACCGGGACGTTGGCGAACCTGGCAAGGGTGAGGTTCGGATTGCGCACAAGGCCATTGGCCTCAACTTTATTGACGTATACCAGCGGTCGGGACTTTACCCGATGCAACTGCCACACGCGATGGGCATGGAAGCGGCCGGGGTCATTGAGGCCGTGGGCGAAGGGGTGACTCATCTCAAGGTCGGTGACCGCGCCGCCTATGCCGCGAATCCGCCGGGGGCCTATTCGGAGAAGCGGGTCATGCCCGCAGCGCAGGTCTGCCCCTTGCCCGACGGCATCTCGTTCGAGGAAGGCGCGGCGATGATGCTCAAGGGCATGACGGTGGAATACCTGTTCCATCGCACGACACCGCTAGGCAAGGGCGACACGGTGCTCTTTCACGCAGCGGCCGGTGGCGTCGGGCTGATCGCCTGCCAATGGGCGCGGTCCGAAGGGATCACCCTGATCGGCACAGCCGGCACCGACGACAAGTGCCAGTTGGCGCTCGATCACGGCGCAACGCATTGCATCAACTACCGCGATGGCGACTGGGTGGCAAAGCTGCGCGAGCTGACCGATGGCACGGGTGTCGACGTGGTCATGGACGCGGTGGGCAAAGACACGTTCGAAGGATCTCTCAACGCGTTGAAACCGCTGGGCATGATGATTTCCTTCGGCAATGCCTCGGGCCCTGTCCCGCCGCTCAACATCGGCATCCTCGGCCAGAAAGGCTCGCTCAAGATCACGCGGCCAACCCTGTTTACCCATATCGCGGACCATGACACCTGTCAGGCGATGGCTAAACATCTGGGTGAAAAAGTTCTGTCGGGCGATGTCAAAATCAATATCGGGCAGCGCTTTGCCCTGCGCGATGTCGCCAAAGCGCACGAAGCGCTCGAAGCGCGCCAGACAACCGGAAGCACAGTTCTGGAGGTCTAACCCTGCCTCAGGCGGCGGCCCTGTCGGGCCGCCCCCTCTCTCCGGAAGAACGGGTAGTAGAACACCGGTGCGGCCACGAGCGTGAGGATCGACGCAAAGGTCAGACCGCCCATGATCGTCACCGCCATCGACCGGAAAAACGCGTCCCAGATCAGCGGCAGCATCCCAAGGATTGTCGTCGCGGCCGCCAGAACCACCGGACGCAGACGCGAGGTCGATGCCTCCACGATCGACGCCTTCAGATCCTGATCGGGCTTTTCGTTTCGCACGATGTCAATCTCTTCCACCAGAACGATCCCGTTCTTGATCAACATCCCCGACAGCGACAACAGACCCAGCAGCGCAGTAAATGTGAACGGAAACCCGGTGCCCAGCAACGCGAGGCTCACCCCGTTCACAGACATCGGCACCAAGAGCCAGATAATCAGCGGTTGCCGCAGCGCGTTGAAGAGCAGCACCGAGATCACAACCATGATGATCAGGCTCATCGGCAATTGTCGCCCAAGGCTCGCTTGAGCACTGGATGAGCTTTCCAGCTCTCCACCCCATTCCATCTTGTAGCCCGGAGGCAGGTCCATCGCTTCGATAGTGTCAGTCACTTCGGCCTGCACCTGCGCAGCGGTCAGCCCTTTGACGGTGTCCGCGCCTACGGTGATCGTAAGCAGCCGGTCGCGCCGCATCAGCAGTGTGTTCTGTGCCTCGAAGGCCAGACCGTCCGTGACCTGTTCCAGCGGCACAAAGCTTTGGGCGTTCTGCGAATAGACAACGTGATCAGTCAGAGCGAGACTCGCCTCGGGATCAGCGCGCAGCACGATCGGGATCTGCCGATCCCCCTCTCTATACACCCCGGCGTCGATGCCCGTGGTGGCAAAGCGCAGAATGCTGGTGATGTCGTCACGGGTGATGCCCGCCTCCTGCGCGCGGTCCGCCGCGTAGACCGGTTTCAGCACCAACTCCTGCTCGCGCCAGTCGATGCGCGGGGCCACGATATTTTCAGACGCTGCAACAAAGCGCTCCATCGCTTCATCCGCGAGATCGCGCAGCACAGCCGGGTCCGCCCCCGAGAACCGCACCTGGATCGGATCGCCTCCGCCCGGACCAAAAGCCAGCCGCTTGGCACGGAATTCGCCCTGCGGCAGGGTCTCGGCAGCAAATGTCTCAAGCTCGGCAATCAGCGGCGCGATCTGCTCGATCGTTTCGGTGCGCACGATGATATGGCCGTAGCTGGGGTTCGGGTCTTCGGCCTGATAGGTCAGCATGAACCGGTCCGCACCGCGCCCAACAAAGGCCGAGGCCGCAACCACATCTTCCTGCTCCAGCAGCCAATCCTCGAACACCATAAGATCGCGCGAGGCCTCGTGGATCGATGCGCCCTGCTCCAGCTTGTAGTGCACGAAGAAAAGCGGCGTATTGCTGTCTGGGAAGAACTGCTGCTTGATCTGACCAAACAGCATAAAGCAGACGACCGTGATCCCGATCAGCCCAAGGATCACAAGCCACCATGCCTTCAGGGCAGCTCGCAGCGTTGCGCCATACACGCGGAACAGCAGTCCACCATAGGCGTCATCTTCGCCGCCTGCGATGCCACGCTTGAAAAAGTAGTGCCCGAGAAGCGGCGTCGCCGTCAGCGCCAGCACCCAGGACAGCAGCAGCGAAATCCCGATCACCGCAAAGAGTGAGAACAGGAATTCCCCCGTGGCATCCGGGCTGAGACCGATACCGGCAAAAGCCATGATCCCGATCACTGTCGCACCCAAGAGCGGAATTTGCGTCTTGCTCGCCGCCTCGTCAGCCGCCGCACGGCTGTTCTTGCCACGCCGCATGGCGATCTGCATCCCCTCGGCCACCACGATGGCGTTGTCCACCAGCATCCCCATCGCGATGATCAACGCCCCCAATGAGATGCGTTCCATTTCAATGGCAAAGATCGCCATGAAGAACAGCGTACCGACCACCGTCAACAACAACGTCACCCCAACGACCACCGCCGCGCGCCACCCCATGAACAGCGCAAGCACGATCACCACGATGCTGACCGACATGGCCAGGTTGACCAGAAAGGCGTTCGACGCTTCCTCGACCACAACGTGCTGCTGATAGATCGGTTCTAACTCCACACCCACCGGGATCTGTGACGAGAGCTCTGCCAGCTTGGCATCAGCGCGATGGCCCACATCGACGATATTCTCCGACGCGACCCCGGCGATCCCAAGCGTAAATGCGTCATGCCCGTTGTGACGGATAATAAGGTCCGGCGTGTTCTCACGCGTGCGGGTCACCTCGGCAAAGTCGAAAAGGTTGAGGATCTCGCCCCCGACCCCAACGGTCAGCCCTGCGATCTCCTGCACGGTATCATAGCCATCCGGCCCCTGGATCAGCGTCCGCCCGTCCACGTCCTGGATCGAGCCACCATCAACAACCGAATTGGCTGTCGCCAGCGCACCCTGAATGGCCGTCGGTGGCACGTTGAGGTTCGTCGTCAGCGCGAGATCCGGCTCGACATAGATCACCTCTTTCGGCACACCCGACAACGCGACGTCGGCAACCCCGTCCACGGTCAGCAATTCGCGCCGCAGGAAGGTGGACAGCTCGTAAATCTCGGCATCGGTAAAGCCGGGGGCGGTTACGGCATAGTAGATGCCGAAGACATCTCCGAACCCGTCATTCACAAATGGCCGACCCGTCCCCGTCGGCAGCCGCGCTGCATTCACCCGGTTGCGCAGCTTGGTCCAGATTTCAGGCAATTCCTCGCCGTCAAACTGGTCTTTCATGTCCACGCTGATGCGCGACAGACCGGGCTGGTTCACCGACCGGACTTCTTTGACCTCCGACATCTTCTGGATCTCGGATTCGAGTGGCTCTGTCACCTCGCGCGCCACCTGCTGTGCACTGGCACCGGGGTATTCCGTGACCACCACGGCAGTCTTGATGGTAAAGGCCGGGTCTTCCAACCGGCCCAAAGTGAAGAAGCCCCAGATGCCCCCCAGCAGGGCAGCCAGCATGATCAGCCATGTGACGATCGGACGGTCGATGGACGCTTTAGCGATATTCATGGCGCGGCGCTCAGTTCGAGAAACCGGTAAACCGCTTCACGCGATCCCCGTCCGCCAATTGGCTGGCCCCGCTGGCAACAATCTCTTCGCCCGCCTCCAGCCCGTCGGTCACGCGCACATCGCCCCGGATTGTCGGCTCTACCGCCACCGGTCGACGCGCTACCGTGCCTTCATCTGCGCCAGTGGGCGTGAACACCATCACATGGGTCGCGCCGTCATTGGCGGTGCCGACGGCAGAGGCCGGGATCACGATGTCCTGATATTCACCATTCAAAGTGGCATAAACTGTCACCGACGATCCCGGCAGGATCGTCTTGCCTTGCGGCGGGAGCAATCCCAGCGTGATCTGGTAGGTCTGCCCCACTTGTGAAGTTTCGGCTTTGAACTCTCGAGGCGTTACCGGATAGCGCGTGTCATCCGTCGGAAACTGCGCCCAAAGCTCCACATTCGGATCGGTCCCAGCCCGCTGGAAAAGCACTTCGGGCACGTCGATCTCGATCCGCAGGTCAGACATGTCGTGCAGCCGCGCCACCGGGGTGCCTGCACCGATGGTTGCATAATTCGCCACGCTCCGCGACGCGACCAGCGCATCGAACGGTGCAAGCAGCGTGGCATTGCTCAACTCGCGCTCGGCATTGCGCACTGCAATCTCGGCCAGTTGCAGCGAGGTTTCGGCATCATCCACCGACACCTGGCTCACCGTGCTGCCCTGCAATTTCTGCAACCGGTCCAGCGTCCGCTCGGCCTGATCTTTCTGCACCCGCGCCTGGTCCAGCGCCAGCTCAAACGGCTCCAGATCCAACTGCGCAACCATCGTGCCTTCGTCGATCCGCGCGCCTTCGATCACCGGAAGCTCTACGATCTGCCCGCCCACCTGAAACGCAAGATCGACCGTTTCCTTGGCCACCACATGCCCGAAAAACTGCCGCGTCACCGCGCTGTCGCCAGAATGCACCTCGATGATCTTGGCCAGCCGCATGTCCTGCGCAAGTGCCGCAAACGGGGTCAAAACAAGGAAAAGAACAGTAATCAGGCGGCGCATGGCGGACCTCCGGAAATGGCGCGATTGTAGCACGGCAACGACCTATGTCGTGTGACGTTCCCGTAAACTCGCGCCATATCTAAACTGATTGGTTCAGTTTTCCAGAGCCAATCGCGACATCTGCCAAGAAACCCATGTGCAGGCGCGCACAGAGTCGGATCAGTAAAGCCAGAACAGCGTAATCGCCGGGAACAGAACCAGCAGGACCACCCGAACCAGATCGGAAGCCACAAACCAGATCACTGCCTTGTAGGTCTCCATCATCGGCGTGTTCCGATCCATCGAGTTGATGATAAACAGATTCATCCCCACCGGCGGCGTAATCAGCCCCACCTCGACCACGATCAGCACGAGGATGCCGAACCAGATCGCCACCCATTCCGCTTCGATCCGGTTTGCCATGCCTTGCGTCACACGAATTTCCAACGCGCGCATCTGATCCCGCGTCAGTTCCACACCGCTGGCTATGGCGCTTTCGATGCCTTGCAGCATCTCCTGCGTCATGCCCTCCGGAATGCCCGCCGCCAGCACCTCACGCGCCGCATCGGCCTGCATGACCGCCAGATCGACAAAGCCAAAATCCATGACCGAGATCACCGGGAAGAAGATCGGGATCGTCAACAGGATCATCGACAGGCTGTCCATCAGGCAACCAAAGACGAGGTAGAATAGCAGGATCAGTGACAGCACTATGAACGGGCTGAGACCCATCTCGACCACCCAATTCGACAGTTCTTGCGGCACCTGCGTCAGCGCCAGAAACCCGTTGTAAAACGCGGCACCCAACACGATGAAAAAGATCATCGCGGTGCTCACCGCCGTCTGAATGATGCTCTGCTTGAACACGTCCCAGCTCAGGTTGCCCGACACAAGCGCGATTAGCCCGGTGCCCGCCGCCCCCACAGCCGCTCCCTCGGTCGGAGTGAACCACCCCAGATAAATACCGCCGACCACCAGCCCGAACACCAGCAACACAGGCCACACGTCAATCAACGCCCGCACCCGTTCGCCATAGGGCACCGCATCCCGATGCCCTGCCGCGTCGGGATAGCGCCGCACGTAGAGCGAAATGGTGATCATGTAACCGATGGCCGCCAGAACGCCGGGAATGAACGCCGCCAGAAACAGCTTGGCGATGTTCTGTTCGGTCAAGATCGCATAAATCACAAGGATCACCGAGGGCGGGATCAGAATACCCAACGTGCCGCCCGCCGCCAGTGTCGCGGTCGAGAACCCGCCGGAATACCCGTTGCGCCGCAACTCAGGCAGCGCCACCCGGCTCATCGTTGCCGCCGTGGCCAGCGATGACCCGCAGATCGCGCCAAAGCCCGCGCAGGCTCCGACCGAGGCCATCGCCACCCCACCTTTGCGGTGCCCCAGCCACGACTCCGCCGCCTTGAACAGCGCCGAGGACATGCCGGACAACGTTGCGAACTGGCCCATCAGCAGGAAGATCGGAATGATCGACAGCGAATAGCTGGAAAAGGTCGAATACGTCTCGGACTTGAGCCGCGCCAGCACCACATCCGGGCTGCCCAGCGCCATCCAAAGCCCGCCAATCCCGCATAGCATCATCGCAAGCCCAATCGGTGCGCGCAGGAAGATCAGCGCCAGCAGGACCGGAAAGGACCAGAACCCAAGTTCAAGCATACTCATAGCGCATCCGCTCCCGAGGCCTGCAGCACGGATCGGCCCGTCACGGCAAAGCCCACCCGCCCCACCGAGCAGTAGAGCGCTGTCACAGAGGCCACCATCGCCGCTACAAAACTGGCCGCATAGGCCCACCACACCGGGAATTGCAGCAGGAACGAGGTCTCACCATTGCCCAGCTTGTCGAGAAGACCCGCCAAGAGCCGCCACGTGATCAGCCAGATCACCAGCGTCAGAACCACGTCCCAGAATGCGATCAGCCACGCATTCGCCTTGTCGGACAGCCGCGATGTGAACACATCGACCGTGGCATGGCCTGCATAAAGCTGGCAGATCGGCAGGAAGGCAAAAATCGAAAACGCGATCCCGGCCTCGACCAGTTCGAAATCGCCCGTCACAGGCCCGACACCGCTGGCGATCAGCCAATCGGCAAAGCCCTGTGCCATCGAGGTCAGCCAGCCGGAATGTCCCATGGAATTGAGGCCGCGCCCCAGCACCGACACGCAGGTCAGCAGCACTAGCGCCACCATCACCACACCGCCGAGGATCGCCATGCCCCGTGCGAGGCGCTCAATCGCCGTCTTCATGCCGCACTGCCCCTCGCCGTCTTGCGCGCCGCCCGACTCTCTGGCCGGGCGACGCTGCACGCTTTACTGCGTGTTGTGCTTGTCCAAAAGCTCTTTCGCCCGCGCGATCAGAGCATTTCCGTCAATGCCCTTTTCATCCATCTCGGCAATCCACTCGGCTGTGGTCGAAGCCGCTGCCTCGCGCCACGGACCGGCATCTGCTTCGGAAATCGTGATCAGGTTGTTGCCCATATCAAGCGCGGCCTCCCGCGACGGCGTGTCATCGGCCTGCATCTGTGCCCCCGCCATACGGCTGAAATCGGCCCCTGACTGGGAATCGATCGCCGCCTTGAGATCATCCGGCAGGCTTTCGTACTTTGCCTTGTTCATCGCGAAGATGAAGGTGGTCGTATAGATCGCGGGTCCCTCAAACTCGGTGTGGTTCTCGACCAGTTCCGCGACCTTGAGCGCGCCGGTCACCTCCCACGGAATCACGGTCGCATCCACCACACCTTTGGACAGCGCCTCGGGGATTGCCGGAACCGGCATACCCACGGTGGTTGCACCAAGATTGGTGAACAACTTGTTGGTCACACGCGTCGGGGCACGCAGCTTGACCCCGTTGAGATCTCCGGGCGCTTCAATAGGATCCGAGGAATGGATCACACCAGGTCCATGCACCCAAACGCCCAGCACTTTGAAATCGGCAAAGTCCTGATCCATCATTTGCTCTTCGGCCAGGTCCCAATACGCTGCGGACATGTCGCCCGCATCCGTCATGGTAAAGGGCAGTTCGAACACCTCGGCGCGCGGGAAGCGGCCCGGCGTATAGCCAGCCACGGTCCAGATGATGTCGGCCACACCGTCTATCGCCTGGTCGATCAGCTGTGGCGGCGTGCCGCCCAGCTGCATCGACGGGAAATGCTGGATCTCGATCCGCCCACCCGAAGCCTCCATCACCCGCTCGGCCCAGGGCACGAGCACATTCTTCGGCACATTCGCCTGCGCAGGCAGGAACTGATGCATCCGCAGCGTCACCTCCTGCGCAAACGCCCCTGTGCCCAGCGTCAAAGCCAGTGCCGTGGTTCCAGCGAGCTTGAGAAACGCGCGCTTGATCATGGTAATTCCTCCCTTTTGTCTTTCGGCATAAACGCACAAAGCGCGCGCCGATTCCAAGGGAAATCTAGCCCCGTCCGATATAGGGCATGGTCGTCGCCATCACCGTCATGAACTGAACATTGGCATCAAGCGGCAAGCTGGCCATATGCAACACCGAAGACGCCACATGCGCCACATCCATCACCGGTTCCACCGGCTTGCCTGCCTCAATGGCCTGCGCACGCAACCCGTGCACGATTTCAGTCTCTGCATTGCCGATGTCGATCTGCCCACAGGCAATGTTGAACGGTCGCCCATCCAAAGACAGCGTCCGGGTCAGCCCGGTGATCGCATGTTTCGACGCCGTGTACGGCACGGAACCCCATCGCGGCACATGCGCCGAGATCGACCCGTTATTGATGATCCGTCCACCTTGCGGGTCTTGCTTGCGCATCCGTGCAAACGCCGCCTGCGCGCAAAGAAAACTACCCGTCAGGTTCACGTCGATGCAGCGCTTCCAATCCTCTAGCGGGATTTCATCAATGGTCGCGCCGAAAACGCCCGTCCCCGCATTGTTGAACAGCGCATCCAGCCGACCCCAACGTTTCACCACCTTGGAAAACGCCGCATCCACCGCCGCATCGTCGGTCACGTCACAGGGCAGCGCCAACGCCGCATCCGATCCTGCCGCGACGTCCTCAAGCGGTGCCGCCCGGCGCCCGATCAGGCCGACATTCCAGCCAGCCGCCAGAAACGCTTCGGCGCAGGCCTTGCCGATACCACTGCCCGCGCCCGTAATGATGATCGTATGTCCCATGCCACCTCCCTGGCTTCATCTCGTCCATAGTCTCGCCGGAATTCCGCCAGTGGCGAACGTGGGCCACGCCCCTAACCCGTCAGTGGTTGTCCCGTGGCAAGTCCTTTGCGATCCGCTGATAGGCCGTTGCCAATTCCAGACAGCCACCATCCGCCAACTGCCCGACATGGCGGCGATAAATCTCCTGCCACGGCGTCTGGTTGACGATCTCCGGTGCCTCCCAAGCCGCCTTGCGCGCTTCCCACTCCGCGTCATCAACCAACGCATTCAGGGTCGAGGCATTGAGGTCCAACCGCACCCGGTCCCCCGTCTGCAAATAGGCCAGTCCGCCGCCCACAACCGCCTCTGGCGATGCGTTCAGGATCGACGGACTTTCCGAAGTCCCGGATTGCCGCCCATCCCCCACTGTCGGCAGGTGATTGATCCCCGCTTTCACCAGCGCATCGGGCGGCTGCATGTTCACCACCTCAGCCGACCCCGGGTACCCAACGCAGCCCACGTTCCGGATGAAAAGGATGCAATTCTCGTCAATCGCCAAGTCCGGATCGTTGATCCGGTCGTGGTAATCCTCCGGCCCTTCAAAGACGATCGCCCGCGCCTCAAACACGCCTTCCTCACCGGGTTTCGACAGGAACCGCTTGCGGAAATCGGCAGAAATCACGCTGGTCTTCATCAGCGCTGAGTCAAACAGGTTCCCCGACAGCACCTTGAACCCCGCCTTGTCGCGCAGCGGCGCGTCGTAGGTGGTAATCACGTCCCGGTCCAAGCTTTCCCACGACGCCAGCACATCCCCCAACCGCTGCCCCGAGGCGGTCATCACCCCCTCATGCAACCGCCCAGCTTTGCGCAATTCCCCCATCACCGCAGGCACCCCGCCCGCGCGGTAGAAACTCTCGCCAAGATATTCGCCTGCCGGCTGCATGTTCACCATCAGCGGCACATCGAAGCCGATCTTTTCCCAATCGGTCACGTCCAGCGCCACCCCCGCATGGCGCGCAATCGCCTGCAGATGCGGGGGCGCGTTGGTCGAGCCGCCAATCGCCGCGTTGACCACAATCGCATTTTCGAACGCCTCGCGCGTCAGGATGTCCGACGGTTTCAGATCGTCCAGCACCATCTGCACACAGCGCTTTCCGGTTTCATAAGCCATCGCCATCCGCTCGCGGAACGGCGCGGGGATGGCCGACGACCCCGGCAGGGTCATGCCCAACGCCTCGGCCATCGCGTTCATGGTCGAGGCCGTGCCCATCGTGTTGCAATGCCCCAGTGAAGGCGACGAGGCACAGGCAAGATCCATGAACTCCTCATAGCCGATCTCGCCGCGCGCCATCAGCCGACGGCCTTCCCAGATCGTCGTGCCCGACCCGGCGCGCTTGCCTTTGTACCAGCCATCCAGCATCGGCCCGCCATTCAGCGCAATCGCCGGAATATCAACCGTCGCCGCCCCCATGAGTTGCGCCGGAGTGGTCTTGTCACAGCCCGTGGTCAGCACCACACCGTCGATGGGATAGCCGTGCAACACTTCAACAAGGCTCAGATAGGCAAGGTTCCGGTCCAACGCCGCCGTCGGACGCTTGCCGGTCTCCTGGATCGGATGCACCGGGAACTCCATCGGGATACCGCCGCCATCGCGGATGCCTGCCTTGATCCGGTCCATCAGGAACACGTGAATCTTGTTGCACGGCGCCAGATCAGACCCGGTATTGGCGATCCCGATGATCGGCTTTTCGGCCTGCAACTCCCCTTGGGTGAAAGACTGGTTCTGATAGCGCTCAAGATACAGCGCGGTCATGCCCGGATTGTTAGGATTGTCGAACCATTCCTGAGACCGGAACCGCTTTTTCGCGCGCGTGTCGGACATCTGACCTCTCCCCTCATCTGTCCCAAGCGTTCTGGACAATCGGCGCGCCAACAGCAAGTGTCAGCGCAAACATTGAAGAGGAGAAAACCCATGATCGAACGCCAGGACATCGGCACGCGGATGAGCAAGATCGTCAAACACAACGGCACCGTCTATCTCTGCGGTCAGGTGGGCGCAGGCGAGAGCGTGACCGAGCAGACGCAGGACTGCCTTGCCCGCGTGCATGCGCTGCTGGAAAAGGCCGGATCGTCGCGCGAACAGATCCTTCAAGCCATCATCTGGGTCGCCGACATGGCCGATTTCGCCGAGATGAACGCGGTGTGGGATGCCTGGGTACCCGAAGGACACGCCCCCGCCCGCGCGTGTGGGGAGGCCAAGCTGGCCCGCCCCGAGCTTAAAGTCGAAGTGATCGTGACCGCCGCTTACGAATAAAGGCCGGCCGTCCGCGCCCGCAACTGCACCAGCGCCAGCACCGTATCAATCGTCGGTGTTGGCACATTCACCACACGGCCAAGCTCCTGAACTGAACCGACCAGCGCGTCGATTTCCATCGGACGGCCCTGATCCAGATCCTGCAACATCGACGTGCGATGCGCGCCAACAGCCGCACCGCCATCAATGCGCCGTTCCACATCAATCGGGAACTTCACACCCAGTTTTTCAGCAATCTCCTGCGCCTCGAGCATCATGCCCTTGGCCACCGCACGTGTGCCGGGATCGGTGCAAAGCACATCCAGCGTCGCATGGGTCAAAGCCGAGATCGGATTGAACGACAGGTTGCCCCAAAGCTTCACCCAGATCTCGTCCCGCAACCGTGGCCGCACCGGCGCTTTCAACCCCGCCGAGGACAGCGCCTGAGACAGTGCCACCGCGCGCTCCGACTTCGATCCGTCTGGCTCACCCAATGAGAAGCGGTTGCCCTCGATATGCTTGACCACACCCGGTTCGATCACCTCTGCCGCCGGATAGACGACACAGCCCAACACCCGGTCCGGGCCGAACCCGTCCCATTGCGCATTGCCCGGATCGACGCTTTCCAAACGCGTGCCTTCGTGTTCGCCGCCGATCTTGTGGAAATACCACCACGGCACGCCGTTCACGCCGGACACGATCGTGGTGTTCGGCCCGATGAGTGGTTGCATCTTGTCCACAATCGGCGGCACCGAATGCGCCTTGAGTGTGACGATAATGTAATCCTGAACGCCGAGGTCGGCCGGATTGTCCGAGGCGGTCACAGAAACAACCGTTTCCTCACCACCCTCTTCGATCAGCTTCAGCCCATTGGCCTGCATCGCCGCCAGATGCGGCCCGCGGGCCACAAGGCTCACATCCGCCCCGGCCTGCGCCAGCTTCACCCCCATGTAGCCGCCGATGGCGCCCGCTCCGAATACGCAAATCTTCATCGCTCACCCCAAAACGATCCGCCGATGGCCTGCGAACCGTTCCTCCTTCTTCTTGCCCCAAAATACTCAAGCCGGAGGCTCCCGCAGGAGCCACCCGGCGCTTCTTCCGAACCTGAGATCAGGCCGGTTCCACAAGTCCCAGCTTCTCGGCCAGACCAATCCGCTGCATCTTGCCAGTGGCACCTTTGGGGATCTCGTCGAGGATGATCACCTTACGCGGCACCTTGAAGTCCGCCATGCGGGTCGCTGCAAAATCACGGATGTCCCGCTCGGTCGCCTCTACTCCGTCCTTCAGCACGACAGCCGCCGCGACTTCCTCACCCAGTTTCGGATGCGGCAGAGCAAACGTCACAACCTGCGCAATCGCCGGGTGATCCAGCAACACACCATCCACCTCGAGCGGCGAGACCTTCTCGCCGCCGCGATTGATGATTTCCTTCAATCGCCCGGTCAGATGCAGGAACCCGTCCTCGTCAAACGCGCCCTGATCCCCGGTGCGGAACCAGCGCTTGCCATCGGATTCAAAGAAGTTCTTCGCGTTGGCGTCGGGGTTGCTCTCATAACCCGGTGTCACGTTCGGGCCCGAGATCACTACTTCACCTGTGCCGTCGATCAGACGGTTTTCGGTCTCGTGTGCCACACGCACCTCAGGGCCAGCGGCCACACCCACGGCACCAGGTTTCTGCCGGTCGAACGGGTTGCAGCACATCTGGTGCGCCGCTTCGGTCATGCCATAGGCCTCGATCACCGGTGCGTTGAAGGTCTCGCGCAACTGCTCCATCACCTGTGCGGGCAACGACGCCGAGGACGAGCGCAGGAAGCGCAACGGCACTTCCGCGATCACATCCGCATTGCGCCCCGCTCGGGTCAGGATCGCCTGATGCATGGTCGGCACGGCGGTGTACCATGTGGGCGTTGCATCGCGCATCCAGCCAAAAAAGCGCAGCGCGTCAAAGCCCGGCGCGCACCAGATCGACGCCCCAACAGAGAGCGATGCCGACACGGCGGCCAAAAGCCCGTGAATGTGGAACAACGGCATCACGTTCAGGCAGCGGTCATCCGCCGTCAGGTTCAGCGACCTGGCGATGTTATGCGCCGACGCCGCGACGTTCGACTGCAACAGCGGCACGATTTTCGGTCGCGACGTTGTGCCCGACGTGTGCAGGATCAGCGCAACATCCCCATCCGTCGGATCGCTCGCAGGCAACGCATCACCCGTCGCGCCATCGGCGGACAGGGTGAAGTGCCCCGCAGGTGCGCCCTCGGCGACGCCAGTGCGCAGCACCATCAGTCCCAGCGTCTTCGCTGCCGCCAAGGCGGGTCCGTCATATCCTTCCGCCAGAACAATCGCCTTTGCGCCAAGGTCTTCGAGGTAGAACGCGTATTCGTCCTCGCGGTAGGCCGGATTCAGTGGTGCCGTGGTCGCCGCCTGTGCGATGGTCACAAAAGCCGACGCCATTTCCGGTCCGTTCGGCAGCACGATCGCCACCCGGTCACTCGCCCCAATCCCAAAGCCGCGCAGGCTTGCGCTCACTTGGGAGGACAGATCGCGCAGCCCCCCATAGCTGAGCCATTCCCGTCCAGGTGCACCCAATGCCTTGGCATCCGACGCATGTCCCTCCAGCAGTGCCTTGACGTTTGTAGCCATTGCGCTGTCCCTTCTTCAGTCCGTTTTGTTCAGTTCATTCCGCCGGAGCAATGCTCCGAGCGCCGCCCTTGCGCAGATACTTAACCAGCGGGAGCGCAAAGAAAAGCACAGCGATGGCAATAAATGTGCCCGAAAGCGGCCTTTCGATGAAGGCAAGGATATCTCCCTGCTCGGAAATCAGCGTCTGACGGAAGCTTTTTTCCATGAGCGGCCCCAGCACAAGCGCCAGAACCAGCGGTGCCAGAGGGTAGTCTGCCTTGCGCAGTAGATAACCCGCCACACCAAAGCCTGCGATCAACCAGACATCATGCATTTTCTGGCTCGGGGCAAAGCCGCCGACGATGCAAAGCACCATGACCAGCGCACAGAGCACCGTAAACGGCATCCGCAATGCCCAGACGAACAGCGGGATCAGCGCAATGTTGATCGCCACAGCGGCAAAGTTGGCGGTGTAGAGCGATGAAATCAGACCCCAGACAAAATCCTGCTGTTCGATGAACAACATTGGCCCCGGCATCAGCCCCCACATCACCATACCGCCCAGCAATAGCGCCGTGGTCGGCGACCCGGGAATGCCCAGCGTCAGCATAGGCAGCAGCGACCCCGTCGAGGCAGCGTTGTTCGCGGTTTCCGGTGCAGCCACCCCTTCGATATTGCCCTTGCCGAAACTCTTGGGCTCCTTCGACGTGGACCGCGCAATGCCGTAGGCCATAAGCGCAGCGGGCGTCGCCCCGGCAGCGGGCAGCATGCCTACGAAGAAACCGAGGAACGACCCAAGGCTCATCGTCCGCCACATCTTATTCATCGTCTTGATACCGTCGCCCAGCTCCCGCAGCGTTATCCTCGCCGGTGTCACCTGCGGCGCGGTGCGAGAAGTCTCGATGGTGTAGAGGATTTCGCCAATCCCATAGACGCCAATCGCCAGAACGAGGAAACTGATGCCAGAATAAAACCCCGGCATGTCACCGAAAATCAGACGCGGCTGACCCGAGATCAGGTCAAGACCCACGGTGCTCAGGACAAGCCCCAGGCAGATCATGATGATCGTCTTCAGCTTGTCGTCGCCCCCAAGCCCCACAAACGTGGTAAAGGCAAGCAGGACCAGCGCGAATTCCTCAGCCGGGCCAAAGGCCAGGGCAAGATCGGCCAGCGGTACGGCAAACAGCGTGAACAGCAGAACCGAGATCGTCCCACCCACAAAAGACGCCACCGCAGCAGCAATCAGCGCCAGACCGGCTTTGCCCTGCTGCGCCATCGGTCGCCCGTCAAACGTCGTGGCCACCGCCGTCGACGCGCCGGGGATACCCAGCAGGATCGATGAGATCGCCCCGCCATACATGGCCCCGTAATAGATCGCACACAGCAGGATGATGGCCGAACTGGGCGGCACAATGAACGTCAGCGGCAGCACAATCGCCACCCCATTGACCGAGCCAAGACCCGGCATCGCCCCGATGAACAACCCGGCGGTCACGCCAAGGATCACGATCATCAGGTTGAGCGGCGACAGCGAGGTCGCGAAACCGTCTGCAAGCAGAGCAAGGGTATCCATAATCTCGGTCTCCGATCAGAAGAACATTGCGTAAAGCGGCAAGAAGAGAGGCTCCGTCACCCCTTTGGGCAACAGGATTTTCAGCGTCACTTCAAAGAAGAAGAACAGGAACAGCGGAGTTGCCACCGTCAGGATCCCGGTCAGCAGCCATCCGTGGCCGCCATAAATGCGAAGGTACCAGAAGATGAAAAGCGGCAGCGCCACATAGGCGCCCGTTACCGGGATCAGCGCAATGGTGACGAACAGTGCCACTACAACCGCGATCACGCTCCGCAGCATTTGGCTGTCGAAGAAATGCTGCGAGGATGGCGCTTGCATGATGCTGCGCACCAACACAGCCCCTGCGGAACTCAGCATCAGAAGGGAAAGCCAGAACGGAAACGCGCCACCACCCGGACCACCTGTCATTCCGTTCCACCCGATCGGCAAAGCCGCCGCGTGCCACATGAAATAAGCGGAAAGCGCCATAATCGCGATGGCGATCACTCTGTCGGCGATGAGCATCCCTGTCTCCCCAAAAAATCTTGATGTACCCGGACCATTTCATCCGGATGGTCAAAAATGGCCGGGGCAAAAACCGCCCCGACCACAGTCGCTGACTTAGGCTCTCGGCCAAGCCGCCTTACGAAGAACCATCGCCTTCCATATCGGCAAGGATCACCGCGTGTTTGTCACGCTCTTCGATGAAATAGGCCTGAAGCTCGTCACCGGAGAGGAAGTCGGCCATCAAAGCCTTATCCTTGGTGTAGGTCTGCCACTCTTCGGTCTCGGACAGCTTCTGGAACATGTCGGTGTAATAGGCCACAGCCTCGGCCGGCATGTCCTTGGGTGCCACGAACGACCGCTGCATCCAGTAAACGATGTCATGCCCCAGTTCCCGCGCCGTCGGCACATCCGGGAACACTTCCAGACGCTCCGGCGTGAACGCCGCGATCGGACGCGACTTGCCAGCTTGCCAGAAGCCCATTTGCTCCGACGGGTTGTTCACGGTGCTGTCGATGTGACCACCGACAAGGTTCTTGGCAACATCGCCGCCCCCTTTGAAGGGAACATAGGTCACCTTGATATCGAATTCCTTTTCAAGCATCGCGGTCACAAGGCTGTCTTCCTGACCAGTGCCGGTGCCACCCATCTTCCACTCGCCACCCGAGGCTTTGACCGCCGCAACCCAGTCTTCCATTGTCTGGATGTCGCTGTCGGCATTGACCCACAGAACAAACGTGTCCAGCGCCATGCGGGCAATCGGGGTGAACTCTTCGATGTCGACACCGATATCCGTGCGCAGCGGCGTGGTGTAATAGCTGTTAAGCGTCGCCATGATCTTGTGCGCGTCGCCCTCGCTGTCCTTGAGATAGCGCAGCGCTTCGGCGCCAGAGCCGCCACCTTTGTTCACCGGCAACACCGGCATGGAGGCAAGGTTTTCTTTCTGGATGATCGACTGGAAAAGGCGCGCCAGACGGTCAGCACCACCGCCCTGACCAGCCATAATGACCATTTCAACAGGCTTCATCGGCTTCCAGCCCTCAGCCAGCGCGGATGTGGCTCCGGCAGCGATCATGGCAATGGACGCAACACCGGCCAGCGCTGCACGACGTGTCATTTTGTAGATCATGTAATATCCTCCCAATCACAAAGCCCGCTCCCGTTAGCCGCGAGTTCCGCCACTTCTCCATCGGACCTGCCGAGATTGATACCTCCACGAAATAAAATTTCACTTTAAATGCGGTACACCTGTTAATTCTTGCTTTTACAATTTAATTATCTGTAATGTTGTAAACATGAGTAAGACCTTTGTTGGCCCACAATTGCGGCAGCTTCGCCGCAAGATGAAACACACGCAGGCCGAGATGGCGCAGCGGCTGGGCATCTCTCCGGCCTATGTAAACCTGCTCGAAAACAACCAGCGCAGCCTGTCTGTGCAGGTGCTAGTAGCTCTGGCCGAAGCCTACGGCGTCGACATGCGCAGCCTTGTCACCAACACCGAAGCGACCAAGCTGGCCGATCTGCGCGCCGCCGTGCGCGACCCGATCTTCGGTGGCGATCCGCCCGACCTGACCGAGCTGCGCAGCGCGCTGGATCACGCCCCGACCCTTGTCGACCGCTTCCTGCAACTGCATCAGACCCATCGGTCGATGGCCGAGCAGTTCCGTCGTCTTGCCGGGCAGACCGATGGCAACGATTTGCGCTTCAAGACCCCCGAAACGGCCATCCACGACGTGTTCCGCTCACACGAGAATCACTTCGATCCTCTGGAACGGCAGGCCGAAGACCTGCGCGCCCGGCTCGGCGGGTCGCATGACGACATGTATGCGCTGCTCAAGCGCCACCTGAGGCTCGAACACAGCGTGACCTGCACCGTGCAGAAACTCTCGGACATGCCCAGCGCACTGCGACACTTCCAGGAAACCGACGGCACCGTGCACTTGTCCGAGGCGCTCAATCACCCAAACCGGATATTCCAACTGGCACATGTTATCGGCCTGCTCGAAGCGCGCGATACCGTACAAAGCTATGTCGCCGCGTCGGGAATCGCCGCCGAGGCAGGCCGCGCGCGCCTGACGGTCGAACTGACCAACTACTTCGCCGCCGCGCTGCTCATGCCCTATACAGAGTTTCTCACTCTGGCCGAGGCCACGCGCTACGACATCGACCGCATCAGCTCGGGCTTTGGCGTCAGCTTCGAAATGGTGTGCCAACGGCTCACCACTCTGCAACGCGACGGCCAGCGCGGCATCCCGTTCTTCTTTCTGCGCGTCGACCGCGCGGGCAACGTGTCCAAACGCTTCAACGCCACCACCATCACCCTAGCCGAAGAGGGTGGCGCCTGCCCCGTCTGGGACATCCACGGCGCGTTTCAGGTGCCGGGCCAGCTGCTCCCGCAATTTGTCGAAATGCCCGACGGGGGCCGCTTCTTCACCGTGTCCCAAACCTCAGACCGCCCCGTCGTTGGCCAACGCTTGCAGGACCGACGTCTCGTCGTTGCCATCGGCTGCGACATCGACCAGGCCCGTCACGTCGGTTACGCCCAGCGCTTCAACATGGACGACCGCAGCCTCTTCGCGCAGATCGGGACAAGTTGCCACGTCTGCCCCCGCACCGCCTGCGCACAACGCGCGCACCAACCCCTGCACGTGACCCTTCCGGTCGACGCCAACCGCCGCGGTCAAACCCGCTACGAAAGCTGATCCTCTTCACGACGCAAAACGCACTCCCGACACGCCCGACTTGCGAAGACGCCGCCACAAGGCCCCGTCAATTTCGCCTTGGCAAATACCTCAAACCGCCCGACCCGCTTGTGACGAGATGTTGATTACCCGTCGCATGGGCGCGGCGGCCCCTGCGTGGTACATCGGAGCCCAGTACACATGGACCAAAGATATGCACCAGCCGCCCTTGCCCCTGACCCAGGATCTCGTCCTTATCGGCGGCGGCCATACCCATGCGCTGGTGCTGCGCAAATGGGCGATGAAGCCACTCCCCGGCGCGCGCCTCACGCTGATCAACCCCGGCCCGACGGCACCCTACTCCGGCATGCTCCCCGGTTTTGTCGCCGGTCACTACAACCGCGATCAGCTCGACATCGATCTTGTCCGCCTCGCCCAGACGGCCAATGCCCGCCTGATCCTCGGCTCGGTCACAGGCATTGATCCCGATAGCGGCACGATCCAGACCGACACGCACCCGCCCATCGGGTTCGATGTTGCTTCGGTCGATGTCGGCATCACCTCGGACATGCCCGACCTGCCCGGTTTTTCCGACCATGCCGTGCCCGCCAAACCGCTTGGCCCCTTCGCTGCCAAATGGGATGCCTTCCGCAAAGGCACCGGCCCAGCCACGGTTGCCGTCATCGGCGGCGGCGTCGCGGGGGCCGAACTGGCGATGGCCATGGCCCATGCCCTAAATCAACGCAAACGCCATGCCACGATCCACCTGATCGACAACGCCACGGCCCTGTCGGCCCTGCCCGCCAAAAGCGCCACCCAACTTCGCGCGGCAATCAAGGCTCTCAATATCGTGCTGCACGAAAACGCGCAGATCACGCATCTTGGCAAGAACTCGATCAACCTGGACGACGGCAGCAGCATCAGCGCTCAGTTCATCACCGGTGCCGCGGGCGCACGCCCCTATTCTTGGCTCGCCGAAACCGGCCTGACCACGCATGACGGCTTTCTGACGGTCAATGATCGCCTGCAAACCAGCGATGCACGCATCTTTGCGGTGGGTGACTGCGCACACATGGCCCACGCCCCCCGGCCCAAGGCAGGCGTCTATGCCGTGCGGCAGGCCCCGGTTCTATTTCATAACCTCGCCTCCTCTCTCTCGGGTGGTCCGCTCGAGACCTATGTGCCACAGAAAGATTACCTGAAGCTTATCTCCCTCGGGAAAAAGTCGGCGCTGGGAGATCGCTTCGGCCTCACGTTCACCGGCCCCTGGGTTTGGGACTGGAAAGACCGCATTGACCGCAAGTTCATGGACAAGTTTGATGACCTGCCCAAAATGTCCACACCGCCCCTGCCCTATCCCCGCGCCAAAGGCGTGGAACAGGCGATGGGCTCGAAACCGCTCTGCGGTGGCTGTGGCGCGAAACTGGGCCGCGATGCATTGTCGAAATCCCTCGCGACGTTGAAACCCGCCCAGCGCGCCGACATCACGCCGCTGCCCGGCGACGATGCGGCGCTTCTTCTTACAGGCGGCGCGCGGCAGGTCTTTACCACGGACCATCTGCGCAGCTTCTGGTCCGATCCCGCAGTGATGGCCCGCATCGCCACGCATCACGCGCTGGGCGATATCTGGGCGATGGGTGCCAACCCGCAGGCGGCGACCCTGTCGATCACCCTGCCGCGCCTGTCGGAACCACTGGCCGAACGCACCCTGACCGAGATCCTCACTTCGGCCCAGACCATCCTGCAAGATGCCGGTGCCGATATCGTCGGCGGTCACTCCACTCTGGGCGATGAACTGACCATCGGCCTCGCCGTGACCGGATTGCTCGAAAACGATGCGATCACCCTTGGCGGGGCACAGGACGGGGCGGCGCTGATCCTGACCAAACCCATTGGCACCGGCGTAATCATGGCAGCCCTGATGTCCGGCAACGCGCGCGGCGCAGACGTTGCGGGCGCGCTTCAGGCCATGCAGCAGGGCCAGAAAACCGCCGCCCACATCCTGCGCGACACGGCACAGGCGATGACCGATCTCACAGGGTTCGGCCTTGCCGGGCACACGCAGAACATCTGCGTCGCCTCGGGCCTGTCAGCCACCCTGACGCTCGACGCCATCCCGCTCCTGCCCGGCGCGTTGGACCTGTCGGAGCGTGGCGAGCATTCTTCGCTCTACGCCAACAATCGCGCCGGATTTGCAAATATCCCAGACGGCCCGCACAGCCGACTGCTCTTTGATCCGCAAACTGGCGGGGGATTGCTGGCCGCTGTTCCGGCGGATCAGGCGGAAGCGCTGATCGACACTTTGCGCCAGAACGGGCATCCCGACAGCGCCCTCATCGGCCACCTGCATACAGGTCAGTTCGGTCAGGTTTCCATCGCCTGAAGCGCCGCCTCAACCTGTGCTGCCACCTGCTCCAGATGCGCAGGCGTCAACCCTTCTGCCGCGACCTGCGCAATCACATTGGGGGACATCGCCTTCATCGACTTGGCATAGGCCAGATCGTAATGATCCTCCATCAGCGACCGCGTCAGGGACCGCTTGTCGCCTGCCGCGCTGAGCCCGATCCACTGCGCAACCAGGGTCTCCCCCCGATGCGCCTTCAGCGGGGCCAAGCGTGCGTGCAACGTAGGCCGGTCCGACAGGATGTCGTCATACGCCCGCAACAAATACTCCGTCCGAGCCTCAAGCGGTGCCGTCACTTCGATCCACGGCGCCACCTTCATCCCGTCCCACAGCGCGGGCGGCACAAGGATCTGCCCGATCTTGCTGCTTTCCGCCTCCACCAGAACGGGCCGCGTCGGATCAAGACGGCAAAGCTCCCCCGCAAGGGCGCTTTCAAACGCCTTTTGCGACGGCTGTTCCCCCATCGACCCCAGCAGCGACCCGCGATGGTTCGCCAACCCTTCAAGGTCGATCACCTGCACACCCCGCGCCGCCAAGAGCGGCAACAGCTCTGTCTTGGCTGTGCCGGTATAACCGCCCAGTTGCACGAACCGGAACGGCAAGGGGCGATTGTGCAGCATGTCCGCCACAAGCCGCCGATAGGTCTTGTACCCGCCCTGAACCACGTCAGACCGCCAGCCGATTTCCTTTAGCAGCCACGCGAAAGACCCCGATCTTTGCCCGCCGCGCCAGCAATAGACCAAAGGACGCCAGCTACCGTTATGGTGGGACAAAGAGGTTTCGATATGGTTAGCGGCGTTGCGAAACACCAACGCCGCCCCGATTTTGCGAGCGTCAAAGGGGCTGACCTGCTTGTAGATCGTGCCCACCCGCGCCCGTTCCTCATTATCGAGAACAGGCAGGTTGATGGCACCGGGCACATGGTCCTCGGCGAATTCCGCAGGGCTGCGCACGTCGATCACGGTGTCGAACCCGTGGTCGAGCAGATCGGTCAGGCTGGACGGGATCAGCGCCATGAAAACTAGCGCAAGAGCCCGATTAACTCGTCCGACAACGCCACCAGCGCCCGGCCCTGTGCCTCGGCCACCGCCGCTGCGGTCAGTTCCGCAACCGGCACCGAAATCGCGAACCGCTCAACCCGTTCGCGCGGGCGTCCGTCCACGGCGCTGACTGCCGCCTGACCGGTGATCTCGAACACACCCGGGGCGCTCGCCAGCATCTTGTCGATCCGCACATCAAGCCGCGCCGACGGTCCATCGAACAACGGCCAGGGTTCTGCCGAAACCGTCGCCGTGCTGCGGGCGTCCAGCAGTTGCGCCAGCGTGCCGGTCACCGCGCGCTCCGGGTCATCCGCCCAAACCGCATCGCCCAGAGGCTTCAACGCACCATCTTCCTCGCGCACGAGGATCTCGGTGCCCGAGGCATGGCTGGGCAGTGACACGTCGCGCAATTCCACGCTGCGCACCGACACGCGTGTCTCACCCGTCGCCGCAACCGGTGCGTCGATCAGGTAACGCGCGCTTTCGCCCGACCCGCAGGCCGCAAGCGGCAACGCCATCACAACAGCCAGAGCCCGCACATTCATCTGCATTATCCTACTCGTCCTTCCTCAGCGCCCGAAGATCAAGGAATTGGGGCTGCGCTCGATCGCGCGCGCCAGTTCAGAGATCGCCTTGGCAGCATTTTGCACCTCGCGCAGCGCCGACAGCGTCTGCGTATTGAAATCCGACCGTTCGCCATAAGACCGTACCACGGTCTCGGTCTCGGCCACCAATCGCTCCAGCCGCGCGGTCAGCTGTGGCAGGTCTTCGACCGATTCAGCCACCGATCCGGCCGCATCCGACGCCGATTGCAGCGTCGCGTTCAAGTTCTCGACCACACCGCCCTCGCGCAATTCGGTCAGCGCGAGGCGCATCTCGGTCAATGCGTCGTTGATCGTACCGGGCAGTTCCAACGTGTCCTGCGACCCCACAAGCGCATCCACGCGGTTGAGCGTGCTGGTCGCGCTGTCCACAAGCCCCTGCAATTCCAGCTCTTTCGCCGTCGTCGCCACCGCCTCAAGCTCGGCCAGCAAGCCGGGGATGTCGGTTTCGGTGATCTCGCGCAGGTTCGCGGTCAGCGCAGGTGCGTCCTGTGACGCGACGCTGATATCCGCCATCGCCCGGTCCAGATTGCGCAACGACGAGCCCAAAGCCTGCACCGCGCCCTCAGCCTGCACATCTGCCACGATGGCACGCACATCTTCGATCGCCGCTGTCACCGCCGCCGGGATGCCTTGCACCGCCTCCTGCGCAATGAGCGCATCGACCCGGTTCAGCGTGGCTGTTGCGCTTGCGACCAATTCATCCAGCTTCAGCTCCTGCGCTGTCTGCGCCACACCCTGCAATTCGGCCAGAACCGCCGGGATGTCCTCTTCCGTCAGCTTGGCGAGGTTCTCGGCCAGGGCAGGTGCCGATTGCGATGCCGTGTTGATCCCGGCCATCGCTTCGTCCAACTGCGACAGCGCGCTGTTGAGCGACTCTATCGCGCCACCCTCACGCACCTCGGCCACCAGAGAGGTCAGGTCGTTGACCGCCGCTTCGATCTGCGCCGGGATGGACTGGATCGCCTCGCTACCGACCAACGCGCGGGTGTCATCCAGCAGCGCTACAGCCGAACCCGGCACGCGCTGCAAATCCTCATTGCGCGCCAATTGCTCGAAAGCCTCCATGAGGCTGATCGCCTGCTCCATCACCTCTTCGATGGGCAATGCGTTGATCCGCTCCAGCACCCCTTCGGCGGTGGCGGTGAAATCCGAAAGGTTGGATTCAACGCTCGGCAGACGCGGCGCTTCCCCCTCGGCTTCGCGCAAACGGGCGAACGGCGCGTCATCCAGCACCACAAGCTCGATCCGCAGATCGCTCGACAGCAGGCTTTCCGTCGCCAGCCGCGCGCGCATCCCGGTCTCAACCGCAAACTTGAAGAACTCCACGGTTTCCGCAGCCGCTGCCTCGGGCGGCAGGCCCATACGCTGGGGGTCAATCGCCACATCCACGATCAGCGACAACTCAGGCCCGAATGCCCCGTCAAGAACCTGCGACCGCAACCCGGTCACAACGCCCACATCAAGCCCCTGATAAGTCACGTCATCCCCGGCCTCGAGCCCGTTGACCGACTCGTCGAACATGATCGAAAACGCGACACCCCGCGCCGGCCCGCGAACCAAACGGTTGCGCCGCGCCTCTTCCTCGTCTTCGTAGAGCGTGAACACATATCCGGGTGTCAGCGGCTCTCCGTCGTCATAAAGATTGTCGAACACGACCCCGCCTGTGACCAAGGATGCAAGGCTGTCGAAATCCACCGAAAAGCCCGACGCGCCGAAAGACAACTCGAACCCCGATGTATCCCAGAACCGCGTCGCCTGGCTCAGCCGCACGTCATGCGGTGCGTCGATAAACGCATCCACCAGAACAGTTCGGCCATCGGCAGACAGGCGCGGCGTTTCCAGACGCCCCACCTCAACCCCTCGGAACAGTACCGGCGAGCCATAGGAAATCGTCGTGCCGTCATCCGTCGCCAGCGTGATCCGCTGCCCGGCTCGTCCCGGCTGATTAAGCGGCGGCGTGTCTACACCCCGAAACTGCTGGGTCCATGTGCCAGCCACGTTGTCCCAAGCGCCTTCAATATAGACACCAGACAGAACGGTAGACAGCCCGCTGATCCCGCGCGCCGACACCTCTGGCCGCACCACCCAGAACACCGCTTCATCGTCGATGAACGGCGCCACATCATTGTCCACACGGACATAAACCAGCACCCGCGCCAAATCGTCGGAGAAACGCACTTCCTCGACCGTACCGACCACCACATCGCGGTAGCGCAAAGTGGTTTCCCCCGCGACGACGCCCGAGGCATTGCCGAACGAAACCTCGATCAGTTCACCGCGATCGGAAAAATTCTGCCATGCAATGCCCAATGACACGCCAAGCGCAATGATCGGCACCAGCCATACAAAGGACAGGTTGCGCCAGATCGACCTGCGCGGTTCGGAAACGGTCATGTCTGCGGGGGCCGGATCGCTCAAACCTTTTGTCCTTCTGGTGCGTCCCAGATCAGTCTGGGATCGAAGCTATTGGCAGAAATCATGGTGAATGCAACCGAAAGCGCGAAACTCACGGCGGCAATGCCCGGATGGATAGAGGCCACAAAATTCAATTGCACAAGGGCCGAGAGAATGGCCACGACAAACACGTCGATCATCGACCATCGGCCAATGAACTCCACGACTTCATAAAGATGAAAGTGGCTCGACGTGCCGGGCTTTCCGCGCTGCACGCGCCACGCCAGATAGGCGATCGCGATGAACTTGCTTACCGGGATCACAACCGAGGCAAAGAAAACGATGAAGGCAACGGCAAAAGAGCCGTGCTCCATCAACT
Organism: Alphaproteobacteria bacterium; assembly: GCA_030425145.1. Taxonomy (GTDB): domain Bacteria; phylum Pseudomonadota; class Alphaproteobacteria; order Rhodobacterales; family Rhodobacteraceae; genus Marivita. The sequence goes on along the minus strand of JAUHVK010000015.1, from coordinate 16,360 downwards.
CGAACACACCGCCAACAATGGTGCTTTCCTTCGTGTGCCCGAATGTCGTGGTGCGCAGCATCGGATAAACATTGGCAGGCACATAAACGACCATGCCGGCAAACAGCCACGCCCAGACCCGTTGCAGGCTGTTCCTGTCGCGGCTCACCAGATGCGATCCGCAAACCGTGCATTCCTGAGTGCCCAAAGGGTGGACATGGCCGCATTCGGCACAGCCCACCAACCCAGCGGCCCGCGCCGTCAGGACAGGCTGCGCGCGTTCAGCGTTTGCCATACCGTTACCCGACACATGAAATTATCCTTGAGAACCGTGATGATCACGAGGCCGACAAAGGCCCAGAACGCTGGCCCCAATGTCACCTGCGCCAACCCCGCCACTTTCACCAGCGCCACGGCAACGCCGATGATAAACACCTCTGCCATCGCCCAGGGACGGATATGTTCGGCCAGCTTGAACACCCGCCGCGCATGACGTGCCGGGGCCCACCCCAGCGCCATGGGCGCAAACACATAGATCAGGGCGACGAACCGGGTGATCGGCAACACGACAATCAGCGCCGCCACCGCAAAGGACAGCGGCAGCATCAACCCGTCCGAAAATGCCAGAATGGCATCGAACACCGAGCTTTTCCGCCCCAGCCCCTTAACGCTCAACTCAAGGAATGGGAAAAAGACCGCCGCGATCATCAGGATCAGCGCCGTCACCGACAGCATCACAATCCGCGTCATCGCGCCATTGCGCGGCGCCATCAGAACCGTCCCACAACGCACGCACCGCGCCTGCGCACCAGCAGCGATCTGCGGCGTGCGGTGAAGCGCATCACATTTCGGGCAGGCAATCAGGTCGGAAAGTGAGTCGGTCATACCGTGTGATACGCCATAGCTCAGGCAGGTTACAGAAGGTTACTGGAGCCGTGACAATCCTGCTCTCACTTTCCCCATAACGTGCAAGGATCGGGCATCACTCCAACCCAATCCGGAATTGCGTCCATGCGCCCGACCAAAAGACATGTGGCGCAAGCTGGCTCAAATCCCATCCGACAGCTTTGCCGACACCTTGATCTTAGCCCGGAGGTGTTAAGGATCGGTTGCCGCCGATGACACGATAAATCGAACGCTCATCAGTTTTCGTTCACTTTTAATGAACGAAAGGATACGGTGATTGCACCAAGCCACCTGTACAGTTCAGGCACCCTTTCTGTACGGTTCAACGCTGTGCGGTCTGCCAGTCGGGATGTACCCAAGGCTCCCGATTATCGGCCGGCAACGGTGTTTTGCCCAAAATATGATCGGCGGCCTTTTCCCCCACCAAAATCGACGGAGCGTTAAGGTTTCCGTTGGTGATCCGGGGGAAAATCGAACTGTCCGCCACGCGTAAACCTTCGACACCGATCACCCGTGTTTCGGGGTCGACAACCGCCATCGGATCATCCTTTGCACCCATTTTACAGGTGCCACAGGGATGATACGCGCTCTCGGCATGATCGCGGATGAAATCATCAAGCATTTCATCGCTTTGCGCCGCATCACCCGGCTGGATTTCATGCTTGTAATAAGGCTTGAACGCGTCCTGCCCAAAGATCTCGCGCACCAGCCGGATACCCTGCCGGAAATCGGCCCAATCCTGCTCATGGCTCATGTAGTTGAAAAAGATCCGTGGGTCCGTCTTGGGGTCGGAAGAGGTTAACGTGATCTCCCCCCGTGACGGCGACCGCATCGGCCCGACATGCGCCTGGAACCCATGGCCTTCGGCCGCAGCCTGACCGTCATACCGCACCGCGATCGGCAGGAAATGGATCTGCAAATCCGGATACTCCACCCCCGCCCCAGTCCGAATAAATCCAGCACTTTCAAACTGGTTAGACGCTCCGGGCCCGGTTTTCGTCAGCAGCCAGCGCGCACCGACATAGGCTTTACCCAGCAGGTTCCAGTACTTGTAAAGGCTCACCGGCTGGCTCACCGCCGCCTGCACATAGACCTCCAGGTGGTCCTGCAAATTCTGCCCGACACCGGGCCGATCGGCAACAACCTCAATCCCATGTTCACGCAGATGCTCCGCAGGGCCGACACCCGAAAGCATCAACAATTTCGGGGAGTTAATGGCAGAAGCTGAAAGTATCACTTCAACAGAAGCGCCAATGACTTTGATTTGCCCCGCCTGTTCAATCTCGACCCCAGTGGCGCGCCCGTTCTCGATCACAACACGTCGGGCAAACCCCTTGATAACAGTACAGTTTCCGCGCTTCATCGCAGGCCGCAAGTAAGCCTTGGCTGCCGACCAGCGTTCACCCTGCCAAACGGTCATGTCAAACGGCCCGACACCCTCCTGCCGGTGCCCGTTATAATCACCCGTTACGCCGTATCCCGCTTGAGCACCCGCCTCAACAAAGGCGCGCGTCAGCGGATTGGTCCGATCTCCGCGCGTGATGTGCAACGGACCATCGCTTCCGCGCCAGTCTTGGTCGCCGCCGTGACCACCCGAATGCCAACTCTCAAGTCTTTGGTAATAGGGCAAAACATCCGCATATCCCCAACCGGTCGCGCCTTGATCCCGCCAATGGTCGAAATCCCGCGCATGACCGCGCACATAGATCATGCCGTTGATCGACGATGACCCGCCAATCACCTTGCCGCGCGGACAGGCCAGCCGACGTCCGCCAAGATGGGGTTCCGGTTCGGTCTGAAACCCCCAGTCATAGCGCTTCATGTTCATCGGATAGCTGAGCGCGCCGGGCATCTGAATAAACGGGCCGGCATCTGTGCCGCCATGTTCGATGACAGTCACGGATCTCCCGGCCTCGGACAAGCGGTAGGCCAGTGCACAGCCAGCGGAGCCTGCGCCAACGATGACATATTCGGATTGCATTGCAGTACCTTAGAACGGCGCCTCAACATCGCCCATTCGGACGTAGACGGATTTCAGTTCGCTGTAATGATTGATTGCAGCTTTAGAGTTTTCGCGCCCAACACCGGACATCTTGGTGCCGCCGAACGGAGCTTCGACCGGAGCATCGTTGTAAGAGTTGATAAAGCAACTGCCTGCCTCAAGACGCGCAATCACCCGGTGCGCGCGCGACAGATCGCGGGTGAACACACCGGCGGACAGACCGAATTCCGTGTCATTGGCGCGGGCGATCACCTCTTCTTCGGTGTCGAAATCCAGCACCGCCATAACCGGGCCAAAGATCTCTTCCCTGGCGATGATCATGCCGTCTTTTACGTCAGCAAATACGGTTGGTTGCAGGTAAAACCCGTCACGATCCAAGCGCTTGCCGCCAGTGACCAGACGCGCGCCTTCATTTTCGCCTTTTTCAATATAATCGAGGACGATTTTCATCTGTTTTTCGGAAACCATCGGTCCGAAATTGGTTGCCTCATCCATAGGATCGCCAATTACGGCCGTCGAAAGGCGTTCCGTCAGGCGTTTCAGAAACGCTTCCTTAATACCCTTCTGCACAAATACCCGTGTCCCGTTCGAACAGACCTGACCCGAGGAATAGAAATTGCCGAGGATCGCGCCGCCCACTGCGTTTTCCAGATCGGCATCTTCAAAAACCAGCAAAGGAGATTTCCCACCCAGTTCCATCGTTACATGCTTCATCTGCGCGGCAGCGGCGGCATACACTTTTTTACCAGTTGGTACAGAACCGGTCAGCGACACCTTGGCCACGCGCGGGTCGGTGACAAGCGACGCACCAACCTCGCCCAGCCCCTGAACCACGTTGTAGATACCGGCAGGCAATCCTGCTTCGTGAAGGATCTCGGCCACCTTCAGCGCGCAGAGCGGTGTCGTCTCGGACGGTTTGAAGACCATCGCATTGCCGCAGGCCAAAGCGGGCGCGCCTTTCCAGCAGGCGATCTGGGTCGGATAGTTCCACGCGCCAATACCCACGCAGACGCCCAACGGTTCGCGACGGGTGTAGACCCAGTCTTCGCCAAGCTGGATATGTTCGCCGGTCAGGCTGCCTGCGAGTCCGCCGAAATACTCCAGCGCATCCGCGCCGCTGGTGGCGTCGACGGCGATGGTTTCCTGATAGGGTTTGCCGGTATCAAAAGTCTCCAAGACCGAAAGGTCGTGATTTCGTTCCCGCATCATGTCAGCAGCCCGGCGCAGAATGCGCCCCCGCTCGGTGCCGGACATCGCGGCCCATTCCTTTTGCGCGCGATGGGCAGCGGCAAGCGCCTGATCGACGATGGCCGGGGTCGCGGCGTAGACCGTGGCGATCTGTTCGCCGGTCGCCGGGTAGATGACGGGAATCGGTGTGCCGCTTGTGTCTTCGACATAGGCACCGTCGATGAAATGGCTGGCTTTGGGCTGGGTGTCGTAGCTCATTCTGTCGGCTCCCTGTGCGCATGGGTGATTTCGTGGTCAAGCAGGGTCAGAACCTGCTGAGTGGCGTCATTGCCGGAGGGCACGCCCTTGCTCAGTGCTTCGCGGAGATAGAGGCCGTCGATCAGACCGGCTATCCGCAACGCGGCACCTGAAGCATGTGCGCCGACCAGCGGTCGCAGATTGTAGACGAGGTTCGAATGCAGGCGGCGCTGGTACACACCCAAAAGACGGCGCGCATGATTGTCGGACTGGGCCAAAACGTAAAAATTCAGCCAAGCCGCAATAACTTCGCGACGAAAGTTCGACTGAGTGAACCCGGCCCGAATGATCGCCTCGGTCCGCCCGCGGGGACCTTGCGCCATGGTCAAAGCACCGCGCACCTCGGCCCCGTAAAGGCTGAGCGTGTGGCGCATCGCGGCCAGAAAGATCTGGTTTTTGCCACCGAAATAATGATGCGCCAGTGCCGATGACATGCCCGCCCGCCGCGCGATCTGGGCCACGGTCACATCGAGTGAGCCCGCTTTTCCGATCTCGGCAATCGTTGCTTTTACGAGCGCCTCGCGGCGTATAGGCTCCATCCCGAGCTTCGGCACGTTCGACTCCGAAAACAAATAAGTGTTTGACGTCCGGGAGCGTATGGCGTTTTTAATTGACTCGTCAATCAACAAAAAACCAAACTCTGTCAGGGAGACCACAAACATGATGAAATCTTCACTTTCTGTTGTCGCTATTTGTGCGGCCGGTGCCGCAACGGCCGATTGCGACAGCGTCACCTTTTCGGACGTGGGCTGGACCGACATCACCGCAACAACTGCAGCAACCACGGTTGTTCTCGACGCGCTGGGATATGAGACAGACATAAAAGTTCTGTCGGTCCCGGTGACCTATACCGCGCTCGCCGAAGGTGACGTGGACGTGTTCCTGGGCAACTGGATGCCGACGATGGAAGCCGACATTGCCCCCTACCGCGAGGCAGGTACCGTGGACACGGTGCGCGCCAACCTCGAAGGCGCGAAATACACGCTGGCCACCAACAAGGCCGGTGCCGATCTGGGCATCACCAGCTTTGCCGCCATCGCCGCACAACGCGATGCGCTGGATGGCGAGATTTACGGCATCGAGCCGGGCAATGACGGCAACCGCCTGATCATGGACATGATTGCGGCAAATGCGTTTGACCTCGAGGGCTTCGAAGTCGTCGAAAGCTCTGAGCAAGGTATGCTGGCACAGGTCGCTCGTGCCGACGACCGTGGAGAACCGGTTGTGTTCCTGGGTTGGGAACCGCACCCGATGAACGCGAATTTCGAGATGACCTATCTTGAAGGTGGCGACGACTGGTTTGGCCCCAACCTCGGTGGTGCAACCGTCTTTACGAACACCTCCGCAGGTTACGTCGACTCCTGCCCGAACGTGGGTAAGCTGCTGACAAACCTCGAATTCACGCTGGCCATGGAAAACGAGATCATGGGCGCGATCCTGAATGACGGGGCCGAGGCGCGTGACGCGGCGACTGCTTGGCTTCAGGCAAATCCGGACGCCTATATGGGCTGGCTCGACGGCGTGACGACCAAGGATGGCGGCGATGCCGTGGCAGCGGTGAAGGCCGCTCTTCAGTAAACTGGACGGGGCGGCATCGAGCCGCCCTTTCTTTATGATGTATGGGGACCTTCCATGGACTGGTTGACCGAGAACAAGATCCCGGTGGGCAAGATCGCCGGGTCAGCCTTTGACTGGCTCGAAAGCAACGGCGCGTTTTTCTTTGACGCTCTGTCGGATGCGCTCGAGGCAATGATCGACGGCTTCCTCTGGCTGCTGGAAACACCGCACCCGCTGGTGATCGTCGGGCTGTTCGTTGCGCTGACCTATTACCTGCAACGCAGTTGGAAGGTCGCGCTGTTCGTGGCGCTTGGGTTCCTGTTCATCATCAACCAAGGCTATTGGGAGGAAACGACCGAAAGCCTGACACTGGTGCTGTCGGCATGCGTCGTCTGTATGGGCGTGGGTGTGCCTATCGGCATCGCCATGGCGCACCGACCCAAACTCTATGCGTGGATGCGGCCGGTTCTGGATCTGATGCAGACGCTGCCCACATTTGTCTATCTTATTCCTGCGATTGTGTTTTTCGGCATTGGCATGGTGCCCGGGCTGATCGCGACCGTGATCTTTGTTTTGCCAGCTCCGATCCGCCTTACACATCTTGGCGTGAGTTCCACACCACTGCCCCTGATCGAAGCGGCTGAGGCGTTCGGCGCCACCAAATCGCAACTTCTGTGGAAGGTCGAACTGCCATCTGCACTGCCGCAGATCATGACCGGGCTGAACCAGACCATCATGCTTTCGCTGTCGATGGTGGTGATCGCGGCACTGGTCGGCGCAGACGGGTTGGGTGTGCCGGTGGTGCGGGCGTTGAACCAGGTGAACACCGCACGCGGGTTCGAAAGCGGGTTCGTGATCGTTGTCGTCGCCATCATTCTTGATCGGATGCTGCGGATGGAGCGCCAGAAATGAGCAACACGCGCGTTGAATTCGACAATGTCTCCATCGTGTTCGGGGACAAGCCGCAATCGGCCTTGCCGATGATGGATGCCGGGCAGGACCGTGCCCAGATCCAGAAGGACACCGGGCAGGTGCTGGGGGTCCATGACTGTTCGCTCGACGTGGCCGAGGGCGAGATCCTCGTGCTGATGGGGTTGTCCGGGTCGGGCAAGTCCACGCTGCTGCGCGCCGTTAACGGGTTGAACCCCGTAGCGCGGGGCTGCGTGCGGGTGCATGACGGCAAACAACTGGTCGATGTGACAAACGCCAGCGCCGATGTGTTGCGCACGATCCGGCTGCGCCATGTGGCGATGGTGTTCCAGCAGTTCGGTTTGCTGCCCTGGCGCAGTGTACGTGAGAATGTAGGCCTTGGCCTGGAACTGGGCGGACAGTCCAAGACCGAGCGCAACGAACAGGTCGAAAAACAGCTGGCGCTGGTGGGGCTGGCAGATTGGGCCGACCGCAAGGTTTCGGAACTTTCGGGCGGGATGCAGCAGCGTGTCGGGCTTGCCCGCGCCTTTGCAACCGATGCGCCGATCCTGCTCATGGACGAGCCGTTTTCCGCCCTCGACCCGCTGATCCGCACCAAGTTGCAGGATGAGCTGCTGGAATTGCAGCAACGGCTGAAGCGCACGATCATCTTTGTCAGCCACGATCTGGACGAGGCGTTCAAGATCGGAAATCGAATTGCCATCATGGAGGGCGGCCGCATCGTACAATGCGGCACACCGCAGGACATTTTCCGCAACCCGTCGAACGACTACGTGGCCGACTTTGTCAAACATATGAACCCGTTGGGCGTGTTGCGTGCCCGTGACGTGATGCGCGCCGACCAACCGGACGCGGGTGCACAGACTGTGGATGCTGACGCGCGGGTGCAGGAAGTGATGACCACTCTTGTCACCAGTCCGACCGACCTTGCGGTGATGGAGGGTGACACCCCCATCGGCGTCATTGGCAAAAATGATGTGCTCACGTACCTGTCTGATCCGACGGGTGCCGGTGCTGTGTCTGCGGCCTGACAACCACGCAATTTTAAACGTGTACGCGCCGTACATTTTTTTGCGGCGCCCTCTTGCTACGTATTCAACTTTCTTTATATGTTGGTCATGCAAGGAGGGCTCAGACATGACACCCAAGGTCACCGGTTTTTTTGACGACGCCACCAACACGATTTCCTACGTGGTTCAGGACCCGCAGGGCAGCGCCTGTGCGATTGTCGACAGTGTGCTTGATTTCGACTACGCCTCGGGCCGCACCGACACCAAATCCGCCGACGCCATTATCGCCTTCGTCAAGGAAAATGGCCTTGATGTGCAATGGCTTCTGGAGACCCACGTTCACGCTGACCACCTGAGCGCCGCGCCCTATCTGCAAGAAACCGTGGGCGGCAAGATCGGGATCGGGGACCGCATCCAGATAGTGCAGGACACGTTTGGCAAAGTGTTCAACGAAGGCACCGAATTCCAGCGTGATGGCAGCCAGTTCGACAAACTCTTTGTTGAGGGCGACAGCTTTCATATCGGCCAGATGCGTGCGGATGTGCTGCATACCCCCGGTCACACGCCCGCCTGCCTGACCTATGTGGTCGGCGATGCGGCGTTTGTGGGTGATACGCTCTTCATGCCGGATTTCGGCACAGCCCGCTGCGATTTCCCGGGCGGGTCGTCCGAGCAACTCTACGACTCGGTGCAGAAGATCCTCACCCTGCCCGACGAAACCCGCATCTTCGTGGGCCACGACTACAAGGCCCCGGGTCGCGACAGCTATGCGTGGGAAACCACGGTAGGCGACCAAAAGACCAAGAACGTGCATGTGGGCGCAGACGCGACCAAAGAACGCTTTGTCGAAATGCGCGATGCGCGTGATGCGACGCTGGCGATGCCGAAATTGATTATCCCGTCGTTGCAGGTAAACATGCGCGCCGGACACATGCCGCCTGCTGACAAGGACGGCAAAGTCTTCCTCAAGGTTCCAGTAAACGGATTGTAATGAAATGAACCCGGATTGGATTTACGGACTGGTCGGCGGGTTGCTGATCGGCACAGGCGGTGCGGTCTACCTGCTCGCCAATGGGCGCATCATGGGCGCGAGCGGCATCATCGGCGGGCTCGTCGATGGCAGCGGGCGCAGCACGATGTGGGAACGCATCAGCTTTCTGGCCGGGCTCGCTCTGATTCCGGTGGTGCTGCTTTGGTACTTCGGTCCAAAAGAAACACATGCCACCAGCAATTTCGCTTTGCTTATCGCGGCCGGCCTGCTGGTCGGTGTCGGCACACGGCTGGCAAACGGGTGCACCTCGGGTCATGGCGTCTGCGGGATGTCCCGCTTTTCGCTGCGCGGCTTCGTTGCAACCGTGTTTTACATTCTGGCCGGCGGTCTGACTGTCGTGCTGTTCCGCCATCTGCTGGGGATCATCTGATGCGCAATTACTTTGCTTTTCTGGCCGGTGGTCTGTTCGGCGCCGGGCTGTTCGTTTCCGGCATGACCGACACCCGCAAGGTGCAGGGCTGGCTGGACATTTTCGGCAATTGGGATCCGACACTGGCCTTTGTGATGGGTGGTGCCATCATCCCGATGATGATCGCGTGGCGGATTGCAGCCAAGCGCCGTTTTGCTTTGACCGGTGACGCGATGCCGCCGCCGCCCGAACCGAAGCTGGGCCGCAACCTTGTGATGGGGTCGGTGCTGTTCGGAATGGGATGGGGTCTTGTCGGCCTCTGCCCCGGTCCGGCGATTGCCTCGCTCAGCTATGGCGGGATGGAAGGTCTGGTCTTCGTCGGCGCGATGTTGGCCGGAATGCTCGCAATGCCAAGCTTCCGGGCATGGCTGGACAGACCCGCGACAGCGCAGTAGGTCTTTGTCATGAATATTCGCCCTATCTCCGACCGCTATGCCGTGTCGCCGCAGATCAACCCTGAAGACGCCGCCGCCATCAAGGCGGCGGGCATCACAACCGTGATCTGCAACCGCCCCGACGCCGAAGTTCCGCCGTCGCATCAATCGGACGCCATGCGCGTTGCGATGGAAGCCGCCGGTCTGGCCTTCGAAGTGCTGCCGATCACGCATCAGACCATGACCCCTGACCGAGTGGCGCAGCAGGCCGCACTGGTCGAGGCGTCGGACGGCCCGGTGCTGGCCTATTGCGCCTCGGGTACACGCTGTTCGATCCTCTGGGCCTTGAGTCAGGCTGGTCAGCAGAGCACTGATGCCATCCTCGGGGCCGTGGCAAAGGCAGGCTACGACCTGGCCGGCCTCCGCCCGACGCTGGACGCCCTAGCCCAGCGCTAAGACGTTACAGGATCAGGCGACACCGGGAGACTGGTGCCGCCATCTGCCCCCCCCAATTCCAACGCGCCATCGAGATCAAACGCCTGTAGGTCTGTTCCCATAGGCACGGGCATCGTCTGCGCCGCCTCTGGCGGCTGTTCCGGTGCCGGCGTTGGCACAACGGGGTCCGGCCGATGCAGCGTCTGCGCCTCATCCCCGATGCGGATAGCGCGAAAACCATTCATGTGCCCCAACTTGCCCCGCGCTACGGTATGCCCTCCGGCCAGAACCAAACTGGCCGAGGTGGTCACCGATGATGAGAGCGGCACCACATCGCCGGGCCGCAGGGCCTGTGCCCGATCAAGCGGGATATGGATACGAGCCAGCACAGCCTGCATCCGCACCGGAGCCAGCTTGAGCACAGCCTCATGTTTTCCTGGATGAGAGTCATCACTCAGTTCGTCTGTTTTTGCAGGCTCCGGGAACAGGAAGACGACGCGGCCCTTGCGCATGTCCTGAGCCAGACTGACATCGAACTCGGTCACCCGATATGTTTCCGCCTCCAGCGCTAGGCCAGCCGTTGCCACATCCTCGACCAAGGCGCCGAACCGATAGGTCTTCAGGTGGGCCATGTCAGGCTGGGTCGAGACCATCGAGGCGAACCGGGGCAAGGCCGCATCAACCAGCGGCGCGGTCATCGCCGCATCGGTCGCAGTGTAGGCGCGCGCGTCTGCTGGAAACTGCGTCACGCGCCCCAAGGTCTGCACGTCGATAAGCCCTGTCACGATGTCCCGTGAAAAAGCGACCAGACCGCAGAGCCCGGTTTCATGTCCCAACACCACAAGCAGATCATCGCTGTCCAGACGGGACAACGCCTTGTCTGCGGACATCGTGTGATCGGCCCGGGTGGTTTGCAAAAATGCCAGCCCCCAAAGTGCGTCCGCTGCGATCGACAGCGCCCGCCCCAAGGCGCGCGGCAAGGACCAAGCACCACCGCCCCGCGCCTTACGCTGGGCATGAGCCTTGCGCTGCAAGACAGTGTCTGTCGCGGTTTCGGTCATATCTGCACGGGAGCCCCCTTGGCCTTTGCCAAGGTTATCACCGGAATTGGTTACCAAGGGTTTAGCGCGGTTGGCTCTGAGGCGCTTATTGTGCGGCCATCGCCGTGCGATACGGCAGAACTACGCGGAAATTCGCTCCGCGGGCCGCGGGCACGTAATCCACCGCGCCTCCCAGACGCGTCATCACCTGTCGACAGATGGCAAGCCCCAACCCAGCGCCGCCGGCCTTCTGATCGCTGACGCGGGCGAATTTCTCAAATATCATGTCGACCGCTTCTGGGGCGATGCCCGACCCGTTGTCCTGAAAGTCGATCACAACACGGTCGACCTCTTGCATCACGCGGATAACAAGACGAGGGCTTTCGGCATCGCAGTATTTACGCGCATTGGCGATCAGGTTGATGAACACCTGGCTGAGGCGATCGAGATCGGTGTGCAGGCCGATCTGCTCCTTGGCGACATCCCGTTCGATCTGGAGTGGCACGCCATCTTCACCGAGAGCGGCAGATGCCACGGCCCGGTCAAGGGCATCCCGCAACGTTCCGTCACGCAGGTTCAGGTTCACCTGCCCGTTCTCGACCACGCTGAGATCCAGAAGGTCGTCCAGCAACCGGGTCAGGCGCTGTGCCTCGTCATGAATAATCGACGCATAGCGTGACTGGTCTTCGGGGTTCATCTGATCCGTGTCGCGCAGGATCTCCGAGAACGCGCGGATTGAAGTCATAGGGGTGCGCAGTTCGTGGCTGATCTGGCTGAGGAACGCGTCTTTCTGGATCGACAACCGGGTGAGTTTCTGGTTGGCGTTGCGCAGTTCGAGCGCGGTGCGGCTGAGTTCTTCCGACTGCTCTTTCAAGCGGGCCGAATACTCCAGCATCTGCGCAGTCTCATCCGCCACCGCCATCAGGTCTTCGACAGAGATCGCCATGCCACCGGTGATCTGCCCGACCATCGCATGAGCGGTTGCGGCGCCGACGGAACTGCCCAATTCACGCTCCAGAGATTCAAGGAAATCAGGCGTTGGCGCTGGCAGATTGCCTCTCGCCCCCTGCCGCCGCGCGTGGCGCAGAAACAGTGCCTGCGCGTCCTTTGCACCCAGAATGCGCTGCGCCATGACCATCAGGTCTTCTGCCTGCGCTGTGCCACCCGACCAACTGCGCGCATTGGTCGAATGTTCGAAAATATTGACGAACTGCGCCGCCTGAAGCCGCTCCAAGGGTGACGGGAAAGTAACAAGAGACACGGTAACGAAGGACACCACATTGAACAACATGCTCCACAGCAGAGCGTGCATGAGCTGGTCCATTCCGGTGATCCCGAACAACGCATCAGGCTTGAGCCAGGGCAGTCCGAAGAGACCGTTTTCAACAATAGACACAGGCAGGATGGTGCCAATGCCAAAGCTAGGCAGGTAGAGCGTGTAAAGCCATGTGGCGAAGCCAGCGGTCAGACCGGCAAAGGCCCCCATCCGGGTCGCCCCGCGCCAGAACATCCCGCCCAGCATGGCGGGCAAGACCTGCGCCAGTCCGCAGAACGCCACAAGACCGATCGAGGCCAGCGCCTCACCTCCGCTGGACAGGCGGAAGTAGAGGTAACCCAACATCACCACGCCAACGATAGAGATGCGCCGCGCCATCAGGACGGCGGCGCGCACATCGCCCGACACGCTCGCACCGCTCGGTCTGAGCTGGAGCCAGATGGGCATTACGATATGGTTCGACACCATCGTCGAAAGGGCGATCGCGGCGACGATCACCATCGAGGTTGCCGAACTGAAGCCACCGAGAAAGGACAACATGGCGAGCCCATCCTGCCCGAGGGCCAGCGGCACCGTGAGGACAAAGAGATCAGGGTTCGACCCTTTGGGCATAATACCCAAACCCACCACGGCAATTGGAACGACGAACAGGCTGATCAGGCAGAGATAGAGCGGAAAAGCCCAGCTTGCGGTGCGCAGGTGGCTTTCGTCGTCATTCTCAACCACCAGAACCTGAAAAGTGCGCGGCAGGCACAGGAAAGCGGCAGCAGAAAGGAAGATCAGTCCGGCCCAACGGCTGCGGTCGGTGTGCCATTCGCCAAACTCGGATGCGTCGATCTGGTTCAGCGCTTCGGTCAGCCCGCCGGACACACCCCAGACCACGAAGACCCCCACCGACAGCAGCGCCACCAGTTTGACCACGGCTTCGACTGCAATCGCCATGACAACGCCGTCGTGCCGCTCCTTAGCGTCAAGGTTGCGCGTCCCGAACAGAACCGTGAAAACCGCCAATCCCAATGAAAGCCAAAGGGCTAACCGCGCCTGATCCTGTGCGGCCAACCCGTCGGATTGCGCGGCAAAGACCGAGAATGACAATGTCACGGACTGCAATTGAAGCGCGATGTAAGGCGTGGTGCCGATCACTGCGAGGATCGTCACGCCAGCCGCGAGCAGGCTCGATTTGCCATAGCGCGACGAGATCAGGTCAGCGATCGAGGTGATTTTCTGCGTCCGGCCGATGCGGATCAGTTTGCGCAGAAGCCACCACCAGCTGATCATAACCAAGGTCGGCCCAAGGTAGATGGTCAGGTATTCGAACCCGTTACGCGCCGCCGACCCGACCGCGCCATAAAAGGTCCACGCGGTACAGTAGATCGACAGGGACAGCGTGTAGATCAGTGGCGACCGCAGCCACGCCTTTTTTTCCTTCAAGGCAAGGCGATCGGCAGCAAAGGCGACAAAGAACAGAAACAACACATAGGCGGTACACACCGCAAAAAGCACATTGAGGCTGCTCATGCGTCCGAGTCCGAAGCGTCTTCGGCGTCATCCCCCAAGAGTCGCGACAAACCCCATGTCAGCAGAATGACACCCGCCCAGACGAGGAAGATATAGATCAGCGCCGTAGCGCTGCTGACCGTTCCCGCGCCAGATTGCGGCCAGATCATCGGGATCATCCACAGCAAAAGTGCGAGAACAGGTGCCACGCGCGCCGCATCCATGACCCGGCGCCGGCGATAGGTGCGTCGCTCGTGGAAAACGGTGGGTGAACCGGGCCTGTTTGTCGCGCGGATCATTTGTCTGCCAGGGCTCTCACGGTTTCAATCACGTCGGCATTCGAAAACGGCTTGGTCATAAACGCATCGCAGCCTGCACGCTCGGCGATCTCGCGATCCTTGGTCTGGCCCCGCGCGGTCAGCATCAAGACCGGCAATCCGTTGATCTCGGGATCATCCCGCAATTCGCGAAGGATGTCGTAGCCGCTTTTTCCCGGGAGCATGACGTCAAGGATCACCACGTCGGGCTTTCTCTCTTTGACCATTTCGACTGCGTCGGCTCCGTTGGAATGCGTTTTGACGCTCCACCCATCACGCGACAGGATGAAGCTGATTGCCTCAATGATATTGGGTTCGTCTTCTATCAACAGAACCTGTTTCGACATGCGCGCCCTCCCCCGTGCCGCAAGTAGCTGATCGGCTTTTTGCCGTTATTTTGGGCCAGCTTGCATAAACTATTACGAAGTGCAGGCAATGTGTCAAAGCTTCCGGGGGACTGAAGCCACCATGATGGACGGTTCACGACGGGCTTCGCAGGACGCATGGGGGCAAATGCGGCAGGTCAACCCGACCTGTCGACTGGGCTCTGACGAATCCCGCTGGGGTTCAGGGACGATCAGCATATGGCTTTCGAACAGCACATCTTCGCCGGGCCGTGCCGGGCCTGTTGGCTGCGCGATGGCGATACCCCGGTGACGGGCTGCTGCACGGGCGGACTGCTCCATCACTTCGATCTGCGCCATCATTGGCCGCGCCAGCGCCCGGTAAAGCGGCCAGAGCGCGCATCCCGCACCAAGACGGGGCAGAGGGAATTCCGGAAGCGGCTTGCGGAAGGTCGTCACCCCGGAACCATCACAGATCGCAAGCCCCACCGGATCGGGCAGGATGTCTTCGGGCAGATGGGCAAGCCGGCGCATAGCGCTGGCCAAGTCGCAATCGAACCGGGCGGCAAAAGCAAACGGGTCGCTTCCGGATGCGGCGACCGTGTCAGCGCAATCTGCCAATGGCATTCGCTTGGCATCCTCCCGATACCGGGTCAGGGCACGCAGCAGAAGCCATCGCGCCGATTGCGACAAACCCTTTCCCAGATCCGCCACTGCCGCCTCGACGCTGGCTTTGGCTGTTTCGAGTGCGGGCAAATGGAAACCAGTGCGCTGGAACACCGCATCAAGCTCATCCTGCGGCGCATTGGTTTCCGAGGCCTCGGAATCCGCCTCTTCAAGATATTGAGCAAGACTTCGGCTGGTGTCTGCGAGCCGGGCACTGTCTTCATAGATATTGCGATTAAAGCGCCGCTGCCATTCCGGCTCGATGTCGCCGGGTTCGGCAAGAATGGATGCGGCAGACCGGATGGCCGTCACTGTCGACAGCATCTCGTGCAGCGAAGCGGCCAGATGCGGATCGTGGGTCAAGCGGTCAGTTAGCGCCTCGACGCTGCGCTGAAGTGTTTCGACCTTGCGCTGGCTGTCAGCCAGTAGCGCGGCCCAACCCGGAAAGCGTCCAGCGAATTCCTCAACCCGCACGAACTCGGCTTCGGCCATGTCAGCCCCACTCGCAGCTTCGCGCAAAGTGGTAAGCAAGGTGGTCTCGGCCCCTTCGGTCAGTGACCCTGGCTCGACCCCCAGCGCATGTGCGATGTCGACCAGCAATTTCCCGCCGATTCTGCGGCGGTTGTGTTCGATCAAATTGAGGTAGGATGGCGAAATTTCCGCCCGCTTGGCCAATTCTGCCTGCTTCATCCCCGACATCACGCGGCGCTCGCGAATTCGGCTTCCTGTCAGAGTGTCGCGGGGCACGTCAAATTCCTTTGATGAATCAACCAGCTTCTGCGATGCAGAAAAAATAAATTTACAAGTTTCTGCAGCGCGTTGTTCATTTATTGACAGAAAAAGTGTTTGAGGCAAAGCGCTTATTGCCATGTTTTCCACGCATAGCCGATAATCAATTTGCACATACGTGCGGCTTGGCGGCTGGAGGAACCCCGCCAAACCCTTAAAGACATTGGGCCCACATTTCCCAAGTAAGGCGCTGATTTCGCTGTCCTGACCATTATATTTCCTATATAAAACATGGTGTTGAAGGCTGCGAGGGGCGCGTTTTATGGATCACCCAGAGGGTGCGGGCTTGCAAC
>JAUHVK010000056.1 GCA_030425145.1 Alphaproteobacteria bacterium | reverse complement strand
GTCTGATCCGTCCAGATCCAGCAGTCTGCGCGACCGCAGGTGCCGCTTGCGGCAGAAAATCCTTGTCTAGCGCTCGGATACAGGCGATCTTCACCTCAAACGACACGCCACTTGGGGAATGCAGGTCGACGATAGCCTGTACCAATGATTGATCTCGAGAAGCTGTTACGATCTTATGTTCCACAACGTCCGTTGAATTAATAAAACACGGTATACTCAAGTCTCCAATTGTTTGAGCGTTCACACCAGCAGTTGAAAGTGATTTCTCTACAATTCCAGCAAACTTACCTTCATCACCAAGCGCACGATTTACTGCGGCAACTTTCCCAAGGTTAAACAACTTTTCCAGTAAAGTCGGTTCAGAAATATCTGGAAAAGCTTGCAATATATCCTCACCACCTTTCAAGCGGCAATGATACTGAACCAAAGCATCAATATTTGCTCTTCCCGCAAACAGAGCGGCAGCGATTGCTCCTGCCGAGGCTCCAGATACACGGGTCACTCGAATTATTTGATCACGCTCAAGCTTTTGTAACGCTTTGATGACGCCAAAAAACAAGGCCAACCGCGCACCACCACCTTGAAAAGCTATCTGTACATCGACAGTCAAAACAAACTCTCAAATTCGGATTACATCAATGGAAGCTAGTCGCTAAAAAAACATGACGTCAATATGAAATCTGTTGACCGGGCTGCCGATACGGTACCCTGATTGCGATGTTGTTACTGCATGGTTTTATCGCCCAACCAACCTTAACAAAACCTTAATAGGTCCAGATCGGACCCAATGTTTCGCGCGCGAAACAATAGGACCAAAACGGACCTATCTGCCCGGAGCCAGATCCCGCGCTACGCGGAAGCCGACATTGGCCTGGCGGCGGGTCTTGGGGATGCCCACCCGGTAGCTGACCCGGAGGTTCTCCGGCGGATCGTCCCAGGACCCGCCCCGCAGCACCCGGCTGCTGCACGTCCCCGTCGTCCGCGCCGCCCCGTCCGAAGGCGCGCCGCTGTGCGAACCGTTCCAGCAATCCGCCGTCCATTCCCACAGGTTCCCGATCATGTGCGACAGCCCGAACGGGTTGACCGGAAACACCCCCGTCGGCACCGGTGCCTCGGTCCCGTCATCACAGGCCGTGTTGCGGTGCCGGAACCGGCTCTCCGCCCCCGCCCCGTTCACCCGCTGGCAGATCGCACCCAGCCCACCGGGCCACGGGTAGTCCTGATCCAGCGTGCCACGGGCGGCGTATTCGAACTCCGCCTCCGACGCGAGCCGCCATCCGCCGCGCGGGTCCTCGTCGTTGAGCCAGTCGACATAACCCATCGCGTCATCCCAACTGACACAGGCCGCCGGATGATCGTCGGTCACATCAAACCCTGGCGCCCCCCAATAGGCCCCATCCCGCGACCGCATCCGCCCTTCCGGTGTCCAGATGAAACAAGACCGCCCCGTCCGCGTTCCCGTCGCCGCCTCAAACGCGCGCATGTCGCCCACGGTGATCTCACCCGCCGCGATCTCGAATGCCGCGATGGTCTGGTTCGTGCGCGGCCCCTCAGCCCCGCCCAGCTCCGACCCCAGCACGGTCTCGCCCCCGGGAATGCGCACCACGCGCGGACACACGGTGCAACTCTCCGGTTGGGGTGCCACCAGCACCAAAGAAGTGCGCGGCGGCTCAGGCACGGGGTCCGGTTCCGGCTGCGGCGCAAGGTCGGGGCGCAACGCAAACAACTGCGCCTGCGCTTCGTCGCGAAACAGCCCTTCGGGAAACGCCTCAAGATAGGCCTGAAACGCATCCGCCGTGTTCAGCTCCTGCGCAAACTCCCACGCCGCCCGGTCCACACCAGAGCGGTCGATCTGCCGCGTGCCCTGCGCCGCCGTCATACCGGCGGTTGTCATCAGAGCCACGGCAGAGGCCAAAATCAGATGTCGCATCGTACTGACCTGCTTCGTTCCGACATCTGAATAAATAACCCCTCAGGTCGCCTCTTCCACCTCGTCCTCGAGATAGGCCACCCGCCCGCCGGATTTTGAGCCGGTGACCACCCCGAGCGACTTCAGCTTGCGGTGCAGCGCGCTGCGCTCCATCCCGACAAAGCTGGCCGTGCGGCTGATATTACCGCCAAAGCGGTTGATCTGGGTAAGCAGGTATTCGCGTTCGAACGCCTCGCGCGCCTCGCGCAGCGGCATGGTGGCGAGTGTGCCGGACAGCACCACCCGCCCCTCTTCGTTCTCGGCCGGACCGGATTCCTGCGGCAATTCACGCGCGGCAATGTCGCCCGTGCCGTCGCCCAGGATCAGCACTCGCTCGATCAGGTTCTTGAGCTGCCGTACGTTGCCCGGCCAGACCATCGTCTGCAACAGCGCCACCGCGTCAGAGCTGAGCGCCCGTTTAGGCAACCCCTGGGTCTGGTTGAAGAGGTCGATGAAATGGCCCGCCAGCATCGGAATGTCCTCGCGCCGGTCTTCCAGGCTGGGTACCGAAATCGGCACGACGTTCAGACGGTGATAGAGTTCCTCGCGGAACGTGCCCGCTGCAATCTCGGACTGAAGATCGCGGTTGGTCGAGGAGATCACCCGCAGGTCCACGCGCACCTTGTCCGCGCCACCAACACGCTGGAACTGTTGGTCAACAAGCACACGCAGGATCTTGGACTGGGTACCGATGGGCATATCGGCCACTTCGTCGAAATAGATCACCCCGCCATGGGCCTGCTCAAGCAATCCCGGCTCCACCCCACGTTCCGGCGTTTCGCGGCCGAACAGCACCTCTTCCATGGTCTCGGGCGCAACGCCCGCACAGTTAACGGTTATGAAAGGCGCGCTTGCGCGGTTGGAGTTGGCATGGATGTACCGGGCCGCAACCTCTTTGCCGCTGCCCGCCGGGCCGGACAACAAGACGCGACCATTGGATTTCGTGACCTTGTCGAGGTTCGACAGCAACCCGCGATACGCCGCGCATTCACCCACCATTTGCGCAACTTCGGTTTCGCGCCGCCGCAGTTTGTTGTTTTCGCGGCGCAACCGGCTGGTTTCCATCGCGCGCCGGATCACCACCAGCAATTGGTCGATATTGAACGGTTTTTCGATGAAATCATACGCGCCCTGTTTGATCGCGGCGACGGCGATTTCGATATTGCCATGACCCGAGATGATCACCACCGGCACATCCGGGTTATCGCGCTTGACGGTCTTGAGAATGTCGATCCCGTCCATCTTGCTGTCCTTCAGCCAGATGTCGAGGATCAGCAGCGACGGTTCCTCGGAATTGATTTCGGCCATTGCCTCCGATGAGTTGCCCGCCAGTCGGGTTGTGTAGCCTTCATCTTCCAGAATATCGCCGATCAGTTCGCGGATATCGCGCTCATCGTCTACAATCAGAATATCGCTCATAACCTCACCTTTGTTTTTCTGTACATCACACGTTTACATCACTGTCTTCAATCTGCGATCCATGCTCGAGAGCATTGATTTCACTAGAATTTTTGGAAAGCACCAATATGGGCAACCGGATCACGGCCATAGCGCCGCAACGGCCCGTATCATCAAAGGAGGCGGCCTGTTCAAGCGCGAGTGTGCCACCGTGTTCTTCGATGATCTTCTTCACGATCGGCAAGCCAAGACCAGTCCCCTTTTCGCGTGTCGTCACGTAAGGCTCGAACAGGCGCGAGGGGTCTTCAGGCAGGCCGATGCCGTTATCTGAAATGCGGATCACCGCCATGTCGTCAACGACCTCGCAGGAGACGCGAATCTGTGGGGACACCGCTTCTCCATCATGCGTTTCCGCATAACTTTCAATAGCTTCCCCGGCATTCTTAATTATATTCGTAAACGCTTGGCCGATCATGGTTGCGTCGATTTCCGCCGGGATGCCAGCTTCGGGCATGTCCGTGACAAAGGACACGGAGGGCTGGCCGGCCTCCTGCAGCAAAATCACGCTCCGCAGGATATCGACGATGTCTTCGGGCTTGCGCTCTGGCTCGGGCATCCGGGCGAATTTTGAAAATTCATCAACAATGCGCCGCAAGTCATTGGTTTGACGAACAATAACTTCGGTCAATTGCTCCAGGCTCTCGACATCATCCTCACCCAATACGCGTCGGAACTTGCGTCGAATGCGTTCGGCCGAAAGCTGGATCGGGGTCAGCGGATTTTTGATCTCATGGGCAATGCGACGGGCCACGTCGCCCCAGGCCGCCATACGCTGTGCGCTGACAAGGTCGGTCACGTCATCAAAGGCGATCACGTAGCCTTCGAGACTGCCATCTTCGCGCCGCCGCGTGGAGAGACGCACTAGAAGGTTTTCAAGACGGCCTTCACGGCTAACTTTGATCTCCTCCTGCGCCGTTTCGATCCCCTGCTCACGCAGCCGGTCAAAGAGCGGTCCAAATTCGGGAACGGCGACCGTGATCTGAACGCTGCGCTGGTTCTCGTGCCATGCAAGCAGCCGTTCGGCCGATCGGTTGACGAAGGTCACACGGCCATCCGCATCCAACCCGACCACCCCAGAGGTCACTGAGGTCAGAACAGAGTCAAAGAGACGCTGGCGGCGTTCGATCTGGCGGGTGTTATCGAGAAGCGTTTCGCGCTGACCTTTGAGTTGCCGTGTCATCTGGTTGAAGTAGCGGCCCAGCATGGCGATCTCGTCATCGCCGTCTTCCTCGACCACCTTCACGTCCAAATCACCCGCGCCCACGCGCTGCGCCGCACCTGTCAGACGGCCAACCGGACGGCTGAGCCGTTCCGCAAACCACAGGCCCAACCAGATGGCGGCGAAGATCAGCAGAAAGGCAAAACCGAGATAGAGCAGTGCAAAATCAAACAGCACCCGCCCCCTGTCGTTTTCCTGCTGCTGGTAAAAGCGCGCAGTTTCTTGGGTGTCGTCGAGCAAATTCAGGATCTGCCCGTCGACTTCACGTGTGATGTATAAATAGCGATCGGTGAAGGCACGCAACGGGATCAGCGCGCGCAGTTCATTGTTGTCCCAGTCCTGAACCAGCGCGAAGCCGATATCATTCGCTTCGGTAAAGAGTTCAGGCACTGGCCGTTCGTAATCGAACAGGTAGGATCCCTCACCACGCGCGCGGATTTCTCCTGCTCCGTCAATGACATAGGCCTCGCGCAACCCACGTTGGATTTGCGCCTGCCCTTGGCTGAGCGCCTGCCGCAACTCACCGTCATCCATAATGAACGTGGCTCGGCGGTTGGCATCGAGGAAAGCAGCCAAGGCCTTGGCATCCTGCGTCAGACCTTCGCGG
This sequence comes from Alphaproteobacteria bacterium, assembly GCA_030425145.1. GTDB lineage: Bacteria > Pseudomonadota > Alphaproteobacteria > Rhodobacterales > Rhodobacteraceae > Marivita. The sequence continues at coordinate 12,364 of JAUHVK010000056.1, read as the reverse complement.
TGTTCCTGCTCATAGGCCTCTGCCGCTGAAAGCGACGCACCGACCACGTTGCGGACGCGTTCAGAGAACCATGTCTCGAGACCGATATTGATGGTGATTACAGCAAAAACCGCGACGGTGATCGTGGGAAGCAACGCCATCAGAGCGAATGCCCCGGTCAAGCGAAGGTGCAGCCGAGATCCCGCAGATTTGGCGCGGCGGGCGGCGATCAGGTTGACCACGCGGCTGAGCACCATGGCGGCCAACAGAAGGACGTAAACGAGGTCGGCCAGCAGGACGAGCCGCAGGTTGAACTGCGCGCCAGTTCCCGTGTCGAGCGGCCCGAGGACGAGGATCGTCGCAATGGCGAGCAGCGGTCCAAGCAGCACCAGACCGAGTGTCATGGCGTTCTGATAGCGCCGTTGACGGCGCATCCGGCTGAGCCGGGTCCAATTCCACGAGCGTGCCCAGGTGGCCACAGCCAACCCCCGCCTAAATGTGCCGCGCAGCCCGGCTACCGCCATATATTGTGTTTCCAGCCAACTGCGTCACCGCCAGAACACTATTATGTGGCAGTTTTACATCAACTTGCGCCGGCGTGTCACCTGAATATCGAGGTCGGTGATCTTCTTTCTGAGCGTATTACGGTTGATTCCGAGCAAATCCGCACACTTGGCCTGATTTCCGCCAGTGGCCTCAAGAGCGATTTCGATCAAGGGCGCTTCGATCTCGCGCAGGATTCTCGGGTAGAGTCCCGGCGGCGGCAACATTGTGCCGTGCAGATCGAAATAACGACGAAGGTGACGGGCGACCGACGTGCTGAGTTTCTCGCTGTCGCCGCCGCGCAGGACGGGGCCAGTTTCGGGCTGGTTGCCCAGCACGTTTTCAACCTCGGCGCGGGTGATCTCATCGGCACGCGACGTCAGGCTGAGGCGCCGCACAACGTTTTCCAGTTGGCGCACGTTGCCGGGCCAGCTGTAGGCGCGGAACAGGTCGGCGGCGTCTTCGGAAAGCCAGCGCTTTGCCCCACCGTCGCGTTCTGCGCGGGCCAAGAAATGTTCGCTGAGCAGCGCGATGTCGTCCACCCGTTCGCGCAAGGAAGGCACGGAGATGGTTGCGCCGCTGATGCGGTAATAGAGGTCTTCGCGGACGCCACTGTCTGCGATGCCCTGCCCGGGGTCGGTCTGGCTGGTCGCGATGAAGCGCGGAACGTGTTCGCCGGGGCCGTCCATCATGCGCACGATGCGAGCCTGCACCTCGTCCGGAACATCGGCCAGTTCGTCGATTAGGAGCGTCCCGCCGCGCACCCGGGCCAGGATACGCGCCGGACCTTCGATGTCAGACAGATCGCTGCCGGTGACGGTGACAAACGGCAAAGAACGGCGGTCGGAAAAATCATGCAACGCGCGGGCAATCAGGGATTTTCCCGTCCCCGACTCGCCACAGATCAGGACCGGCAGATCGGTGTTCATCACCTTGGCCACCAGACGATACAGCGCCTGCATGGCCGGCGTCTTTCCGATCAGCGGCAGATCGTCGGGCGCGTCTTCGACCACCCGGTCGGGCGACGGGCGCGCGACGCGACCGCGGGAGTCAAGCGCCTTGGCGGTGCGCTTCATCAGGTCCGGCAGGTCGAAGGGTTTGGGCAGGTAGTCATACGCCTCGGCCTCGGCGGCCTGAATGGCGGTCATGATGGTGTTCTGCGCCGAGATCACGATCACGGGCAGATCGGGCCGGTCCTGGCTGATCTTGGGCAGCATCTCAAGCCCGTTGCCATCGGGCATGACCACATCCGAGATCACCACATCGCCTTTGCCCTCGGCCACCCAGCGCATCAGCGTGGTCAGAGAAGAGGTCGCGTGCACCTTGCACCCGGCCCGCGTCAACGCCTGTGTCAGAACCGTGCGGATCGTGCGATCATCATCCGCAACAAGTACCGTACCATCCATCAGTTTGACTCCTTTTGTTTTCGCGGGGCTTGCGGCAACGAAATGCGAAAGCGGGTTTTGCCAGGTACGCTATCCACCGCGACCCATCCGTCGTGATCCGAGATGATCTTGCTGACCAGAGCGAGGCCAAGACCGGTGCCGTTTTCACGGCCCGACACAAAGGGATCGAACACATCGCCGCGGATCTCGGCCGGCAGGCCCGGACCGTCGTCTATCACCTCGACCTGAAGCGGAAGCGATTGGCCGGTGCCATCGGCACGGCGCAGGCTATAGCTGTGTTCATAATAGGTGTGCAGTCGGATGGTGCCGCCAGACTTGGGATCTGCGGCCTCGGACGCGTTCTTGATGAGGTTGAGGACGACCTGAAGCAACTGATCCGCGTCCCCAATCGCCAACGGCAGTGACGGGTCGTAATCCTCGATGATCTTCATGTGTGCGCCAAACCCCAGCAGCGCCGAGCGGCGTGCGCGATCCAACACATCATGCAGGTTCACCGGTTTGCGTTCGGGCGCTGAGAGGTTTCCGAATTGCTCGACCTGTTCCAAGAGCTTCACGATGCGGCGGGTTTCAGCGACGATAAGATCGGTCAGCTCCAGATCACCTTTGCTGAGGTTCATGCTCAGGAGCTGCGCCGCGCCGGTGATGCCCGCAAGCGGGTTTTTGATCTCATGCGCCAGCATCTCGGCCATGCCGATGGCAGACTTGGCGGCGGATTTGACGGATTGGCTTTGGTTCACACGACCCGCCAATTCACGCGGGCTGATGAGAAGGATGGTGCAACCTTCCATTCCCTGAACCGGCGCAAACTGAAGGTTGCAGACCAACGGCGGGCGGTTGCCGGTGCCGACATCCACATCATTCACGAAAAGCGGCGTGCCATTGGCCCGTGCGCGAGCCAGGCTTTTCTCCATTGGCGCATCGACGGTCAGACGGTCCCAGATCGGCTGGCCCTTCAGCCATTTTGCCGAGTTGTTCATGAAACCCTCTGCCGCCGGGTTCATGTCGTAGATGTTTTCGTCACCATCAATAATGATCGCGGGAACCGGCAGTGACGACCAGATCAGCCGTTCATCGACCACTGCGGCCTCTCCGGAATCGTGGTCGGTCATGCAGCCTGCCTCACGTTGGTCAAAAGGGCATCGGGGAGCGCCGCAAGAACCACCTTGGGGTCCTTCGCAGTCAGGATCGATTTGCGCAGCGCGGGGGTGGTTTCGGCGTCGTCCATGTACCAGCCCAGATGTTTCCGGGCGACACGGTTGCCGAGTTCGGCTCCGTAGAAATCAAGCATCGCCTCATAGTGGCCCGCGACCATATCAACGAGCGCATTCCCCTTGGGAATGTCCGGCTTCGGGGTGCCGTAGATGTCTGCCGCGATCTGCGCCAGAACCCAGGGGCGCCCCTGCGCACCGCGTCCGACCATCACGCCGTCAGCGCCGCTTTGTTCAAGCGCTTCGCGCGCGTTGGACGTGTCCACAATGTCACCATTGGCCACGACAGGGATCGACACGGCCTCTTTGATAGGGCGGATCGCGGACCAATCGGCGGAGCCCTTGTAGAATTGGCAGCGGGTGCGTCCGTGAATGACGATCATCGCGATCCCAAGCGCCTCGGCACGCTGCGCAAGCTCGCCCGCGTTGTGTGAGGCATCATCCCAGCCCAGCCGTGTCTTGAGCGTTACCGGAACGTCGACCGCGCCGACCACGGCCTCGATCAGACGGCAGGCGTGGTCGAGATTACGCAAAAGCGCAGAACCGGAATAGCCGCCCACCACCTTTTTCGCCGGACAGCCCATGTTGATGTCGATCACCTGCGCGCCCAAGCCTTCAACCATGCGCGCAGCTTCTGCCATGGCTTCCGGCGTGCGGCCCGCCAGTTGCACAGAGGTGTTGGCGATCCCTGCCCCAAGTTCTGCCTTTTCCCGCGTACCGGGGCGCGCCGTAAGGAATTCGCCGCTGGCGATCATCTCGGAAACCACACGCCCTGCGCCGAAGCCCGACACCAGCGTGCGGAACGGCAGGTCGGTGATGCCAGCCAACGGGGCCAACATCACGGGAGGAGACAAAAGGGCATTTGGAACAGACGGAGTCACCGTTACAATCCTTGATTGATGAATTTGAGCTACGCCGTGCCCGCAGCCCATTCAATGATATTAGCCTGAAAAACAGACCAACAAAACGCATCTGCCTAATTATTGTGCAGATAACCGGGGGAGATTGCACAGCCACCGGACAAACCTTAGACAAGCCTCAACAGTTCAGGGGATTTGCAGATGAAAGTGCGGCTTGGCAATGGCTATGACGTTCACAAGTTCGGGCCGGGCAACCACGTTGTCTTATGTGGTGTAAAAGTACCTCATGATCAGACACTTATGGGGCATTCCGATGCAGATGTCGGTATGCACGCGATCACCGATGCGATTTACGGCGCCTTGGCAGCAGGCGACATCGGCCAGCACTTCCCCCCGTCGGACCCGCAGTGGAAAGGTGCCGCGAGCGAGATCTTCCTGAAACACGCCGTTGAGATGGCGCGGGATGCGGGATTCGTCATCAGTAACGTGGATTGCACGATGGTCTGTGAATTCCCCAAGATCGGCCCCCATGCCCACGCGATGCGCGCGGCGCTGGCTGAGATCATGGACCTTCCCGTTGAGGATATTTCGGTAAAAGCGACCACATCCGAAAAGCTGGGCTTTACTGGGCGGGGTGAAGGGATCGCGGCGCTGGCCACCGCGGCATTGGTGTCGGCATGAACAAGATTATCGCGACCTTTTTCGGCGTTGGCTACCTCAAGCCCGCCCCCGGCACTTGGGGCTCTTTGGCCGCCCTGCCCGTTGCTTATGCGGTGCTTTCGATTGGCGGGTTCTGGCTGTTGGCGGGCCTCACCTTCCTTCTGTTCTTGGTGGGCTGGTTCGCGACGCGTGAATTGACCCGTGGGCAGGAAGATCACGACCCATCGTATGTCGTGGTGGACGAGGTTGTCGGTCAATGGATTGCGCTGTTCCCGGTGGCCTATGGCGCGGCGCGGATGTCGGCGGACCTTTTGGCGCTTTATCCCGGTTGGATCGCGGCGTTTGTTCTGTTCCGACTGTTCGACATCTGGAAGCCGTGGCTTGTGGGTCGCGCCGATGCGCGCGGTGATGCGCTGGGGGTGATGCTGGACGACGTGATCGCCGGTGTGTTTGCGGCGATTGGCGTGGCGGCACTCGCGGCTCTGTTTCATCTGGTGCTGATGTGACCCTGCCCTTGGCCGAAGACCTGCTACGCCTCGCTATTGCAGCGGGCGCAACGGTGACGACGGCCGAAAGCTGCACTGGCGGCATGGTTGCCGCCGCGATCACCGATGTGGCGGGATCATCCTCGGTGTTCGAGCGCGGGTTCGTCACCTATTCCAACGCGGCGAAAGTGGACATGTTGGGAGTCTCCCCCGCGACGCTGGATGCGCATGGTGCGGTGTCGGAAGAGGTTACGCGCGAGATGGCAGCGGGTGCCTTGGTGGCTGCGAATGCGACTGTGGCGGTGTCGATCAGCGGAATCGCCGGGCCGGGCGGGTCGGAGTTCAAACCCGAGGGACGGGTGTGTTTCGGACTGGCGACGGCGCAGGGCATCGAGACCAAAACCATCGAATTCGGCGCGATTGGTCGCGCGAAAGTCCGCGCGGCGGCGCGTGACGAGGCACTGTCTTTGCTCGTAACAGCGCTGCGCCATTTGTGACGCATAATTGCGCATCCGCACACATATTCGCACAATATTTAAGCAAAAACATGTCTGCATGATTTTCGGGCAGGCTCTTTGTGAATTTGCCTCTTTTTTCCGCGATCCCGATCCGCTTTGACCGCGCGCAACGACGCTTAATCAAAGGATGGGACAGATGAACGGAGCCGATACAGCCTGGATAATCGTTGCAACAGCGCTTGTGCTGTTCATGACGTTACCGGGGCTTGCCTTGTTTTACGGTGGGCTTGTGCGCGCGCGAAACGTGCTGAGTGTGTTCATGCATTGTTATGCAATTGCCTGTTTGATGAGCATTCTGTGGCTCGCCTTCGGCTACACAATCGCTTTTGGCGATGGTGGCGCGTATTGGGGCGGCTTGGGCAAAATGTTCCTGATGGGCGTCGGAAACGATGATCTTTCGGGCACCCTGCCCGAGATTCTGTTCTTCGCCTTTCAGATGACGTTTGCGATCATCACTCCCGCCCTGATTGTCGGCGCGTATGTCGAACGGGTGGGCTTCGGTTTTGTGCTGCTCTTCTCGGGCCTCTGGATGCTGCTGTGCTATGCGCCGGTCGTTCATTGGATCTGGGGCGGCGGTTTCCTTGCCGATGGCGGCATCTTCGGTGAAACCGGTGTGCGTGATTTCGCCGGCGGTATCGTGGTACACGAAACTGCTGGCCTGGCAGCGCTCATCATCGCGGTGTTCCTTGGACCGCGCAAAAAAGACACCACACCGCCGCACAACCCCGGTTACGTGATGATCGGGGCCGCGATGCTCTGGGTCGGCTGGTTCGGCTTCAATGGCGGCTCGCAGCTGGCGGCAGATGGCGGCGCGGCAATGGCGCTGACTGTCACCCATATCTCGGCGGCAACCGCGTCGCTGACATGGGCGCTTTGGGAAAAGGTCAAGTTCGGCAAGGCATCGCTGGTCGGGATGGTCACCGGCACGATTGCGGGTCTCGCATCGATCACACCCGCATCCGGGTTCGTCGGCCCGATCGAAGCACTGGTCATCGGGGCCATCGCGGGCATTCTGTGTCAGGAAGCGGTGAACCTGATCCGTAACGTGCTCAAGATTGACGACACGTTGGACGTGTTCGCGGTTCACGGCGTGGGCGGCATCTTCGGCACGATCATGATCGCGGTCTTCGGCGCGGGCAGTTTTGCCGCACAACTGGGTTCGTTGGCGATTGTAGGTGTGTTCACGACCGTGGTGACCGTGGTTCTGGTGTTCGTGGTCAAGGCAGTTACACCGCTGCGTGTCGACGCAGAGACCGAGAATTCGGGCCTAGACATCATCGTCCATGGCGAGCGCGCTTATGACCACGCGTCATAAGTAGAAGTAAAGTTAAAGAATTCCGGGCGGGCCGAAAGGTCCGCCCTTTTTGTTTCGACGCTGTGACAGCGGTCAGATGGCAGCAGTCTTCAGGGCAAAACGGTTACGAGCCGTACAACTCCGCAGCCCGCCGCTCAAACGCGCGCACGATGCGCTGCATGGCTTCGTAGAAGAACATTCCCGCCGCCCCTTGCAGAATGCGGTTCTTGAATTCGAAATCGACAAAGAAAGTCACTTCGACCCCTTCTTCGACATCCTTGAATGCCCAATTGGAGTGCATGTGCCGGAACGGTCCATCCAGGTATTCGGTGTCGATCTTCTTCTGTTCTGGCCAAAGCACCACGCGGCTGCCGAAACGTTCGCGGAACACTTTGAAGCTGATCACCAGATCGGCCAGCATCTCTTCGTGATCGCCACGTTCTTCGCGCGAGCGGATGCGTGCAGCCGCAGTCCACGGCAGGAACTTGGGGTAATTCGCCACGTCTGCAACCAGATCATACATCTGCTGCGCCGTGTACGGCAGGGTGCGGGTTTCGGAATGTGTCGGCATCTGCTCTTGTGTTTTGACCGTGACAGTGGCGGGGGATGTCGTATTGTGCGTGCGAAAAATCAAGGGAAACCTATGTCAGAGCGTCCATATGTCATCGATGAAATGATCTCGGCCAAGGCCATCGCGGCCCGGATCGAGGAATTGTCGAACGCAATCCAGGAAGAATTCCGCGACACCAACAAGCTGGTGGTGGTGGGTCTGTTGCGCGGCAGTTTCGTTTTCATTGCCGATCTGGTGCGTGAACTGGACCTCCCGGTCGAGGTCGATTTCCTTGAGGCGTCGTCTTACGGCGACAGCATGGAATCGAGCCGCGAAGTGCGGATTCTCAAAGACTTGCGCGGTCAGATTGAAGGACGCGATGTGCTGGTCGTCGAAGACATCGTCGACACCGGGCACACGCTGAAACACGTGGTGGGCCTGCTTGAGTCGCGCGATCCCGCGCGCTTGCGGACCATTGCGCTGCTCGACAAGCCATTGCGGCGCGAAACCGATGTGGCGGCAAATTGGATCGGGTTTTCGATCCCGGATGAATTTGTCGTCGGCTACGGCATCGACTACGCGCAGCGCAACCGAAACCTGCCCTTCATCGGCAAGGTGCGGTTCCCCGAGGTGTGAACTGGTTTCACCTTCTGCGCATGGCCCGCTGGGCGCGGAACCCTCCCAGCCCCGGACGGACAAAGTTAATCTTGGCCATCGCTACCGCCTGCCTAGCGATCTTTATCGTTGAGACATGGATAGGCTGGCCCGACTGGATGTCGCTGGACGCCGAGGGCGTTCCGAACCGGGTGCTGCGTTAACGCGCGCTTGGCGATTTCACCGGGGACACTGGCTCACCCGCCATCGCTGGCAGGTGCGGCTGGAGCAGTTTCTCCATTGTATCAATCAATTGTTGCAGGCGTTCGCTGCCCGCCAGATCCCGGTGACAGGCCAGCCAGACAGGAACAACAAACTCCGGCGCGCCAACATCGACGCGCACAAGCTCTGGCCTTGAGTCGCCAAGAAGCGCGGGCAGGATCGCCTGTGCGTTGCTCTTGGCAACCATCTGAGCCAGTAGGCAGAAACTGTCGGCGCAGCCAGTGATCTCGGCGGGATCAATTTCGCGCTGCATCCATTGTGCGGGACCGGATCGCTCAAGCGCGCCAGCCAGGCTCAGCCAGCCTTGCGCATCGCGGCGATTGGCTTTGGCGTAGACGAAAAAGCGCATCTCCGTCAGCTTGCGACCAACCAGATCGCCGGGCAAGGCCGCCGCTGGGCGCAAGGCGATATCGGCATGGAGCCGCGCCATATCGAGATGTGCATTGGACGACAGATACGCCACACGGTCGGGCGCGACCCGGCGCGACAGCGCGGGATAGATTGCCGCCAGAACCGTCTGGCAGAACGTGTCGGTTGAGGTGATGCGCAGGATCTTTCCAACGGTGTTGTGATGACCCTGCATCAAGGCTTCGGCGGTTCCCACATGCTGCGCGGCAAGGCGCGCCGCTTCGATCACTGGAGCACGGTTGGGGCGCAGGCGATAGCCGGTCCGGTCACGTTCGAACACAGGGCCACCGCAGGCTTCTTCAAAGGAGGCGATGCGGCGTAGAACGGTGGCATGATTAACGCCAAGCACTTTGGCTGCGGCATTCACAGAACCTGTATCGGCCACCGCCAGAACAAATCGCAGATCATCCCAATTCAGCTTGTGCATCAATGATCACCCTTTTTGCAATTTCTAACAATTAAATTGCGCCGGACGCGAGGCATACTAGCTCGTAGGTCATTCAATTTTCAGGGAGTATAAGTTCATGAAGAAACATCTCACATTTGCAATCGCCCTCGCAGCGCTCGGTTGCGGCACCACGGCATATGCTCAGGACGACTTCTCGGCGCAATTGAAGGCGCGACAGGGGCAGTTCCGCATCATGGCGATCAACCTCGGGATTCTGGGCGGTATGGCACAGGGCAAGATGGATTATGACGCGGAAGCCGCCCAAGCCGCTGCGGACACGTTGGTGGCTGTCTCCATGATCCAGCAGGGTCCGATGTGGCCCGCGGGAACGGACAACATGGCCATCGACGGCACGCGTGCACAGCCCACGATCTGGGAGCAGAATGACGACTTCCTGTCCAAATGGGCAGATTTCGGCACAGCCGCCAAAGCCATTCAGGCGGCCGCAAGCGGCGGGGTTGAGGGCTTGGGTCCGGTGATGGGTCAAGTCGGCGGTGCCTGCAAAGCCTGCCACGACACCCACCGCGCTCCGGCGAACTGATCCGCAAAGATGGCGCGTGGCGGCATTCTGGCACTGGGAGTGGCGGCAATCGCTGCTGCCGGATTCTATGTGACGGGCGCCACGCCCCTCGACAGCGATGCCTTGGCCGGGTTGGGGGGCGACCCGGCCAAAGGCAAAACAGTCTTCATCGCATCAGGTTGCGCTTCTTGCCATGCCGCGCCCGAGGCGAAAGGCGACGCGAAACTGGTTCTGTCCGGGGGGCAAAAGTTCCCTTCGGATTTTGGAACCTTCATCGCGCCCAACATCTCACCCCATCCGGAGGCCGGGATTGGATCCTGGACTCTTTCGGAATTTGCCAGCGCGGTGACAAAAGGCGTGTCACCCGAAGGGCAGCATTATTATCCGGCCTTTCCCTATACTTCGTACCAGCGCATGACCGATCAGGATGTGGTGGACCTTTGGGCCTATTGGCAGACTCTGCCCGCCGATGCGACACCCAGCCAGCCGCATGAGGTCGGATTCCCGTTCAACATCCGCCGGTCGCTTGGCGGATGGAAACTGCTCTATCTGGACGATGACTGGATGGTTGCATCAGCCGAAACCCATGAGCTTGAACGCGGGCGCTATCTGGTCGAAGCGCTGGCCCATTGCGGCGAATGCCATACGCCGCGCAATCCGCTTGGCGGGCTGGATACAGGAAACTGGCTTAGCGGTGCGCCGAACCCCACGGGGCGGGGCACGATCCCGTCCTTGCGTCCCGACGCATTGACTTGGGGTCCGACCGAAATCGCCTATTACCTCGAAACCGGGTTCACGCCGGATTTCGACAGTGCCGGTGGCCACATGGTTGCGGTGATCGAAAACTTCGCAAAGCTGCCCGCTAGCGACCGCGAGGCCGTGGCCGCCTATCTCAAGGCATTGCAGTAAGCCAAGTCTCCAACCGTTCGGATCAGACCCGCGCGAGTTTCGCCTCACGGTTGGCGCGCAGACGCGCGAAATCGTCACCTGCGTGATACGACGACCGTGTGAGCGGTGTTGCCGACACCATCAGGAAGCCCTTGCCGTAGGCCGCTTTTTCGTAACCCGCGAATTCCTCGGGCGTCACGAAGCGGTCCACCGCGTGGTGCTTCGGCGTCGGTTGCAGATATTGGCCAATGGTCAGGAAATCGACATCGGCGGCGCGCATGTCATCCATGATCTGCATCACCGACTGCCGGTCTTCTCCCAGACCAACCATGATCCCGGACTTGGTAAAGATCGACGGATCGATTTCTTTCACCCGCTGCAACAGGCGCAGAGAATGGAAGTACCGCGCCCCCGGTCGCACTTCGGGATAGAGACCCGGAACCGTTTCAAGGTTGTGGTTGAACACGTCAGGCCGTGCCGCGACGACAACTTCCAGTGCTTCGGGCGCACATTTCAGGAAGTCGGGCGTCAGGATTTCGATCGTCGTGTCGGGCGACCGATGCCGTACCGCGCGGATTGTCTGAGCGAAATGCTCGGCCCCACCGTCTTCAAGATCGTCGCGGTCCACCGATGTGATGACAACGTGGTTCAGCCCAAGCTTTTGCACAGCATCCGCCACGCGACCCGGCTCGAACGCATCGAGCGTGTCGGGGCGTCCGGTTGCGATATTGCAGAAGGTGCAGCCGCGCGTACAGATTTCGCCCATGATCATCATGGTGGCGTGACCCTGACTCCAGCATTCGCCTGCGTTCGGGCAGCCCGCCTCTTCGCACACGGTCACCAGCTTGTGCTCGCGCATGATACGGCGGGTTTCGTTATAGCCTTCGCCACCCGGCGCTTTCACACGGATCCAGCTCGGCTTCTTCGGCTGGGCATTATCCGGGCGATGCGCCTTTTCAGGGTGGCGCTGTTCGGGAATCTTGAGGTCTCGCAACGGTTTTTCCCCGCAATATCAAGTTTCAGCTGCTTTAACATACTGATCAGCAGGAGGTAGTACCAGTGCTGCATAGCTGCTTTGCAGTTTCAAATTCCCAAATGTAACGAGTACCTCCTGCGACTCACTCATAAGGAGACCAGGATGTGCGATGGAAATGCTGGCCTTTTCGTGCCGATTTCGATCGACTTATCCGATCAGAACCGGCTCATTCCTGCGTGTCCTTGCGTAGAAAAGGTTGAGTCGGTGCAATGCAATCCGCAGCACAACTTTGCCCGACCGAGCAGACCATCCGAGACTTTTTTCCGTCGCCTCCAACCCTTCACGCAAGCAGCAGCAGCGCAGAGCGACCTCGCTCAGGCCCGGCCCCAGATCGCGGACGGCATCCAGTGTTCGCGTCCGGGCATCGCGTTTCAAGCGATCGGAAATCGACTGCGTAGCGGCATAGAACGGTTGCAAGGCTTCAGGTCGTTCCCAACCCAGAAGCTCTGCCTCGCCGAAACCGGCGATCGCAAAATCTTCCTGCAACCGATCCCCCGCGGCCACCAGATCCGCTGAAAGGAACGGTTTACCGTCCTGCCCGCGACGCCGCGCCAATGCCATCAGCCCACATTTCCCAAGTAAGGCGCTGATTTCGCTGTCCTGACCATTATATTTCCTATATAAAACATGGTGTTGAAGGCTGCGAGGGGCGCGTTTTATGGATCACCCAGAGGGTGCGGGCTTG
>JAUHVK010000014.1 GCA_030425145.1 Alphaproteobacteria bacterium | reverse complement strand
TCTTACTGTCGATGATTTTGGACATTGCGAGCGGTCAGAATCAGATCGGAACCAACATTTCGCCTTGCGCATTGGCGCAAGGCGGTATGCGCTACTATGAACCGACACAGGAACGACTTGATGGTTTTTGTGAAGATTTCAACGATTATATCGATCAGGACTTAGAAATGTCTCTTCGTAGGCTTGCAGCCACGAAGGTATCTATTGCAATCCTCGAAGGACGCGATGTTGGTCGGTTCAGCTTTCGCTTGCTGAACCACTATTCGCTTGAACGTGACGGTGATGGCCTCATTCACGCTTTGCGCTTAGAAATACCAGAATACGTTTATGCGTGCATTGAGAGCCTTGATTGCTCTTGAGGTCCAGCAAAGCTCTTTGGTTGCTTTTACTGGCGTAAAATGAAAGTGTTACTGTCACCTGATGCATAGGAAAAGGTGACGCATGGCAAAGGTTGACCTTGAAGGTCTCACAGTTGAAGAGCTTGAAAGTCTGAAGCTGGATGTGGAGAAAGCAATCGTGGAGGCGAAGGTCCGCAGGAAGAAAGAGGCGCTTGCTGCCGTTCAGGCGCAAGCAAGGGAATTCGGCTTTGACCTGAAAGACCTGGTTAACGATACGCCATCTGCAAAGTCACCACGCAGCTCAACGCCAGCAAAGTACCGTCATCCTGAGAATGATGCCCTTACCTGGAGCGGTCGCGGACGAAAGCCAGCGTGGTTTACTGAAGCTCTTGAGCAGGGCATGAAGCAAGAAGACCTGTTGATCTGACCTGCGCGGTGGCAAAGGTCAGCACAATTGACTTTGAAAAGGGTGTATATGTGGCCGTATAGCGCCTCTCTGATGCGTTTGCAGGTCTGTTAGCACCCACCATAGCGCAAAGCGCTATGGAATGATCTGAGAGGCCGTACAGGCACTCTCAACTTACACAGCATGATAGCCACCCCAATCTGGGGTGGCATATAATCGAAGCTGAACGGCTGCCTATGCGGCAGCCGATGGGACCTTGGCCTGAAGGCCCGAGAGAAAATCCGTGGCCTTGGCCGCTTGGCTGGCGGCGGTGAAGATTGCCTTCTTGTCGGCCTTGAGGACCTTGAGCCAGCTTTGAATGTAGGCTGCGTGATCCGCGCGCGGCTCTAGCGTGACCCCAAGGTCGGCGCAAAGGAAGGCGGCTCCCAGCTCGGCGACAAGTTCTTCGACGGCGTAGGCGTCATCGCCGAACCGCTTGCCGAATTCTCGATCGCAACGCTTGGCGCTGCCGGTCCAGTGGGTCAACTCATGCAGGAGGGTGGAGTAGTAGCACTCGGTCGCGCTGCTGGTTTTGGAACCGGTGAAGAGGGCTTTTTCCGGCATCTGGATATAGTCGCCCGTACCACCCTGCGGGAGGCTGTAGAAGGCGCGCATGCCGCCGTGGCGAATGTTGGCACCAGTCGCCTGGATAAAGGCATCGGCCTCTGCGATCACTTGGATCGGGTCCTTGGGCTGTGGCATTGGCGGGGCTTCGTAGCCGTCCACCTGATCGGCGTTGAAGACATAGGAGGCACGGGCCATCATGCGCTTGCCCTCTTCGGTTTCGCCGTTCTCGCGTTGCTCTTCGACGGTGAACTCTTTGTAGAAGACAACCAGGCTGGATTTTTCGCCCTTGCGGACCTGGCACCCCTTGTTTTGCCACTGGCGATAGGTGCCCCAGGTTCCGGTCGAGAAGCCGCGCGCCTGTCCTACGGCCCAGAGGCTCAGGACGTTGATCCCGCGATAAGCGTTGCTGGTGTCGATATTGACGGGGCGGTTGAGGCCCTCGCCTGTGCGGTGCCAGGGCATCTGCCAGTGACCGGCTCCCTTTTCGATTGCGGCGATGATGTTGTTGGTGACTTGGGTGTAAACGTCTTCGCGTGCGGTTTTCATGGTCTCTCTCCTTGTCTCTGAGAGCCGCGCCCATCGCGGCTGTCCGATGGCGACCGAAGAGGCAGGGGCAAAGACGGGCGGAGCACCCGGAACGGGCTGGAGAAAAACGACAGACGGAGAGCAGGCTGTTTCTTGTTTCGCGAGGAATGATGAAAATCAGGGGATGAAACTGACTGCGACCCGTTGCGCCGAACGGCGTCTCTGCCAGGTCAAGCCAGATGGAGGACAGCTCGTTGGAAGCGGATAGGGACACGGGAAAAGAGTCCATACCCACGTGGGATTAGTTACCAGTAAACCAAACGGTATTGCCCAATACTCACGAAAAGCCGGTGACTTGCATGAATTTGCCCTGAACAGGCACACAGCGTGAACAACGCCCGATATCGACGTCTTCAGTAATGATCGGATCAACCATTGAGGCGGCTTTCACTGCACGGGCAATTTGAAAACTCTGGCCCAATGGGTACCCGCCAGTGGCAGGCCGGTGCCAGAAAGGCCCAAGTGAAGGTTAATGGTTGTCTTCCGAAAAAGAGTTTCCACCGAGGGAGCCGAAATGGCGAAATAGATCAGAGAGGGTTTTGAAAATATGGCCTATGAGCCCCTGTACGGCACGCTGAATGCATCCGGTGGTACTGGAGCGGCATCGGCCAGCCCGTAGGGTCAGAAGTGATCTGAGGGGCCGCCTGGACGGCCTCCAGGTTCCAAGTCAAAACATCTTGTGTTGCGCCTTCAGTCAGTCCCGTGATGTGATGGCCTGAGAGGAGCAAGAAGCCTCGTGAAAAACGCTTACAGGAGCTGAAAACCACTTACTTTTGAGCATCTGATGCGAAAAACGCTTATCGCGTTTCACTCAAAGCGACCGGCTTAAACGCTGAATTCGCGGCGTCGTGAAAGATATGCGATTTTAACGATGAATTGGACGCGCAGCATAGGCCACTGCCGCCTAGACAGGCGCCTCACCTAGTCCGAAAATGAGGTTGGGCTTAAGCCGATGCGGCCTAAGACTCCAATGTCTGAGCAGCCTGAAGGCTAGAGAGAAAATCCGACGCCTTTGCTGCCTTGGGTGGCATGTTCACCCGATGAGGTGTGCCCGTGCGTCCTCGAAGTGGGAGATCAACGCTTGGTGCTGCTCCCCTAAACCGCCGATGCAGTAAGGGTTCAAGAATTGCCGTCCAGCGAAGAGCTTCCTGTCCGTCTCGTTGAGTTTGGCGTGTTCGCAGGCAGCCTCCCATTCGCTTGCGATCGTGGCAATCTGACTTTCCATGACCGCCTTTGCATCGCCTTCCGTGAGCAGGAAATTGGGTGCCGCCGCAAGGCAACTCCCCAAGGTACTCATTCGGTTGTCGCCATTGATCAGCATGGCCTGTGTAGCCTCGTTGCCTGTCCGCCCTTGCGGGCAAATGTCATAGGCCGGTGTCAGCGTCAGCATCTTGCCATCCCAAAAAGCGGCATGGTTACGCGCATGATCGTCAGTGTTACCGCACAGGATATTGAAAACAATTCGACCAAAGAGCTCTTTGAGCGTGTTTTTGGGATCGGTGAAACGGTGACGAATGACTTCGGTAAGCTCCTCGTATGACGCATATCGCGCCATCATCTCATCCAGCCCGAGCATCGTCAAAGCCGACACCATAGCTCTGCGCTGCCAAGAACTCTTTGCCTTTACGCGATCAAAACGTTCAATCAGCAGCACATCTTTGCCCGCTGCCACTATCATGGAAACGGGGGCGACATTCAGGCCACACGCAGCGGCAATTTTCATGGCGATAAATTCCGCTTTCACGACGCTGTAGAGGTCCGCGCTTGCCGAGAACTTGGCAATGAGTTTGCGATCGCCGTGGTCGATCAATGCTTTCGGTCGTGCGCCCCCAATTGAAGTGCCATGATTTAACGCTTGGTCGAGAGCGGGCGTCAGCGGAACGCCCCGCTCAATGCGCCCGGCAGCTTCGAGTAACTCTTCATACGAAGCCTCCGCCTTTAGGCGCGGTACATATTGCGTCCCGGATTCCTGAAAATCGAGAGCCCCGATGCGGTCAGAGCCTGATTCGAGTAAATAGGTGAGTTCGGTGATTTTGCGGACTTTGGTCTCAGCAGCGTTTCCACCCATTAGTCGGTTAATGATAACCCGCCGCCCCCACGCATCAGGAGAACC
Organism: Alphaproteobacteria bacterium; assembly: GCA_030425145.1. Lineage (GTDB taxonomy): Bacteria > Pseudomonadota > Alphaproteobacteria > Rhodobacterales > Rhodobacteraceae > Marivita. Next base: position 111,803 of record JAUHVK010000014.1, on the reverse strand, counting down.
ATCGCGAATGCAGCTTGCCATGGAGAGGCCAGCAACTGGTTCGATGAGGCCACGGCGTAGCGGCAACTCCGGCTCATAGAGCGGGATTGCATTGGGGCGATCGAGGTAGCTAGCACCGTAGTTGAAACTGTAGGTGTCACCTCTCTGGCTGATCCGACCGGCGACAACCGGCTCCGTCTGTCCTGGAAGCCAAATCCAGACAAAGGCATCTTTATGCTGCTTGAGTTTAGAAGTCATCATCGACCTCCAGCTTGGAAGGTCGGGCGCGCTTCGGGAGCAGCGTCAGCTTTTCGTCCAGGCGAGCACTGTGCGCGGCCAAGGCGCGTTCCTCCATATCAAATAGCCGAACGCCGACGAGAACAGCGACCTCAAAGACTGTACCGACCTCCGTACCCGGTTCGCCATTCTCGATATTACGAAGGGTCTTGCGGGTGATGCCCGCCCGTTCAGAGAGCTCGGCTGACGTCATTCCACGCTCCATCCGGCCAGCTTTGACCAGCTTGCCAAGGACCGCCAAGGCTTCCTTTGTTACGCGTGAATAGCTTCTTGCTCGTTTCATTTCCCATCCCAAATGAGCACTATAGTGCCCATATGACCCAATTTTGGTTATTTAACTACCCAAATTACCTCAGCGAACGCGTCCGGTCAAGACTTTGGTTATTTTAATGCCCGTAAATAGGCTTTACGCACATTTAAATACTCAGATTGGCCCGCCACACTCTTCGGTTTCGATGAACGCCGCCTGCCTCCCGCGCTCTCCATATCGTTGAAAGGCCCAGGTGGAGGTTAATGGTATCTATCGAAAAACAGATGTCACCGAAGGAGCAAGAACGGCGAAATAGATCAGAGAGTGCCTTGAAAATATGGCATGTAAGCCTTTGTACGGCACGCAGAATGCATCTGGTCGTATTGGCGCAGCATGCCAGTCCGTAGGGGCAGAAGTGATCTGAGGGGCCGCTTGGACGGCCCCCAAGGTCCAAGTCAAAACATCTTGCCGTCGAGCTCTTCTGCCAAGCCCTTTTTGTGATCAGCTGACAAGTGCGAATAGCGCTTCACCATTTGGAGGGTTTTGTGCCCCAGCATGTCGGCAATTTCGATGAGAGACTTGCCCTGCATGGCCAGATAGCTGGCAGTACTGTGGCGAAGATCATGAAATCTGAAGTCGGTGATCTTCGCCTTGGATATCGCGTTTTCCCATGCTTTGCGGACATCCATCGGCGCGGCTAGGTCACGCCTAGGGAATAGGTAGCGCCTAGGCGCAGCCGGGAATTTTTCGTCGTACAGGTCATTCACGTGAACGATATGCAGTTCCAAAAGCTCAGCTAGATGGCCAACGATCGGGACGGATCGTGTTTCGCCGTTCTTGGTGTCGCGTAACACCGCCATGTGTCGTGCAAGATCGATATCAGGGAGTGTGAGGCCCATGATTTCACCACGGCGGCAACCGGTGGACAGGGCGAAGACGACGATTGGGTAAAGCTGCTTGTTGGGGCTTTGCCGACAGGCATCCAGTAGCCGCCCGCGCTCGTCATCGGAGAGATAGCGCGTGCGCTCGTTTCGGAGCTTGGTCACACGTTCGACCCCGTCCACCGGATTAACACCAAGCCACTTCCATGAGCACGCCTTCTTGAAAAGCATATCCAGCGCGTCGCGGTAGTACTTCAGCGTGCGCTTGCTCTTGGGCTTTGTCTTTTCGCCAAGGCCGCGTTCATCCGGGGTCGCGGCAAGCTCACCCATGAGTTTCGAGACCTGCTCGGTGGTGATGTACTGCAAACTGTAGTCGCCAAGCTTCGTGCGCCAGTAGCGCAGTGCCGTCCGTGAACTGCGCTGAGTGCTCACGGCTAGGTTAGGCAAGACCTCCCGTTCGTAACGATCCAAAACATCCGCGAATGTCTTGCGCTTCGACTGAGCGCTGATTGGTTGGAACTGACCCGACTTGATGTCGCTCTCGGTCTTTGCCGCCCACGCCTTAGCATCAGTGAGGCGCTTGAAGCTTTTCTTTTGGCGGGGATATCCTGCAACCCGAACATCGACCTGATAGACAACGCCCTTCTTGCGTTCACGCTTCTCGATGGTTGCCATACCAGCCTCCTTGTCAGTTTTCGGCCCCGAGACCACCCAAAGCAGGGGCAGTTTTGGGGGCATTTTAGGGGCACTTTCTAGCGAAAATTGCCCCCAAACGTCAATAGTCCACAATAAGGGAATCTCTTCAAGTATTTGTTTTTATGGTTGTTATTGGTTGAGGCTTATTGGAGAATATAGTCGTTCCTCCGACTGTTAATCAATTGGTCGTAGGTTCGATCCCTACCGCCGGAGCCAAAAATCCCCAATATATCAGCTACTTAGCCAAATCCGCCCCTGGTGGTCTCGGTGGGCTTTGTCGTGGGGTAACGATTGGGGTAACAGAAAACGCCTGCAATCGGATGTTACCGCGATGACACGCCTTTCCAGCATCAGGATGAATCACCTGCACCTGTCATGCGATGTGTGCGGCCATTCTGCGCAGATGCCTGTTGCCGCCCTAATCGACGCCATAGGCCCGGAAACAACGGCCCACCAAGCGGCTGGCAACGCCCGGTGCAGCCGGTGCAAGGTCAAAGGTCAGAACACCTTTCGGATCATCTATGTCGGGGAAGGTTGGGAAGCGATGCAGGGGGCAAGGCAGGATCGCTAGTCGCTCAACTCGCCTCTCGGCGGCCATTTCAAATCCAGTTTGACGCCAAAACTGCCTTCATCACCATCCGGCCTCAGCCAGCCGCCAACAATCATGCCTTTGCATTTCGCTCTACTGATCCCAAGAGAACGCGTGATGTTGTGAAACGACTGAGTGTGTTGCTTGGATATATGACCGACTTTCTGACCGTTGATCTCAACCTTCACTGCGTCAGGGTCATAAGGGTTGTCCGGTTCTGCGACTAAGAACACCTCGACAGGTATTTGCGCGCTTTCTTCGGTCTTGCCGCCTGCAAGTCGGTTCAGTGCTGACTGATAGTGCGACTCGCCAACAATCTCGAATGTGCTTCCCCCTTCGCAAATCAAATATTGGTTCAACGCCTTCCGCTTGTTCAAAAATCCAAACATAGAATCTCCTTCGCAGGGTTTGTCCAAGAGCCTAAACCCCAAGACGCGATGCCCAAACACCTAATCCCACAAAGAGTTGGGCAAGCCCCGCGAAGGGCCTGCCCTCTTTCACTAGACGGCCTCTTTTGAGAGTTCTTCGATTTCAGCCTCAGCGACGTATTCGTGCGTAAGCTGAATAACGTCCTCCATCGTCAAACTGTACGGAACAGGCGTCATGCCCTCAGCTTCAACCCATGCGTTAGCAATCTCGTTATAGGCGAGAATTGCATAACCACCTTTCTGGGTGGTCAGTTTCAAGCCCAGCTTGCGCAGGCGCGCAGCCATGCGCTTCTGCAAACGTTCTTCTTGGGTTGGAAAATATGTACGGCTCATTTGGTAGTCCTTTCGACTAGTTTAGAAGGTTTCCGCGCGGTGTAATTCACCTACGCTTTTCCCTAAACTTGCCGTGCCGAGCCGTGACCATCGCTAGGAGTTCGGCAATCCTAACTAACCCGAAGGATGGGTGACGTTAGGCGCGAAGATGGTGTGCCGTCAAGTCGCCGTGCCGATGAAGGGGGATACCCCCCTTTTTCGCGGTCATATTGCGCACGCTCCACCGGGTCAGGTTAACAAGTTGATCCCGTGAAGGATCAGGCCCGCCCCCCGTGCTCGAATAGCGCCCACGGGTCGCTGTCGTCGTCGTCATCCGCAGGCATTGCCACCTTCGCCCGATCAGCAGGCGTTGCGCCCAGCTTGCCTAGCGCCGTGTTCGATGCCGCCATGAGGGACGCCGGGACGGGTTCGCCAGCCTTCACAAATTCGCGTACCTGACCAAGTGCGACCGATGCCAATTCAACCGCCGCCCGATCCTCGCGGATCAGCCAGCCCAGAGAAGCTGCCAGTTCGCGCCACACGGCCTTAGCCTCTTTCCCAAGGTAATCAGGCGGGTTGCCCAATGGTTCGCCGCTGGTGCGCGGTTCTGTGCGGTCTCTGAACCGTTGCGGGTTGCGCTTGTCTGCCCCGGTCAGCTTGGCCTTGCTCAGTGGTGTCTTGGGTGTCGGCATGTATCTAACTTTCGGAATGTTTGATCTGTGGATATGTGAAAACGGCTGGCCGACCGGTTTCCTGTTCGGCGGTTGGAGAGAGTTGCCCTGCCCCTACCACCTGTAGCCATCCAGACCGACGCGGCGGTGCGCTTTCTTGGCTGTGGCGATAGCAACCGGGTCGCCTTCGTGTTTGCGCTCGATGTGCTGTGCCTTGGTGGCATGACAGTACCGGCAAAGCGCCCAACAGTTGTCAGGCTCAAAGAAAAGGTCAGGCCGTAGGGCTTCAGGGATAACGTGATCCACCTCAGCCGCCGTCTTGCCTTTGCCTCGCAACAGGACGCCGCACATCTGACAAGTGAAGTTATCCCGCGCGATGATTTGCAGGCGGAATACCTTCCATGCCTTGCTGTGGTGCTGTCTGTCTTTGCTCAGTGGCATTGCCTGTTTCCTGTGTTGAGTGTGCAGCCTTGCCGGATTGAACGCCTGCGAGAACAAAGGGCCACGCATCCGGCTTTCCGTTATTGGACGGGCTGCAACGCCCTCTCAAAGATGGCCCTTAACCTTGGACGCCGGTGATCGTGTGGAACGCCGCCGCGTGCGTCACCGCAACGTCAGCGCGCATGTGCGCCAACAGGGTGTATTGCAGGTTCGACGCATAGGCGCTGGTCTTGAGTACCTCGACGCGAATATCAGACCGGATACCCACCAACAGCTTGGTGAAGTCACCGGCGATGATTGTGCTTTCATCGGTGCCAACGCCGCCATCTGTCGGAATGCTGGTCGTGGTGAGCCACGGGATTTCTTCCAGCTTCGGGTGCATCCGCAACGGTTGCCCATCGCTGTCCGTCATACCCGTAAAGGTGCCTTCATCGCGCGGGTGCATGATAAAGGCGGTCGGGTTGTGGTTTGCCGTCAGGATGGACGTGCGCGCCGCGTTCAGGTTGAGGTAATTGGTGATTGCTGCATCCTGTGCCGTCGTTCCGATGCCCGATGTATTGGCGATGCCTTCCGGTTCCGGTGCCGACCCACTGCCCAGCAACGCCACGCGGTCCAATTCAACGGCCATAGCCGCCGCCAGTACGCGAGGAAGTTCGGTTGCCAGGTTGATGCTGTCCTCCATCAATTCGACGCTGACTTTCGTCTGCACCGCCAGAGAACGCGGGATCATCTGCATCAGCCCAAAGGTCGGATCGCTTTCCGCCACGCTGCCAGCCTCGGCCCGCCATGCAGGCACCGGGTCGGTCAACAACCGCGCCCAGTTGTTGCTGTCGCTGGTCAACGGCACGGTTTGCGCCCCAGCCCGCATCACGACGCTGTTGGCCCGTGCAAGGTCGATCAGGGTTGCCGACAGAATGTCCGGCACGGTGTAGCCGCCTGCGCTGTCAGAGCCTTCGGACAGTGCGCGACGTTCCACGTCTGTCTTGCCGCCCAGAACCATGCTGCGCAGGTACTGGCCCACGCTCAGGCCGCGATAGTCGCTTTCAAGCGGCACACGCGCCTTTGCCCAATCGGTGAACCGCTGTTCCGGTTTCAGAGCGGGACAAACGTCGCCTTCGGGTTCGTCATAGCCGCCGGTGCGGGCTTCGGCTGTTCCCATGACGGGACGCTTGGCAAGCTGCGCCTTGGATGCCGCTTGCGCGCGGGGTTCGCGGGAACCTTCTTCGGTGCGGATGTCGCATTCACGTTCAATCGCGTTGAACAATTCCATGACGCCATCGCAGGCAAGTTCGACTTGTCTACGTTCTTCGGCGCTGGTCTTGTCGGTGATCCGGTCCAGAGCGTCACGCGATGCTGTCAGCATCCGCTTGGATGCTTTTTGCAGGTCGCCCCAAGCCATCTTGTGCGGTTCGATTTCGTTCAGGGACCGAACGCCAATGTCGCGCAACGCCTTCATGCAGTGCTTGCGAACGGCAAGGTCGGTTTCATCATCAAGAATGAGTGTCATTTGTCTGTTTCCGTGTGTTGATGCCAAGGCGCGCGAAAACGGCCCCGGCAAAAGGGTCTACGTTCTCGCGCTCAGGCCATCAGCCTTGCGGAAAATCAGAGCCAAGCCCCCGCCATCAGCAGGCGCTTGTTGTTGAATCTTATACATGAATCCGGCTTTTCGCGCAAGTTCAGCAGGCGTTGATCGCCCCAGCGCGGCCCAGCTTGCGAAGGGCCATTTTCGTGATGCCGCGTTCCACGGCTTCCGGCCCTTCTACCTCGGCGTAGGTTTCAATCGCTGCGCCCAAAAGTGCCGCCGCAAAGAACCGGATGCTGCCGCCCTCGGCTTCGATCTCGTCCAGCGCGGCGGTCAGCAGCTTCTGAACGCGCACCTTTTCGGTCAGCATGATTTCTTCGTGTGTCATCGGGAATGTCCTTCCTTGGGATGGTGCCGCCTCACGGCGGGGTTGGGGTTGCTAAGTTTAGGAAAAGATTTGTCGCAATTGTCCCTTGCGCGCGTGTGACGGAACGCTGTCGCAATAGAAAAAGAGGCTGCATCTGGTCCCTGTTACGTACGCGCAAGGGACATTGGTGACAAAAGTCATGCGGCACCTCGGTTTATGCCTTGGATCGTTTCGCGGGCGGCATGGCGGCGCTGCGCTTCGGCGGCGGCACGGTCTGCGAATTTCTGATGCACCGCCGGGTTAACCTGCCAATGTGGCGGGGATGATGGTCGCGGCGGGTCGATCCGGTCCAGCCAGCCAAGCGCGGCCAACTGTTCCAGCAACGGGCGGATTTCGTGTTCCTTCAATCCGCGCATGGTGCGGTCGCCCCGCTGCACGTCGCGGTTGGTGATCCGGTCCAGCTTGTGTGTCAGGATATACCCTGCGATTGCGGTCAGTCGGTCGTGATCGTCAGACAAGCCCAGAACGCCGCTGTAGAAGGCAATGGCGTGTGCCAGCAGAAAGTGGTGCAGAAACGCCGCAACGCGCTGTGCGGTCGCCTCTGTGACCGTGGCGGGCAAAACCGGGTCTGCGCAGTCCTTTCTGTCCCAGCTATAGACCATCTGTTCAGCGTGTTCGACGCAATGCCAGACCACGCAAAGCCGCGCAAACAGCCCGTCATATTTCCCAATATGCGATGCCAGCTTGCGGTTGATGCTTTCCAGAGATTGCAGCTCAAGGTGCCGCGCCTCAAGATCACGGCGGATTGCCTGCGCCCCTTCATCGAATTGCAGGTATGTGCCGCAACCGCCTTTTGGGTTCGACAAAATGCGCAGGGCTTCAATTGTAACCTGATAGATTTTGTTCACTGGCGGCATGGGTTCGTCACGGCCCATTGTCGCGGTGCGGAGCATGATCGGGAACAACCGCTGCAACAGCCCGTCATCAACGCTGTCGCCTGCAATCTTGCGCAGGGGTTCGGGCTGTATGCCGCCCAGCATCGAAACGGACAGGTTGTCGATGATAGCGGCCCCACGGCCTACGCGGTTCAAGGCGAATTGCCCGCCGTTGAAACTGCGCAGCCAGAACGCGCGGTCAGCTTGCGCACCCTTGCCGCCATTGTATTTGTCCATCGCCCCGAAAAAACCGCTCAGTTCATCCTGCAAAAGCAAGACGCCCCAAGGGCTTCCTTCCAAAACTTGCTGCGCCGCCTCAACGGTGGCGTCCTCTATGCGCAAGCGCGTTTGCGGTGGTCGCTGTTGGCTTTTCTTTTCGTCAGGCGATAACGCCTCGTACTCGTTGATGCGCTTCTGCCAATCGCGCATCATCTCGACGTCCAAGCGGCAAAGCGGCCCGGTTGCGGCGGATATGATCGGGCTTTTCTTCGCAGAAGGTGGCCCCATCAACGCCACCCAAAGCCGCGCACTTTCCATCCAATCATCGTAACGCTTCACCTTGATCTGCACCGCATCAGGGATTGCGGCGGCGCATGTCGCCAGAGCGGCCATCGCCAGCCCCGCCGGATCGGCCCCCATCTGCGCCCCGTTGGCCCGTGCAAAGGTTTCGATGATCGGCGGCAACAGCCCTTCCGGCAATTCCGGCGGCTCAAAGCTGCCCCAAAGGTCAACCGGATCGCTGTCGGATGCCTTTGCTTCGGATTGGCTTCCAGCATGGTTTGCAGGTTTAACCCAGCCCAACTCCTCTGCGATATAGTAGAACGTGCCAGGTGTGATTTCATCAACGCTCTTGATGCTGTCCCAGAGGTTTTGCGGGCTGTTGGTGTTGCCGGATGCCCCGTGCGCTTCGCCGCGTTCTGACCAAGCAAGGAACGCCTGTTCAATCTTTGCGGCGGTCTCTGCATCGGCTTCCAGTGCAGCCGCCTTGCAGGCGTGTGCCATCCGCACCCATTCATCGCGCCCATTAGCCGGGTTTGGCAGGCTGTCCAGAATATCGGGAATATCGCGGCGGTCGGATACCATGCCGGTGTCGATCTTGCAGCCGTTGTTATTAGGCTTTGCATAACCTTGGTCACGGTCGCGCTTTTCGCCCATGCGGTCAAAGACGGCTTTGCGCGCCACCGCTGCGCCGTTGATATGCGTAGGCGTTCCTTCGACGTGTTTGAACGTCAGAGCGATGCCGCGCTGTTTTCCGGCATAGATGCCCGCGTTATTGACTTCCTTCACCTTGTCATCGCCGGGCTTGCGCTCGGTCAGCATGTGCAGCCCGGTGCCGGACGTAGAAACCTCGGTATAGGTTTCTTCAAGGGGCGGCACCCATTCGGCAAGCGTACCGTCTGGCCCGATCACCTTGTCCAAATCCAAGGTCACAAACGCGGAACCGGGACGCGCAAGGTAGCCCACGCAAAAGGTTGCCGCCTGTTTTTCAGGTGTGCCGCGTCCGGTCAGTTCTTCGTTAATCTCGAAGATGCGCGATGCCAGCTTTTGACGTGCGGCAACGGCTTGCTCAAACGTCATGTAGGCGGCGTTTTCGGTTGCAACATTTTCGCCGTTGCGTGTGTTGCACGGCACCTTGGCGCTTTTGCCATCGGCTCCCGGATATTGCACCCGAAAGACCATCCAGTTCTTTTCCAGCTTGGCACGTTCCCAAACGTCGCCCTCAGGCAAGCGGATAAGCGTTTTCACTGGCCCGCCCCCCAGATCAGGACTGCCAGCATCTGCGCTTGGCTTTCGGTAAGGCCGTGCAGGCGCATCAGGAGTTTGATTTGAAGTGTTCTCATTGCTCGATCCAGAGTTTGCCTCCAGACGCAAAAAGCGGTATGCTCTGTACGTTCCCAAGTACCCAACACGTTCCAAATGGAAGCCCCGCCTGCGCCGGTGGGGTTTCCTATTTTGGGGTGTTGATCGCGATTTCGCGCAGCTTGGCCTGTGCTTCCAGACGGACGCCTTCGGCCTCAAGTTCGGCGGCGTGTTCCAGATACCATTTCCCCATGTCGCGGATCGCCTCCGAGATTGCGGGGATGGTTTCGGGGTGCTTCTCAAGGCGCTGCAAAAGAAACTGAAGCTGAACGCCGGGATAGTCTGCGCCGCTTTCCATCACGCGGCGGGTAATGCGCTTGTTCCAATCCATTACGCCGCCCTCCCCTTTGCACGGGGTTGCGCTTCCAGCCACGCGAGAACGTCGGCCTCTTTCCAGTAGCGGCGGCGTCCGATGTAGATCGGCTTGGGAAAGTTCAGATCGGTGCGGTTCAACCAACGGTGAATAGTCATATCGCTGACATCACCGCAGAGTTCGCGCACCTCACTCGCGGGGATGCGGCGGTTCGGGTTGGCCATCGCTGACCACCCAGCCGCCACTGCCGCTTGTGCAGGGGGTTTCGTTTTCATGTGCCACGGTCCTTTGGTTAGGTTTCGTGGCTACCTATTCAGGGCATTTTCTAACGCTTTGGAACACCCCACAGGTTCTAGTTTTCGAAAATTATCCCCTACGGAATTCGATTATTTTTCATAAACGTCAGCAACTTACGCCTCGCATTCTCGCCTTCTGCCCGCCAAAGCGTTCGGACGCGCGCGGCATGGCCTCCTAGGGCTTGCGAAGCTATCGCCTCACGGTTTGACGTGTCCAATTCGTCAGCAACCATGCGAATGAACGCGGCTCTCTCTTCGGTCTTTTTTTGCGTACCTTTGTTCCTGCCGGTGTGCCTCTCAGGCCGCGCGACTTCGGCATGGTAAACGGTGTCGGCATGGTCTCGGCTCATTTGCCAATAAACCTTTGCGCGGTCTTGCGCTTCCTGTTTTTGCTCAGGCGACAGTTCTGGATTAAGCATGTCCTTTTCTGCCTGACGTGCCAGCCTTTCGCACTCATCACGCAGCGCAATAGCATTAGCCTTGACTTGATCCATCACCTAACGCCCTCAATCCGCACCACGTTGCCGGTTGTCCCTTCGACAATATCAGCAACAAGCCGCGCCCATGCGTCCAGAGCGTTGCGCTTTTCCTCTGCATAGTCGTGCCGCTGGTAAACCGCCACGATGCCCCCGCCGGTGCCGCTCACATGGTTTAGAACGGCCTCAGTCACGCGCACCGGGATGCCCAAACGTGCCATGCCGGTTGCAGCCGTGCGGCGTAGGTCGTGAAACGTCCAGTGCGGTATCTCGACGGGCTGGCCCGCTTCATCGCTGGCAATCTCTGCCATGCGTTCGGCAATGTGATTTCGCCCCTTGTGAAAGCCGCTCAAAGGCGTTTCGCCCGTTGTGGTGTAGATCAGCCCAGCATCACCTTTGATGCGCTCCACGCCGCTTAGAACGCCGCACACGGCCTCCGATAGCGGAACGCTATGCGCGCGCCCGTTCTTCGTGCGCTGTGGTGCCATGTCCCAAGATTTGCCGGTGATTTCGCTGTCGGTCATTCCTGCAACTTCGCCAAGCCGCTGGCCGGTCAACAGCAGCGTTTGCCCAAACGGCCCCCAAGGAAAACCAAGACCCTCACATGCCTGCCAGAACCACCGGATTTCATCATCGGACAGAACACGGTCACGACTCTTTTCCTTGGCAACGGGTTTCACGCCCTGCGCCGGTGACAGGTCGATCACCTCACGTTCCACACACCAATTCAGGAAGGTGTTGAGATAGGCGCGCACACGGTTTGCAGTCACGACACGGCCACTGTCTGCAATCCCGTCCAGAAGGTCTATCACATCGCGGCGGGTTATGTCGTGAATGTCGCGGTCGCCCCATTCCTCGACAACGTGCCGTTCCAGTTCGCGCTTCACTACCGCGCCGGATTTCAACTGCGCCAGCTTGCGCTTGCCATATTGCCCGATCAGCGTCTTGATCTTGTCGCGCTCCGATAGCTGCGCCTCTACGCGGTCGGCTTTGGCTTTCTTCTTTGCCGCGCCGGGGTCTTTGCCAAGTTCCACGGCTTCGATTGCTTCGGTTGCAGCAGCCCGCGCCAGAGCAACGCCCATTATCGGCCATTTGCCCAAAGTCAGCTTCTTCGGCTTGCCGCCGTAACGGTAGCGCAAAGCCCACGATTTCGCGCCGCTGGGTTGAACGACAAGGTAAAGCCCGGTCAGTGCCGGATCAGGGATTTCGGTGCGGGTTGCGGTCGGTTTCACCGCCTCAACAGTCTTGGTCGTGAATGCCTTTGCCATAGTCAATTTGTCTCTCGGGGTAACGCTGGGGTAACAGATTGCGGTGATTTGCACCGTTACCCCAAGTTATTAACGCTTCCAAACAATACAAGGAAATATCTGTAAAACATGGTATTTTTTCGCACCGATAGTTTTACATAGTTTGGGTCCGTTATGGACCTAAATTAGACTGTTAATCAATTGGTCGTAGGTTCGATCCCTACCGCCGGAGCCAACTTTCACGTAAGTGTCTGATCTCAGTAACTTTCCCCTTCGGGGGTTCGTTACTGTGACACCAGACTGTGACACCGCTGCGGCGGTGTTTTCGGGTCGGTCTCCTATCTGGAGCCCGAAAATGACCTCTCTCCCCCACCTGACCTGCCGAGACGGCGTCTATTACTGGCGACGCAAAGTCCGGCCTCAATCCACAAGAATCGCAGACCTGAGGGTCTCGTTGCGCACCACAGACCGCGTCAGGGCGACTATATTATCCCGTGTGTTGAGCGCGGAGAGTGAGCCGATCATGGCAGCCTTGGAACAGGATAGAATCACGCTGGAAGAAGCCCGGCGGTATTTGCAGCACGTGGTGAAAACCCACGTCACGGCACAGAATGATCTGCGACAAGACCTCCGATTCCGCTACGGGTCACCGCCCTGCGAGCTGGAGAGACAGATCACCTCCAATACGACTGAAACCTGGGACATTCTGGCGGAGCAGGGAATCGGCGCGACGATATCCGAGCAGGTCGAGCACGATATGATCGCCAAAGGCCGCAGTCGTGCCGAGGTGGCGATGCTAAGGCTGGTCCTCGACAGTCACGCCCGACCTCTGTTGCGTAGCCACGTCGGCGCAGCTCGCAGGGCCGATGACTTCGAGAAGGTGACCGGTCGTCGGATCAAGGGAGACCGTGAAGCTGTCCAGCTGCTCGAGCTTTTCATCGAGGGCATGCGCGCGGCCAACGCCGCGGTGGCCACCCCACCCGCTCGGGCGCTGGCATCAGACGTTATGGACCAGTTCGATCCGGTCCAAGGCACATTCTCGCAAGACGATGAGCAAAGGGAAGCACCGAGTTCGCCTGACCCCGTAACCGCGTCGACAGTGACCGATGTTCAGGCAAACAAAACCCGCGCAGTGATCCATGAAATCATGCCGGCTGAACAGGACGACTCCGAGCTCGATCCGTCGATTAATGCGGTCATTGAACGAATGATCCAGTTCAAAAAACACGCAGATGAAGGTCTGGAAGAAAAGACGGCGCGTCAGTACCGCGCTTTCGGGATCCTCCTTCAGAGGGTTACGGGCAAGACAGATATCCGATCCCTTATCCAATCAGATTTCGTGAAACTTCGGGCTGTCCTTCTTAAGTTGCCGAAATCCTTCGGCAAATCGCCGTCAGATCACACCCTCCCGATAGAATCGGTCCTCGCTAAGGCCGAAGGTCTCCCGAAGGAAAAGATCGGCTTGGCGGTCGGCACGGTCAACAGATACGTGGACCACGCAAGCGCACTGATTTCGGCGGCCAAGGCTGAGGGCTTCGAACTGCATCCCCGGCTTGATCCTGGCCTCCTGCGACGAAAAGAAAAGGGGCGCGCGCGAGATAAGAAGCGGACCTTCACCCGAGAAGAACTCGAAACCTTCTTTCGGCACCGGTATTGGAGCGATCCCGAGCCGGGGCCTTGGCTACCCCCTCTCGCCGAACGGCGCAGGAGCGGAGTGTATTGGGTCCCCCTGATCGCGGCGTATAGCGGCCTGCGGCGCGAGGAAATCGCCGGCATCGGCGTCGACTACGTTAGACAGGAGGACGGGATCACCTACTTCGATGTGATCACCACCACCGATCGCCGGATCAAAAACGCTACTTCGCGGCGAAAAGTTCCGCTTCACGATGACCTGATCCACCTGGGTCTAATGGAGCTTGTTCGCGATGCCCGGAAAGCTGGTTATGTTCGCCTTTTCCCTGACCTTAAGGAGCCGGCCTCCAACATCATGGGCCGCAAAGTCGGCCGAAAGGTCGAAAAATTTGTCAAGGAAACCTGGGGGGATGCAGGCCGAGGTCTGTCACTTCAGAGCGCCCGCCATTACGTCCAGCACGTCCTGGATCTCGACACAGAGGTCCCCGCTAAAGTCGCCCGCGACATCATGGGTCACGAAGGTCAGGACGTGCATGAATCGGTATATGGAGACCAGTCTCCCGTTCCCGCTCTCAAAGCCGCGATCGATCGCCTGCCGTCGCTGAGCGGCGTTCTGTCATTACCACGGTAGGTGGAACGGGAGAGCGAACCCAGCCGATTTATAGTCTGGTAGATGGTCGCCGTGACGCTTCAGAAGCTTGGACCATTTACGTCATCCTGCGGTTCCGCGGGTTAGGGTCAGGATGCACTGATTTCGGTCGCTCAGCATGGCCGCGAAAAAAAGGGGGCGCGGTCGCCTGATCGGACGACCTAAAGGCGGCATGAATACCAAACTTCACGCCATCTGCGACAGTCAGTGATGACCGATCGACCTGTTCGTCACCGCGGGGCAGGTGAGCTACTATATCGGCGCACGGGCCCTGCTCAGCGGCTTGCCAAGCGTCAAATCGTTGCTTGGGGATCGCGGGTTTGACGCCGACTGGTTCCGAGAAGCATTGCAGGACAAGGGCATACGCGCCTGCATCCCCGGTCGAAAGCAGCGGAAGACGCCTGTCAAATACGATAAGCGACGCTATAAGCGGCGGAACCGGAATGAGATCATGTTTGGCAGGATCTAGGATTGGAGGCGCGCCGCGACCCACTATGAGCGATGTCCAAAGGTGTTCCTCTCATCGATCGTTCTCGCGGCCGTCGTAATCTATTGGTTGTGGAACCTGACCCTAGGTATCGAGATCGCCCTACGTCTGTCGAAATACTCCCATTTGCACCTCATAAAGACGCATCCCCTCAGGAACGAGCGCAAAGCCCCGGGCGCCGAGCGTCCAGCGGATGGCGACACCCTGCACCAGAGACGTCAGCAGGATGGCGACATCCTCCGGGCTGACGTCGCGCTTCAGATTGCCCGCAGCCTGAAGATCACGGATCACGGCAACAAGGCGGCCCTGAAAAGCGCCCAGAAGCCCCCGGAACACGTCGCGCAGGGCTTGATTGTCCACCTGCAACTCGCGCGAGAACAGGATCGACGGCAGGGCAGGCGTTTCAGCAATGGCCGTCAGTTGCGCACCGACCAGCGCTTTCAGGCGCGCCTGCGGCCCGGTGGCCCCCGCCTCGGCCGCAGCCCAGCAACTCTGCAACCGGTCAGCGATATCGTCGGCCACCGCCAGCCAGAGCGCACCCTTGGTGGGGAAATGCCTGAAGATCGCAGGCTGACTGAGGCCGATTGCACGCGCGACATCTGTGGTGCTCAGCCGGTCGGGTCCGATCTCATCGGCCAGTCGCAGAACCTCGGCCACGATTTGCGCCTTTCTCTCTTCAGCACTTTGACGACCCGACATGCGTCACCCCTTGTTAGTTATAACTCACTAACATATACTGTTGACAACCGCAACCTCTATCCCGAGTCGCGCACCCTGACCGAAAGGATCCTCGCCATGCCCGCCAAAACCGCCCCCACCGGCTATTCCCGCCTTCAGATCACGCTGCATTGGCTCGTCTTCGCACTGATCGCGCAGCAATACCTTTTCAAGGACGCGATGTCGGCCGCATGGGACCGCATCACCGATGGGCTGGAGGCGGGGTTCGACCCGCTCGTGCTGGCCCATGTTGCGGGCGGCGCGCTGGTGATGATCTTCGCGCTGTGGCGGCTGACCCTGCGCGCCCGGCGTGGGGTGCCCCCGGCGATCGAGGCCAGCAAGGTGCAAGGCATTTTCGCGAAGCTTACCCATGTCGGCCTGTACACGCTGATGATCCTGATGCCACTCAGCGGGTCTGTCGCGTGGTTCGGCGGGGTCGAGGCCGCGGCGCAGGGGCACAATGTGTTGAAGATTGTCCTGCTGACGCTGATTGCGCTGCATGTGATTGGCGCGCTCTACCACCAGTTCATCCTGCGCGACGGCACGCTGGCGCGGATGCGCCGGGCGCAGGGCTGAACCCATGCGCCTCGTCCCGCTCCTGGCGCTGCCACCCATCGCGCTCGGCATCGCCGCGGCGGTCTGGATGATCGCCTCCGCCCCCGGACCCGCGCAGGTCGAGGGCGGCGCATCCGCGCTGCCTGTCCGGGTCATGACGGTTGCGGCGGAAGACATCCGTCCGTCCGCCACTGCCTGGGGAAACCTGCGCGCAGCCGAGACCTGGGTCGCCGTGGCCGAGGTGCAGGGCGAGGTGATCTGGAGCCATCCCGACCTGGAGCCAGGTCGCCTGATCCCGGCGGGAATCGAGGTGCTGCAGATCGACCCGACCGATTACGAACTGGCGCTGGCGCAGTCGCAGGCCGATCTTGCTGCACTCGCTGCCGAAAGCGCGCAACTGACCGCCGAGGCGGCCAATACGGGCCGCATCCTCGATCTGGAACGCGCGCGATTGGCGTTGGCCGAGGCCGATCTGACGCGCACGCGGACCTTGGCCGAACAGGGCACCGTCCCACAATCGCGCGCCGACGAGGCCGAGCGCGCGACCCTTCTGGCCCGCCGCACGGTGGCGGAACTGGAGAACACGCTCGCCCTGATCCCGTCTCGCCAAGCGCGGATCGCGGCGCAGGTCGCACGCAGCGAGGCCGCCATAGACCGGGCGCGCCGCTCGCTCGACCGCACGACCCTGACGACGCCGTTCGACCTGCGGGTGACCGAGGTGAATGCTGAGCTGTTTCAGACCGTCGCCCCAGGTCAGGTGGTGATCCGTGCTGACGGGATCGCGGCGGCCGAGGTCGTGGCGCATTTGCCGGTAGACAGCTTTCGACGGCTATTGGGAGATACACCGGAGGGCATCACCCTTGGCGACATGATGCGCGACATGCCCGCCACGCAGATCGAGGTGACGCTCAGCCCTATGGCGGACCCGAGGCAGATCTGGAGCGCCCGTGTTGTCGGGATCGAGGGCGTGCTGGATGCCCGTGCGCGCACCGTGCCGGTCGTGGTCAGGGTTGACGACCCCTATGAGGGCGCGGATCCGCCCCGCCGCCTGCCGCTGGTGCCCAACATGCAGGTACAGCTTCCCTTTTCGGGCGCTTCCATGACAGGCCTCATCCCTATCCCCGAGGCGGCGTTGCATGGCGACATGGTGCGTATCCTTGGCCCCGATGACTTGCTGGAATTGCGCCCCGTCACCGCCGCCTTTGCGCAGGATGGCCGCGTCGTTATCGCCGCTGGCCTGTCGCCGGGCGACCGCGTGGTGATCGACGACATCGCGCCGGCCATTCCCGGCATGGCCCTGACCCCGGTCGAGGTCCAGCCGTGATACGCTGGTTCACCGGCCACCCGACGGCGGGCAACCTGCTGCTTCTGTTGTTCCTTGCAGCGGGCATCTTTGCCGCGCCGGGCCTGTTGCGCGAAACCTTCCCCGATTTCCGCGCCGTCGAGGCCGAGGTCACCGTGCCCTACCGGGGCGCTGCTGCCGAGGATGTGGAGGCCGCGATCTGCGCGCCGCTCTGGGACGGCGTGCAGGGTGTCGAGGGGCTGGAAACCTTTTCCTGCACCGCGCAGAGCGGCCGCGCCCGCGCCGTGGCAACCATGGCGCCCGGTAACGATGCGCTGCGCTTCGTCAATTCGCTGCGCACCGAGGTGTCGGCCATCGACACCTTCCCTAACCGTGCCGATCCCGCGGTGGTACGCGAACTGCACCGCTCCGATCCGGTCACATCGGTCGCCATCTCGGGCGATCTGCCGCTGGGCGAACTTGACCTTTATGCTGACGGCCTGTCGGACCGACTGACCGCCTTGGCCGGTGTCGCCCGCGTAACGCGCGGGGGGCTCGGAACCCGAACAATCTCCATCACCTCTTCGAACGCCCTGCTCGACAGCCACGGCTTGACACCTGCCTCACTGGCAGCCGCCATCGCCGCACAGAACATCGACCTGCCCGCCGGTACGCTCGAAGGGCCGGGCGCGGACCTGACCTTGCGCTTCACCGCCGAACGCGACACGGCCACGGCGCTAGCCACGATTCCGGTTCTGGTCTTGCCGAATGGCGCGACATTGACGCTTGGGGACGTGGCGGTGATCGAGGAACGCTTCGAGCCGCCGCAGGACCGCGCCTTTGTCGACGGCGCGCCAGCCATATTGATCGACGTGGCCAAGTCGCTCAATGCCGATGCGCTGCGCGTGCTTGACGGGGTCGCCGCGCTGGTGGCCGAGGAGAGCGAACGCCTGCCGGACACGATCACCGTCGAGGTGGTTCAGGACGTGACATCCATCATCCGCGACCGGCTGGTGATGCTCGTTCAGAACGGGGTGATCGGGCTTGTGCTGGTCGTCGCGGTCATGAGCCTCTTCTTCCAACCCGGGTTCGCGATATGGGCCGCGATGGGCCTGCCCGTGGCCTTTGCGGGAGCCTTTGTTTGGATGGGGCTGACCGGGCTGAGCCTGAACATGATGACGCTCGTGGCCCTGCTGATGGCGATCGGGATCGTGATGGACGATTCCATCGTGATCGCGGATTCCATCGCAGTGCATGCCGCCAAGAGCGCAACGGTCGAAACCGTCGCGGCGGGCGTGGCAGCCGTGGCGCCCGGCGTGATCTCATCCTTCCTGACAACGCTAGCGGTGTTCCTGCCTTTAGCCTTCCTTTCGGGGGAACTAGGCGCGGTGCTCGAGGTCCTTCCGATCGTCTTGCTGGCCGCGCTCGCCGCGTCGCTGATCGAGGCCTTTTTCATCCTGCCGCATCACCTGAAAGGCGGAATGAAGGACATCGCCGCGTCCCGTTTTCGCATCCGGTTCGACGCGGGTTTCGATGCTCTTCGTGAGCGTGGCGTGGGCCGCATGGCTGATGCCGCGATCAAGGCGCGCTGGCTTGTTGTCGGGCTGGCCATCGGGGCCTTGATCCTGACCGTTGGTGCCTTGGGCGGCGGTGTCGTGAAGCGCGAGGCGATGCCCGAGATCGATGGCGACGTGCTGGAGGCCCGACTGATGCTGCCCGCAGGCACACCGCTTGTGCGCACGACCGAGGCCGTCGCTCAGGTTGAGGCGGCGCTAAACCGCGTGAACGCGCGCTTGACGCCGGAGCAGCCGCAGGCGCAACCATTGGTGATCCGCCGCATCACGCGGCTCGGGAGAAACCTTTCGGCTGGCGAAAGCGGTGCCCATGTCGCCACCGTTGCCATCGATTTGCTTGGGGCCGAGATACGCGCCAGCACGCTTGATGAAATCGTCACGCTCTGGCGCGAAGAAATCGGCATTCTGCCCGGTGTTTCTTCGCTGATCCTGACCGAGCCGGGGATCGGCCCGCAAGGCATCGCGGTAGAATTGCGCCTGACCCACCCCGACCTTTCCACGTTGGAGGCGGCGGGGCGCGCCACGCTGGCGGAACTCGAATCGTATGCCGGTGTGCGTAACGCGATCCTCGACCTGCGCACCGGCGCACCGGAGTTGCGGTTGAGCCTGTCGCAAGGCGCCGAAGCTCTCGGGCTGACCGCCACGGACGTGGCCGGCCAGATCCGCGCCGCCTTTCTCGGCACGCAGCTTGCGGAAATCCGGCGCGGCGATCTGGCCTGGGATCTGGAGATACGGCTGACGGCCAGCGACCGCGCTGTCCGCGATGACCTGAATACTTTCGAAATCGCCCTGCCGGGTGGCGGCACCGTGCCGTTATCCAGCGTTACTACGATTACCGAGGCACGCGGCTGGGGTAGCATCTCGCGCCGAAACGGATCGCGGACACTGACCGTTTCAGCCGATGTCGAGGGCCAGATCGGCAATGCCGACGCGATCACGGCCCGGCTGGCTGAGGGTTTCCTTCCTGACCTTGTCACCGCCACTCCCGGCCTCAACTTTGATATTGGCGGACAAGCAGCGAATTCGGCGGAAACCGTTGCCTCGATCCTACGCGGTTTCCTGATTGGGCTGGTGGGCATCTACCTGGTGCTCAGCTTCCAGTTCCGCAGCTATGTTGAACCGCTGATCGTAATGATCACCATCCCGCTCGCGTTTCTCGGGGTGATCTGGGGTCATGTCCTGATGGGCTACAACATCTCCATGCCGTCGCTGGTGGGCGCGGCCTCGCTTGCCGGAATCGTGGTCAACAATGCGATCCTGCTGGTTGGCGTCATAAACGCCCGCCGCGTCGATGGATTGTCGGCCGCGATGGCTGCGGGAGAGGCTGTGCGGTCGCGGTTCCGCCCGATCTTCGTCTCGGTCTCGACCACCATCATGGGCATGGCACCTCTGCTTCTGGAATCCTCGACCCAAGCACAGACCCTCAAGCCGCTTGTGATTTCGGTCGTGTTTGGGCTGTTGGCAGCGACGGTTCTCATTCTGTTGGTGTTGCCGGCATTCTATGCAGCGCTCGAGGACATTCGACCAAGGAAACAGTGCAAAACGGATGCCCGCTGAATGTCATGGTTTTTTTGCTCGAGGTGCGGCTCCTCGAACGATACGTGAATTGCAATCCAGTTGTTCCATGCTCAGAAGCCAGGTTCCTGATCGTCGGAGGGGGTGTTCTTGTTGGCTAGAATTCCTTCGTTATTCGTTTCGTCCCCTGATAAGCTTTCTGGGGCGCATTGCCCCGATTTTTGTGCGATGGTCGATGCAATCCGGGACAACTCTCTGGCTATCGTGATAGTTCCATCGGGCAGCACACAGGTCATGTCGGGGCATGTCGTGATCACATCGGTCAAGATGGACGTCAGCTTCAGGTCCTGTGCTTGCAAGCGCTCCTGCGCGCGTAAGCCGAGTACAAGAACTCGCGGCTGATTTTTTCCAAACAGCGCGAAGCCGTCCGTTATTTGAAGAACGGGTCCCTTGATGTGCACCCCTTCGATCGCCCCATGAAAAAGTTCCACCAACTCACTGACGGGATCGAGATTGAGCCCCAGACACATCAACTGAACCCGAGGCCTTTTCTTCTTCGAGTGATGTCCCTTTGATTGAGCAGTTCCACAGAGCGTCATCGCCGGTGTCAACGGTAGATTAGGATCAAGAATGTTCTCCAGCACATCATGGCGTTCAAAATCCGACGCAAAAGCTGATGTGAAAAGGCGCGCGTCTTTCGAAAGCGAATCACCTGCCTCACGCAGGGTCACGCTGCCCGGCATCACGTCAACCGCGCTCTTATCCCTGAACTTCAACCGCATACTTCGGGCAAAAATATCGAGGCTATGTCTGAACCCCGGAGTGACCCGACCCGCGATTTTCAACACGCGCGCAACCCAGCCGAGTAGCGTTAATCCACCTCGCTGTTGAGTACTGTGTCCAGGCGATCCAGTATTTCGGCCATGGTGTCGGATTTTTCCTTGATCATCAGCACCGCCTCTTTGACGTCCGCCACCTCGGCCTCGATCGCTTCCTGCCTGGTTTTCATGTCCGCGATCATCTTGATCAGACGAACCGCTGCCGTCCCGCCCGGGCCTGAGCCGTCCGGGTCCTCCAGCAGGTCTAAGAGGGGATGCAAGATCAGCACGTCCCCCCTGATCATTTTCAACCTGGCGGTTAATTTTTCCATCTCGTCCGGGATCTGGTGCACCGTTTTTTCGGTCTTCGGCGGCATCGGGCGGGTTTCCTCTCAAAGAATGTCTGTGGTCTGATTTTTCATGTTCGGCGTGGTCTAGGGCCCTAAGAATTTCAGGCGTTCTCAAGAGGATAGCCATGTCTAAGTTGAGCCGCGATCGCGTGAGCTGTGCTGCCCAGTCGATCCTTTTCTTCAGGTTTACGGGAAAGAAGGCGTCACCCAACGCGCTCGGTCGAAGCCGGCGCGTTGGACTCACGCAGACGAGGCTCGGGTGGCCATACGAGTTGATGTCTTCACTTATCTGATAAGGGCTCGCCAGGGCTGACAGCGCATCGTTCAAGGCGTCCAGGTTTTCCGGCCATTTCGAAAGGCCCGCATTGAGGTCATCCGCCAAACGGCGATATTCGGTGTCCCGGTTCAGCCGTCTCAAGGGGACACTGCCGTAAAGACGAGGTGGTGCGGCCGGTGAGAAATAGTCAGGTATCGGCAAGCCCAGACGCTCGGCCAGCAGCTGGTGAGTTTCCGCTGTATGCGCTTTTGACCGGATCGGCCTGATTTCCCGAAACTCGAAGGTCTCGCGTGCCGCAAAACAGTGGACGTGGTCACCGGGGGTGTCGGTATGGCGCGCCATGACCCAAGGGGTCAGTTCAACGGGAAACTGGTGGCGTTTCATCACGAAGCGCATCGAGGCCAGCCACGTCTCTCGATCAAGCCAAACCCCCTCCGGCGCTGACAGCGTGATATGAACAAAACCGCAAGCACCGAACTGTTCGAAATGATCGCGCAACTTTGATGCGGACCGCGCGATCACGGTCCCGCCGAGTACCTCACTGCCTTTCCGCAGATCATATCGCGCCAGTTCGACGGCCGAGTGATGCGATGTGAAATGCGGACGCATTACCTTTTTTTCCTCAATTCCGCGATCAGCCTGTCGCACAGACCTTCCCAGGTCCGAACCATGACCTTCACTTGATCAGGGGAGATCGGTGAGTTTTCTGCGTGCGCTGCCGCGCGGATGTCATGCAGGACTTCCGCAGCTTCGCCCATTTGAGCGGCCACCATACTGATGCCATGCGTTCCATATTGACGAAGCGCGTGAGCCGCGAGGGCGTTCACACTGCGAAATCCATGTTGATGCGCTTTGCGCTCCATCCCGGGGAATTCTTCGTCATGGACTCGAAATTTTATTTCGCGTTTTCCGCCGCGCCCGCTGAGTGGTGTCAGTTCGATCGTCACCCTTACCGGTCCCTTCCATTAAGTGCTGAGACGCCGGGTCAAAACCATCAACCACGGGCTGCTCTCGTCATTGTCTAGTATATGCCGAAGGTGCTCCGATCCGAAGTCGAAGGGACGGTAAATAGGGGGTTTGTCCCCATAAAAAAATCCGGATGCGTTTCTGCATGGACGGTCGTTCATAGAGAGTTTGGGCCCAAACCCTATAGGTTCTCGTATGCGCGCACGCGCGTACGAGCAAAAGGGACCGCCCCACCAGGAAGCACGGTCTCCCGACTTGACCCTTCGGTTTTTCATGGGTTCCGGCGATCTTCGTAGAAGAAACGGAGAACGCGATGACCACTGGCAGTACCAAAACATCTCTTCCGGGCTCCCTGACACAGGAGGGTCGACAGGAGGATTGTAACCTGTTCGCCGACATCAAGGTTGCCGACTGGCTCGGCGAGCGGGTGGGGAGGCATACGAACGACGTGGATCTCAAGCAAGAGTCGAGTGGATCGGGCTTGCTCGATGATATCCGGGCCATGGATGTCGTAAACATGGTGCTGGCAGCGGCAGACGAGCCCCTTGATCGGATGGCTGATCCGATATCCCTGAAGTGGGTGAAGAGCGTCGGATGGGTCCGGTCCGGAATACCCGTGGTCGTACCAGGGAAAACCATAAGGTTCGCGCCTCCCACCGAACAGCCGGGGACCCTATCAGATCGGGCATGCCTGAGCGTGGGGCCGTTCGCTGTATTCACCACATTTTATGCGCGATGGATGCGTCCACAAGGTCGGGGGCCTCCAGTCTGTAAGGCGCACCGGTCGCATCGGGTCACCCTTAAATTTCTGAACCACGATCACGCGTCAGTTGCGAACCAACCGGCGCGCTCAGGGGAAGCTTGTTCAAGTCAGCGCGGATTTGCCGCCAGCCCGGCATATGTCGGTCGAGCACGGCCACGAAAACGTCGTCATGCCTTCGCGACACGAAATGCGCCATTTCATGGAGGATCACGTAATCGAGGCAGACCAGCGGCTTTTTGACCAGATCAAGGTTGATCCAGAGGCGCCGAGTATCCGAATTGCACGATCCCCATTTCGTGTGCATCGCGCGGATGCCCCACGCGGGTTCCGCCACGCTAAGACGGTCGGCCCATTTTGAAACCCTGGGAGCGGCTTTGTCCCGGAGTTCTCTACGATACCATGCGGACATCCACCGAGCTTTATCTGACCGGCTGGCGTCATGGGGGACCACCATGGTGATCCGGTCGGCGCTGTCGACACTGATCTGCCCGGCACGGACCTGAGCCTGCCTGACACCCAGTCGCAACGGACGCCCGAAATAGTAATGTGTCTCGCCCGATACGTAGAGCCGCTCCGGTTCCCGAGCCTGGTCTGCGAACTGACGCTGCTTGTTCTTTATCCAGCCCAGCCGAGTGACAATCGCCACCCGGATCGCGTCTTCGCTGATCGCCGGAGGGGCCGCGACCCGGACCCGTCCGGCGGGAGGATAGACGCCGATATGCAGGTTCTTGATCGGCTTCCGGACCAGTTCAACCGACAGACCCGCGACCTCGATCTGCTCAGTATTCATGATGGGACCGGATAATCTCGATAATCTGTTCGACGGCTTCTTCGTCTTCAAGAACCTCCGACAGCTTGCGCCGGAGCATCCGCTCTTTCATCTTGTTTCCACGCCACCCGGTCTGGGCTGTTTCACGGATCGCCTGGTCGACCGATTGTGTCCGCGCTTCGTCCTGTCCGAGGTTGTCGTACAAGGCTTTGCGCCCCGCCGTGTCCATGCACGGCGGATAATCACTGCCGTGACCAGCTTTGACCGACCGGACCAGGTCCGCGATCCTTTCCAGATATTCCGCGTAGGCGAGCGCGTCGTCCTTCCGTTTTTTGACGAGGTCCGTCAACAGTTCTGACATGCGTTCATAGAATTTCGGGTTCACCGGCGTTTCATCGATGATGAGCTTGCGGACGTTGTTCTCGATCGCCTCGGCGACGTTCTCCCGCTTCGCCTTCAAGGAGGGGGGTAGCTCTTCCTCTACGGACGCCCCCTTGCTGGCGACCAGGTCGATCAGGCTGATATCGTCGAGATGCGAGATCACGTCGGACCCGTCCGCCTTTATATAGGTGTCGATCAGATGCCGCATGGCGGGCTCGAATTGTTTCATGTCGACCCCGTCTTCACTGTGAAGGCGCACAGCGTCCCGGAGCGCAAGCGCGCGATCAACTTCCCCCCGGTACTGGGCGATCTGAAGGTCGTTCACCCCGGATGCCGCCGGGTCTTCCGCAACCGAAGCAAAGGCCCGGGCATAGGCTCCAGCCAGCTTATAGAGCGCCTGGCGGCGGCGGGCTTTCTCATCCGCCTCAGGATCAACCTCCCAGCCGCCCGGGCTTGAAAAATATGCGAGGACCTCGGCATCCCCTTTCGGCTGTTCAACCGGGTCCAGCAGGCCGAACCATGCGTCGCGCGCTGTGGTCAGATCGACGCCAGCCTTCTCGGCCCGCGAAGAAATCAACCCGTCCACATCGCCGGCATCGAACGCGTCGAACGCGCCTGAGGTGTAATCATCGACCGCTGTCTCGATGTTCTTGAACAGGTCCTTGTAGTCGATCACATACCCGAAATCTTTGTCGTCCCCATCCAGCCGGTTCACCCGGCAGATCGCCTGGAACAGCCCATGATCGCGCATCTGTTTGTCGATATAGATGTATGTCGCCGTGGGGGCATCAAAGCCGGTAAGAAGGCGGCTGACCACGATCAGCAGCTTCATCCGGGCCGGTTCCTTACGGAACTTCCGCAGGGCCTCGGTCTCGTAGGCCTCCTCGTCTGTCGCAAGGTCCGTCATCAGCCGGTCATAGACACGATATACGTATTGTTTTTCCGTCTCGCCCATCCCGGCCTCTTCGCCGGTCAGTTCCGAAGCGTTCCGGGTATAGGAAGTGACGATCGCGCATTTCCCAGCGAGGTCCGAGCCGGAGTTCCGGAATATCTCGAACAACCGACAGGCCTCCGGGATCGAGCCCGCGACCAGCATGGCGTTGCCGCGGCCAGACTTCAGGCGCGGCTTAAGCTCCATGTCCATGATGATGTCGCTGGCGATCTGTTCCAGCCGGTCCTTCGAGGACAGGACCCGCTGCAGCGTACCCCAGCGCTGTTTCAGGGTCGCCTTGGCGACAGGGGTCAGCCCCTTTGTCTTAGCCTCGAACCACTCGTCAATCTTCGCGGGCGACGCTACGCGCTGGTCGATATCGCGCGCCTCATAACGCAGGTCCAGAACCACCCCGTCCTCGACCGCCTCGTTGAAACGATAAGGCGTACCGATATAGGGGCCGAATACCTCAAGAGACGTCTGCTTGTCCGACTTGAGCAGGGGCGTTCCAGTAAAACCGTAGAACACCGCATCCGGAAGGATCATCCGCATGGCCCGGGCCAGCTTGCCCGACTGGGTCCGGTGCGCCTCGTCGATAAACACGAAGAACGAGCCGACCGGCGCGCCGATCTGACCGCGCTGTATGTTGGCGATCATCTCCCCCAGTTCATCCTCTTCGCGCCGCCCGAACTTATGTACGAGGGAGGAGACCACCCGCTCTTTCGGGTCGGCCAGTGCCGCTAGCAGGTCGGCACCGGATTTCGCGCGGCGGACCTTGTCGCCGGTGTTGCCGAAGACGGTTTCGATCTGCTCGTCCAACTCCTTCCGGTCCGTCACCACCAGAATACGGGCATCGGGCAGAGTCTCGCGGATCCAGCGGGCCAGCATCACCATGATCAGGCTTTTCCCGGACCCCTGGGTCTGCCAGATGATCCCCGACTTGCGGGCCCGAACGGCCTCCTGTGCGGCCTTCACGGCGAAATACTGGTTCGGGCGCGTGACCTTCTTGATCCCGGCGTCAAACAGGATGAAATCGTTGATCAGCTCCAGGAACCGGTCCGGGGTCAGCATCTGCGACACGTCCCGTTCCAGCGGCATGATGATCTCGCTGTCTTCCTTCCACGCCAGCCAGTAGGGCTGCGGGGTCTGGATCGCGGCGTAGCGCAGGCCCTGCATGTCGTTGCCTGCAAAGGTGATCTGGACGGTTGTGAAGAAATGCCGGATGAATTCGGCCCGTTGGTTGTCCAGCGTCTGGCGGATACCCTCGCCGACCTCGACAGTGGATTTCTTCAACTCCACCACGCCCAGGGCGATGCCGTTTACATACAGGACAAGATCGGGACGTTTGTTGTAGGCCTTCGGGTTCTTCGCGGTGATCGCCACCTCTACGGCCACGCCCAGATCGTTGGAAGCCGGATTATCCCAGTCGATAAAGCGCACGGTGACCGGGGCCTCGCCGGGGCCAGGGGTGACCTGAACGCCGTAGCGCAGCATGTCGAATGTGACCCGGTTCGCTTCGAAGAGCTTCAGACCGTCCATCCGGGCCGCGCGCTGCAACTCGGCGATCGCCTTCGTGATGACCTCCGGGTCATACCCGCGCGCGGTTAGCCAGGGGCGGAGCAGGTCCGGTTCGATATTTGCGTTGCCGGGACGCTGGTGCCAGTCGCCCAGATACCGCCAACCGAGGCCGCCCGGGGCACCCGAGGTGTCGCCGCACATCTGGGCGATCATGCGGTTTTGCGTCGCGCGCTCCGGCTGGCCGATGGTCATGTGTGAATATCCCTTAAAGTAATGTCATACTAATCAGACGAGCCGGACCCGCCCTGTCAAAAGGTTTTGCATCATCCCCTCTTTGACTGCCCGCGCCTTTGTCAGGCGAGACTCGAGGCTCTGGATTTCGGTTTCCATGTCAGCCAGAACATCGCCGATGGCTTCCTGTTCCTTTAAGGAACGTCTGAACAACGTCTTCGGCTGCGCCGATGTTGCCGCTTGAGGGCAGTTTGGGGCGGTTGAGGCGTCATTTCCAGCGATTTTCGCCCCGTATTGGCCGCCTGAGCGGCGGTTTGGCCGATTTTGGACGGACTCCGCCTCATGCCGCGAGCCTCCTGCGCATCAGGAACAGGTTGCCGAGGGCAAACAGCGTAAACAGATGCGCCCGGTTCTTCGCCAGACCCCGGTAGCGGGCTTTGACATGGCCGAACTGGCGCTTGAGGATCCGGAACGGATGCTCAACCTTGGCGCGCACCTTCGCGATGATCCGGTTGATCTGCTCGTCTAGCTCATCCAGCTCACCGCCCTTGGGGGCCTTGCGCATCACACCCCAGAAGGCGTCGCCGTCTTTCGTGAAGGCGGCCTCCCGACCGGCGTGGACATACCCCTTGTCTGCCCAGACGGATGTTTCCTTGCCGTGCAGAAGCTCGTCCCAAACCTGGCTGTCATGGGTCTTGGCTGTGGTCGTCTCCAGGCTGTGGACGATGCCGCTGTCAGCATCCACGCCCACATGGGCTTTCATCCCGAAATACCAGTCATTGCCCTTTTTTGTTGACGACATCTCGGGGTCACGGGCCTTGGACTTGTTCTTCGTCGACGACGGCGCATCGATAATCGTCGCATCAACCAACGTGCCCGAGCGCAGCGTGATGCCCTTGTCAGCAAGGTAGGCGTTCACCTCGGCAAACAGCTTCTCGGTCAGCTGATGCTTCTCCAGCAGGTGCCGGAAGTTGAGGATCGTCGTTTCGTCGGGAATGCGGTCATCGCCAAGCTCGATCCCGGCAAACCGCCGCATCGCCTCGCTATCGTAGAGCATCTCCTCAGCCATCGGATCGCTCAGCGCGTACCAGCTTTGCAGGAAATAGACCCGCAGCATCGTCTCCATCGGCATCGGAGGCCGACCGCCCTTCGGCCCAGCCTTCGGATAGTGCGGCTCGACAAGTGCGAGAAGGCGTAACCACGGCACCACTGCCTCCATCTCGGCGAGGAACTTCTCACGCCGCGTCTGTTTCTTCTTCATTGACTGGCGTAGCGCAGGAAAGGCGGGCTGTTTGGGCATCGGCGGGCATCCTTCAAGGTCCCGCTCAGTCTACCGCAACCCGCTCAGAGCACGAGGTTTTTCAGACTTTCCTTAAGTCAACCGGAACCTGAATCTGATAGGTTGCGATTTTACCCCAGTCCGCGCGTGGCATGTGGGTGCCGTATGCCTCACAAGCGGCAGCTATGAAGCCATCAGATTGAACAACCTGATAGAGGAAACCGCTATCAATCCCCTGGCTCATCAACGGCCAGATTTCCGTTGAACATACGCCTTCTTTGTTTGCGCGATGGAACTTGCGCAAATAGGGCCGCAGACGCCCGAAGAGAACATCGCCCATCTCGAATGCGTATTTGACTGTCGTCCGGGTGGTCGCGTCCGCCCAAAATAGGATGCGCCCGGTCTCATGTTCTACCTGCTCCAATTCGATGCAGTTCTGGGCGACGGGATTGCCGAAAGTCTGAACTTTGGCGTTCCTGATCTTTGCAATCTGGCCGAAGAACTTAACCTCCCACTCGCCCGTGAACCCCGGGAGGCGGCGGCGGGCGGTGAGGAGGTCTTGCATCGCCCCCTGTTTGATCAGGCGCTTCTTCGCGATCACCCGCTCCAACCCCGCGACAACCCCATCCGCATCCGACAACGCGGCGGCAATGGCCTGTTGTTCGTGGAAGGGCGGAAGAGGAAGGGATAACCTGCTGAGAGCGTCAGGGTAAATATGTACGACTGCATCGCCTTGTGCCCGCTGAGCCTTTTGTTTTGCAATAGAGGCAGAGTTGAGCATGTAGGCGAGAAAACGTGGGTCCGGTCCATTAGGGCGGAAAACGATAATATCGCCTCCGGCAAATGCCTCATAGTCCCCCAAGAAACCGGTGCATTTACCTATTTCCTCTTTCGTTTCCCCTGACCCGGCAAAAAGGATATCTCCACATTTAATCTGGCGAGCGGATTTACTAATTTCTAGAGAAATGAAAGATCGGTGCGCCCGCAAAATTTCGGGGTGGTCAGTATATAATTCGCCGTATCGAACCGCTGGAATTTCACCACTCAGGGCTTCATCTTTGCGAATGCCCGCGCCTTTGGCGAAACTCCCGAGAGTTCCGAGATTAACGAGTTCCCAGTCATCGGGTATTACGTCATTCATACGGCCACCCCCATCGCTGCGACATGCCCGGCCACCCGCGCCTCCAACTCGGCCAGATCCTCCATGATCTGCGGCAAGGTCTGGCCGTAGCGTTCGGTCAGCACCCGCACGCGGGCGGTCAGGGTTTCCGTCCGGGCCTCGACCTCGGCCCCGATGGCCGCCGTGATATCGGCCAGCCACTTATCGTGGACCACAAGGTCGCGGATGTCGTCCCCGGTTAGTTCCGGGTATGTCTTGAGTACCGCCTCGGTCAATTCCGCCTCGGCCTCTTTCGCGGCTTTCTTCGCCGCGGCCTCGGCCGCGAGCAGCTTGGCCGCCTGTTTCAACAGGGGCCGTTCCTCGGCATCCGCCTCACCGGATTTCCCGCGCGCCTTCACTGATGCAGCGGTCAGCTTGCCGGTATCCGTCAGCGCGTCGGCCAGCAGCCCGCCCTCGGCCCCATGTTCCTCGGCCAGTTCCTCGATCTCCCGGCCCAGTTCCTCGGCCTTGGCGGTGGCGGTGTCCAGCGCCTCCTTGAGGTCTGGAAAGAAGCGGTCGACGATAAGCGCAGGGGGGATCACATCGGCTACGAGCCGGATCTTGTTCAAGGTCAGGTCGCCATCTTCCACCCACTTTGTCTTACCGTCCTTGACCTCCTTGCGGGCCTCGCGAAGATCCCGCGCGGCCAGCCAGCCGCCGCCCGAGATGATGAACACATCGTCCTGCATGGTATCCGACCAGTAGGACATGAGGCGCTGATAGGCCTCGTATTTATCCACCAGCGGGGCCGGTTCGAACCGGGTCAACATATCCTCGGCGATCGTGTGGATCAGGTCGCGGGGGTGATCACCCGGCTGGATACCCGACAGCGCTGGCGTATTCGCGGCGATCCAGCCATTCAGGATTTTCGTGATCTGCGCGCGAAAGGCGGCGAAATCCGGGTGGTTCCGGATGGTGCTGCGCACCTGATCGGGGGCAACCAGCGGATCGGCATACCCGGGCCGCGGGTTCGGCCCGAAGAGCGTGGCGCGTAGAGTCGGCATGACGGCCCAGAAATCATCCAGCGCATCAATGTCCCGCTCTGGCACGCCGCCATGCAGGTGGGCGGTGATGTCCTGCAGATCCTCAGGGTCGGAGCCGTCAATGTAGCGGGGGATGTTCAAGTTGAAATCGTTGCGGGTGATCTCGGTATAAGGGACCAGCCGGGAATAGCCGGGGATTTCCTGTGCGCGGGTGAAGGCGTCGATGATCTTGTGGATGTCACGCGCGCGCAGGCGGTTCTTGTTCCCGTCCTTGATGAACCCCTTGGAGGCATCGATCATGAATACGGGCCGGTCCGCCTGTGCTTCGGATTTGTCGAGAACGATGATCGAGGCAGGAATACCAGTGCCGTAGAACAGGTTAGCCGGCAGGCCGATGATCCCCTTGATAAGCCCACGTTTCAGGATATTTTCGCGCAAGCGGGACTCGGCATTCCCCCGGAACAGGACGCCGTGCGGCAGGATCACCGCGCCGGACCCGGTGGCCTTCATCGAGGCGAGGATGTGCAGAAGGAACGCGAAATCCCCGTTTTTCGCGGGTGGGTCGCCATCCACGAAGCGGTCATATTTTGTTTCCTCGGTTAGGCCCGAGGCCCAGGCCTTGGCCGAGAAGGGCGGGTTGGCGACCACAAAATCGAAGGTCTGGAGGGTGTGTGCATCGGTCAGGAAATGCGGCTCGGCGATCACGTCGCCCTGGGCGATTTCGGCGGTCTCGCGGTTGTGCATGATCATGTTCATGCGGGCGAGACCCCGGGTGGCGATGTCCATCTCTTGCCCGAAGATGGTGATGGGCACGCGGGCGGTTTCGGCGGCCTTGAGGAGCAGCGAGCCCGAGCCGCAGGTCGGGTCATAGACTGTCTGACGTGGACTGGTGGCCCGGTCCACGCCTGCCACGGCCGCCACGACACGCGAGACCTCGGCCGGGGTATAGAACTGGCCCTTCGACTTACCCGCCTCGGTCGCGAAGTTCCGCATCAGGTATTCGTAAGCATCGCCAAGGATGTCGTCGCCGTCGGCGCGGTTCTTTGAGAAATTCAGCTCCTCACGGCTGAAGATGTTGATCAGCGCGGTCAGCGTGTTGACCATCTTCTGACCGCGCCCGAATTTCTCGGGGTCGTTGAAAAAGGCCCGGTCGATCACGCCCGACAGGTCGTTTTCCTCGGCGATCCTCGCGATGATGGTGTCCATCTCCTCGCCGATGTTCTTTGACCCGCGCAGGGCTTTCATGTCGTTGAAGGAGGAACCCGATGGCACCTCGATCAGCGCATCCGGCTGACCGGCCCGGTCCGAGACGTATTTCACGAACAGCAGCGTGAGGATGTAATCCTTGTAGAGCGAGGCATCCATGCCGCCCCGAAGCTGGTCGCAGCTCTCCCACAAGGAGCGGTAAATGTCGCTTTTCTTGATGGCCATGCTGCCCCCCGTTGATCCGTTTTTTATGCTTTCACATAGGAATAGCCGGAACTGCTCCCGAATGACAGCGTGGAAAGCACGCCCAGCCCGCGCGTCGGAACAACATCAGGCCAGCAGAGCTGTCCCCAGTCATCCCCGGAGTTGTTGTCCCGGGGGCACATCTGATCCGAGGTACGGAAAGAGGTTTGAAATGATGTTGAAAAATGGTGGTATAAGGACCTGTTCGTCTGAGTGTTCAGAAGCAGAAATCCCCATTCCGACGAGCCGTGCGAACGCAAGCTTGTAGGAGGAAAGCGTGATCTGCGCCAGTACGTGAGTTGCAGTGACCGGGGTCACGATTATCATTATGCTGCCTTGCCTGTAGCAGCCTCATCGACGGCCAAGCCCTTGGCAGTCTGGGGTAATGCTGACATTTTAGCCGGTGTCAAAAATATGGGTGGGCGGAATGGGTTTACATGATCAGAAAATTGAAGGCGTCCCGCAGTTTGTCAGCTATTTTGCGCCCGTGATCGAGATCATGCGGGATTTGGGCGGCCAAGCCCGCCCGCGTCAGGTCTTTGATGAGTTGATCAAGCGGAATGACATCCCAGAAGATTTTCTTGCGCTGAGCAACAAGAATGGCGGCTCGAAGTTCGAGAACAGGGTACATTTTGCTCGGTCTTATCTATACTCAGCCGGCATCATAACCGCGCCCAGCCGCGGTGTCTGGGGGTTGTCAGATCAGGGATGGAAGGCGGAACTTTCCCCTGAATGGGCAGCCGAGATTTTCAGGACGGCCCGGGTCAATTTCTCTGGGGATGAGGATGAACAAGAAGCGCCCAAGGATGATCTTGCACCCGAGGGGGTGAGCCACTGGTATGTCGGGGCATCATGGGGAGGCGAGGACCAGACCGACCGGTTCTTGAACGAAGGCGTCTGGCAGAACGGCTATGACGACAAATTCTCCAAGCTTGTCCGGCAGATGAAGCCCGGGGACCGGATTGCCATCAAAGCCTCGTTCACTCGCAAGAACGATGTTCCTTTTGAGAACCACGGCCGTGCCGCGAGTGTCATGCGGATCAAGGCCATCGGGACCATCACTGCGAACCGTGGCGATGGCAAGACAGTCGAGGTGGACTGGCAAGAGCTTAACCCGCTTAAGGACTGGTATTTTTACACTTATCGTACAACCGTTGCCCGTGCCCGTGTGGAGGATGATGACATGGCAAGGCGGCTTGTGGCATTCACCTTTGACGGAGAAGATCAGGACTACGGCTATTTCCTCAGCCATTCCTACTGGGCAGAACGTTTCGCCCCAGAGATCGATCCCCTGAGCGCAAGCGAGGCAGAGGACGCTGCGGAAGATGACAACGCCCCCGGGCCAGAAATCGTGCCCTACACGGTGGATGACATTATCAATGAGGGCGGCTTTATGGAGCGCGATACCTTGTCGGGGCTTGTGGATCGCCTGTCATCCAAGAAAAACCTGATCCTGCAGGGGCCACCCGGGACGGGGAAAACCTGGCTCGCCAAGCGACTAGCCAAGGCTTTAATCGGCCGCAGGTCTCCTTTGCCCGATCAGCTGCGCTCTGTCCAGTTTCACCCCTCGCTATCGTATGAGGATTTTGTGCGGGGGTATCGCCCCTCCAGCAATGGGTTGACCCTAACCGACGGGATTTTCCTGCAAGTGGTCGAAGCCGCACGTGCCCACCCCGATGTCCCTCATGTACTGATCATCGAGGAAATCAACCGTGGCAACCCCGCTCAAGTATTCGGCGAGATGCTGACGCTTTTGGAAAACACCAAACGCAGCCGAGCGGATGCGATGGAGCTGGCCTATCGTAAAGTCCCGGGTGAAAAGGTACATATCCCCGACAACCTGCATATTATCGGCACGATGAATATCGCGGACCGCTCCCTTGCTCTGGTCGATCTGGCCTTGCGTCGCAGGTTCGCCTTTGTGACGCTGGACCCCATGTTGAACATGGCTTGGGAAGACTGGTGTCGTGATAGGGATTTCCCGGATGACGTGATCTCCCTGATGCGTGAGCGCATGACCGCGCTGAATGACACAATAGCACAGGATCGGGCCCTAGGGCCGCAGTTTCGGGTGGGCCATTCCTATGTCACCCCCGGCGATGATGACATTCCAGACCCGCGGGCATGGTTCGTCGAGGTCATCGATACCGAGATCGAGCCACTGTTGCAGGAGTACTGGTTTGATGCCCCGGATCGAGCCCGTGATACGGTGCACACCTTGCGTGCCGGGCTGTAATGGCCACAGCGATCCCCTTGCGCAATATCTGGCTGCTTTTTCTGTACGCAGCCGATCTGGTGCAATTCAAAGGCCGGTTTGATAATCAGGTCGAAACCGCCCGGGATCTTCCTGATCTGGTGGCACGGCTTTTGACCCATGTGGTCGAGGAACGACTGCGCAGGAACCTCTCGCGTGGATACCGCCCCCGGGTGGCTACCCTGTCGCGGGTGCGCGGTCGCATCGATATGCTGGAAACCACGACACGCCGTTTGATGGACCGTGGTCGCATCGCCTGCCGCTTCGAAGAACACACGATGGACACGCCCCGCAATCGGCTGGTCAGGGCAGCCCTCGCACAGCTCGCAACACGCGTTGCGGATGATCTGGTGGCGCATCGCTGCCGCCAACTGGCCGGGGATTTTACCCGCATGGGCGTTGTCGGCCCCCGCCCGTCCTGGGCAGAACTTGCCAGTGACCAGATTGGTCGAAATGAGGCCACCGACCGTTTCATGGTGGCACTGGCCCGGATGGTGTTTGACACCATTATCCCGATGGAGGAGCCCGGAGAGGTATCAGGCGCCCTGCCTGACAGCACCGACCACCTGATCCGCCGCCTTTTCGAGCGGGCCGTGGGGAACGCCCTGCGCCTTGAACTGCAGCCTCAGGGCTGGAGCGTGACTCAAGGTAAACGACTGTCATGGCCGGTTACGGCCGCATCCCCTGGAATCGCCGAAATCCTGCCCGGGATGCAGACCGATATTGAGTTGAACCATGCCACAACGGGACACCGTATTGTGATTGATACGAAATTCACGGCCATCTTTACAGCGTCCAGCTATCGAGACCGGATTCTGAAAAGTGGCTACCTGTATCAGCTCTACACCTATCTGCGCAGCCAGGAACGGCTAGACGATAGCGCCAGCTTAACCGCTGTCGGGATGCTACTGCATCCGCAGACAGGGGGGGCAGTCGATGAAGAGGCGACAATCCAGGGACACCGAATGCGCTTCAAGACGGTTGATTTGGCCTGCGATCCTGGAGAGTTCGAGATGAGCTTACGGGGGCTAGTCTCGGAATGAGGGCGTATTAGCCGTAGATCGCTCAGTTTCCCTTGGCCACGGAAGCCAACCTTTCTTCAGCACGCTCTGCGCGCGCTTCGGCCTTCTCGAGGACACCCCGGAGGTCAGAAACTCTTTGCTCTAATCCGGATATTTTTTCCGTGGCGCGCGCATGTTCTAAGGTTAGAGCTTCATAGGCGGCCCGGAGCATATCGAGCTCATTCTGCACATCATTCAGTGCGGTTTCTGCGTCCTCATGCTGCTGCCTTGCGAGCCTGAGATTCTCTTCAAGATCAGCTTCTTTTTCGGAATAATTATCTCGTAGCTTCTTAAGCTCTCTGCGCAGCGCCTCCGTAGCAACGCCAGCCTCTTCTTGCGCATCGCGCCACATACGGGCTGCCAGTTCTTGCGCGAGCTGCTCGATGGGTTCGGGCACATAGCGCTCTGCGAGAGCCTGACGTTCCTTCTGATCTTCTTTCCAGGCTCGCACCAAGGGCGAAATCGTACTCATGGAACCTCCACCCAAAAGGCCGTGGACGGCTTGATTCGTCACTGGGCGGCCTTGCGCGATGAGTTTTTCGGCGGCCTCGGCGACAGCTTCGGGCGTTATGGACGACTGACGCGGCATGGCGACGATCCTTTTGTAATATCTTACATTATGATACGCAGGGAGCCCACGAGAGAAGAGCGGACGCTGTTCGCCTAGTGTGTGACTTCCTGATTGATGTAATTAATTGTAAATTAGGGCTTGAACAAGGGGGATAGTATCACCAAATTACATATAGGTCACCGGGCGCCCGATAAGCGGGCGAGAACAGAGTTCGCACCTCTGCCCCCGCCCTGACCGCCGAAGAGTCCACAGGAGACCCTACGATGGCTAAGAACTACGTAACCCGCTGCGCGAGCGGTTTCAATTCCGCGCTTCCCTCCAACTCGATCATCACCGCCCTCGTCGGCGCCCGCGCGATGACCCGCGCGCTGGTCGAGCTGACCGCCGCCGAGCGCGACCTTGGCGACGATGGCGGCTTCGACCCGGCCCTCTCCGCTTATCAGGTCGCCGTCGATGAGGCCCGGGCTCGTGTCCTCGGGCACTGCGAGGCGCTGATCGCCCAGGACCCCGCCACGCTGCAGGCCGCCTCCCTCCAGCGGGTCGCCGCGCTGGTCGCGACCGTCGTCCAGTCCGGTGATCCGGTCGAGGTGGCCGGTATCCGGTCTGCGCTGACCGTGGCGCGCTGGGTCTGGCAGTTGCCCGCCACGGTGCCGGGCCACACCTTTCATAATGCGGCCCTCGATGCCGCGCTCGATGCGCTCAGCGCCTATATCGATGGCCCCGTAGGACCGCAGGACACCCCGCCGGCAGCGGGGCCGCAGATGGTGATGGAGGCGGGTCCGGCAGAGGACAGGGAGGCTCATCCGCACGCCACCGCGCATACGGAGGTGAGCCGCGCCTTCAATGGTGCGCTGCGCTGTCTCGAAGCCTGTGTGGTTACCGAGCGTCGCATCCAGCGCGACGTTGTGGGCGACGACGTGTTCGCCCCGGAGGTCGCCTCGGACCTGGCTGCGGCAGAGGCAGCCCGCGAAGATCTCCTCACCCGGCTCGCAGAGGTCACCGCGCTGCCGGAGCAGCGCGACCTCGACAGGCCCCTGCGTCTGCTTGCGCAGGCCCTCCAGGCGCTTGTCTCGGTGGAGGATGATGGCGACCGCCAGCATATGCACGGTGTCATGGCCGGGAGCGCCGACCTGCTCCTCGTTCGGGGGGATGCGCCCGTGGAACGCCGGGTGCGCGCGTTGCAGCGCAGCTTCCTCGACAGCGTCGCGCAGCTCATGTCGATGGAAGACTACGGAGGAAAGGGCGCCGGGCCGGACGATGACCGCCCGAACGCGCCCGGGCTCGCGGCCTGAGCCGCGCTGGACCTCGCAAGGGGGCCTGAGGCCCCTTTCCCTCTTCCCGAACGATGGAGGCGCGCATGACGCAGCTTCTTCTTCCCGGCATCACCCTGCCGACCCGCCCCGCCGAGACCCGCGACGCCCGTCTGGCCCTCGCGACTTACCCCGACATACCGGTCACCGACCTCTGTCGCCACGCCAAGGTGCTGGGCCGGGCCGCCGAATTCCTCGTCGATAGCGTGCTTACGCGCCTCGCTGAGCGCGTCTATCCCGCCGATGAATACGAACGGCACGACCGCGTGTGGATCCTGCCCGGCGGCACACCGATCCGGATTCAGGTCAAGACGCGACACAGTCAGGCGGCGAACGGTGCGTATGTCTTCGACCTAAAGCAGCGTTCGGCCCGCGGTTCGACCGGCAAGGGACCGTATCTCCCCGAGGATTTCGACCTGCTCGCCATGGTCGTTCTGACCGAAAATATCGTCGCCTTCACCGCCGACTGGCAGACGCGCCACGTCATCGGGCCGGGAGAGATTCCGGCGCTCCGGCGGCATCCCCGTGCCACGCTCGACGAGGCCCTCATGCGCCTGGGCCATGCCAATGCGATCCCCGGCCGCGCAGACGAGCCGGACTGGCTCGATCTCGCCGCCTGACCGACGGTTCACTTTCCCACCCGCAGATCCTTCCTCGGCCCGCCCCTTGGTGGCGGGCCGACGGCCACACCTTTTTTTTCGGAGCTCTCCCATGACGCAGCCCTCGACCTACTTCTCGACCCCGCCCGCCACCATCCCGGTCACCGATACCCCGGACTGGACCGTCCTCGCGGCCCGGCTCCGGCATAGCCTCATTTCTCAGGCCGCCAGCTGGGCCGTTACCGCCTACACGGCGTCCGAGCCTGCCGGCGAAGACGACGCCGAGGTCTCCGTTGCGACGGCCACCGACGCCGGCAAGGGCGATAAGGCGACGATCGACACCGGCTCCCTGCGCGATACCACTCTGGCCGACACCGCGCGTTCGAGTTCCCACAGCGACACCTGGGATCTCGACGGCATTCTCGACCAGATCGAGGCCGAAGCCGATAGGGCCATGACCGAGATCGCCGACGTGCTGCCCCCGGTCCAGGAGGACGCCACGGCACCGCGCAAGATCTACCGCCTTCGTCCGGAGGCCGCACTGGCCGTCGTCCGCGTCGCCAAGACCTTCGGCTCCGCCGAGGCGATGGTCCGCGCCCTTGGCGCGCCGGGCGCGATGACCCTGATCACCACCGCTGATCCGGCGCTCGACGAACACGTCATCCGGCTGATCGAGCATCTGGCACAACCCCACACGCTTTGGCCGCGCGGCGTGCCGCTCCCCGTGGTCCTCACTGCCGAGAAAGCAGGGTCCACCAAGCCGGGCGCGTCCGAACCGGCTGTTGCTGCGCTTTCGGGTTCCCTGCGGCTGGCGCTCGACACGCGCCGCCCGGTCGCCCTCATCGCCCCGGCGGCCGGCACCGCTCCGAAGGCGCTCAAGCCCCTCAACCCGGAGGTGATCGCGCTCGCGCCCCTCGACCGCGATATGCTGGCACAAATCCTCGGCGATGCTTATCCGGAGGCAGAGGACCCCGGCGCCGCGCTTTCCGAGCTGCCCACCGACGCGCCATTCGCGCGGATCACCCCGGGTGATTTGCTCTTAGCCCTCCGCTGGCCCGATCCGGATCGCGCCGTCGCATCACTGGCCGCGGCCCTGTCCCCCGAAGAGACCGAGAACGGGCCGGGGCTGGCCGAGTTCCCGCTGCCCGACGAGGTCCGCGGCCCGCTCGAACAGCTCGTCGATGACCTTCGCGCCTGGAAAGCGGGGGAGATCCCGTGGCGCGACGTCAGCCGTGGGATCCTGCTCGCCGGCCCCCCGGGGACCGGCAAGACGGAGGTGGCGAGGCTTGTCGCGCGGGAAGCTGGCATCGAGGTAATCGCCGGGTCCGTCGCGACCTGGCAGGCTCGGGGCGAGCGGGCCAGCGGGATCGTAAAGGCCATGAAGGACGACTTCGCGAAGGCCGCCACCATCGCGCCCTGTGTCATCTTCATCGACGAGTTGGACGCGGTGGGGAACCGGGACCGGAAGGACCACAACGCGAGCTGGACCGAGTATGTTGTCGGGGCTTTTCTTGAAGCGCTCGATGGCTACGCAGGCCAGGAGGGCGTCGTGGCCATGGCGGCGACGAACCATGTCGACCGGATCGACGCTGCAATCCGCAGGCCCGGCCGCTTTGACCGCATCCTCCATCTCGGACACCCCAGCGCCGAACTGATGCCGCAGGCGATCCGCTGGCAGGTGTGGCCGGAGCTGCGCGACGCCGACCTGACCGCCATCGCGGCGAAGGCCGTGGGAATGAGTGGCGCTGATGTCGCGGGCGTGGTCCGCACCGCCCGGGCAAAGGCCCGGCGCGCAGGCCGTCCGCTCAGCGTGGAGGATCTTTCCGCCGCCCTCGGCGAGCTCCGGCCCGCTATGGGTGACGCCCTGCGCTGGCAGGTCGCGGTGCACGAGGCCGGGCATGCCGTGGTCGGCGCGGCCACCGGGATCGCGAAACCCCGCCTGCTTGCGCTTCAGGGCGACGGCGGGGTCACCCATGCGGAGCGGCGCGTCGTGCATCAG
This sequence comes from Alphaproteobacteria bacterium, assembly GCA_030425145.1. Classification (GTDB taxonomy): domain Bacteria; phylum Pseudomonadota; class Alphaproteobacteria; order Rhodobacterales; family Rhodobacteraceae; genus Marivita. The sequence continues at coordinate 72,164 of JAUHVK010000014.1, read as the reverse complement.
CGACGGTCCGAACTCGACGCCGCGCTCGCCCTCGATATGGCCGGACGCGCGGCGGAACGTATCGTATTCGGCGAGGCGTCGGCCGGGGCGGGCGGTGCTGCGGACTCCGATCTCGCCCGGGCCACAACCATGGCTAGCGCGATCGAAGGGGGCTGGGGTCTCGGTGCGCGCCTAACCTGGCTCGGTGACCCCGAGACCATCGCCGCCCGCCTGCGCCTCGACCCGCGGCTCGCGGCCCGCGTCGAGGATCATCTCCGCCGCGCAGAAGAGCGGGCGCTCCGCATCCTGCAGGCACAGAGGCCGGTCCTCGAGGCCATCGCCACCGCGCTCTGCGACCGGGTCATGCTCACCGGGTCCGCGCTGGACGAGCTGATCTCCCAGGTGAGGCCGGAGCCGGCACAGCCTACGCAAGGCGAGGGGAGAAAGGATATCCGAAGGAAGCCAGCGAGGTCCGGGCCTGAAGGCGCACGGGCGGACAACCGGGAAGCAGACTGGTCTGCGCCCTGCCGACCACTCGATCGTGCCGCCTGATCCGCCCCGTACCCGGCCGTGTGCAGGCGGTCGGCGAAGTCAGCGCAGACTTTAACCGTGGTCGGGACGCCCGTATCGAGAGTAGTGCGTTCGATAAGGGGCTTCCTCAGAGTGGGAAGGCTTGATCACGTGATCCCAGTCTCGATCGAAGAGCCACGCCCCTCTCGATCTATCCTGCAACGCAGCCTCATATCTGGTTCTTGTTCGAAGAAATGCGCCTATGGCGCGCGGCGCCCCTCCCGTATTCTCGGGGCGCTGTGTTGAGATCGACATAACCTGCTCGCGGTTTGCCTGCATCCGCTTGAATTCTGAGCTCGGGTGGCACACTGTGACACCTGACTGTGACACCATGGATCGACCTTATTTATTTTCTGGTTTAATATCAGATACTTATCAGATCGAAAAATATGGCTCCGTTCCCTACCGCCGGAGCCAAAACTTCCTGAAAGCAAGGACTTAGCTTAATCCGCTTCATGCGGCTCAGGGAGAATTTGGCGCATTTTTCAGCGCGTGCATAATTTCAGAATTGTCAGCCCTTGCCGACCCGCGCGCGAAACCGGTCCATCTCGCTTTGCGTCGGGCCCTGACCTGTAAATGTCTTCACGTAATTCGGAATCCGCGTTAGCCGTAGGTCCAAGTCTTCCTGCACCTGCATCGAGATATAGCCGATCTGCACCAGGTACATCGTGCGCGCCCGCACGTCGGCTTCGTCAGGCCGATAATCGAACCGTTCAAACATCGCGCGCAAGGCCGAGAGGCGAATCTCGTCGGTGGCGTTCACCAAGGCGGCAACTGTGTCGGATTGATGCGCCCATCCGCGGATCGCGAGATCGAGTTTGTTTTCGAACCCACCGCCCGGGAGAAACACGGCGATCATGGTCAGCACAGCTTCGGAAATCGTTTCGGCAAAAGCCTCGGACGCTTGGATGATGGGTTTTGTGTTGGTCTCTTCCCAATCGTCCAGCAGCGCTTGAAGCACCGCATCCCGATCTTCGAAGAACCAATAAAAGCTGGTGCGAGACAGGCCGAGCCGATTTGCCAGAGGCTGGATTTTCACCGCATCGATGCCCGAATCGAGAAACGCCTCGCGGGCCGCCGCCAACCAGACCTCGCGCGATCCGCGCCAGCCCTTTGACTTTCCGTCGATGTTGAAAGCTTCCGACATGTCGCAGATCTATGCGCGAATGTCGCCGCCGACAAGCAAAATGGTCAGCAGTGAACACAAACTTGACAGGTATGAACATTTGAGACAACGCTTCTTCAAAACCTGCGGAGCTTCCATGTCGACCGATCCTCTTTTGCAGCCCTATCAGCTCAAGCATCTCACGCTGCGCAATCGCATCATGACCACTAGCCATGAACCGGCCTACCCCGAGGATGGGATGCCGAAAGCGCGTTATGCGGCCTATCACGCGGAACGCGCCAAGGCCGGTGTTGCGCTGGCGATGACCGCCGGATCGGCGGCGGTGTCCAAGGACAGCCCACCGGTGTTCAACAACATCCTCGCCTACAAGGACGAGGTGGTGCCATGGATCAAACAGCTGACCGATGCATGTCATGACAACGGTTGTGCGGTGATGATCCAGCTCACCCATCTGGGTCGTCGGACGACGTGGAACAAGGGCAATTGGCTGCCGTCTGTCTCTTCGTCCAAACACCGCGAACCCGCGCACAAGGCGTTTCCCAAGCTGGCTGAGGATTGGGACATCGAACGCATCATCACCGATTTCGCCGATGCCACCGAACGAATGAAAACAGGCGGCATGGACGGGATCGAATTGCAGGTCTACGGCCACCTGCTCGATCAGTTCTGGTCACCGCTGACAAATGATCTGGACGGGCCTTACGGCGGACAGACACTCGACAGCCGGATGAAGCTCTTGCTCGACGTGCTGCGTGGCGTACGCAAACGGGTTGGCGACGAGTTCATCATTGGTCTTCGCTACACCGCCGACGAAGCCGAGGCTGGCGGCATCACGTCCGAGGAAGGCATTGAGATCTCGAAACGTCTGGCGGCGACGGGCATGGTGGATTTCCTGAACGTGATCCGCGGCCGTATCCACACCGATCCGGCGATGACCGACGTGATCCCTGTTCAGGGCATGAAAAGCGCGCCGCATCTGGATTTCGCAGGCGCCGTCCGGGCGGCGACTGGGATGCCCACCTTCCACGCCGCGCGCATCCCCGATGTGGCGACAGCGCGCCATGCTGTTCAGGCAGGTCTCTTGGACATGGTGGGCATGACTCGCGCACACATGGCTGATCCGCATATCGTCAAGAAGATTATCGAAGGGCGCGAGGACGATATCCGCCCCTGCGTCGGCGCGACCTACTGCCTGGATCGCATCTACGCGGCTGGTGAGGCGCTCTGCATCCATAACGCCGCCACGGGCCGCGAACTGACCATGCCGCATGAGGTCTCGCCTGCCGAGACCCGGAAGAAGGTGGTGATCGTGGGCGCCGGGCCAGCGGGTCTGGAAGCCGCGCGCGTGGCCGCCGAGCGGGGCCACGACGTGACAGTGTTCGAGGCGCAGCCCGATCCGGGCGGGCAAGTGCGACTGACCGCGCAGAATCCGCGCCGGCGCGAGATGATCAGCATCATTGACTGGCGAATGTCGCAATGTGCTGCCCGCGATGTGGAATTCCGCTTCAACACCTGGGCCGAGGCCGACGATGTAACTGCCCTGAACCCGGATGTCGTGATCGTCGCCACGGGCGGTCTTCCCAATACGGAGCTTTTCGAAAGCGGGCGCGAGAATGATCTTCTCACCTCGTCCTGGGACATCATCGCGGGCGATGTGAAACCGGGACAATCAGTTCTGATCTATGACGAAAGTGGCGACCACCCTGCCCTTATGGCCGCCGAAGTGGCCGCAAACGCGGGCAGCACCGTAGAGATCATGACGCCTGACCGCACCTTTGCGCCAGATGTCATGGCGATGAACCTTGTTCCCTACATGCGATCGCTTCAGGACAAGGACGTGACCTTTACCGTCACCCGGCGCCTGAAAGACGCTCAGCGTGACGGCAATCGTCTGAAGGCGGTCATCGGCACGGATTACAGCGATCACACCAGTGAAAAGACCTATGACCAGATCGTCATCAACTACGGAACCATGCCGCTGGACGAGCTCTATTACGACCTCAAGCCGCTGTCGTCGAATGGCGGGGCTGTGGACTATGACGCCCTGATCACGGGGCAATCGCAGAACGTGACCCGCAACGAGAGCGGCACGTTCCAACTGTTCCGCATCGGCGACGCGGTCAGCGCCCGCAACACCCACGCCGCGATCTACGACGCGCTGCGCTTGGTCAAGGACATCTGATATGCGCTCCAGCAAAACGATCCACGTCATTTCCGCGCATGCCGAAGGCGAAGTTGGTGATGTGATCGTCGGTGGCGTTCTTCCACCTCCGGGCGACACGATCTGGGAACAACGCCGTTGGATTGCACAGGATCAAACACTGCGGAACTTCGTGCTGAACGAACCGCGTGGTGGTGTGTTTCGACATGTGAACCTTTTGGTGCCGCCCAAGCATCCGGACGCACAAGCCGCATGGATCATCATGGAGCCGGAAGACACGCCGCCGATGTCGGGGTCGAATTCGATCTGCGTTGCGACTGTGTTGCTGGATGGTGGACTAGTCCCGATGCAGGAACCTGAGACCCATCTGGTGCTTGAAGCGCCGGGCGGTTTGGTGCGCGTTCGCGCCGATTGCCGCGATGGCAAGGCCGAGCGCATCCATGTGCAGAACGTGCCGTCCTTTGCGGCTGATTTGGACTGCACACTCGAGGTCGAAGGGATTGGCACCCTGAAAATCGACACCGCCTATGGCGGCGACAGCTTTGTCATCGTCGACGCAGAGGCGCTGGGCTTTGCGCTGCGCGAAGACGAGGCGCATGACATTGCGCGCCTGGGTGTGCGCATTACCAACGCCGCCAATGAACAGATCGGCTTTACGCATCCCGAGAACCCCGATTGGGCGCATGTGTCCTTCTGTCTGTTCGCCGGAGCATTGACCCAGGGCGCAGATGGCCTTGAAGCCGGGGCCGCTGTGGCGATCCAGCCGGGCAAGGTGGATCGGTCGCCAACCGGGACGGCGCTGTCCGCTCGGATGGCTGTCCTACATGCACGCGGCCAGATGGCCGTTGGCGACAGGCTCACCGCGCGGTCGATCATTGGATCGACCTTCACAGGGACGATTCTCGGCGAAACCAATGTGGGCTCACGCCCGGCAATCCGATCAGAGCTTTCGGGTCGTGGCTGGGTCACTGGCATCCACCAGCACATGCTCGACCCAAGCGATCCGTGGCCCGAAGGTTATCGCCTGTCCGACACATGGGGCGCCCGGTGACACACGCTCACTCACTGCCTCGAAACACGCAGTCGCAAACCGGTTTCGCTAGGTCGCAATCCATGACGTCTGGTCCCGATTTGCGTGCGATTGCGCGTTTGAAGACGTGGGCGTTTGCCCATCTCCATTTCAACCCGTCGCCTTAGTGCGAAAGATCAAAGTCATAGGTGTCCCATGCTGCGTGAAGCCGATGTTCTGTCCACACTGATGCGTCGCAAACCCGCGTATTCACTTGCGCAAGAGCTCTATTGCGATGCGGGTGTCTTTCAGGCCGACATGGCGCAGATCTGGTACAAGGAGTGGCTGTTCGTGCTGCCCTCCTGCGAGATCCCGAAACCCGGAAACTACATTGTTCACGAGGTCGGTGCCTATTCGGTCGTGATCGTGCGCGGCAACGACAACGAAATACGCGCCTTCCACAATTCCTGCCGCCATCGCGGGTCGGTGCTGTGCAAGTCGAAGAAGGGGTCGAACCCCAAGCTGGTCTGCCCCTATCACCAGTGGACGTACGAGCTGGATGGAAAGCTGCTCTGGGCGCGCGACATGGGGCCGGATTTCTACCCAACCAAACACGGGCTCAAGCAGGTGCACTGCCGCAACCTGTCGGGCATGGTCTATATCTGCCTCGCAGATAACGCGCCCGACATCACTGAATTTGCCGCCCAGACCGCGCACTATCTGGCGCCGCATGATCTGGAAAATTCAAAGGTCGCGTTCGAAAGCACCATCGTCGAGCACGGTAACTGGAAGCTCGTGTGGGAGAACAACCGCGAGTGCTATCATTGCTCGGGCAACCACCCGTCGCTCTGCCGCACCTTTCCCGAAGACCCACGCTATATCGGGTCGGACAATTCCGGCGTGCTGTCCGAGGTGGCGTCAAACCATGCGGCCCGCTGCGAAGCCGTGGGCGCTCCGTCGGCGTTCCTTGAATCGCCGCTGGGCGACTGGCGCTATGTGCGCACACCGCTGCTCGACAATGCCGAAAGCTATACGATGAACGGCAAGGTCGCGGTCACCAAGCCGAACTCGACACTCCCGTTCAAGGATGCCGGGTCGCTGCTCAAGTACAAGTACCCCGGTTGCTGGAACCACTTCCTGTCCGATCATATCCTGCTGTTCCGCGTGACCCCGATCAGCCCGATGGAAACCGAGGTCTGCACCAAATGGCTGGTCCACAAGGACGCGGTCGAGGGACAGGACTACGACCTCAAGCGCCTGACCGAAGTGTGGATGGCCACCAATGACGAAGACCGTGAGGTGGTCGAGAACAACCAGCGGGGCATCCAGTCTCCGGCCTATACCCCCGGACCGTATTCGCCCACACATGAGGGCGGCAACATCCAGTTCACCGATTGGTACGCGGCCACGATGATCCGCGCGATCACCGGCGGCGCGACCCCGATTGCGGCGGAGTAACCCCATGGCGCTGGATCTAGATCTGACCGTACCGCTGGATGCAGGTATCTGGACGGATGACGAACCGCTGGTCTGCTGTGCTGTGGTGCCCGAAGCGCCAAACACGGCGACCTTCAGCTTTGTCTCGCCCTCGGGAAAGCAGTTCCGCTATGAGCCGGGGCAATTCCTGACGCTGGAATTGCCCGTACCGGGCGGTACGCTTTGGAAGACCTACACGATCTCCTCCTCACCCTCGCGCCCGCTGACGCTGGGCGTCACGGTCAAGGCACAGCCCGGCAGTATTGGCACACGCTGGATGCTGGATCACCTCAAGCCCGGCATGCAGATCAAGGCAACTGGTCCGTCGGGCATCTTCACCCTGCCCCGCGCGACCAAGAATAAGTACCTCTTCATTTCTGCCGGTTCGGGCATCACGCCGTCGCTTTCAATGACGACTTACCTCTACGACCGGGGCACCGATGTGGACGTGGTGTTCGTCAACTGCGCGCAGCGCCCGCAAGACATCATCTGCCGCCAGCGGCTCGAACAGATGGCCAGCCGTGTTCCGTCGATCAAGCTGTTTTTCATTGTCGAGGAAGACGACCCCTATCGGGTCTGGACTGGTCTACGTGGGCGGCTGAATCAGTTGATGATCGGCCTCATCGCCGGGGATTACATGGACCGCGAGGTCTATTGCTGCGGCCCTGAACCCTTCATGGACGCCGTGCGTGAGATGCTGATCGGTCTTGGCTACGACATGGATCGCTACCATCAGGAAAGCTTTGTCGCGCCGGTCAAGAAAGAAGAGCAGCTTCCCGAACATGACGACGTCATCCCAGATGAAAGCGCCACCGCAAGCGTTGCCTTTGCGCGTTCGGACGTTTCAATCGACTGTCACGAGACCGATACCGTTCTGGCCGTCGCCCGCGGCGCGGGGATCGTTATCCCGTCGGGCTGCACCTTCGGCGTTTGCGGCACGTGCAAGATCCGCAAAACCGCTGGCGAGGTGCATATGGTCCACAACGGCGGCATCTCGGAAGAGGACATCGAGAACGGCTATATCCTTGCGTGCTGTTCGAAACCCATCGGCGCGGTGGAGGTGGACGTCTGACGCGTGCGTCAGCCCGCCAGAAGCACTCCAAGCGCCATCGTCACCGCCGCCTGAACCGGGTCGATCACCGGGATTCCGAGTTCCGCTTCAAGCGGGCGGCGATGCCGAGCCATTCCGGCGCAGCCGAGGATCACCACGCCTGCGCCTTGCGCCTTGAGCGCGGAGCCCGCTTCGATCAGTCGGGCAAAGGTGCCATCGCCACGTGCACTGTCATCCACGCTCATGTTCATCGCGACCTCGCAGGCAAACCTGTCCAACACCTGCATCCGCGCCATGTAGCGCCGGTGGCGCGGGATCGACGCATCCGCCAAAGCGATGATCCCAAACCGATCCGCGCGCGCCATCGCAGTCAGCAAACCGCTTTCCTGAATGCCAAACACAGGCTGCCGCACAACTGAACGGCAGGTCTCAAGGCCAGGGTCAGAATAGCAGGCAATCACAAACACCCCCGCATCAGGGCGCGATTGCATCAACGCGGCCAGCGGAAGGATCACGCTGTCGGAATCTCGTTGGCTTTCAATCCCGAACGGTCCCTCAGCCAAGGTCAGGCATTCGATGACCGGACCGCGTGGAAGGCTGAACCCGGCCAGCGCGTCACGCAGACCATCGGTCACCGCCTCATTGGAGTTCGGATTGATGACCACGATGGGCCCGGTCATTTCAGAATTTCCGCCCCGAAATTGGTCGCGGGATCGGTCTCCGGCAACCGCGTGCCCGTCAGCCCCGACAAGTCACTGCGCCCACGTTTGACAAATGCCCCATCGCCCGGTTTGGCGACCAGTTCGCCCTGATCCACGATCCTCCGTCCGCGCGTGAGCACCGTTACCGGCCAGCCGGTTACTTCCATCCCCTCGAACGGGTTGTAGTCCATCGCATCGTGCATCTCGCCCGCGATGCGGGTCTCGGATGGATCCCAGATCGCGATATCCGCATCCGCCCCGACAGCCAGCGTGCCCTTGGTCGGGTGCATCCCATAGAGCCGTGCGGCGTTGGTTGAGGACAGAGCGACGAATTGATTGAGGTTGATCCGCCCAGTCACCACCCCTTCCGAAAACATCATCGGCAGGCGCATTTCGATTCCCGGCATACCGTTGGCGATCTTGCGGAAATCCACGTCGCGCCCGTTCGAGAACTTGCCCGTTTCATCGTATCGGAATGGCGCATGGTCAGACGAAACAACACTGAACGTCCCCCGCGCGATGTGCCGCCACAGCACCTCTTGTGTGTGACTGTCGCGCAGGGGTGGAGAACAGATGTATTTCGCCCCCTCCATCCCCGGTCTGTCCAGATCGTGTTTCGTCAGGAACAGATATTGCGGACAAGTTTCACCAAAGACAAAGGCTCCATCCGCCCGCGCCTGAGACACCAGTTCCGCCCCCTTGGGTGTGGAGACATGGACGATCATCAAAGGCGCATTGGTCAGCTTCGACAGGCTGATCGCGCGGTTGATCGCTTCTTCCTCGGCCAGACCGGGGCGCGCGGGGGCGTGGAACTTGGGTTCGGTATAGCCATTGTCAGCCAAGGCCGAGGCCATCCATGTCAGCATGTCGTGGTTTTCCGCATGCACCATGGTCAGCCCGCCATGGCGCCGCGCCACGGTCAGGATGTCAAGAAACTGCGCATCACTGACGCGCGTGGCGTAGGTCATGAAGACCTTGAACGACGTGATCCCCCGGTCGAACACCCCAGGCAGTTCCTCGAGAACCGACGGGTTCGGGTCGGTCAGGATCAGATGGTAGGAGTAGTCGATCACCGACTTGGGGGCGGCGCGACCATCGTAGGTGGCCAGCGTGTCGGCCACGCTCTGCCCCGGCTTCTGCGCCGCGAAAGGCACGAAACAGGAATTGCCACCAAACGCGGCCGAGATCGATCCGGACTCGTAATCGTCCGAGGTCATCAGCCCCATGCCGCTTTCCTGTGCGATATGGCAATGCGCCTCGATCCCGCCCGGGAGCACCAGCTTGCCGGTTGCGTCGATCACATCGTCGCCGCTGAGGTCATGGCCCAGGGTCGCGATCTTGCCGTCCCGGATCCCCAGATCCGCGCGGAAGGTCTCGGATGCGGTGGCGAGTGTGCCACCTTTGATCACCAGATCATGCTGCATGGTGTCGTTCCCCCTCAGCCCAACGCCGCCAGCTTGTGGTCCAGCCGTTCCATCAACCGCGTCAGTTCCGCGTGGTCGACCTTGGTCATGGACGGCCCCGGTGCACGTACCTTAGAGGCGGCCAATACACCGCGCCGGTGCAGGATTTCCTTGCGGATGGCGAGACCGATGCCAAGTTGCTGTTCATAACGGACCATCGGGAGATAGGCGTCAAACAGATCTTCCGCCCCGTCCACATCACCCGCCTTATGCCGTTCGACGACCTGAACCAGCATTTCGGGATAGGCGAACCCCGTCATCGCCCCATCAGCCCCGCGCGCCAATTCCTGCGGAAGGAACAGTGCGGCATTGCCCGTCAGGATCGACAGGCGCGGCGTGTCGGCTGTGCCGCTCTCCGCCCGGACCCGCGAGAGCTTGTTCAACCCCGGCCAATCCTCGTGTTTCAGCATGACGATTTGATCATGATCGCGAGTCAGTTGCAGGATGGTTTCGACGCTGAACTGCACACCCGTGGTCTGCGGGTAATCCTGCACACAGACCGGCACATCCGGTCCAAGTGCGTCGCAGACCTGCGCAAAATAACCGCTCAGTTTGACCTCGGTCCCCAGCCCCGGCATCGGCGCCACCATCACACCGGCCGCACCCGCATCCATCACGCTGTGCGACAGCCGCGCCATATTATCAAGCCCGGCCCCTGACACGCCGACCACGACGGGCACCCTGCCTGCAACGCGGTCCAGCACGTGCCGGGCGAATTGGGCAGATTCCTCACCCGACAGTTTCGGGGCTTCACCCATGATGCCAAGGATGGTCATGCCTGTGACACCACAGTCGAGGTAGAAATCCACCATCCGATCCGTGCTGGCCAAATCCAGCGCCCCATCCTCCGCAAACGGCGTTGCGGCGATGATGAAAACGCCCGCAGAATTCCTGTCGATCCGCTGTGTCATCGTCCTGTACTCCCTGACGTCTTGCCGCCCCGGTCGTTGCCGCGCCGGGCGATCCGATAGATGCAGAATACCCATCCTGTTTCGACACGCCAGCACCCACAACACCGATCTTCAAACCTGCTGCGGGTTGCACCGATGGCTGCAAGCTGGCACAGCTATGGCAATCACTGTGGAGCACCTCATGTCCAGTACCGTCTTTCTGATCAACGGCCCCAACCTGAACCTTCTGGGCAAGCGGGAACCCTCGATCTATGGCGCGGACACGCTCGAAGACGTCGCGGAGCGCTGCGAGGCGCTTGGCAAGCCTTCGGGGTTCGAACTGAAATCCATGCAGTCGAACCATGAAGGCCAGATCATCGACTGGATCCACCAAGCGCGCGAAGAGGCCGACGCGATCATCATCAATCCCGGCGCTTTCACTCACACCTCCGTGGCGATTTACGATGCCCTGCAAGCCTATGAAGGTCTGGTTTTCGAAGTGCACATCTCGAACGTCCACAAACGCGAGGCATTCCGGCACCATTCCTACGTGTCGGCCCGCGCCGAAGGCGTCATCGCCGGGTTTGGGATTGAAGGCTATGAACTGGCGCTGCGTCGGGTGATCAGCCTGTTGGGCTGATTATCAGAACGGACCATCCTCAAGCACGCCATCGGCGGACATCTGTGCATAGAGCAGCCCTTCACGTAATCCACGGTCAGCAACAGACAATCGGTCTGTCGGCCAACAGCGCAAAAGCGCCTGCAGGATTGCAGATCCTGACATGATCAGCGCGTGACGGTCCAGCCCGATGCGCGGATCGGCGCGACGACCTTCAGGACCCAGTTGCAGGTAGCCCGAGATAACCTTTTCAATCTGGTCTGAGGTCATCCGAAGCCCGTCCACCTTGGTCCGGTCATAGCGCTTGAGACCCAGATGGCTGGCCGCCACGGTGGTCACGGTGCCGCTGGTGCCGACAATCTGGAACCCTTCGCGCGCCTGTTCGTCCTTGTAGGGCGCGAATTCGGCAAGGTTTTCTTCGAAATACCAGCTCATCAGCGCATACCGCGCGCTGTCGCTTTCCACGTCCGAAAACTGATCGCGCAGCGTTGCCACACCCAAAGGCACACTGATCCAGTCCACCACACGGGCGGCGGGAAACGGACTGTCCTTGGTGTGAAACCCGGCATGAAGCCGCATAATTGCGCGCGGACGCTCGAAGGGCGGCACTGCGGTCAGGTCGATCCAGACAAGTTCGGTCGAGCCACCGCCAATATCCACCACCAGCAATTGCTCGGTCTTGGTGCTCACCAGTGGTGCGCAGGAAATGACCGCCAGCCGCGCTTCTTCCTCGGGCTGGATGATCTCAAGGTTCAGCCCGGTCTCGCGTTTGACCTGCCGGATGAAATCCCGTGCATTATGCGCCCGGCGACATGCCTCGGTCGCAACTAGACGCATACGCGTCACCTCGTGACGTCGGATTTTCTGCTGACAGACTCGCAGCGCCGAAATCGTCCGATTCATCGACGCACGGCTAAGGCGACCGGACTTTTCGAGTCCGGCTCCCAACTGAACCGATTTTGAAAAGCTGTCGACCACATGGAATTGGTTGCCCTTGGGCTGGGCAATCAACATACGACAACTGTTTGTGCCCAGATCCAGCGCGGCATAAAGCTCGGATGGATCGGGCCGTGACGGCGCGGGGCTCTCTACCGGTTTCGGGAATGCGCCCGCACCTTTGGGACGCTTTGGCGCCATGACTTCGCGCCTTCCGAATATGTAAGTTACCTCAACCCTAAGCGCGGTTTCGAACTATCGCAAGTTTTGTGATGCGTCCCCACGCAGTTATGAGGTCACCTCATGCAAAGGCTGAGAATTTTGATCCTGCCAGAGCATCGTCATGGCCGCCGCCTTCGCCTATTGTAACCGCGGGTCGCAGACGGAAGCGGACAAGTCGAAATTTGCACTTATGTCGTGAATGGCCTCAATTACGAAGACGCAAGCAAAGCAAAGGAATCACGACATGCCGGATGTCACAATTGTCTACTGGCGGGATATCCCGGCACAGGTGATCGTGGGCAAAGGCCGTCGCGGCGCGAAAGCCCAGTTGCCCGAACGATTCGAGCAGGCAATCGACCGTGCGGCGATGAAAATTGGCGCATCGGATACCGACAGCTATCTTGCAGAATGGCGCAAGGCCGATCCGTACCCGCTGGAGGGCGACCCGGAGGAGGTCTGCACCGCAGAAGCGGCCCGCATTGATGCGGAATACGACAAGGCGCGCCTCAAGGCGCTGATTGATAACGAAGGTTGGGCGTAAGTCCCCATGACCCTGAGGGAGGCCATCATGGCATTGTTGAATTTCCGCAAGCGCGAGACCGTTGAAACCGGCGCCACGCCCGAGATGGAAGCGTTTCTCAAGGGCTATTCCATCGAAGTGATGCCCCGCACCGCCGAAAAGGTCGAGGATTTCCGCTCCCTTCTGGCACCGGGCACCCGTGTTTATATCGCTCATATCGAAGGCACCCCGATCGAAGACATGGTGGCGACGGCCAAGCGTCTGGCGGATGAAGGCTACCCGGTGATGCCGCACTTCCCGGCTCGCATCATCAAGGACGAGGCAACCCTTGCAGACTGGATCACCCGCTATCAGGGCGAAGCCGGTGTCGATCAGGCGCTGCTCCTAGCCGGTGGTGTGGCGCAGCCGCATGGCGACTTCCACAGCTCGATGCAGCTCATGGAAACCGGTTTGTTCGACAAGGCAGGTTTCAAGCGTCTGCACGTCGCCGGCCACCCCGAAGGCAACAAGGACATCGACCCCACTGGCGGGATGAAAAACGTCGAAGACGCGCTGCGCTGGAAGCAAGCGTTCTCGGAACGGACCGATGCCAAGATGGCGCTGGCCACACAATTTGCGTTTGACGCCGACCCGATCATCAAGTGGGTCGACGACCTGTCGGCGGCTGGCATCAAACTGCCTGTCCATATCGGCATCGCCGGTCCGGCCAAGCTGCAAACCCTGATCAAATTCGCCATCGCCTGCGGTGTCGGCCCGTCACTCAAGGTTCTGCAGAAGCGCGCGATGGACGTGTCCAAGCTGCTCCTGCCATACGAGCCGACCGATGTGCTGACCAAGCTCGCTGCACACAAGGCAAAGAACCCCGATTTCAACATCGAACAGGTCCACTTCTTCCCGCTCGGCGGGATCAAGACCAATGCGACCTGGGCGATCGAAAACGGTGGTGCCGGTACCGCCCCCGCTGCTGCGAACTGATCCGACCTGATGCCAGCCCTGCTTTTCGATCTCGACGGCACGATGCTGAATTCTGACCCGATCCACGAGGCCGTGTTCACGGAGCTCTGGACGGCGCGCGGACTTCCCGTGCCCGAAGGCTTCTACATCGAGCAGGTGCATGGCCGCCTGAACGTGGACGTCTTTGCCGATTACCTGCCTGATGAGCCCGATCCGCAAGGACTGAGCGAATGGAAAGAGGCGCAGTTCCGGGATCGTCTACCAAAGCCCTACCCGGCGACACCGGGGATTGAGAGCTTTCTGGACCACGCGCAGGCAAAAGGCTGGCAACTGGCCGTTGTGACCAACGCCATGCGCCTGAATGCCGAAGCGATGTTGGGCGCCATCGGGTTGCGCGACCGGTTCGAGGTGATCGTGATTGGTGAGGAATGCGCCCACGGCAAGCCGCATCCGCTGCCTTATCTGACTGCGATGGACCTGCTTGGGGAGTCGCCCGAGACCTGCATCGCGTTCGAGGACAGCCCATCGGGCATGCGGGCCGCTGCCGCGTCAGGGGCCTACAGCATCGGTGTCCGTTCGGCGCTCAGCGACACACAACTGCGCGCCGTAGGCGCAAAGATGACCATAGACGATTTCACAGACCCCGCGCTGCCGGACATTCTGGCCCGCATTGAAGGAGTAGCCGCATGACCCGCACGATTGTCGAGTCCAAGACCAAAACCGCCATCATCGGGTTCGACCAGCCGTTCTGCGTGATCGGTGAGCGGATCAACCCGACTGGTCGGAAGATCCTGAATGAAGAACTGGAACGCGGCGATTTCAGCCGGGTCGAAGCTGACGCCTTGGCGCAGGTCGCAGCCGGCGCAAACATCCTCGACATCAACTCCGGCGCCGTGTTCTCGAACAAGATGGCCGAAGATCCGCGCTATGCCGACAACAATTTTGTCGAACCGACACTGATGAAGGAACTGGTCGAACGCGTACAAGCGGTCACGGACTGCCCGCTCTGCATCGACAGCTCGGTACCCGGCGCATTGGAAAACGGTCTTGCCGCTGCTGAAGGCCGTCCCCTTCTGAACTCGGTCACGGGTGAGGAAGAGCGGCTCGAGATGGTGCTTCCGCTGGTCAAGAAATACAACGTGCCAGTTGTGGCGATCTCGAACGACGACACCGGGATCAGCGAAGACCCCGACGTCCGTTTTTCCGTGGCCAAGAAAATCGTCGAACGCGCCGCAGATTTCGGCATCCCGGCGCATGACATCGTGGTTGACCCACTGGTCATGCCGATCGGCGCCATGGGCACTGCCGGTCTCCAAGTCTTCACCCTCGTCCGTCGTCTGCGGGAAGAGCTTGGCGTGAACACCACCTGCGGCGCGTCAAACATCAGCTTCGGCCTGCCGAACCGCCATGGCATCAACAATGCCTTCCTGCCGATGGCCATGGGTGCCGGCATGACCTCCGCCATCATGAACCCGGTCGCTCTGCCCGTCGGCCCCACCAAGATAGCAGAAAAGCGCGCCGAAGTGGCCGCTGCCGGCATCATTCTGCCAGAGGACATGGACGACGAAACCTTCTGCACACTCTTCGGCCTCGGCTCGACCAAGCCGCGTCCGGGCAAAGAGATGGAAGCGATCCGCGCCGCAAACTTCCTTACCAACAATGACGAAGGCGGTGGGGCGTGGATTTCGTTCAACCGTCAGCCGCCGAAAGCCGGTCAGGAAGGCCGTGGCCGCGAAGGCCGCAGCGGGGGCCGCCGCCGCCGGGCTTAAGGATTTGCGGAAAGAGCCGTGCCTGAACTTGGCACGGCTCTTTCATGCGAGTGATTTTTTGCGAGTCGAGAAGATGGGTATTGCCAGACCGGCAAGAGTTCCGATTTGCAGAATATTAACGTCGGCGCGTCAGAATCTTCGTACGAAGATTCTGGGCCTCACCCATAAAATTCTGGAGCGCACGCCCCCGAGTAAAGCGGCGAATTTGGTGCCACACAGGTCTTAGATTGCGACGCCGCGGCGGCCCGCAAGATCGGTGAAATACTGCCACGCCACCCGGCCTGACCGCGACCCACGGGTCGCCTGCCATTCAATCGCCTCTGCCCGCAATGTGGCATCGTCGATCTCGACCCCATGGGCATCGCAGTAGCCCCGGATCATCGCCAGGTAGTCGTCCTGATTACACGGGTGGAAACCCAGCCACAGACCAAACCGATCCGACAGCGACACCTTCTCTTCCACCGCCTCAGACGGGTTGATCGCCGAGGACCGCTCGTTCTCGATCATGTCCCGCGGCATCAGGTGACGGCGGTTCGACGTGGCATAGAAAACCACATTGTCCGGACGTCCCTCGACCCCGCCATCCAGAACAGCCTTCAACGATTTGTAATGCTGGTCGTCATGACTGAAACTCAGGTCATCGCAGAACAGCAGGAAGCGGTGATCGGCAGCCCTGAGAAGGTTGAGCAAGCGCGCCACGCTCGGCAAATCCTCGCGCTGCAACTCCACCAGTTTCACCGACAGCCCTTCGGCCAGCACGGCAGCATGAACCGCCTTCACAAGGCTCGATTTGCCCATACCACGCGCGCCCCAAAGCAGCGCGTTGTTCGCTGGCAAACCTTTGGCAAACTGCCTTGTATTGGCCAAGAGCGTATCGCGGCTGCGATCCACCCCCACAAGCAGGTCCACGGGAACCCGGCTGACCTTCGGCACGGGTTGCAGGTGATCTGGGTCCACATGCCAGACAAATGCATCCGCTAAGTCGAAATCCGGGGCTGGCTGCGGCGCCGGAGCAAGGCGCTCCAGCGCGGCGGCGATCCGCTCCATCGGGTCGGTCACTTCTTCGCATCCTCGTCGAATTCCTGCATCAGAGGGTCATCCTCCATGCCCTCAGCCGGGTCCTCTTCGAACCAGAGACCCTGGGCTTTCAGCTCTTTTTCGCGCTTTTTTTCAACGCGTCGCACAAGGATGATCGACACCTCATAAAGCCCGTAAACCACGGTAAAGAGGATAAGCTGCGTCACCACATCGGGCGGCGTCACAAGCGCGGCCAGCACCAGAATGCCGACCATCGCGTATTTGCGCACGCTGCCCAGACCATCAGCCGAAACAAGCCCCGCCTTGCCCATAAGGGTCAGCAGCACGGGCAGCTGAAAGCACAGGCCAAAGGCCATGATGAACACCAGCGATGTCTGGAGGCTTTCATTCACCTTACCGAAGAAGGTGATCTTCAACCCGTCATTGGTCGCAGGCACCACCGCCGTCGGGTCCACATCCACGGAGTCGGACAGCATATTGGCGAACAGCGACGGCGCGTCGGTGAAGCCAAGAAAGAATGCCATGGCCAGCGGCGTCACCACAAAATGCGCAAAGGCCGCGCCTGCCAGGAACATCACCGGTGATGCGATGATGAACGGCAGGAACGCCG
Source organism: Alphaproteobacteria bacterium (assembly GCA_030425145.1). Classification (GTDB taxonomy): domain Bacteria; phylum Pseudomonadota; class Alphaproteobacteria; order Rhodobacterales; family Rhodobacteraceae; genus Marivita. The sequence goes on along the minus strand of JAUHVK010000014.1, from coordinate 55,070 downwards.
ATTTCTCGGATTTATAGAGGCCCGGCGCAATGAAGCGCCACATCTGGTGCGCGATCACCGGGAAGGCCAAGGCAAAGCCGAACACCAGACCGATGCGGAACAGCACAAACAGGTATTCCTGCGGGCTGGTATACTGAAGCGTCGGAGCCGGATCACCCAGAGCGCGCAGCGTTTCCTCGATTGGAACGAGCAGGAAGCGCAGCACATGCTCGGCGAGAAAATCACCCTGAAACGGGATGAACAGCACACAGATGCCGATAATCAGCGCAATTACCGACCGGATCAGCCGGGTGCGCAGCTCGGCCAGATGCTCGATCAACGGCGCGCTGCTATCCTCGATCTCGTCGTCGCGGGCACTCATCTCAGGCGTCCTTTTCCGGGTTGGACTCGGCTTTCAATGCCGCTTCCATTTCCTCGGCCTTTTTCAGTGCCTCGTCGGCCTCGCGCTTCTTGCGGTCGGCAGCGGCGCGGGCGGCACTGACTTCGATTTTCTTCTTGGCGGCCTCACGTTCGGCGGACAACTTTCCTGTGTTGCTGGACGGGTCGATATTGGTCATCGACTTCGCTGCATCTTTCACGCCATCCATCGCGCTGCCCAGCGGGTTGGTCGCGGACTTGAAGGTTTTTTGCACGTCCCGGACACCGGATTCGTCTGCGGCCTCGTTCATCGCGCGGCTGAAATCCCGCGCCATGCCACGGGCCTTGCCCATGAAGTTGCCCACCTTCCGGAACAGCACTGGCAAATCCTTTGGGCCGACGACGATCAACGCCACGACCCCGATCACCAAAAGCTCGGCAAAGCCAAGATCGAACATAATCGTTTAGACCTTGTCCTTGTCTTTCGCCTCTTCAGGCGTCACGTCCTTGGCGGCTTCGGCTTTCTGTTCCTCAAGCTCCTGCTTGCCTTCGTCCACGCCCTTCTTGAACGCGGTGATGCCTTTGCCAACTTCGCCCATCAGCGACGAGATCTTGCCACGGCCAAACAGCACCAGCACCACGACGGCGATGAGCAGAAGGCCCGGCAGACCGATATTTCCGATACCCATGAAGTCTCTCCTTACCGGCAGGCAGATGCCTGCGTTGAATTCCACTGCGGTTATGTAATGGCTCGTGACGCCCTGCGAAAGGACGAAAACACGCCAATTTCGGCCGTTTTTGTCAAGAGCTTGTCAGTTGACAGGTTTTTGTCAGTATACACGCAGCGCAGCACGGAGAATCAGATGAAACGCAGCGACCGGCTCTACGCCCTGATGCAGCGCCTCAAGGACGGTCGCCTCCACACCGCCGAGGCGATGGCACAGGATCTCGGCGTCTCCGTGCGTACGATCTATCGCGACATGGACACGCTTGCCGCGTCGGGTGTCCCGGTCGAGGGAGCGCGCGGGTCTGGCTATACCGCGCAGGCGATGATCACCCTGCCACCGCTCAACCTGACCCAATCGGAACTGGAGGCGCTGCATGTCGGACTGGCGGCGGTCGGCGCGTCTGAAACCGAGGATTTGGCAGTCGCCGCACGGGCGCTGGCCGACAAGATCGACGCCGTGCTGCCAGAAGACGCGGGAACCCCTGTCGGCAAGTTTGGCTTTGCGACCTACCCTTTTGCCGAGGCCGCGCAAGGCTTTCGCCACATGCCAGCCTTCCGCAAGGCGATCCGCGCGCGCCAAAAACTGCGACTGCGGCTTGAGGGTGACATCCAGAATCACACGGTTCGGCCACTGCATCTCGATTACTGGGGTCGCATCTGGACTTGTGTCGTCTGGGACGAGACCGACGAAGCCTTCGCCACCTTCCGAATGGACCGGGTGACAGACCTCACGCCCCTGCCCGGTCTCTTTGTCGATGAGGTCGGAAAAACACTGAAGGACTTTCACGCCTTGCAGTCCTGAGCCGGGAATGGTGCACTCAGCCCAGACGCGCGGTAGAACGCGCATGGGAGGACATAATGGGCTTGCGGTTCTTTTCCGATAGAAATCGGCCGGTGCACCTTGGCCCGTTCCCGCTGGAGCGTGCGGCGAGTGGGCCGATGCCAAACCCTGCATCGATCCCGCGCCATCCCGGTCTCAGTTTTCACCGCCCCGAAGACCCCGCCTCCATCGTTAACGCGATGGGCGAATACCAAGCGATGATGGACGCGATCCGCGACGGCTTTGTGAACAAAGCCCGCTCCGTCTGTCCGGACAATGTAATAGAGCGCGCCAACCACCTAAAAGCGTTTGGATATTTCTCAGACGCGACGATGGTCGGCATCGGCCCTTTGCTGCAAGAAGCGCTGTTACCCGAACCGCGCCTCAACCCTGATATCGACCGACTGGCCAATGATCTGAAGACCCGACAGACCAAAACGCTGGCTTCCGGCATCGACATGATTATGGCCGATCTTAAGGAATCGATGGAAGCACCGCCCAGCACCATCGACGGGCACCACACCGCGCTGGTGTTTCTGTATGAGATCCCACGTGACCCTAAACCCGGCGAAACCGGGACCGAGTGGATAACAGATGCTCAGGCCCACCGCGCCTGCCTGCGCGCTACCGAAACCGCTGTCGTCATCGCCAATTATATCCGTCTGCTCGGCTGGGACGCCAAGGCACATACGGCTACCAGCACGGATGTCGACCTGAACGTCTGTACGGCTGCGGCTGGTCTGGCGTACGTTTCATCCGGACAGTTGGTCAATCCGTGGCTCGGCGATCGGTTCGGTGTGGCGGTGGTCACGACGAATTTCGAACTGGCCCATGACGCGCCGCTGGCCGCCGAGCAGCCGAAATCCCTGACTCACGGGCTCGCGTGGAAACTCGGCAGCACCTCGGCCCGTTCCAGCCTCAACACCAACCCTTTCGACGGCCGCCGCTATGTCGACGGCCCGCATCCGTTCGAAACCCTGAAACGGGTCGACACGCCCACCACCTATATCGACGAAGCCAACGTGCCCCGCGTGCCGAAACGCACCGACATGTTCGCCCGCGCGCAGTTCGGTGACATGGGCAAAAAGCTGCAAGACGGCGCAAAGGGTGGCTACTATGCCCGCAAGGCCGCGCCCTCGTCGGCGCAACGGCGGATGCTGGGAGCCTTTGTATTATTGCAAGACGGACCGCCGGAAAACGGCCCGCTCCCTGCAAATTTGCAATACAACGCCGACGCGATCAAGGCCACGGCCTATTGGCTGGGCGTCGATGCATTGGGCATCAGCCGCTGCCCGGACTGGACGTGGTACAGCCACGACGCGCGCGGTGAACCCATTGACCCGCCGCATGATCAGGCGATCAGCATCATCATCGATCAGGGCTACGAAACAATGGACGGTGCCTCGGGCGACGACTGGATCAGCGTCGCGCAATCCATGCGCGCTTACCTTCGGTTCTCGCTGTTGGGTGGGGTTCTCGCAAAGCAAATCCGCAATCTGGGTTATAGCGCAAAAGCCCACACGGTACTCGATGGCGAAGTGCTACAACCGCCACTTCTGCTGCTGTCCGGTCTGGGTGAGGTCAGCCGGATTGGCGAGGTGATCCTCAACCCGTTCCTTGGCCCACGCCTCAAATCCGGCGTCGTCACAACCGACATGCCGCTGGCGCATGACAAACCCATCGACTTCGGCCTGCAAACCTTCTGCGAAAGCTGCAACAAATGCGCCCGCGAATGCCCCTCGGGCGCAATCACCGCCGGGCCGAAGCTGATGTTCAACGGTTACGAGATCTGGAAATCCGACAGCCAGAAATGCGCCACCTACCGCATCACCACCGAAGGCGGCGCAATGTGCGGGCGGTGCATGAAGACCTGCCCATGGAACCTCGAAGGGCTGTTCGCCGAAAAACCGTTTCGCTGGGCTGCGATGAATGTCCCACAAACCGCGCCGCTTCTCGCCAAGTTGGATGATGCGGCGGGGCGTGGCGGGCTGAACCCGGTGAAAAAATGGTGGTGGGACCTGGAGTTACAGGAGAATGGCAGCTACGCGCCGACCAATCACCTGGTCAATGCGCGGGATCTGCAAAAAGACCTCGACCTGAAATACGAGGACCAGACGCTGGCCGTCTACCCGGCCCCGTTGGCCCCGCATCCCTATCCGTACCCCGACCCGATGGACCGGGAAGCCGGGATCGAGGCGTATACGAAGATGGTCAGCGCGGCTGAACACAGGGCACGGCTGGCCAAGGGCGACACGTCCCATCTGCACCGTCCCAAAGATGCAACGGAAAGCCCCGTAGTCCCGGTGATGGTCAGCAAGGTCGAGAAAATGTCGCCCACGGTGACCAAATACGAATTCCGCCATGTCGACGGGCATGACCTGCCGGAATGGAGCGCGGGTGCGCATCTCGATCTGGTGGTCGCTCCGGAATTCCTGCGACAGTATTCGATGTCCGGCGATCCGGCGGATCGGTCGGTCTATCAGATCGGTGTTTTGCGCGAGGATCAGGGGCGCGGAGGATCGGCGCTCTTGCATCGCATCTTTGCCGAAGGGCGACGGGTCTTTGTGTCGAAACCCATCAACCATTTCCCGCTGGTCGAGGATGCGACGTTCACGTGGCTCATGGGCGGTGGCATTGGCGTCACGCCAATGATCGCCATGGCGCATCGGCTGCATGCGCTGGGGCGTCCGTTCGAATTGCATTATTCCCTGAAAACCCGCGCCGAGGCGGGGTATCTGGACGATCTGGCCAACGCGCCCTGGGCCGACAAGGTGCATATCCATGTCAGCGACGAAAGCACACGCGCCGATCTGGAGGCGCTGATCCCCGACTATGCGGATGGACAACACATCTACACCTGCGGGCCTGATTCATACATGAATTCCGTCATGGAAACCGCTGAACGGAAAGGATTTCCCGATGAGGCCCGGCATCTGGAATACTTCGCCGTGCCGGAACTGCCCGAGTATGAGAACCACCCTTTTACGCTCAAGCTCAGCGACGGGCGCAGCTTCCGTGTCCCGGCCGATCAGACAGCGACGGATGTTCTGAATGCCAATGGTGTGGCGGTGGACGTGAAATGTTCGGACGGGATCTGCGGTGTCTGCAAGGCGCGGGTGTTGGGCGGCAAGGTTGAACACCGGGATTTCGTGCTGTCCAAAGCCCAGCGTCAAGACACGATCATCCTCTGCCAGTCGCGCGCGGCAGAGCCGGATGGTGAGATCATGATCGAATTGTAAGTGACTGAAAATACTTGGAAGAATTTGATTAACGATCTTTTCAACGTTGGTTCCGTGCCAAACTTCTGGCTGCCGCTGCCGAGGTTTAGGACCACAAAAAAAGGGGGCCGCAGTGGCCCCCTTTAAGTTTCGCTCGTCAAGCTCTCAATTTGTACACCGCTCGGAATAATCTTGCCTGCGGCCTGACGCGCGTCAGAGGCGGGCGCACCCGCCTCGTGACTGTTAGGGCTCAGCTACAGCCCGATGTTGCGCCGCAGGTGTTGCACTTCATGCAGGTGCCGTTGCGGACCAGCGTGTAGTTGCCGCAATCACCGCAGGCTTCGCCTTCGTAGCCCTGCATCTTTGCCCGTGTGACCGCTGTCATAGCCGACACAGACGTGCTGGTCGTGGACGCGGCGGCGACCGATGTCGTGACCGATGCGGTCTCGGGCACCAGCGTGTTCAGCGCTGTTACCGCATCCGCACCACCGCCAAAGGCCACGGCCCCGGTCTGGCCGCCCTGCAGCACGATCAGTTCCTGCGGCAGGCGCTTGCGCAGGTAGCCGGTGGAGCTGATCTGCTTGAGCACTTCGAGCGAGCGGGAGGCTGCGGTCTCGGACAGTTCCTTAACGTTGGACACGCCCTCTTCCTCGCCCCGGCCCAGATCGTCGAAGGTGGCACCTTCGGGTTTCACATGGGCCAGATCGGTGCGGTCGAGATAGCTGACAGCAAGTTCGCGGAAGATGTAATCGAGGATCGAGGTCGCGTTCTTGATGCTGTCATTGCCCTGCACCATGCCCGCGGGTTCGAACTTGGTGAAGGTGAAGGCATCGACGAACTCTTCCAGCGGCACACCGTACTGAAGACCAACCGACACCGCGATGGCGAAGTTGTTCATCATGGCGCGGAAGCCCGCACCTTCTTTGTGCATGTCGATGAAGATCTCGCCCAGGGAACCGTCTTCGTATTCGCCGGTGCGCAGGTAGACCTTGTGCCCGCCGACAACCGCTTTCTGCGTGTAGCCCTTGCGGCGCTCCGGCATCTTTTCGCGGTGAGATTTCTGGATTTCCTTGATGACCACCTTTTCGACGATCTTCTCGGCCAGAACCTGCGCCTTTTCCGGGATGGAGCCGGATTCGAGCACTTCTGCCGCCTCGTCATCGTCTTCGACCAGCGCTGCCGCCAGAGGCTGAGACAGCTTGGAGCCGTCACGGTAGAGCGCGTTGGCCTTGGTGCCGAGCGACCAGCTCAGCTCATAGGCTTTCTGGCAGTCCTCGATGGTGGCGTCATTCGGCATGTTGATCGTCTTGGAGATCGCACCCGAGATGAAGCTCTGTGCCGCTGCCATCATGGTGATGTGGCTGTCCACCGACAGGAAGCGCTTGCCCTTCTTGCCACAGGGGTTGGCGCAATCGAAGACCGGGTAGTGCTCGACCTTGAGGTGCGGCGCACCTTCCAGCGTCATGGTTCCGCAGACATGGTCGTTGGCCGCGTCGATTTCCGACTTAGTGAAACCGAGGTGGCGCAGCAGGTCGAAGGACGCATCGTTCAGCTTTTCAGTCGGGATGCCCAACACTTCGCGGCAGAACTCTTCGCCCAAGGTCCACTGGTTGAACACGAAGCGGATGTCGAAGGCCGAGGCCAGCGCATTGTCCACCTTGTCCAACTGTGCCGGACCAAAGCCGTGACCTGCCAGCGAGGTGTGGTTGATGCCCGGCGCGTTGCCGATGGTGCCGTGGCCGACCGCGTAGGACACGATCTCTTCGATCTGTGCAGAGCTGTAGCCCAGCTTTTCCAGAGCGGCCGGAACCGACTGGTTGATGATCTTGAAGTAACCGCCACCGGCAAGCTTCTTGAACTTCACCAGTGCGAAGTCCGGCTCGATGCCTGTCGTGTCGCAATCCATGACCAGACCGATGGTGCCCGTCGGTGCGATCACCGTGGCTTGCGCGTTGCGGTAGCCGTGCTTTTCGCCAAGGCGCAGCGCCTCGTCCCAGCTGGCCATCGCCAGATCGATCAGACGGCTGTCCGGGCAGTTGGCGTGATCCAGAGCGACCGGCTTGACCGAAAGCTCTTCATAGCCATCCGTCGCACCATAGGCGGCGTTGCGGTGGTTACGGATTACGCGGAGCATATGCTCGGCGTTCTTTTTGTACCCCGGGAACGGACCCAACTCGCCTGCGATCTCGGCAGATGTGGCGTAGGAGACGCCGGTCATGACCGCGGTCAGTGCACCACAGAGCGCCCGACCTTCATCCGAGTCGTAGCTGTAGCCGAGGTTCATCAGCAGGCCGCCGATATTTGCATAGCCCAGACCCAGCGTGCGGAAGTCATAGGAGCGCTGTGCGATCTCGCGGGACGGGAACTGCGCCATCATCACGGAGATTTCCAGCGTCAGTGTCCAGAGGCGCACTGCGTGCATGTAGTCTTCGGACTGGAACTCGCCGTCCTTGAGGAAGGTCAGCAGGTTCATCGACGCGAGGTTACATGCTGTGTCGTCGAGGAACATGTATTCCGAGCACGGGTTGGAGCCGCGAATTTCGCCATCCGCCGGGCAGGTGTGCCACTCGTTGACGGTGTCGTGGAACTGGATGCCCGGATCGGCACAGGCCCAAGCGGCGTGGCCAACGTCTTCCCAGAGGTCGCGTGCCTTGATCGTTTTGGCGACGCTGCCATCGGTGCGGCGGATCAGTTCCCAATCAGAGTCATCCTTTACCGCCTGGAGGAAGGCGTTGGTGACGCGGATCGAGTTGTTCGAGTTCTGGCCCGACACGGATGCATAGGCTTCGCTGTCCCAATCGGTGTCATAGGTCGGGAATTCGATCGACGCATAGCCCTGCCGCGCATAATCCAACACGCGCTTGATATAGGTCTCGGGGATCATCACGCCCTTGGCGGCGCGGATCGCGCCTTTCAGCGCTTCGTTCTTCTTGGGGTCATAGGCGTCGTCTTCCAGACCGTCCCAGCTGCTGATCGCCTTGAAGATCGCGTTGAGCATCTTCTCGTGCATCTTGGAGCCGGCCACGATGCTGGCGACCTTCTGCTCTTCCTTGACCTTCCAGTTGATGAATTCCTCGATATCCGGGTGGTCGGCATCGCAGATCACCATCTTGGCCGCGCGACGTGTGGTACCACCTGACTTGATCGCGCCGGCTGCGCGGTCACCGATCTTGAGGAAGCCCATGAGGCCCGACGACTTGCCGCCGCCCGACAGCGGCTCATTGGCCGCGCGCAGCGAGCTGAAGTTGGTCCCGGTGCCGGAGCCATACTTGAAGAGACGCGCTTCGCGGACCCAGAGGTCCATGATGCCGCCGTCACCGACCAGATCGTCTGCCACGGACTGGATGAAGCACGCATGGGGCTGCGGGTGCTCATAGGCCGAAGAGGACTTGGTCAGTTCCCCTGTCTTGTAGTCGACATAGAAGTGACCCTGGCTCGGGCCATCGATACCGTAAGCCCAGTGCAGACCTGTGTTGAACCACTGGGGGCTGTTGGGTGCAGCCTTCTGTGTGGCCAGCATAAAGCGCATTTCGTCGAAATAGGACTGAGCATCCTCTTCGGACGAGAAGTAGCCGCCTTTCCAGCCCCAATATGTCCACGCGCCCGCCAGACGGTCGAACACCTGCTTGGAAGATGTCTCGCCCGTGCGCGGAGTGTCGTCCTTTGCCGGAACCGAGCGCCACAGGAAGCTGGGCACGCCCTTTTCCTTGACCTTCTTCAGTTCAGCGGGAACGCCGGCTTTTCGAAAGTATTTCTGTGCGATGACGTCGCTGGCGACCTGGCTCCAGCTGTTGGGAACCTCCACGTTGTCCAGTTTGAAAACCACGGACCCGTCAGGGTTTCGAATCTCCGACGTGGTCGAGACAAACTCGATACCCGCGTATGCATCCTGCCCAGACTTGGTAAACTTTCTTTCGATTTTCATCGCACCGGTCTCTTTGTTTCTGTGTACCCCATGGCCCCTGCGAGGCCGCGATAGGCACGAGTTTTCCGGTCCCGCGCGGCATACGCGCAGGCAGAGCGCCTCAAAGCAATTAACCGGTGTTCCCGTCCCTGTTGTCGGCGCCAACACTATATGTTGTGGTCCAGCGTATCGACCCGCACAAACTGGCGGATATCTCACAGAGTCGTCAACACGTTTTTTCTGCTTTTCGCCATAGATTTTGGGTTGACCAACCCGGAAGCCACAACGGGTAGCGATTCAACTGTGGATGGTCGGTGTATAGTCTTGTGGATAACATGTGGCCTGAAAAACCAACGCTCGCAAAAAGTTATCCACAGGCATTCAGAGGTCGGTTAAAGCACTGATCGAGGGCAAATTCGCTGCTCGACATGGGCGGGGCCGAATCTGCCGCCAGCCATGATGTGACCCAGAACCCACGTACAACCACCAAGACGGGTCTAAGCAATGCTAGACTGCCCACAGTTCGCGGCGACCCGTTTTTCATGCATTGGAGAGATGGTCGGGACGGCAAGATTCGAACTTGCGACCTACGGTACCCAAAACCGTCGCGCTACCAGGCTGCGCTACGCCCCGACTGAGGCGTCGTTTATCGACCAACGCCAGAATTGAAAAGCGGTTTTTTCGCGAAAAGCTAGGGTTCGCACGCCCAGGCGGCGGTCTCGCCGGGAATCGCCGGATGGCGCATTTGCGTACCGGCGTCGATGCCCAGTCGATCGGCCATGCCACCATTGATCTCGAGCACGAACTGGATGCCGGTCCCGCCTGGAATGCTGGTTAGATCACCCGGAATGGCATTTTCGTGCACGCGCTGCACCACACCCGCATCATCTGCGAAAATCATATCCAGAGGAATCAGAGTGTTCTTCATCCAGAAGGACACTGTCTGCGCGCGTTCATAGGCAAAGAGCATGCCGGTCATCGTCGGCATCTTTTCCACGAACATCAGACCACGACTGCGAAGTTCTGGTGTGTCTGCCACATCAACGGTGAACCGGGCCGAACCCCAATCCCCACGCAGGTAGAGAACATCCTCTTGGCACGGCGTGTCCGCCGTAACCGGAGAAGATACCAGTGCAAGAAGAACGCTTAGGACAGACCACTTTCCCACGGGAGCACCTCAACCGCCATCCGCCCGCGGCTGCTCTCGATCGAGCGCAGAGCGAGGGCTTCTCCCGGAAACAAATCCGAAAGACCGGAGCGGCGCAAGACCTCTACATGGATGAAAATGTCCTCAGAGGAACCATAGACATTGGCAAAGCCAAAGCCTTTCGCCTTGTCGAACCACTTTACGCGTGCCGGCTGCAATTCGGCTGCCGCGATCTCTTCAGCGGTCACACCACTGAAATCTTCAAGCGGCGCGATTCCCTGCTGGGCGGGCGGCGTGATGCTCAGAACTTCGACAGCCTGAAGGCCACGGTTTGTCGTTTGCACCAAAACTTCGATCCGTGCGCCATCCGCCACGGACCCCTGACCATAGTTACGAAGAACGTTTGCATGCAGAAGGATATCGGGCCCGCCCTCGTCCGAGACGAGGAAACCGAAACCTTTGGCTGGGTCAAACCACTTGACATGACCGGCTATGCGCGAGTCAGGCTGTTGTGACTGTTCCACGACTTTATCCAATTTCAAATTCCCACCACTGTTCTGCGGTGCCCCGACCTGAGGCGCAAGTATAGAACCTAAAGAGGTGATTACACCCCCACATTTCAAGTGACGTGAATGTCATGGATTTAATCTACTGATATTCCATGACATTTCAACCGCATCTCGTTCCCAGCGGAACCGATCGTGTAACCGGAATGCACCATCTGCCCAGAATTCAATTTCCGTCGGAAGGACCCGGTATCCCCCCCAAAACTCGGGCCGCGGCGGGTTTGTTCCCAGTTTGACAGTCAATCTTGCAACCTCTGCCATAAGTTCACCGCGTGAATTCAACGGCTTCGATTGCTTGGAGGCCCAAGCCCCGAGTCGGCTCTTGAGCGACCGTGAGGCATAATAGGCATCCGCCTTCTCGCCCTCTTCGCGGGTCACCGTTCCGCGCACCCGGATCTGACGGCGCAGGGATTTCCAGTGCATCACGAAAGCGGCTTTGCCCGATGCCTCGATTTCCTGCCCCTTGCGGCTTTCATAGTTGGTGTAGAAGACGAACGCGTCTTTCTCGATTTCCTTCAGAAGCACCATGCGCACGTTGGGCATGCCGTCTGCATCCACGGTCGACACAGCAATGGCGTTCGGGTCATTGATCTCCGATGCTTCGGCTTCTGCCAACCAGCGACGTGCAATCTCGAAGGGATCGTCGCCAGAAAAAAGTCCTGTGCGGTCACTCATGGTCACCTCCCACTAAAAGCCGCGCCCTACCGGAGTTTTGCAGGAATTGTCCACAGTCATTTCGTGTCAACACGGCTGCTTTACACACGTACCAATACACAGCCTTGCCGGGCCTGCGTCCATCGCCTAAACGAAAGGCACACCAACAGCAAAAAGGCGGGGGCACCATGAAAAGCGAGATTATGGCCGGAAAGCGCGGGCTTATCATGGGCCTGGCGAACGACAAATCCATTGCATGGGGTATAGCACGTTGCCTCGCGGATGCAGGTGCGCAACTCGCCTTCTCTTATCAGGGCGATGCACTGAAGAAACGCGTCGAACCGCTTGCCGCGCAACTCGGCTCTGACATCGTGCTTCCTTGCGACGTCAGCGACAGCGCGTCGATTGATTCTCTGTTCGACGATCTCAAGCAACGCTGGGACAACCTCGACTTTGTCGTTCACGCCATTGGCTTCTCCGACAAATCCGAGTTGCGCGGACGCTATGTGGACACCAGCCGCGACAACTTCATGATGACGATGGACATCTCGGTCTATTCCTTCACCGCCGTGATGCAGCGCGCCGAGAAGATGATGACCAATGGCGGCTCGGCCCTGACGATGACCTATTACGGCGCCGAACGGATCATGCCGCATTATAATGTAATGGGCGTGGCCAAAGCGGCGCTGGAATCCTCGGTCCGCTATCTGGCCGAAGACCTTGGCAAGGACGGCATCCGCGTCAACGCCATTTCCGCTGGCCCAATCAAGACGCTGGCCGCCAGCGGCATCGGCGACTTCCGCTACATCATGAAGTGGAACGAATACAACTCGCCGCTGCGCCGCAACGTGACCATTGATGATGTGGGCAAATCCGCTCTCTACCTGCTCTCGGATCTCGGCTCCGGTGTGACCGGCGAAACCCACCATGTTGATGCCGGTTATCACGTCGTCGGGATGAAGGCGGTCGATGCGCCGGACATGAGCAAGGAATAACCCCATGACCATCGCGCAAGTGATTGCGTTCAACCTTACCCTGCTTGCCGCCATGGCCGCCCCCGGCCCCGCGTTGCTCTACGCGCTGCGGCAATCGGTGGCCGGTGGCTTTGCGGCAGGTGCTGCCACAGGTTTGGGGCTTGGCCTCGTGGCTGCGCTCTGGACTGGCGCGGCGCTTCTGGGATTGAACGCTGTCTTTGCGCTGGTGCCTTGGGCGTATCTCGCGCTCAAAACCGCAGGTGCGATCTACCTCCTCTGGATTGCCATTCAACTCTGGCGCACCGCCCATGAGCCTGTCTCCGACAGCGCTCATCCCGGCGCGCGCGCCTTTTTCGGCGGGGTTCTGGTCAACCTCGCCAATCCCAAGGCCGTTCTCTTTGCTGGCGCGGTACTGGTCGTGATCTTTCCGCCTGATCTGAATCTCGGTGCAAAGGTATTGATCGTGGCCAACCACTTTGTCGTGGAAGTCCTTGTCTATACACTCTTTGCCGCCTGTCTCTCCAGCGCTCCGGCCCGCGCCGGATACTTGCGGCTGAAACCGATCATCGACCGCACGGCCGCCGTCATCCTTGGCGCTCTTGGCCTGCGCCTACTTTTTGGCCGCTGACCCGTGAGCGCCGCCGCCATCCTCGGTATCGCCCTGATCCACCTCGCCGCAGCGATGAGTCCGGGCCCGTCCTTTGTGGTCGCCGCCCGCACGGCGGTCTCCGAAGGATTTGCCGCCGCAACAGCTCTCGCGGTTGGCTTCGGCCTTGGCGCTGCACTCTGGGCCAGTGCGGCCATGGCGGGTCTCGCGCTGCTTTTTGAGATCATGCCGCAGCTATTCACCGCGCTGAAGCTCATTGGTGGCGCGTTTCTCATTTACATAGCCGTACAGATGTGGCGGCACGCCCGTGCTCCGCTGCCCGACGCCGACGCGATCCATCCGCGTAGTGCCCGGTCCGCCATCTGGTTCGGCTTTGTCACCTTTGCCTCGAACCCGAAAACCGCCGTCTTCTTTGGTGCGGTCTTCGTCGGCCTTGTGCCAGCAGATACACCGCTCGCGATCCGGGCCTTGCTACTGGCGATTATCTTCACAAACGAAACGCTGTGGTACATCCTCGTGGCACGGCTCTTTTCCATGCCTCACGCGCGTAGCCTCTACACCCGTCTGAAAGCGGCGATCGACCGGGTCTTTGGCGGCCTGATCGCGCTCTTCGGGATACGCATCGCGCTCTTCTGACCCCGTAAAGGAGACCCCCATGACCGAACGTCTGCCCCACGAAAAAGGATTCCACGTAAGCTGGGACCAACTGCACCGCGATGCCCGCGCCTTGGCCTGGCGGCTTCAAGGCGAAGGCCCGGACGAAGGCGGTTGGCGCGCTGTGGTCGCCATCACCCGTGGCGGTATGGCCCCTGCGATGATCGTCGCCCGCGAATTGGATATCCGCATGGTCGATACGATCAGCGTCAAAAGCTACAACCACCAGACCCAATCCGAACCGCGGGTGATCAAGTCCCCAGACATGGACGTGGTCGGAGATGGCACCGGCGTTCTGGTCGTCGATGACCTCGTGGACACGGGCAAGACGCTGGAAGTGGTGCGCCAGCACATGCCCAAGGCGCATATCGCCACCGTCTACGCCAAGCCGATGGGTCGCCCGCAGGTCAACACGTTCATCACCGAAGTCAGCCAGGACACATGGATCTTCTTCCCGTGGGACATGGCGCTGCAATACGTCGAACCCTATCGCGGCAAGGACTGATCTGGCCTCTTCAGGCTCCAAATACCTCAGGTGAGTGCGCCCCAAATGGACGGGCGCAGCGCCCCAAACCCAGACGAAAAGCGCGCTACAGGCGCAGATTGTGGAAAGACCGGCATGACCTCACGCACCCAAACCACATTCGCCCCCCCGGTGATGGAAGCCCGTCGTTGGCTTGAGGGTGTGACCTTTCCGGACAATCAGCCGCTCATCAATGTAAGCCAGGCCGCCCCGGTTGATCCACCCCCGGCCCCTCTGCGAGCCGCGATGGCCGAAGCGCTCGAATTGCCGGAAACCCACCTTTACGGACCCGTGCTGGGCCTACCCGCCCTGCGCGCGGAGCTCAGCGCACAATGGTCGGCGCATTACCATGGCACAGCACGCCCGGATCAGGTGGCGATCACCTCCGGCTGCAATCAGGCCTTTGCCGCCACCATTGCCGCGCTCTGCACCGAAGGGGATGAAGTCATCCTTCCAACCCCCTGGTATTTCAACCATAAAATGTGGCTCGACATGTCGGGGGTCGTGGCAGTTCCCCTGCCCACCGATGCCGATCTGATCCCAGACGCCGCCGCTGCCCGTTCGCTCATCACACCCAAGACCCGCGCCATCTCGCTGGTCACACCGAACAATCCCGGCGGCGTGGAATATCCAGACGAAACACTGGCGGAATTCTTTACACTCGCCCGCGACACAGGCATCAAACTGATCGTCGACGAGACCTATCGTGATTTCGACAGCCGTCCGAACCCGCCACATCCGCTGTTGGCTGACCCCAACTGGGACGACACACTGATCCAGCTCTACTCCTTTTCCAAGGCATACCGCCTCACCGGCCACCGCGTCGGCGCGATCATCGCGCATCCGAACCTATTGGCCGAGATCGAGAAGTTCCTCGACACCGTCGCCATCTGCCCGTCGCAGCTGGGGCAACGGGCCGCACTCTGGGGATTGCAGAACCTAGGTGATTGGCTCGCCGGAGAACGCGATGAAATCCTCGACCGCCGCGCGGCGATCCACGACAACATGGCCCTGATCGAAGCCAAAGGCTGGCGACTCATGGGCTGCGGCGCGTATTTCGCCTATCTCGAACACCCGTTTGCCGAAAGCAGCGCCACGCTTGCGCCGAAACTGGTGCAGGAGATCGGCGTTCTGGCCCTGCCCGGCACGATGTTCACCCCGGCAGAAGACCCTTCTGGCGCGCGTCAGTTCCGGGTCGCATTCGCCAATGTCGACCGGGCCGGGATCGAGGCGCTTTTCACCCGTCTGGCCAGCCTCGACTGGCCCCTTGCGACCCCCGGCCCCGCCGCGTAGACACGTCGCCAGAACTTACTCGCAAGCAGGGGGCACACCCGCATGGCCATGGGCAAAGGCAAGTTGTCGAAGACCTTTATCTGGATTCTGATGGGGCTTCTCATCGTCGGCCTTGCGGGGTTCGGCGCGACAAGCCTCAGCGGCAACGCACGCAGTGTCGCCACAGTGGGCGAAAAAGAGGTGTCGACCGACGCCTATCTCCGCGCCCTGCGGACCGAGATCAACGCTTTCTCGGCACAGGCCGGTCGCAGCGTCCCGATGTCCGAGGCGCAGATGCTAGGCCTCGACCGTCAGGTGCTGTCGCAGCTGGTCACGTCACGCGGTCTCGACAACGAAGCAGCGCGCATTGACCTGTCGGTTGGCGATTCCGTTGTCGCCGAGCAACTGCTTCAGGTGCCCTCGTTCCAGGGGCCGGATGGCAGCTTCAACCGCGAGGCCTACAGCTTTGCCCTGCGTAATCAGGGCCTGTCGGAAACCGAGTTCGAAGAGCAACTGCGCGACGACACGTCACGCACCATCCTGCAAAGCGCGCTGATCGCTGGCAACACCCTACCCGACGCCTATATCGACACGCTGCTCGCCTATACCGGCGAAACCCGTGATTTCACCTGGGCGCGTCTGACCGGCTCAGCTTTGCAAACCGGCCTGCCCGAGCCGTCCGAAGCCGACCTGCAATCCTATTACGACGAAAATCTCGACCGCTACACCCTGCCCGAGCTGCGCGACATCACCTATGCATGGCTCACACCCGAGATGATCGTCGACACCGTCGAAGTGGACGAAGACGCCCTGCGCGCCGCCTATGACGAACGGACCGACGAGTTTAATCTGCCGGAACGCCGCCTTGTCGAGCGGCTCGTTTTCAGCACCGAAGACGCCGCAACTGAGGCACTTGGCCGGATCGGCGACGATTTCACCTTCGAAGATCTGGTGGCAGAACGCGGTCTGAGCCTGTCGGATGTGGATATGGGCGACGTCACCCGCGACACGCTGGACGCGGCCGCAGATGGCGTTTTTGCTGCCGAGATCGGCGTGGTGACCGGCCCGCTTCCTTCCAATCTCGGCCCGGCGCTCTACCGCGTGAATGCCGTGCTTGATGCGCAGACCACGTCGTTCGAGGATGCCCGCCCCGACCTGCGTGGCGAACTCGCACTCGACCGCGCCCGCCGCGTGATTGATACGCTGGCGCAGACGATCGACGATGAGCTGGCCGCTGGCGCCACACTGGAAGAAGTTGCCGACACCACCGAAGCCCAGCTTGGCCAGATCGACTGGTTTCCCGGTGCCGAAAGCGAAATCGCTGGCTACGACGCCTTCCGCGAGGCCGCAGGAGCGCTCAATGAAGGTGACTTCCCGGAAGTGATGCAGCTGGGCGACGGCGGCATCTTCGCCATGCGCCTCAACCGCATTCAGCCCCCGGCGCCGCAACCCATCGAAGACGTGATCGATCAGGTCCGTCAAGGCTGGGACACCCGCGAACAGACCGCACAGCTGATGGCTCAGGCCGAAGGCCTTGCCGGAACTCTGGCAGGCGACAGCAGCTTTGAGGAGCTGGGTCTTGCGCCTCAAACCGAAACCGGTCTGGGCCGCAACGCGCAAATCGCCGATCTGCCGGAAGGCCTGCTTACCACCGTGTTCGAAATGGCCGTCGGTGAAGCTCGTGCCGTGGCCGGAACCGGCGAGGTAATCCTACTGCAACTGAACGCAATCACCCCGGTCGACCGCAACGATGGCGATATCGAGTTGCTGGCAGACGCCCTTCGCAATCAGGCGTCGAACAGCATCGCCGAAGACCTTTTCCGCGCCTTCGCCGCCGACGTGCAGCGCCGCGCCGGGATCGAAATCAACCAACCCGCGATCAACGCGGTCCACGCTTTGATCCAGTAAGACCCATGGCCAGCCTGACCCCCGATTTCGACAGTTTCGCCCGCGCCTTTGAAGCTGGTGAGAATCAGGTCGTCTATGCCCGCCTCGCCGCCGATCTCGACACTCCGGTGTCGCTGATGCTGAAACTCACGGGGGCCGCCAAAGACGCCTTTGTGCTGGAAAGCGTGACGGGCGGCGAAGTCCGTGGCCGCTATTCGATCATCGGCATGAAGCCGGATGTGATCTGGAAGTGCCACGGCACCCAAAGCCGGATCAACCGCGCCGCGCGCTATGACCCGGATGCGTTTGAGCCTCAGGACGGAGATCCGCTGACGACACTACGGGAACTGATCGCGGAATCGAAAATCGATCTTCCCGATGACTTGCCTCAGGCCGCCGCCGGTCTCTTCGGCTATCTCGGCTATGACATGATCCGGCTGGTCGAACACCTGCCCAACATCAACCCGGACCCTCTTGGCCTGCCCGATGCGGTGATGATGCGCCCCTCCGTCGTGGCGGTTCTGGACGGCGTCAAAGGTGAGGTAACGGTGGTGTCCCCAGCCTGGGTGCAGGACGGTCTCAGCGCCCGCGCCGCCTATGCGCAGGCTGCCGAGCGGGTGATGGACGCCGTGCGCGACCTCGAACGCGCCTTGCCGCAACAGGCGCGCGAAATGGGCGACGCCGCCGACATCCCGGCTCCGGTGTCGAACTTCACCCATGCGGGCTACAAACAGGCTGTCGAAAAGGCCAAGGAATACATCCGCGCAGGTGACATCTTTCAGGTGGTCCCGGCACAGCGCTGGACACAGGACTTCCCACTGCCGCCCTTTGCGCTCTACCGCTCGCTGCGACGCACAAACCCGTCGCCCTTCATGTTCTACTTCAACTTCGGCGGCTTCCAGGTCATTGGCGCCAGCCCGGAAATTCTTGTCCGGGTCTTCGGCAGCGAAGTCACCATCCGCCCGATCGCGGGCACCCGTCCGCGCGGCGCGACCCCGGCCGAGGATGACGCGCTTGAAAAAGACCTGCTGGCCGACGCCAAGGAATGCGCCGAACACCTGATGCTGCTCGATCTGGGCCGCAACGATGTGGGCCGCGTGGCAAAGATCGGCACCGTGAAGCCGACCGAGAAATTCATCATCGAACGCTACAGCCACGTCATGCACATCGTATCCAACGTGGTGGGCGAACTCAGCGACGACCACGACGCGCTTTCAGCCCTGTTGGCGGGTCTGCCCGCGGGCACCGTGTCCGGCGCACCCAAGGTCCGCGCGATGGAAATCATTGACGAGCTGGAGCCGGAAAAACGCGGCATCTATGGCGGTGGTGTCGGCTATTTCAGCGCGGGTGGTGACATGGATATGTGTATCGCCCTGCGCACCGCGCTGGTGAAGGACAAGAAGCTCTACATCCAGGCCGGTGGCGGCGTTGTCTATGACAGCGATCCCGAAGCGGAATATCAGGAAACCGTGCACAAATCGAACGCGATCCGCCGGGCCGCCGCCGACGCCGCGCGCTTTACCGGCAACGGCAATTCCTGACAGCGGGTCGCATCGCATATTTATGAAAAGAAGAAGTGCCGGATGTATATCCCGGCTTCTTCGGTTTTCAAATACTTCGGGGGCAGTCCATTTGGCGCCATTGGTTCAAGCCCAATGGACGGCGGGCAGCGCCCCCAAGTGGCTTTGCGACCCAAAGGGTCGAAAAGCTGAAACCTGTGCGCCAGAGGCGCTCATGTCAACTTGAAGCCGCCTTCGCAAATCCTTGCAAGCGCTCTATCATTGCCCGCAATCCGTTCGAGCGCTGCGCCGACAAATGTTCGTTCAGCCCCAACCGACCCAACTCGGCCCGAGCATCGATCGTGGCGACATCGGCTGGCGGCAAACCGTTGTAGAGCGTGCGCAGCACGGCGATCAGCCCGTTGACGATCATCGCATCCGACTCGCCATCAAACTGCACAACGCCCCCTTCGATCTGCGGGTGCAGCCAGACCTGACTGGCGCAGCCTTCAACCTTGGTGGCAGGTACTTTGAGCGCATCCGGAAGAGGCTCCATCGCCTTGCCCAGTTCGATCACCATCCGGTAGCGATCTTCCCAATCGTCCAGAAATTCGAAATCCTCGACAATCTCTTCAAATGCGGCGCTCGCCATGGCGGTCTCCGGATGTGGTTCGTGTTCCCCGCACACCTAGGCAGGCACGGCGCAAAGGTCCAGCCCGGGCTTGACGCTTTTCAACGGCGGCGCAATCGGTTACGTCGAAGAGACCAGAGCTGAAGGGACCGACCATGCGCAAGCTACTGATCCTCGCAACCGTCGCGCTGACAGGCTGCGCCGCGATAAACGAGTCGCGTTTCAATCCGCTCAACTGGTTTGGCCGCAGCCAACCCGACCCGGCCGCGATGGATGTCGCCAATGCCGAGGTCAATCCGCTCATTCCGCGCCGACGGATTTCCTTCTTTCGCAACAACCAGCCCGAAGCCTTTGCCGGGCGTCCCATCGCGGAAATCACCGAGTTGCTTATCGAACGCCGCCCCGGTGGCGCCATCATCCGCGCAACCGGACAGGCCAACCGGGTCGGCCCGTTCGATGTACGTCTGATCGCTGATGAATCCGCCAGCGTCGATGGTGCGCTGGTCTTTGATCTCAAAGCTCTGCAACAGGCCGGCCCGCGCAGCGCCAACCCGCGCGCACGCCAGGTGACCGCGGCCCGCTGGATCACCGATCAGGATCTGGCTGGAATCCGCATCATCACCGTGCGCGGTGCCGAGAATGCCCGCAGCGCCCGTCGCTGACGCTGCTTATAATTCGATGATCTGAACCTGCTTGCCCTTGGCGGCAAGCCCGACTTTCCCGTCACAGAGGCGCAGCGCGTCCTGACCGAAGACCTCGTTCCGCCAACCGTGCAGCGCAGGCACATTGCGCTCGCCCGCGGCCAACGCATCCAGTTCAGCGGAGGTGGCGATCAGCTTGGACGCAACGCCCGAGCTTTCGGTTTTGGCCTTCAGCAGAACCCGCAGCAGATCGGCCAGCGCCGGGTTCACCTGCGGGGACGGACGACCATTTTCCTGTGTCGGCAATTGCTCTTTCGGCATGCTTTGCGCGCGGTGAACGGCTTCGAGGATGCCATTGGCGATGTCGCCCTTGCGGGCCTCGCGCAGCAAAAGACGCGACCGACCGAGATCGCTCATGTCCTTGGGCTTGGTCGAGGCCAGTTCGACCAGCGCATCGTCTTTGAACACACGGCTGCGCGGCACGTTGCGTTCCTGCGCATAAGCCTCACGGAACTTTGCCAATTCCTTGACCAGCGCAAGAAAGCGCGGCGCGTTGGACCGGGTTTTCACCCGCATCCATGCGTCTTCGGGTTTTGTGATATAGGTCGCGGGATCAAGCAGCGTGGCGATCTCCTCTTCGACCCAGCGATCCCGCCCGGTTTCCACCAGTTTCTTGCGCAGGAATTCATAGATCACGCGCAGATGCGTAACATCCGCCAGTGCGTAAGACGTCTGATTGTCGGATAGAGGCCGACGCGACCAGTCCGTGAAACGAGAGGACTTATCCAACGACTGCTTGGCAATCTTGCGCACAAGCGTTTCATAACCCACCTGCTCGCCAAATCCGGCCACCATCGCTGCCACCTGGCTGTCGAAAAGCGGTTCGGGGATCACACCGTGGTCGATGTAGAAGATCTCCAAATCCTGACGCGCTGCATGGAACACCTTGACCACATCCCGGTTGCGGAAAAGGTCCAGCATCGGCTCCAGCGACAGCCCGTCGACCAACGGATCGACCAGCACGGCATCCGTTTTTCCATCGCCGCGATAGGCCATCTGGATCAGGCACAGCTTGGAATAATAGGTCCGTTCGCGCAGGAACTCGGTATCGACGGTGACGTAAGATGTCTGGGCAGCCCGCGTGCAAAACTGGGCAAGCTCGGTCGTGGTTGTGATGATGTGCATATTTCGGGTCGTACTTTGTTCTTGTTGTCGCGGCACCCCTGCTCTTCCTATAGCCGAAAAGCGCGGCTTTGCCTAGCAGATGCGCCTTTGCCGTTAGGGCAAGTCGATGCGGCTCCGATCACCAGAGGCAAAGCGACGCAGGATCAACGGGTAGAGCATATGCTCCTGCACCAGAACCTTGGCCGCAAGACTGTCGGCGGTGTCGTCCGGGTCAATGGGCACGCGCACCTGTCCCAGCACCTGACCGCCGTCCAGCTCTGCCGTAACCTCGTGTACGGAGCAACCGGCCTCTGTATCTCCGGCCTCAATGGCGCGCTGATGGGTGTGTAGGCCTTTGTATTTCGGCAAGAGCGATGGGTGAATGTTGAGCATCTTGCCCTGCCAGCGCGTCACAAATCCCTCGGTCAGAACCCTCATGAACCCGGCAAGACAGATGATGTCGGGCCGCGCCTGATCAAGAACGTGGTTCAGCGCGGCCTCAAAAGCGGGGCGGTCCGATCCAAAGGGCCGGTGGTCCACCACAGCCGTCGGGATACCGCGTGCCTTGGCCTTCTCCAGTCCCCCCGCATCGGCGCGGTTCGACAGGACAATCACAGGCCGCGCCGGGTGATCGCCCGCCATGTCCTCGACCAGCGACACCATGTTGGAGCCGCCACCCGAGATCAGGATCGCCACGCGTTTCGTCAAAGCAGGTTGCCCGAATAGGCCACACCCGGTGTGCCGGTGACGGAGCCGATCCGCGACACGGTCTCACCCGCCTCTTCCAGCACCGCGGTCAGCGCCTCGGCCCGGTCTTCGGCGACAACGACGATCATACCAATACCGCAGTTGAATGTCTTGAGCAGTTCCGCCTCAGCCATGTCGCCGGTCTGCGCCAGCCATTTGAAAACCGGCGGGAGATCCCACGCCGCAAGGTCGATCTCTGCGCCCATGCCTTCAGGCAGCACGCGTGGCAGGTTCTCGGTCAGGCCACCACCGGTGATATGCGCCAACGCATGAACGCCGCCCGCTTTGACCGCCGCCAACGCCTGCGTCACGTAAAGCCGCGTCGGCGTCAGAAGTGCAGCTCCCAGCGATCCCTCGGTCCAAGGGCAGTCCGCATCCCAGCCAAGGCCAGACACTTCAACCAGCTTGCGCACAAGGCTGTAGCCGTTCGAATGCACGCCGTCCGAGGCCAGTCCCAGAAGCACGTCACCTTCGGCCACGCCCGCTGGCAAGTCCGATCCGCGCTCCATCGCGCCTACGGCAAAACCCGCAAGGTCGAAGTCGCCCGCCGGATACATGCCCGGCATCTCTGCCGTTTCACCACCGATCAAGGCACAACCCGACCGCGCGCAACCCTCCGCGATGCCTTCGATCACCCGTGCCGCCGTGTCGGTGTCGAGCTTGCCCGTCGCGAAATAGTCGAGGAAAAACAAAGGCTCCGCGCCCTGACAGACCAGATCGTTCACACACATCGCCACAAGGTCGATGCCGACGCCATCCACATGGCCCGTGTCGATCGCGATCCGCAGCTTGGTGCCCACGCCATCCGTCGCCGCCACCAGCACCGGATCACTATAGCCCGCACCCTTGAGGTCAAAGAGCGCACCAAAGCCGCCCAGCCCTGACATCACACCCGGCCGCGCCGTGCGTTTGGCCGCCGGTTTGATCCGTTCCACCAGCGCGTTGCCCGCGTCGATATCCACACCCGCATCCGCGTAGGTGATGCCGTTCTTGCCGTCTGTCATTCTGCACCCTCCGAAGGTCGCGCGTGCCTTAACGCAGGCAGGAACACGAGTCCATCATCCCTGTGCCGCGCCTCTTGACGCGCCCCGGTTGTCTGGTACTGAAACACACATGGCGGGCCTGTAGCTCAATTGGTTAGAGCAGAGCGCTCATAACGCTTTGGTTGCGGGTTCAAGTCCTGCCGGGCCTACCATCTTGCCACTCTGACTGTCGTTGGATGTCACCTCCCCCGCCATTCTTGACCTACGGTACGTCCACCTCATCCCTCCACAATTTCTAAGAACTCGCGCGTTGTGAAATTAAACCCTTGATTGAACGCTGACGCTGCGTCATCCTTTCGGGCATCTTCTTCGTTTCGGTTGGATTTCAGGATTTCTTGCATCGACGCCACAAGGGCGCAGTTTGACCCGAGCCTTTATCCCACTGGACAAGCTGCTGCGTTTCGGAGTTTGGGAGGACACGGTCATGGCATGGGGGAAAGGCGACAACATAGCTGCGCGCATCGGTGCGCAAGAGGCTGCAAGAAAAAGGCTCGAAGAGGCACAAGCTGCGCAACGACGTGCTCGGCAAGAAACTTTCGAAGAACTTGGAATGACACAAGAGCTTCGCGAGTTCTATCGCGGACAGGCAATTGCCACCTATGCGCACAGAATTACAGCAACCCGCGGATCGCTTGGAACGCATGTCGGTTGCATCATGTTTTACAATAGTGGCGGTCAGTTGTTGCACAATATCGCGACAAGTGGCGCAGTGAGCGAAGACCGCCTACCTGCATTGCGCGGGGTTAGACTGAAAGCGCATGTTGCGCTCGATAAAGCCACAATTTGCGCGGAAGAGCGCCTGCTTGTGTTTTACCCCCGGCCAGCGGACAATCCCTACCTGTTTTCATTGGCCTTCAATGAAACTCAGCTGTTGCGTGCGTGTAATAACGGGATGCGACATGACATGGGCTCGTCCAATTGCACCAGCATCCTGCGGAGTTCCGGCATTGAAGATTTGGCGCATTCACTTCTTTAACCGAACCTAATGAATCGCGCCATATTACCAACTGGTAAAAAACGCTCAGGCCTGTCAGTACTCAAGATTGGTTGCATCGAAGAGATGCGCCAAGGGACCATCGGAACCAACGCTTTGCTTGAACACACCTGTCTTGGTCGTGTTGAACACCACTTCCAGACCAGTCGATTTCGATACCGAAGCCGTCAATCCGAATTCGCCTACCTCCTTCAAAAATGGAAACGACAACGTCCCTTTCAGCGCGTGATTGGCATTCATGGCATAGGCGAGCTTGGTCAGGTTTTTCAAAGCACCGAACCGCTTGGGCAACCCGTAGGAGATGTTCGAGATATCTGCGAAATCCGACTCACCGGGTGTGACAAGACTGGCCTCTGAATCAACCTCGACTATCGCGGACCGTTTTGCTGTCAAATCGTCATTTGTTCGGTGGCGGTATGTGCGGGTCTCCAATCGCGCTGGCACCGAAAGCTGAAACGCTCCCGACACCGGATCGCTGACACTGAACGAAACCGACAGATCGCTGGACGCGTCGTAGTTCAGTCCTACCCCCTTCAATGAAAGGGACAGGTCGAGTGCTTTTTTACCATCTTCGGTGTAACTGATGTCAGATGTGAAACGCGCTTCCGCGTCGCCGATGCACAAGACCTGTAGGAATGGAACGTAGACGATTTTGTACTCTGTCGGGCCAACTTGGTAGAAATCCCGCTCGAACGGAGACAACCCGAACACCCCCCGCCATGACACCTTGGGGATAATGGTTTCGGCTTGTTCCAAAAGGCTTTCGGTCTGCCCCGTATCAAGGGGCGCAGTCGAGGGCGGCGCCAATCGATTGACATCAGTTCCGACCAGAACCTGCACACCGCGCTGCGTTTCGCTGTCGGACGAGGTGTCGACAAACCCCCTAAGCCGTTCCACTGCATCATCCACAGACAACACCCGCTGCGCCAGCGTATCCTCAACACGCAGTTTGACGGGTTTCTTGAATTTGACTTGCTCAACTGCGGTCTGAACATCCGCGAAATTGTCTTCGTCATGCATGAATAAATACTCCAAACAATTTTGGAAATACTGAAAGGATGCCGCCCAACAGGCGGCTCAGTCAACTCTGACGTGTAGAATCTCGGTCAGGCATTCGCCTTCAGAAAACGCACCTGCTGACATCCGGCGTCGTCGCCCGCCATTTCAGCGCATCCGCAATCATCTTGGGCACGTCCGGGTGCAGGCCGATTGGGTCGAGGACGATGCCATGAAAACCGGACGCCGCAACCGCCTCGGGCAGATCATCAAGCACATGGCCGCGCTTGGCGGCGAAGAACGGCAGGCAGATGGCGGTATTGCCCAAACCGGACAAAGCGTCGGTCAGAGACGGGTCTTCCTCGACAAAGCCGCAGCGGACGGATTTTGGGCCGAAATCCTTGGCCACGCGGTCGGAAAAAGAGCGGGTGGCCTCGGACACACGGCGGAATTTCCCCGAGCCGTGGCCTGCGATGACGAGGTCGGTCTTGTACGGTTCGAACCCGTGATCCGTACAGACCTGCCGCAACCAGTTCGCGGCGAGCATCGGCAGCGTACAGTCCATGCCAAAGCTGACCAACTGCGGCCCCACGCCCTCGGCCAGCCGTTTCGGCAATTGCACCTGCGTGAACCAGCCATCGGCCATGAACATCGGATAGATCAGCGCGCCGGGGCGGTCTGCCGACAGCGTCTCGATCCGGCCCTTGGCGGCCAATGTGACGCCTTCGATGCGCGCCTCGGGCAGATGCGCCGCCACGGCCGCCGCAAGGGCTGCGATTTCCGCCTCGCCCACATCGGGGTCCGAGGGCTGGCCGTGGCTGACGATCAGGGCATCGAAGGACATGAAGGTCTCCGGGTTTGGTCCCCGAGAGACTTAGCGCGGGGCCATGCGAATGGCACCATCCAATCGGATCACTTCGCCGTTGAGCATCTGATTCTCGACGATATGGCGCACAAGCTGGGCATATTCCGACGGATTGCCGAGCCGAGACGGGAACGGCACCTGCGCGCCAAGGCTGTCCTGCACCTCTTGCGGGAGACCTTCGAGCATCGGCGTCTTGAAGAGACCGGGAGCAATGGCACAGACGCGGATGCCCAATTGCGCCAGATCGCGCGCCATAGGCAGCGTCATGCCAACCACGCCGCCCTTGGAGGCTGCATAGGCCACCTGCCCCACCTGCCCTTCATAAGCTGCGACCGAAGCGGTGTTTACGATCACTCCGCGCGATCCGTCCGTATCCAATGGGTCATTCTCCGCCATCAGCGCCGCCGCCTGCGAGGCGACGTTGAAGGTGCCGATCAGGTTGACATTGATCGTGGCGATAAAAGGTTTCGGGTCGTGCGCAGCACCTTTCGACACGGTCTTGGCCGCAGGGGCGATACCGGCACAGTTCACCGCGATATGGGCGGTGCCGTAGGTGGATTTCACGGTTTCCATCGCGGCGGCGACACTGGCTGGGTCGCTGACATCGGTTTTGACGAAAATCCCGCCAAGCGCTTCAGCCTGCGCGGTGCCTGCGGTTTCGTTCATATCAAGGATGACGAGCTTGGCCCCTGCCTCGGCAAGAGCGGTTGCGGCGGCGGCCCCGAGCCCCGATGCGCCCCCTGAGACGATGGCGACGGTGTTTTGCGTGATGATCATGTGTGCTCCCTCTTGGTCTTGGCGGTCACCGATGGTGATGCAATGCGATCCTTTCTGAAGTGTTTCGAGCGGGAAAAACAGGGGCCCAAGTGATCGCGTGTCAAAGCCCTTTGCAACGGGCTTTGACACGCGATTTCGAAATCGCGTATCAAGCGCCTTCGAAGGCGCTTCCCGCCGTCACCAGAACAGGTTTCCTTTTGGCCAAATCGAAGAAGCGCAAACACACCCCCGGTGGTTGGCAGGACTGGGCGACGGACCGTGTCTTGCGGGCTGCGATCTGGTGTGCGCTGCGCCTGCCTTTGCGGGCGCGGCTCTGGCTGATGGGGCGGCTGATCCGGCATGTTGTGGCCCCTCTGGCGGGTTACCGTGACCGTGCGATGAACAATCTGGCCCATGTCTGGCCCGAGATGGGCGTTCAGGAGCGTCGCCACCTGGCCGATCTGGTGGCCGACAACGCCGGGCGCACGATGATCGACAATTACGATGTCAAAGGTCTGATGCACCGGATGGCCACGGCGGACATCACCGGCGACGGTCTGGCCGAGGTCGAGAAAGCCCGCGCCGAAGGGCGCCCCGTTCTGTTTGTCACAGGGCATTTCGGCAATTTCGAAGCGCCGCGTGCGGCGTTGGTGGCGCGGGGCTATCGCATCGGCGGGCTCTACCGTCCGATGTCCAACCCCTATTTCAACGCGCATTACGCCGCCAACATGCACGCGCTGTCAGATCCGGTGTTCGAACAGGGTCGGCGCGGCACGATGGGCTTGATCAAGCACATCCGCGAAGGCGGCATGGGCGTGCTCTTGTTCGATGTCTATGACAGCGCGGGTGTGACCATCGACTTCATGGGTCAGCCGGCCCCGACCCTCACGTCAGCCGCCGATATCGCGATCAAGACCGGGGCGCTGCTGGTGCCGTTCTTCGGCATCCGCAAGGAAGATGGCGTCAGCTTCGACGCAGTGTTCGAAGCGCCCGTCCCTCATGGTGATCCGGTCGAGATGATGCGCGAAGTTACGGCGCGACTCGAAGCACGCATTCACGAGCATCCCGACCAGTGGTTCTGGATTCACCGCCGGTGGAAGCCGAAGCGTCAGCGCAAGCGCGCGGCGGCGAAAATCGGGCCGTAACCCTTTTTCTGAACCAGAACGACAATCGGCGCGCCGCCCGTGACTGGAACGGACGCCGCAAGTGGTGCCTTGCCATTCCAGTCGCCGACGTCGGACCACTCGGTCACGACATGGGTGTAGGTGAGCTTCTTGCCCGCGTTCTCGCCGCGCGGAATGCTCACCGTCTCTGCCGGAGTATAGCGCACAAGTATCACGTCTGCGTCCGCCAAGCCGGACGTTGGCGGTGCAGAGATGCTGAGACTGTCACCCGAGCGGCGGAGCGTCAGCGGAACAGCGAGCCCTTTTTCCACATGCGCCTGCACCAGATCGGTGACATCCATCGGACGGTTCCCCACTACATCCTTGACCCCATTGACCACCATCTGCGGCGTATAGATCGCGCGGTTGCCGAAGGACCGTGCGTAGCCCTTCTGCCGTTTTGTGAATGCGGCATGGGCAAACTTGTCCTTCCAGCCGATGTAATCCCAGTAATCGACATGCAGACCGAGCGCGATGATGTTGTCACGCTCTCCAAGTCGCGCCAGCATTTCATCTGCCGGAGGACAGGAGGAACAGCCCTGCGAGGTGAACAGCTCGACCACCACGGGCGTGTCATCCGCCATTGCGACGGTTGCGTTTACGCCCAGCACCAGTGCTGCCACACATGCCAAAAGCCTGTTCATTCCTGCGCTATCCTGTCCCGGTTTCTCTGCCCGAAACACTTAGCCATACCCGACTGAAATAACCAATCAAGGTTTTGCGATAGACCGCGAGGCGGGCATCACAAGAGAATTGTGTGCAATAGTATACCAAAAGTGTCGCACCCCCCTTGATCGACTCCGTGGCATCGGGCAAAGAGCAGCTCAAAGACCCTTTCCCCCTTTTGAGGAGCCATGTCATGCCCATCATCGTTGGTCAGGATACAGCCAAGACTCGTAAGACCCTTACGGTCAATGGTCAGTCCATCGCCTACTACTCGATCCCCGCGGCCGAAGCCGCCGGGCTTGGGACATTTTCCAACCTGCCCGCCTGTCTGAAGGTGGTGCTTGAAAACATGCTGCGCTTCGAAGACGGCAAGACCGTCAGCGTCGACGACATCAAGGCGTTCGGCACATGGGGCGAAAATGGCGGCCAGAACCCGCGTGAGATCGCTTACCGTCCGGCACGCGTTCTGATGCAGGACTTCACCGGCGTTCCCGCCGTTGTGGACCTTGCCGCAATGCGTGACGGCATCGTGGCGCTGGGTGGCGACCCGGAAAAGATCAACCCGCTGAACCCGGTTGATCTGGTCATCGACCACTCGGTCATGATCGACGAATTCGGCAACCCGCGCGCGTTCCAGATGAACGTGGACCGCGAGTATGAGCGCAACATGGAGCGCTATACCTTCCTCAAGTGGGGCCAGAACGCGTTCAACAACTTCCGCGTGGTTCCGCCGGGCACCGGGATCTGCCACCAGGTGAACCTCGAATACCTCGCACAGACCGTCTGGACCGACGCGGACCAGAACGGCGCACAGGTTGCCTACCCCGACACGCTGGTCGGCACCGACAGCCACACCACCATGGTCAACGGCGCGGCCGTTCTTGGCTGGGGTGTTGGCGGGATCGAGGCCGAGGCCGCGATGCTGGGTCAGCCGATCTCCATGCTCATCCCCGAAGTGATCGGCTTTGAGCTCACTGGTGAGATGGTGGAAGGCACTACCGGCACCGACCTCGTTCTGAAGGTCGTGGAAATGCTGCGCGCCAAGGGCGTGGTTGGTAAGTTCGTGGAATTCTACGGTGCTGGCCTCGACCATCTGCCGCTGGCTGACCGCGCAACCATCGCCAACATGGCACCGGAATACGGTGCTACATGTGGCTTCTTCCCGATCGATGACGAAACGCTGCGTTACCTGCGCAATACCGGTCGTGACGAAGACCGTGTGGCATTGGTCGAAGCCTATGCCAAGGAAAACGGCTTCTGGCGTGGTGCGGATTACGCGCCGGTCTACACCGACACGCTCAGCCTCGACATGGGCACCATCGTTCCGGCGATCTCCGGTCCGAAGCGCCCGCAAGATTACATTGCGCTCGACAAGGCCGGCAAAGCCTTCGGCGAATACGTCAAGGGCATCCGCGCAGGCAAGGACGCCAGCCCAAAAGAAGAAATCCGTTGGGAAGGTGAAGGCGGCGCGCCGGAACCGACCGAGATTCCGGGCGACGAAGGCCACCACAATCGCGGCTATGTGCAGTCTGCCGATGGCAACTATCAGCTGCATGACGGCTCGGTTGTGATCGCGTCGATCACCTCCTGCACCAACACCTCGAACCCGTACGTGATGATCGGTGCCGGTCTCGTGGCCCGCAAAGCGCGCGCGCTGGGTCTGAACCGCAAACCGTGGGTCAAGACATCGCTCGCACCGGGATCGCAGGTCGTGTCGGCCTATCTGGAAGCGGCCAACCTGCAGGAAGATCTTGACGCGGTGGGCTTCAACTTGGTCGGCTATGGCTGCACAACCTGTATCGGCAACTCCGGCCCGCTGGCCGAAGAGATCAGCAAGTGCATCAACGACAATGATCTGATCGCAACCGCAGTCCTCTCCGGCAACCGCAACTTCGAAGGCCGGATTTCCCCGGACGTGCGCGCCAACTACCTCGCGTCCCCGCCCCTCGTGGTGGCCTATGCGCTTGTCGGCGACATGAACGTGGACATCGCGAACGATCCGCTTGGCAAGGACAAAGACGGCAATGATGTCTATCTCAAGGATATCTGGCCGACGTCCAAAGAAGTTGCCGATCTAGTCGAACAGACTGTTACCCGCGAAGCGTTCCAGTCGAAGTATGCTGACGTGTTCAAAGGCGATGAGAAGTGGCAGGGTGTGAAAACCACCGACGCCAAGACCTATGACTGGCCGCCGACCTCGACATACGTCCAGAACCCGCCCTACTTCCAGGGCATCACCATGGCGACCAAGAAGATCGAGAACATCGAAGGCGCCAAGGTTCTGGCTCTGCTCGGCGACATGATCACCACCGACCACATCAGCCCGGCTGGTTCGTTCAAAGAGACCACCCCGGCAGGCCAGTACCTGATCGAACGTCAGGTTCCGGTGCGGGAGTTCAACTCCTACGGTTCGCGTCGCGGTAACCACGAGATCATGATGCGCGGCACCTTTGCAAACATCCGCATCAAGAACGAGATGCTGGACGGCGTCGAAGGCGGCTACACCAAAGGCCCCGATGGTCAGCAGACGTCGATCTTCGACGCAGCTATGGCCTATCAGGAAGCCGGCACACCGCTGGTGATCTTTGGCGGCGAACAGTACGGCGCAGGTTCCAGCCGTGACTGGGCGGCAAAGGGCACAGCGCTGCTGGGCGTCAAAGCCGTGGTCGCAGAAACCTTTGAGCGTATTCACCGCTCCAACCTGGTTGGCATGGGTGTGATCCCGTTCGAGTTCACCGGTGGGGACACCCGCAAGTCGCTGGGTCTCAAGGGTGATGAAACCGTGTCGATCCACGGCCTCGACACCATCACGCCGCTGGCCGAGGTGCCCTGCACCATCACCTACGCCGACGGAACCGAGAAGACGATCACGCTCAAGTGCCGGATCGATACCGCTATCGAGATCGAATACATCGAACATGGTGGCGTTCTGCACTACGTTCTGCGCGATCTTGCCAGCCGTGATACGGTTGCTGCTGAATAAGGCCTCGCCCTTTCGGCAACCTACAGGAAAAACAAAACGGCGCGCCAATGGCGCGCCGTTTTCGTTAAATCGCTGAGTTTCAGTCCTTCAGTCCGGAACCGGAATGCAAGCACCACCTTCGACCTGCAAGGATGGGTTTTTGCCCCGCCAACTGATCTCTCCATCAGGTCCAAAGCACAGGATTTCTCCCTCGAAGCTGGTCATCATGTCATAGGGGACATCGCTGGCGCGATCGCATTGTTTTTCGGTCGGAGCCACCACATAGCCGCCGATACCGATTGCAATGGCAGCACAGAAAACCTGACCTGTGTGGCCTTTTGCCACCAAACAATCCGGCAACCAAATTTTTTGAACCAGACCGTTCAATTGATTGAACAGATACGCGTTTTCAGATGAGAACCCCTGCCCGAGCTCCAGACGACCGGCGGTCCCATGGCAGCTTAGCACAAGGTTCTTGAGCCGCCCGCCACGTGCACTTCGAGCGACTTCTCCGATCCATTCAACGATGTGTTCCGGAGACTCCGTTGTCGCGATATCCCATGTGTTCCACATCTGGAACCTGCGGGAGCGTGTGCCATCACTGACGCGAGGATCGTTGACGGCCATATTGGGCCTTGGCAATCGGTACATAAAAACACTCCAAAAAATAATTGAACAAACAAATCAATAGTATGGGCCACGATACGTCGCGCTCTCCAACCGACCAAGAGAAAATGCAGAGCCGGCTATTCCCGTTCCGTGCCGTACACACGACCGCTTGAGGACGGAGAGACTATCCAATCAAGATGCACACTGACTGTTTTTCAGACATGAACGGCAAAAATCCGCACAAAAATGAAAAAGATATTCATAAATCGGTTCAAGTTGTCGCATGTGACAGCTTGGACCCTACACATTCCACAATTCTGTCCCACTTATCGGGGACACAGGCACATCACACCACGAGTAAGAACGATGAAGATTCTGACAATTATTCAAACCGCCGCGCTGCTGCTGATCGCAGGCGCAAGCGTGTTTGCAGGTATTCCGGACGCAGGTCCTTCCATTTTCCCGTGACTTAATCGACTAGCGCTTTTTCCAGCGCTGGTACGAACCGCTGTTCATAGTCTGAGCCGACAAGCGGCCCGGCAAAACGAAACAGCACAACCCCATCCCCATCCACGATGAATGTCTCTGGCGGTGCAGTTACACCCCAGTCAATCGACGTGCGCCCGGCTGGATCGAACGGCACGGCGACAAAGGGGTTGCCGTCTTCCTCGAGGTACTTGCTGGCATTTGCTTCCTGATCGCGGATGTTCACGCCGACAATCTTCATGCCCTCGGACTGCATCTCCAGCAGCTTTGGGTGTTCCACCCGGCACGGCGGGCACCAGCTGGCCCAGAAATTCACGAGGGTCACTTCACCCGATGTGAGCATCTCAGGCTCGAACGCGGCATAGCCTGTCAGCGGGACCTCGGTGATCGGAGGAGCTGGCTGCCCAACGCGGGTTGACGGCAGGCCCTGCGGGTCTTCGCGGAACATTCCGACATAGGCCAGAACGGCAAATGCGCCGAAAATCACTGGCGGCAGGATCATCAGCGGCGAGATCTTTGCCATCAGTCGCCCCGCCGGTTTTCGATCTCGTCCAAAGCAACCCGCACCTTGCGGGCGCGGCGCAGACTGGCCAGCACGATTACGACCAACAGAACGATGGTCACGCCGTAGGAGCTGAGGACCGCAAAGGCGTATTTGCCAAGATCGGGGATCATGCCTGCCCTTCCCGTGCCAGAAGCGCCCGCGTGCGCCGCGCCCGGATTTCGGTCTGGGTGCGCAGGAAGACCAACGCGATGAACAAAAGCACGAAGCCCGCCATGCACACCAGAAGCGGGAACCAGAACACGTCCGAGATATTCTCTTCCTTGTCGAGGCTGAGCGTCGCGCCCTGATGCAGACCCTGATTCCAGAAATTCACCGCGTAGCGGCTGAGGATCGCAAAGACCGACCCCACCAGACACAGGATCGACGTCAGGTCAGCAGCCGTGTCGTCATTCTCGATCGCTTCCCACAGGGCCATGTAGCCCAAGTAGAACAGGAACAGGATCAGGAACGAGGTCAGGCGTGGATCCCAGGCCCACCATGTCCCCCACATCGGTTGGCCCCAGAAGGCACCTGTGGCCAGCGCAATCACCGTCATCACGGCTCCAACGGGCGCTGCGGCGCGTGCCGCCAGTGCGGACACATGATGCCGACGCACGATCCAGATCAGTGAGGCCACCAGCATCATCAGCCAGGCGTTGATCGCCATCAGTGCCGAAGGCACGTGGATATAGATGATCTTGACCGTCGATCCCTGACGGAAGTCATTGGGTGTAAAGAAAAAGCCCCAGACAAGGCCGGTGACCAGACAGAGACCAGCCAATGTCCATACCCACGGCAACACCTTGTCGGTGGTGCGGATGAATTTGACCGGATTTGCGTATTCCCACAAAGACATGGCTTGTCAGGTAGGCGGTTTTGCAGCCGCCTTCAATTCAAAAAACCGCATGGGACGTGTTATCGCAGATTGATCCGCAAAACGGCCGCGCTGGCAAACGGCAAAAGCGCGATCACGCCAAAGCTGATTCCGGCCAGAAGAAGAAGCGGTGTCTGCACCGTCAGCCCTTCGGCCCCGCGACGCGCCACTTCGGCCCCGAAGATGAGAGTCGGCACGTAGAGCGGCAGAACCAGCAGTGACATCAAGAGGCCGCCACGCTTCAACCCAACTGTCAGCGCCGCGCCAAAGGTGCCAATCACGCTGAGTGCCGGAGTTCCCACTGCAAGGCTAATCACCACCCATTGATAGGCCGGGACAGGCAGGCTGAGCAGCACACCCAGAACCGGAGCCGCCAACACCAGCGGCAGGCCCGTGGTGATCCAATGCGCCAGCGCCTTGATCGTGACGATTCCTTCCATCGGGAGTGGTGCAGTCGCCAACAGGTCGAGAGAGCCATCCTCCCAATCAAGCGCCAGAATCCGATCGAGCGACAGGAGGCAGGCGAGCAGCGCACCGATCCAGAGGATGCCCGGCGCGATCCGCGACAGCAGTTCGGTCTGCGGACCGACGCCAAAAGGCACCAGAACGGTGACGATGAGGAAAAACGCGAGACCGAGACCGAACCCTCCGCCGGCCCGGATCGCCAGCATCAAATCCCGCAGCAGCAGCGCCCTCACAGGAAAGCCTCGTCCATCTGCCGCGTGCGCGGGGCCGCCTTAAACGGTGTCAGGTCAAGCACACGGGCCTCATCAAGGCCGAGATCGATATGGGTGGCCATCAGCGCGCTTCCACCCTGTTGAAGATGCGCGCGCACAGCCTCGGCAAAAAGCGCTACCGATGCGGCATCCAGTGACACGGTGGGTTCATCCAGTACCCAGATCGGGCGGCCTGTAACCATCAGTCGGGCGAGTCCAAGGCGGCGCTTCTGCCCGGCGGACAGCGTTCCCGCCATGCGGTTGCGCAACTCGGTCAGGTCAAACGCGATCAAAGCGGGTTCAATATCGGACAGGCCAAAAACCGAGGCCCAGAATTTCAGATTCTCGGTGACGCTCAGCATCGCTTTGAGGCCATCGGAATGCGCGGCATAAGCGATCTGATCTTCGGCCCCTGTGACGGTGCCACCTTCAGGCGGTTGTAGCCCCGCGACGCTGCGCAGAAGGGTTGTCTTGCCAATGCCGTTTGGGCCGCGCAGAACCAGCGCTTCGCCCGCATTCAGGTCAAAGGACACCCCTTCGAGAATGGCAAGGCCGCCTCGGGTGACGGCCAGATCGCGTACAGTCAGAACCATGGGTTCGGCTTAGACCAAGCCCGGCGCAGGCAAAAGCGAGAAAGTGTCGCTTTTCCGTTTTCCGGGCCGGGCGTGCTTTCCGTCACCGGAAAGCGTCGACGCATCGCGTCCGCGTGGACACAGCATCGCGTTTTGTCAACGGAACGCCCTGATGCGTCGACGCATCAAGCGCCAGCAGTGACCGGCATCAAGGCCAACGCGACACGGCGTCCTTCGGAGAGAAGCACGTTATATGTCCGGCATGCGGCTGGCGAACTCATGGTTTCAACGCCGATCTCTGCCTCTTCCAACCGCTTGCGCAAGTCTGTCGGCAAATGCGCGATGTCATCGCCGGTTCCGACAAAAAGCACATCAACCGTCCCCGCCAGCGCCAGCAACGTGTCGGCGTCTTCGTACCCGCCCCACGCCTTGGTCCCGCTTGCGCCGGTCAGAACGGGGGCCGCGTGTTTTTTGCCGCCAATGCGGAAAAACCCCGGCCCGTAGCCTTCGATCGGTTCAGCATCGGTGTAGACCACTTCGTTCAAACGCATGTCGCCTCCTTGGATCAGAGCGTGTCCCAGAGCGGCAGCCCCATCAGGGTCGCCGCTGCAATAATGGCATAAGCCGCAGCGCGATAGAACCGCTCCCACTGCGGTGTGAACAGCGCCTGCCCCAGCAGCGACCCTGCGCCATACGGCACCAACAGCACGATCCCCAGCATCACGGCCGTCGGGGTCAGCAATCCTTGCACGTACATCAGTGGCAGAAGCAGCAGGCTGGTTGTGGTCAGGAACACCACGGTTGTCGCACGGGTCGTCGCGATGGCATCCCGCCCGGCGAGTTGAAAGAGTACCATGATCGGCCCCAAGAGCCCGCTGACGCCGCCGACAAAGCCGGTGGCGCAGCCGATGACGATGCGTGTGCCGAGCGTCGGCGTCACCGCATAACGCCACCCCGCCATCAAGGCGATCAGCGTCACGGCGCAGATCGACACCACGACCCAGCGGATTGCCGTCACATCGACGACCCGGAGTACCCAAAGTCCAAGCGAGGCGGCGCAAGCCGCGCTCAGGATCAGGACCGTGACCGCTTTGCGGTCAACCAAGGGCACTGCGCGCGGATACACTGTGACGAAAGACGAAAGTGCGGAGACGGAGAACACTGCGATGGCCACCGCCGGAGGCAGGAAGATCACCGCCACCGGCATAAAGATCAAGGCCGCTCCAAACCCGGAAAACCCATAGACCACCCCGGCCACAAGGGTCGTCAGCACGAGCCAACCCAGCCCCGCTGTCTCCAGCGCGGCCAAGAAAATCTCAGGCATCGACGTTGGCGAACTGGTTGCCCGTCGTGTCCGTCGGCTTGGTCCAGTCGCGCTTTACGCCCAGCCAGAGCAGGATCGCAGACGCCACGAAAATCGACGAATAGGTCCCTACGATCACACCCCAGATCATCGCAAAGACGAAGCCTCGGATCACGTCGCCGCCCAGGACGAACAGCGCAATCAGCGCGACCAGCGTGGTGGCCGAGGTCATGAAAGTCCGGCTCAGGGTTTCGTTGATCGAGATGTTCAGAACCTCTTTGAGGTCCTTCTGCTTGTACTTGATCAGGTTCTCACGCACCCTGTCGAACACAACCACGGTGTCGTTGAGAGAATAACCGACGATGGTCAGCAACGCGGCAATGATGGCGAGGTCGAACTTGATCTGAAGCTCCGAGAAGATCCCGATGGTCAGGATCACGTCATGTACCAGCGCCAAGACTGCGCCCAATGCGAACTGCCATTCGAACCGGAGCCAGATGTAGATCAGAACCGCACCGATCGCGAGGACCACAGCAATCGCTGCGGTCTGGATCAATTCTCCCGACACTTTCGGGCCAACCGACTCAACCGACACGAACTTGATGTTCGGACGCACTTCGACCAGCGCAGCTTCGACAGAGGCAATCACGTCGGTGCTGACCGCTTCTTCGCCATCCTGCGCCTGAATGCGCACCATGGCGACGTTCTGCTCCGGACCGAAGTTCGGATCGAAGACTTCCGAAATCGTAATATCGCCAAGATCGAGCGCGCTGATCGCGTCACGATACACACCCACATCCACTGGCAGCGGGCTTTCTGTCCGGATCGTTGTGCCACCGCGGAAGTCGATGCCGTAGTTCAATCCCTGAAGCAGGAACGATCCGAAGGACAGCACCATAAGAAAGGCGGAAATGCCGAACCACAGCTTCCAGCGGTTGAAGAAATCGAAATTCGTGTTCTCTTTGACCAGTCGCAGGCGCATATCAGACCTCAATCGTCTTGGGGCGACGGCGTTCGAACCAGATCACGATCAGAAGCCGGGTGACAAAAATGGCGGTGAAGACCGAGGTGAGAATCCCAAGGCCAAGCGTGATGGCGAAGCCGCGCACCGGACCGGAGCCCATCACGAACAGGATCACAGCCGTGATGAAGGTGGTGATGTTGGCGTCCAGAATGGCCGACAGTGCCTTTTCGTAGCCAAGTTCGATGGCACGCGCCGGGCCTTTGGCGGTTTTCAACTCTTCGCGGATCCGCTCGAAGATCAGCACGTTGGCATCCACGGCCATACCGACCGTCAACACGATCCCGGCGATCCCCGGGAGTGTCAGAGTCGCGCCGATCAGGCTCAGCAGGCCGAAGATCAGCCCGATATTGATAACCAGGGCGATATTGGCAAACACCCCGAACAGGCCATAGCTCAGCGCCATGAAGCCCAGCACCCCGACGAAGGCCACCAGCGTGGCGATGCGCCCTGCATCGATACTGTCCTGACCAAGCTCCGGACCGATCGTGCGCTCTTCGAGAAACTCAAGACCGGCGGGCAAGGCACCTGCCCGCAGAAGCACCGCCAGCTGCGTGCTTTCCTCGACAGTGAAACTGCCCGTAATGATACCCGAGCCACCGGGAATGTGGCTTTGGATCACCGGCGCGCTGATCACCTCTTCGTCCAGCACGATGGCGAAAGGATTCCCGATATTCGCGGCGGTATAATCCCCGAATTTGCGCGCGCCTGTCGGGTTGAACCGGAAGTTCACCGCCGGGCGCCCGTTCTGATCGAACGAGGGCTGCGCATCGACAAGCTCTTCACCGGTCACGACCGGGGCTTGTTCCAGAATGTAGAACACGCCGTCTTCGTCCAGCGACGGCAGCACTTCGTTGCCCACACCCGGCGACGTATTGGCGTCATCGCTGCGGCCAACCACCGGCTGGAAGGTCAGTTGTGCAGTTGTGCCGATGATTTCCTTCAGCTCAGCCGCCGAACCGATGCCCGGCACCTGAATCAAAATGCGGTCACTTCCCTGGCGCTGGATCGTCGGCTCACGTGTGCCAACCTCGTCGATCCGGCGACGGATGATTTCAAGGCTCTGCTGCATCGTGCGTTCGTCGGTGGCGATCTGTTCGGCTTCCGACAGTGTCACCACGATGTCAGCGCCATCGGCCACGACGTTCAGATCGTCGCTCATCGCACCGGTCAGCGACACCACCGGCTGAGCCAACCCGCCCACCAGTTCAAGTGCACGTTCCATGCCCTCGGGCTGGGATATGCGGACCCTCAATTCGCCTTCCGCCGATGGTTGCAGACGGATCGTGCCCACCATGTCGCGCTCGGGGCGCAGCACATCGCGAACGTCGGGCCAGAGTGCTTCGAGCCGGGCCGCGTAAACGTCCTGCACCTGCACTTCGGCCAGAAGATGCGCCCCGCCCCGCAGGTCGAGGCCGAGGTTCACAAGACCGGAGGGCAGAAAGGACGGCCAACCGGCCGCCTGGGCCACAAGTTCAGGAGACTCGCCCGACAGCTCGATCGCGGCAACCGCGTCATTGTGCTGCTCGACGCGCGGGTAAAACAGGTTGGGCAGCGCCAAAACCAGTCCCACCGCAACGGTGGTCCAGATCAGGAGGCGCTTCCAGAGGTCGATCTGAAGCATGTGCGAACGGTCCGATGCGGCAGGAGAACAGGATCAGGTATTGGCGGGTTCGGTCTTGGATACGACCTGTGCGATCGTGTTCTGAACCACGCGCACTTTGACGCCTTCGGAAAGTTCAACGTCCAACTCGTTGTTTTCCTTGACCTTAACAACTTTGCCGATCAGGCCACCCTGGGTGATGACAACGTCGCCGCGGCGCAGGCCTTCGACCATTTTCTGATGCTCTTTCATCTTTTTCTGCTGCGGACGGATCAGCAGGAAATACATGATCGCGAAGATCAGAATAAGTGGGACAAACTGGGCGATGGCGTTGCCGTCCATGGGCGTGCTCCTTTAAGATGGCGGGGCACACCCCCGCATGATCTGGCTGTAAATTTGGGCGGAACCTATGTTGCCGTGTCGGGCTTTGCAAGGCGGGTTCGGTCACGGAAGACGCGGGGTTGCGGCGGACGGGAAACCGCGTTGGTGTTTGGTTCAGGTCTGGTACGCCATTTGACCTGCCGCATTGTAGCAGTGGGGAATTTGCGCCTTACATGTGCAGGATGAGAATTCTTGTGACATTAACCCTGTCATTGTGGTCAAGCGCGCTTGCCGCGCAGGGCCTTCCTGTGCTGCCGGCGCAGGATCACAGCCAATGGCAGGCGGTGGGGCGGGTCAATGCCGCCGGCTACCGCAAACGCGAGATGTGCACCGGCACGCTGATCGCGCCGGACAAGGTGCTGACCGCCGCGCATTGCGTGTCCGGCACAGATGGACTTGGCCCCTTACCGCACGAGTTCACCTTTGTTGCGGGCTGGCTGCGCGGCACCGCCGTGGACAGCGTGGCAGGCAGGTCAATCTGGGTGCATCCCGGCGCCTATGCCGAAGGGCAACTTGATATGCGCTACGATGTGGCGATCCTAACACTGGAGCGGGAAGCGCAGGTCACACCCCTGCCCCTTGTTGCTGCCGAAACCGCCCCACCGTACGGCATTATAGGTTATTCAACCCGGCGCCCGCATATGTTGGGCGCGTCGTTCGGCTGTGGGGGAGAGATCACCGCCGCGATGCTGCGCCTCGACTGTCAGGTAACCCCCGGCAATTCAGGCGGTCCGGTGCTGACGCAGGTCGGATCGCACTGGGAGGTGGTCGGGGTCATCAGCGCCATGGGACAGACCGGCGCTCTGGCGGTACCGGTGTCGCGGGTGGCGCAACCTTGACCCCTACCAAACCCCGCCATTCCGGTGCATAAGGCCGCGCATTACCTAAGCGAGTCAGAAGGACCAGACCCATGCATGACATCCGAGCCATCCGCGAGAACCCTGCTGCCTTTGACGCGGCAATGTCGCGCCGTGGGTTGGAGCCGGTCTCGTCCGAGGTGCTGCGCATCGACGAAGCCCGCCGCGCCGCCATTCTCGAAGCAGAGACCGCGCAGGCCGATCAGAACAAGGCCGCCAAGGAAATCGGGAAGGCCAAGGCATCGGGTGACGAAGCCGCATTCGAACGTTTGCGCGAAGAGGTGGCCGCCAAGAAAGCCGCCGTTGCAGAGATGCAGACCCGCGCCAAGGAACTGGACGAGCAACTGACCGAGATGCTGATCGGCCTGCCCAACCTGCCGTTCGATGATGTGCCCGAAGGTGCCGATGAAGACGACAACGTCGAAGTCCATCGCTGGGGCACGCCGCGCGAATTCGATTTCCAGCCGAAGGAACATTTCGAAATCGCGGGCGTTCAACCCGGGATGGATTTCGAAACCGCTGCCAAACTCTCGGGGTCACGCTTTGTCGTGATGTCGGGTGCCGTGGCGCGGGTACACCGGGCCTTGGCGCAATTCATGCTGGACACGCACATCACCGAGAACGGCCTGACCGAGACATGGACCCCGGTCCTCGTCCGCGACGAGATGATGTACGGCACTGGCCAGTTGCCGAAATTCGGAGAAGACAGCTACCAGACCACCAATGGCTGGTGGCTTGTTCCCACCGCCGAAGTGACGCTGACCAATATCGTCAACGGCGTGACCGTGGACGAAGACTATCTGCCCCGCCGTTATGTCGCTCACACGCAGTGCTTCCGCTCTGAGGCAGGCAGTGCCGGACGCGACACCGCAGGGATGCTGCGTCAGCATCAGTTCGAAAAGGTCGAAATGGTGTCGATCACCCACCCGGACAACAGCCGCGACGAGTTGGACCGCATGACCGGCTGCGCGCAGGGTATCCTTGAAAAGCTGGGTCTGCCCTATCGCACCGTGGTGCTTTGCACCGGGGACATGGGCTTTGGCGCACGCCGCACCCATGACATCGAGGTCTGGCTGCCCGGTCAGAACACCTATCGCGAAATCAGCTCCGTCTCGGTCTGCGGAGATTTCCAAGCCCGCCGCATGAACGCGCGGTTCAAACCCGCAGGCGGCGGCAAGCCCGAGTTCCTGCACACACTGAACGGTTCCGGTCTTGCTGTCGGGCGCTGCCTGATTGCCGTGCTGGAAAACGGTCAGCAGGCGGATGGGTCGGTCACTTTGCCCGAAGCGCTGCATCCGTGGTTGGGCGGCAAGACCCGCATCACGGCAGACGGAAAAATGGAGTAGGCATGACTCGGCT
Source organism: Alphaproteobacteria bacterium (assembly GCA_030425145.1). GTDB lineage: Bacteria > Pseudomonadota > Alphaproteobacteria > Rhodobacterales > Rhodobacteraceae > Marivita. Next base: position 13,308 of record JAUHVK010000014.1, on the reverse strand, counting down.
ATGGGCAGCACTGGTTCTTGTCGCGGCGATCTTCTTCGCCGCGTCACCGTGGGTCACCCAAGGGTTCAACGGGTTTGAGCCCGACCAATTCCCGGTACCACAGAACGACCCACCCGTGCAGCCCGCTGGTTATGCCTTCTCGATCTGGGGGCTGATCTATGTCTGGCTTCTGATCGGGGCCGGATTCGGTCTGCTCAAGCGCAGCGATGACCCGGACTGGGCCGAGATGCGCCCACCCTTGGCGGTAAGCCTTGCCATCGGCGCAACCTGGCTGCCTGTTGCGAACATGTCGCCTGCAGCGGCAACGGTGCTGATTCTTGCCATGCTGGCATCGGCGTTGCTCAGCCTCTTTCGTGTCGGCGACACCGACCGCTGGTTCCAGCAAACCCCGGTTGCGATCTACGCTGGTTGGCTGACCGCCGCTTCATCCGTGTCGATTGGATTGATGCTGGGCGGTTATGGCGTGGTAAACAACACTTGGGCCGCGATCATCGCCCTCTCGCTTGGATTGGTGCTGGCGCTTGTTGCGCAATACCGCCTTCACCGCGCGCCGGAATACGGCATCACCGTGATCTGGGCGTTGATCGCCGTGATCGTCGCCAACACCGGGCCGTTGAACATCGCCGTGGTCGGTCTCTGCGTGATCGGGATCATGTCGATCCTAGCCCTGCGCGGAACCGACACCGAGTAACCCCAAAAACAAAAAGGGCTTCGGTCTCCCGAAGCCCCCACATGAGGATCGTCTGGCAGATCAGCCGGCGACGAGGATCTGTGCATCCTGCGCTGCGGTCAGCTCTTCCATGCTGACAGCACCATCGCCATCAGCGTCGACTTCCGCGAATACGTCTTCTGTCAGGTCAGGATACGCGACCATCAACTCTTCCATCGAATAGCTGCCATTGCCATCCGTGTCTTCCACCGCAACCTGCGCATGCGCCAAACCGGCTGTCAGAACGACCACGGTTCCAAGGGTTACAAATGCGTTCTTCATGATATGTCTATTCTCCATTGCGATCTCTGCCGCAAACAACGACTCTCTGTCGTCGCGGGGTGAGATAACATCGCAAAAAAGCGCCGCAAGACACTGAAATAAAACCGTGACCGCCGATCGGCAAAGAACCGCTTGCGATCCATTTTTCCGTCACCGGAAACGGCGGATGCGCCGACGCATCCGCCCCCGCATCACCCCATTGCGCGCAGGCGCTTGATCAGGCTCGACGTGTCCCAGCGCCCGCCACCGAGCTTTTGCACGTCCTTGTAGAACTGATCGACCAGCGCAGTAACTGGCAGAGACGCGCCCACCTCATCCGCCGTGTCGAGGCAGATGCCCAGATCCTTGCGCATCCAGTCGACGGCAAAACCGTGATTGAATTTGTCGTCGATCATCGTCTCGTACCGGTTCGACATCTGCCACGACCCGGCCGCGCCCTGGCTGATCACTTCGACCACCGCGCGTCCATCAAGTCCCGCTTTCTCGGCAAAGTGCAGCGCTTCGCTCAGCCCCTGCACCAGACCCGCAATGGCGATCTGGTTGCACATCTTGGTCATCTGGCCAGCGCCGCTCTCCCCGATGCGGCGGCAAATACGGGCATAGGCGTCGATCACCAGCTCGGCCTTGGCATATGTCGCCTCGTCGCCACCGCACATCACCGACAGCACGCCGTTCTCGGCCCCGGCCTGCCCACCGGAAATCGGCGCGTCGACAAATGCAACTCCAAGCGCTGCGCCGGCCTCATAAAGCTCTCGGGTGACCTTGGCCGACACGGTGGTGTGATCGACAAAGATGCTGCCCTCGGCCATGCCCGCAAATGCACCGTCATCGCCGAGGCAAACGCTGCGCAGATCGTCGTCATTGCCAACACAGGACATGACAAAGTCACAACCCGCCGCCGCCTCGCGCGGGGTCGCGGCATGGGCACCGCCATGTTCCTTGGCCCAGGCTTCGGCCTTGGCAGCCGTCCGGTTGTAGACCGTCACCTCATGCCCGGCTTTGACCAAATGCCCCGCCATCGGGTAGCCCATCACGCCCAACCCCAAGAATGCCACTTTCGCCATGCCGCATGCTCCCTATCTTCTACGGTAATATTCTGCTGCCTTTACCTGACGCCGCACCGCCCCCTTGGCAAGGGTCTGCGTGTTCGGTAGGGCACGTCACGTCAGTGAATTGGGCCCTTCATGGGGGCTCGCTCCGGTTTGAAAGGTGAATTGCGCGTGGCGTTGATCTTCAGAACTTTGGTGTGGCTCACAACCGCCTTTCTCGTTCTGGCAACGATCGGGGTTGTGACGGTCTACTACCTCGCCTCGCGGTCCCTGCCCGAGTACGACAACACCTTATCCGTTCCCGGACTGACGGCCGATGTCGAGATCCTGCGCGACAATTCCGGTGTGCCGCACATCTTCGCTGTTTCCGACCGGGATGCGTTCTACGCGCTCGGCTACGCCCACGCTCAGGACCGCCTCTGGCAGATGACCCTGATGCGCCGCACCGCGCAGGGTCGACTGTCCGAGCTTTTCGGTGCCCGCACGGTAGAAACGGATAAGTTGCTGCGACGGCTCGACATCTATCCGCTGGCAGTGCAGTCGGTCGCCGCTCAGGACGCACGCACCCGCGATGCGCTTGATGCCTATGCCGCCGGGGTCAACGCCCGCATCACCGAGATTAACCGCGACAGCCTGGGTCGCGGTGCGCCCGAATTCTTTGTCTTCGACGCGCCGCTTGCCCCATGGCAACCCGCGGATTCCCTGGCGCTGGTCAAACTAATGGCGCTGCAACTTTCGAGCCATCTGCGCGAAGAGGTGCTGCGCGCCCGCACATCGCTGCTCCTGCCTGATGAAAACCGCCTGGCGGACATCCTGCCGGACATGCCCGGTGCCGGTGTTGCTGCCCTGCCCGAATACGCACAGCTTGCACCGGGCCTGAAAGGCGGCAGCCAGTTTGCGCAAAGCGGCGCTGATCCGATGCTCTGGCCGGTGGCACCACGCGGTCTGGCGGGCGCATCCAACGCTTGGGCGGCTGATGCAAGCCGCTCGGCCACCGGATCAACGCTGATGGCGAACGACCCGCATTTGCAGCTCACCGCGCCGGCCACCTGGTATCTGGCACGATTGCAGCTTTCCTCGGGCGGCGTGATCGGCGCAACCATCCCCGGCATTCCTGCGGTGATGGCCGGACGGTCACACGCCATCGCTTGGGGACTGACCTCGTCTTACCTGGACGATCAGGATCTCTTTATTGAAGAGTTGAACCCCGACAACCGCGAACAATACCGGACGCCGGACGGCTACAAGAATTTTGTCACGCGCCGGTCGATCATTGAGATCAAGGACTCGGAACCGGTCACCCTCACCCTGCGCTGGACCGACAACGGCCCCGTCCTGCCCGGCACCCAGTTCGATCTGGCCGCAATCACCCCGCCCGAACATGTCATGGCCCTGAGCTGGACCGCGCTCAGCCCGCGCGATACGTCGATGTCCGCCGCCATCAACCTGATGCACGCGCAATCGGTGGAAGAGGCGCTGGATGTCTCGAAAGCCTATGTCGCCCCGTCCCAGAACCTGACAGTGATCGACGGCGACAGCATCGCGATGAAGCTGATCGGCTCAATGCCACGACGCGAAGCCGCACATCAAAGCCAGGGCCGACTGCCCTCGCCAGGCTGGCGGGCCGAAAACCGATGGCAGGGCATGTTCCCGGACGATTCGAACCCGGTCTTCCTGAACCCGACCGGCGGCATCGTCGGCAACACCAATAACAAGACCGTGGACCGCCCCTTCCCGCTACATGTCAGCTTTGACTGGGGCGACAGTCAGCGCGTGATGCGCTGGCAAGGCTTGATGCAAGGCCGCGAGGTGCACACCCGCGACAGCTTTATAGAAGCGCAATTAGACACAGTATCCATCACCGCGCGTGCCCTGCTGCCGCTGATCGGTGCGGACCTGTGGTTCACCGGCGAAGCCGCGCCAGAAGGCACACCCGAACGCCTGCGCCAACGCGCACTCGATCTATTGGCCAACTGGAACGGCGAGATGAACGAACATCTGCCCGAACCGCTCATCTATTCCGCCTGGCTGCGCGCCTTGCAGGAACGGCTGATCCGCGATGAGCTTGGCCCGCTCGCGTCAGAGTTCACACGGGTCGAGCCTCTCTTCATCGAACGGGTATACCGCGATGTAGACGGCGCCAGCGCATGGTGTAACGTAATCCGCTCGGCGGTCGAGGAAACCTGCACCGACATCGCCCGCCTTGCACTGGACGATGCGCTGGTCTGGATTTCCGAAAACTGGGGCACCTCGCTTGAATCCCTGCGTTGGGGCGATGCGCATCAGGCCACCCATGACCACCCGGTCTTGGGTGAAGTCCCAATCCTGCGCTATTTCGTGAACATCCGCCAAAGCACATCCGGCGGCGATCACACCCTCATGCGCGGACGCAGCGCCGGTGAAGGCCCGAACCCCTTCCTGAACGTCCACGGCGCCGCCTATCGCGGCGTCTACGATTTCGCCGATCCCGACAGTTCCGTCTTTATCCTGTCAACGGGGCAATCCGGTCACTTCCTGTCGCGGCATTACGACGATCTCGGCACCCTCTGGCGACGCGGTGAGTACATCCCGATGTCGCTCGACGTCGACCTCGCCCGCGCGGCGTCCGTGGGTGTGACGCGGTTGATACGGGACTAGTCTGGCAGTCCCGCGCAATCAGTCCATTGAACCAGACAAAATGCTTTTACCGAGATCCCGCAAGACCGACATCGCGTCCGTCTTTTCCAGTGAATTAACCAGCTCTGTTTGAATGGTCACAACTTCCTGAGACCGCTCTTCGGAAAGTTCCGCTAGAGACAATAGTGAAGCTTCGGTCACAGCATCCGTATTCCGGGCCAACCAATCAACGAGCAAACGCGCGTGTTGCTGCCATGGCAGTTTACGAGCGGCATTCGTCATACTATCCAATACGCGCTCATTCAGAACGCCCGGTATGCCTTTGGCTGCCATGCACCTGTAGTGCATCAGTTGTGTACTGTTCATTGGCGGCAGCATGACCGTCGGACGTTGTCCAATGAACGCCATCTCCATAAATCCGATACCCGGCGTGGTCAAAATCGCCCGGGATGACGAAATCAAATCAAATACTTCAGCGGGGTCTGCTCTATCAAAGCAATCCACATTCGCTGGCGTATTCAGGTCACCACTCAGTTGAAGCTTGCCCAATGCTGCAACACGGTTTGTTTGCCCAGCCACCTTTTCCAGCAACTGCCCAATCCAAGATTCCAACGTCTCCGCAGCGACTTGCGAATCCAGATTGGGAGACAATATCCCCCCCAAATGAACCAAGACATCATAGCCTGGAGCTCCTGAAGAGACTGTTCGGTTCTCGGGAAGTGTCAGAATCGAAGCGACTGGCGTAACATGCGGTTCCAGCGCTGATCGATCCTCAAACCCAGGCAGAATGTCTTCCGCCAGTACCGCCAATAGATTTTTCGGCGGGAAATCATGGCTGATTTCAATCCGCCAATCATGCAACATGTCGATCAAGACAGTACGCTTTGCGAAGCCTAAAGCGCTCAGGCGATGCACTGCCGGAACGTTGTTGATCGAAATTGCGAATTCGAACTGTTCCAAATGCGAGGGATGACGCAGACTTGACGACAAACCTGATAGGTAAGTCATGTTTTGGAGCCGATGTTTCTTGAGAAACTCAAGCGCGCTACCCCGAGAAACAACAACAAAATCAAACAGGTCTTGAAGAGACCTCAAAATCGCTTGGGCTTTAGCTGCCGGTCCGAAACCGAACGGTGCCACGAATAAAAGCGCTTTTGGTTTAGCCATATCAAATCTATCAAAGTTTCTAAGTCTCGATGGCACCTAATACCAAGAAACAAGGTTAAAGTGCTTCAAACTGCCGTACATCTTTGGCCGACCAGCGGACACGCAAGGTGTAGCCATTTTCGTCTTGCGTCTCGTTTTCGACCAACGCCTTTTCGAAGAGCCATGCGCGCTTGCGACCCTCGTCAAAACCAAGGTGCAGGACATCTTCGCGTCGATCGCCTTCGAGGGTGCGGTTGACTGCCGCGAGCAGCGCGTCGAGTCCATCACCCGTCAAGGCAGAGGTGGCGAAAACGCTCGGGTCGCGGTCAGCGCGGGCCTCGGCGGCGATGCGACCCTCTTCCGGCAATGCGTCGATCTTGTTCCAAACCTCCAGCAAAGGTGTCGTGTCCGTCACCCCCAGAGAGTTCAGAATCTCGCGCACATCTTCCGCCTGGTCCTCTGTCGCAGCATGGCTGATGTCGCGCACATGCAGGATCAGGTCGGCGGCCAACACCTCTTCCAGAGTGGCGCGGAAAGCGGCGACCAGTTCGGTCGGCAGATCGCTGATAAAGCCCACCGTGTCCGACAGGATCACCTCCGGCCCATCCGGCAGCTTGACCGCGCGCATGGTCGGATCAAGAGTGGCGAAGAGCATGTCTTTGGCCATCACCTCGGCGCCGGTCAACCGGTTGAACAGCGTCGATTTGCCCGCGTTGGTATAGCCGACGAGCGCCACAATCGGATACGGCACTTTGGCCCGCGCAGCTCTGTGCAGGCTCCGGGTCTTGACCACCTTTTCCAGTTGGCGGCGTAGATTCACCAATTGCTCGTCAATGGCACGGCGGTCAGCTTCGATCTGGGTTTCCCCCGGACCGCCGACGAACCCCAACCCGCCACGCTGGCGTTCAAGGTGCGTCCACGCCCGCACCAGACGCGTGCGTTGATAGCTCAGCGCCGCCATCTCGACCTGAAGCACACCTTCGCGGGTCGCCGCGCGGTCGCTGAAGATCTCAAGGATCAACCCCGTCCGGTCGAGCAGTTTGACGCCCCAGGTCTTTTCCAGATTGCGTTGCTGCACAGGCGTCACTGGCCCGTCCACTAGAACCAACTCGACCTCGTGTTCCTTGAACACGGCCTTCAGCTCTTCGATTTTACCCGATCCGAACAGCGTCCCCGGATGCGGCTTGGGCAGACGCACGACGTTGCTGCCCACCACTTCAAGCCCCGGCAAAGCGGCTGCCAGTGCCACCGCTTCCTCCAAGGCCGGTTTCGCAGCCCGGCGGGACCGGTCGCTGGTATTGTCAGGATGCAGGACCCACGCCGGGGTCACATGCGCCTTGTGTTCTTTCAATTGTCGCCTTCGCCATCATAAAGATTGATCGGCTGTGCTGGCATAATCGTCGATATGGCGTGCTTGTAGACAAGCTGCGATTGGCCGTCCCGGCGCAGGAGCACACAGAAGTTATCGAACCAGGTGATTACGCCCTGCAATTTCACGCCATTGATCAAGAAAACAGTCACTGGCACCTTGGTCTTGCGGACGTGGTTCAGAAATGCGTCCTGAAGGTTCTGCTTATCAGATGCCATAAATTGTGCCTTTATTCTTGCTTTTTTCGTGCCGATCGTCGTGGTTTGCGGTCACTATGTCTTGGGACTCTCGTGAATTCCAGTGGAAAAACAAGGAATTTCGGCAAGATTTCCGCCACGTTTCAGTCCCGCCAGAGATCTGGTGTCAAAATCACCACAAGTGCAAGCATTTCAAGACGCCCCATCACCATCGCAATGGCCGCGATGACTTTCGGCCCCGCGCCGAGTTCAATCAGCGTCAGACGCCCGGCCTGAACCACGTCAACCAGCGGCCCGCAATTCGACAGGCTTGCCACCGACAGCAACAGCGACTGCTCAAACGGGATACCGAAGGCCGCAATAGCCACCGTGGTCGCGGCCAGTGTGATGGCGAAGATCATGAAGAAGACCCACGCGATGAACGCCCCCTCGCGTCGGGTGCGCCGCGACACGAGGCCCGACCGTCCAACCGAAGAAGGATGCACCAAACGGTCAACTTCGCGCATCCCGTTCAGGATCAGCGCAACCACCCGCATCAGCTTGACCCCGCCCGCCGTCGTCGCCACTCCGCCGCCGATCAACGCAAGCCCCATCAGGATAAGCCCCGGTGTCTCGAGCCCTGACCATGCTTGGGCGTCGGTCCAGTCGACACTGGTGAACCCATGTGTCGTCAGGAACGACAACACGGTGAATGCCCCGCCCCAGAAGGCCCGCATGGCGGCGACAAAGTTGTTTTGGTCGCCAATGTCCAGCGCGGCCACAAAATGGCGCAGCAAAAGGATCGTCGGGATGGTCACGACAATGGCAAGGCCAAAGCGGAACTCCGGGTCGTAGAACAGCCCGGACTTCTGCACCGAACTTGTGTCCTGCGAGAACGTGAGCCGCGACAGCGCAAAGAGCAGGAACACCGCCATGATCGCCTCACCAGCAATGCCGCTGCCCGATCCTGCCGGACCGCCCACTGGCGAAATCCCCGAGGTGGACATCACACCCATCGCATGGGTGAGCGCCACGAAAGGAGCATCTCCCGCAACCAGCAGCAACACCCAGAGCGCCAGTGTCAGCATCCCATAGATCGGCACCAGCACCGCCGCGCTGCGCGCCAAGCGACTCGCCGGGTTCGAGGTATCGCGCCGCGCCGCGCCCGCCACAACGTCCTGTCCCGGCTCGCCCAGCGAAGTCACTTCGAACCCTCCAAGGTTCAACGGCGCCAGAATCGCTGCCGCCGCCACCCACATCAGCAAACCGCCCATCCACGCCACCTGCGCCCGCCACAGATGCTCCGCCATCGACAGGCGCGACGGATCAAACAGCGGCAAGCCTGTGGTCGACAGGCTCGACACCATGTCGAGATAGGCGTTGAGGAAATTCGTCGTCTGGATCGATTCGTAATAAGGCACCGCCAGCACAACTGGCAGGATCAGATAACTGCCCAGAAGCGCCATCAACTGCCGGATCGCATTGCGGTTGTGCGGCCGGTTGGCCAGTGCAAAAGCAATGAGGCTGCACACGATCAGCCCCACCAGTCCGGAATAGAAGAACGACCGCGCGTCCTGAAAAGCCTCGGCCCAGAGCGCCACCGCAGCCGGAACGATCATCGACGCCGACGCCAGCCCCGTCAGAAGCAACAACAGTGGCAGGCGGTACAGCAACCCCATCGGATCAGAAGAAGTCGATCGACACCTGGAGCAGGCGTTCGACCTCCGGCACGTCCTTGGCCAGCGTGAAGAGCACCACCTGGTCGCCCTCCTCGATCACCATCGACCCGGTCGGGCGCCTGACCTTGCCGCCCTTGCGCACCGCACCGACCAGCACACCTTCCGGGAAGTCGATGTCGCGCAGCTTCTGCCCCGCCATCGGTGAGGTGGACAGCACCTCCGCCTCGATCACCTCGGCCTCGGCATCGCCGATCGAATAGACCGCGCGCACCCGCCCATGACGGAAGTGGCGCAGGATCGAGCTCACCGTCACCGAGCGAGGGTTGATATAGGCGTCGATCCCCAGCGGCTCCATCAGCGGCTCCAACGTCGGGTCGTTGATCAGTGCAATTGCCATCCGGCAGCCTTCGGATTTGGCCCGCACCGCCGCCAGCATGTTGGTCTTGTCGTCGTCGGTGACACACAGAACCGCATCCGCGCGCTCTATATTGGCCTCTGACAGCAGCGACACGTCCAACCCGTCGCCATTGAGGACAATCGTCCGCTCCAGCGCCTCGGCCGCGCGTTCCGCGATCTTGCGGCTGCGCTCGATCACCTTGACCCGCACCCGGTCGGCGCGCTGTTCCAACTCCTTGGCCACCATCAGGCCCACATTGCCGCCGCCGACAATCACCACCCGCTCCTGCTTGCGATGGGTTTTGCCGAAAATCTCCAGCGTCCGGCGCACGTCCTCGTTATGAGCCATCACGTAACAGGAATCGCCTGCAAAAAGCTGGTCCCCTGATTCTGGCGCGAAAAGCGTGCCCTCGCGGCGGATGCCCACCACTATGCTGCGCAGGGTCGAGAACAGGTCCGTCAGCTGCTTGAGCGGCGTATTCACGATCGGGCAATCGTCGTCGATGGTCAGCCCCATCAACGCCGCCTCACCATCAAGGAACTTTTCCGTGTCGAACGCCGCTGGCGCGTTCAGTCGCTGAAGCGCTGCATCGGCAACTTCGAGCTCCGGGCTGATCACCACGTCGATCGGCATGTGATCGCGACGGTAGAGGTCGGAATAGATCGCCGTCAGATAGCTCTTGGAGCGCAGCCGCGCGATCTTGCGCGGGATCGAGAACACCGAATGCGCCACCTGACAGGTCACCATATTGACCTCGTCCGAATAGGTGGCGGCGATGATCATGTCCGCATCCCGCGCCCCGGCCTGTTCCAGAACATCGGGGTAAGACGCAAACCCCGCGATGCCCTGCACGTCCAAGGCATCGGTCGCCCGGCGCACCAGTTCGGGGTTGTTGTCGACAACGGTGACGTCATTGCGCTCCCCCGAGAGGTGGCGCGCGATCTGCCAGCCGACCTGACCTGCTCCGCAGATGATAACTTTCATGTCCCGCAGCCCGACGCCGGGCCCCTTGGCTGTGTCGCAGCCTTCTCAATGGCAGAGGTCCGGGGTGGGGTCAATTGGCAGCAGGCTGCGACGTCCGACCGTGAACCGACCGGCCGTCGCAGGAACGGTAGGCGCGTCGCCGATCGCGGGCAGGACCCAAAGACACCGAAGAACGGCAAAAGAATTGTATCGGGCGCCTCTCTAAAAACGACGGTCCGCCGACCGTTACCTTGCCTGAGCAACGGACACGCCTCGCATCCGAGGGCATATAAAAAGGTACCAGAATGCAGACCGAAGAAACCCTGCATCAGATCGTCTATTTCAGCCAGCCGACCCGCTCCATGCCCCTGAGCGAAGTGCGCGAATTGCTGATCAAAGCGCAGATCAACAATCATTTCAATGACGTGACCGGACTGCTCCTGTTCGACGGCGACTCCTTTGTCCAGGTTCTTGAAGGGCCCAGGGATAAGGTGATGGCTCTTTTTAGGAAGATCGAGCGTGATCCGCGCCACACCAAGTTCACCACGTTGATGGAGAGAGAGATCGCGCAACGCGATTTCGGCCAGTGGTCGATGGGCCTCGCTCATATCGAAGGAAAGCACATGAAGAGCCTTCCCGGTCTCACGGATATCGAAAGCGCCCGCAGGATGCTGTCGGACAGCAGAGCGGCTGAAAGCCTCGTTGAGGTGATCAAGTCCCATTGCGGCGACAGTGACAAAGAGCAGGACGTCGCATAACAGGCCGGCCCGCTCTGTCAACGCTGTTTGATCCTGTTGACCTGCCCGACCATGGCACCGCGATCCTAGCGAGAGCAGGACGCACATTGCTTAGATGAAGGCGGTCTGCTGCCGTGGAGGCACAACCGACGAACCCGTAGGCTGCGTGCTCGCACGCACCAGCACCGCCAACCAGCGTGCATGACATAACGCACCCTACCGGCAATTGGCAGGTCACCATGTTGACCTCGTCCGAATGGGTCGCCGCGATGATCACGTCCGCATCGCGCGCCCCCGCCTGGTCAAGCACATCCGGATACGAGGCGAACCCCGAAATACCTACACATCCAGCGCATCCGTCGCCCGGTGCTCCAGATCGGGGTTGTTTTCCACGACCGTGACGTGATTGCGCTCCCCCGAAAGGTGCCGCGCGATCTGCCAGCCGACCTGTCCCGCGCCGCAGATGATAACTTTCATATCCCGCGCCCGCCGTCGGGCCCCATGGCTGCAACGCAGTCTACTGTGTCGCAGAGGTCCGGGGTGGGGTCAATTGCAGAGGAATAAGAAGCCGCGGACAGACTTCTGCAGTGCCCGCTTGTACAACAGTGTGGAACAAGCAAATCAGCAACGCACAACTCTAAATGATTACGGCTTAGCTTTCTGCATGACCCGTCATGCTCAGGCTAGTCAGACTTAGTGACGATGCCCACAAAAGAACCGACGTCTTGTCCTAATACAACGCTCAACACACTGAATCTTAGATAAAATATATGTGGAGGCCCCAACACTCTTGTTGAGACCTCCTTCGTGACTTAGAAAAATTTTACGACCCGAGAGCCGCCGCGAAGCTTTCTAGATTTATTGTCAGTCATCTGCTCACCTCATGTTGCAGTGGTTATGATTACACGCAAATCTTGCGACTTTTTCAACTCATTTGTGGCCCAAACGAGGGTTTTGTACCCTGCGGGACATCTCTCCATGTGCGCAGCTGTGGCGCTTCTCTCTTCGCCCACCACCTCTGTCACACCCTCTAATTCTACAGGAACCTCAACATTCAGTTTCTTTGTGACCTCCTCATCCCCTTTAATGAGCCTAAAGTTGCAGCTGTTTGGAACATGCAAGCATATTTCGGCTCGCTCAGCCCTATCTGCTTGGTTAACCATCAAAGAAAGGTAATCGTTCCCCTTGTCACGAAGTGGGGCCATCACATCCCGCTCTCTCTGTTTCAAGTGAACACTATACCTCGTGCCACCTTCACTTGGTACAATCGGCTTAGAAAATAGCACCAAAACCCAGCACGTATTGCTCACGCGATCTGGTATCAAAAACTGATTAACTTCCAGAAAAACACCCTCACCGTCATACACTCGAACCTCAGCCTCCGATGGAAATACGCCATTAGCAAGAGATAAACGAGATACATATGCATGAATTGGTTGATCCCTGACCTGAAAAACATCAATGAACCTAACTTCATCCAGAGCTTCCCCGACGCCCTCCAAGCACCGTGCGGTAACCTCGAAAGTAGTTGAGATAAGATCACAATTCATATTTGAATGAGCTCGATAGGCAAACTCCCTTAAGCCATCTTCTATATTAATCGAATTATCATCAAAGTCTTTTGGCGCTACCGCATTACTCTCTAGTGACTTGATACGATCAGAAAGACCCTTGAACCATTCAACAGTCTTCACCTCAACAAGTTCAAGGATCGAACTTCTTTCAAGCACGTCAAAATAGTTGTTGACGCTGAAAGTTGAAAGTTCAACGCCATCATAGGCAGTTTCAAGTTCCAAAAAATTATTAACTCCGAGGACTTTCTTAGACTGCGCAACACGTTCATTGATCACAGTTTCCAGAAGCCGCTTTGCGAGATCAGTAGCTCTGACAACTGGCGCGGAATGCCGATCAGGTTTAAAAGAAATACCTATCGGAACTCCGTACTCAGATTTAATTGACAAAGGGGTTCCGAGTAGCTCAACAGGTAAATTATCAAGAATACCACCGTCAATCTTTTGCCCACCGACCCGAAACAGAAACGGAAGCGCAGCAGAATCGACCCCACATTTCCCAAGTAAGGCGCTGATTTCGCTGTCCTGACCATTATATTTCCTATATAAAACATGGTGTTGAAGGCTGCGAGGGGCGCGTTTTATGGATCACCCAGAGGGTGCGGGCTTGCAAC
>JAUHVK010000055.1 GCA_030425145.1 Alphaproteobacteria bacterium | reverse complement strand
TGCCAATGACCGTTGGCGGCGGGGCGACGCTTTCCGCACACTTCTTGAGGTGTCGCAGCACCGTGTCATTGCTGACACCGACGCCTAAACGGCGCAAGAGCCGCTCGGCAGGCCGTCCACCCGTGGCATGCCCCAGGTGACCGACAATGTCATCAGCACGCGAAGTTCGACGTGCAAATGGGCGCGCAATTGACGAGGTGTAGTCTGAAAACGTCCGTCGCGGGCACGTGGAAGCGGGACATCGCCATCTGCAGACCCAGAGTGCGACTGTTACCTTGTCGCCATGTGCGGGTAAATCCTGCAGTCGCCTTTGCCGCCACCCGTGACGACGCCGAGAATGCAAACCACAATCTGGGCAGATGCCTCTCGGTGCCAAAACGCCCGATACAAGCCACTCGCCGGAATCACGCCGCTTAACGCCTTGAACCCAAACGTCGCTCCCGGGCGACCAGTGCTTTTTTGAAATCACGACTATCCCTCCTGAAAGCTCCAAGCTCAGGATAGTTGCACCACACAGATTGAGGCAGAACCCAATTAAGGGCTACGCGACACCTGTTAAGGGGGCTCAGTCTACACACAAGCATTCAGCAGGGTTGCGAGCTAGCTGGGCGTGTCGTGCAGCAATCCGGTGCCTTAGTGCCTGTTGCTGAAACGATCGTTACCAATGCGTAGATCGCGTGACCTGCTACCCTGAACTTCCCTCGTTTTGATGTAGAGGTCCGTATCTACGTGCGCTGCTCCCCAAGTTTGGACCTTCGGAAGCTGGATATTTCCAGCTCCGGCGCTGCGAGAACCGAAGTAATTACTATACAACATTGCCAATCTTCCGGACACGCCTCGCAACTCATCCAGCCTGTGTCCCTTTCTCGTGACACAGAGCCCAGACCGCTTGGTCAGCCTCGGTTATGCGGCGCTCATGACCGTAGTGGCCCGCTCGGCGCCGCGCTTGAAAAAGACGTAGTACAGCACGGGTGCTGCGATCAGCGTAAGGATCGAGGCAAAGGCAAGCCCGCCCATGATCGTCGCCGCCATCGACTGAAAAAACGCATCCGACAACAGTGGCAACATCCCAAGAATTGTCGTCGCCGCGGCCAGAAACACCGGCCGCAGACGCGAGGTGGAGGCACTGACAATGGCCTCGTCCAGAGACAGAGCCGGATCGGCTGCTCGGATCAGATCGATCTCCTCAACCAGCACGATGCCGTTCTTGATCAGCATCCCCGACAGCGACAATAGCCCCAGAAGCGCGGTAAATGTAAACGGCAAACCTGACGCCAGTAGAGCCAGGCTCACGCCGTTGACCGCCATTGGCACCAGAAGCCAGATGATGATTGGCTGGCGCAGCGCGTTGAACAAAAGCACCGAAATCAACACCATGATAATGACGCTGAATGGCAATTGCGCGCCAAGGGCGGCTTGGGCCTCGGACGCGCTTTCAAGCTCTCCGCCCCACTCCATGGTATAGCCCTCGGGGATGTCCATCTCTTCAATGGTTTTTTGGACCTCGGCTTGCACCTCTGCCGCTGTCAGGCCGCGCGGAATATCAGCCCCGACGGTGATCACCTCTTCGCGATTTCGACGTTGTAGCAGCGTGTCTTGCGGCACGAAGCGGAAGCCTTCGATTACTTGTTCCATAGGCACCAGGGTGCCACCGCTCTCTGAATAAATCATGTGATCGGTCAGCGCGATCGCCGCATCTTGCGGTGCCCGGATCACGATAGGGATTTGCCGATCTCCTTCGCGGAAGGTCCCGGCGCTATTTCCTTCGGTGGCGAATTGTAGCGTCTCTGTGATGTCAGTCCGGGACACGCCCGCGTTCTGTGCGCGCTCCGCAGCGTAAACAGGGCGCAGCACCAATTCACGTTCGCGCCAGTCCTGCCGCGGGCTGATGATGTTGTCCGAAGCGGCCTGCATCCGGGCAATCGCCCGATCTGCCAAGGCGCGCAATACATCAGGGTCACGGCCAGAAAACCGCACCTCGATTGGCGCACCTCCGCCGGGGCCAAAGGCCAACCGTTTTACCCGGAATTCACCCTGCGGAAGACTTGCATTTGCAAAGGCTTCCAACGCGTCCATCTCTTGCTCGATCACTTCGAGCGAGTCCACGCGCACGATCAGGTGACCGTAGCTGGGGTTCGGATCCTCAGCCTGGTAGGTCAGCATGAACCGCGCCGCCCCTTGCCCGACAAAGGCTGTCACGGCAGAAACCGCGTCGCGGTCGCGCAACCAGTCTTCGAGAACCGCGAGATCATCAGAGGTCTGGTGGATTGATGCGCCCTGCGGCAGTTTGTAATGCACGAAATAGAGCGGCGTATTGCTGTCGGGAAAGAACTGCTGCTTGATTTGGCCGAACATCGCGTAACAAACAACGGTGCCGCCGATCAGCGCAAGAATGACCAGCCAACGCAGTTTCAAAGAGGCGCGCAGCACGGCGGCATAGCCCCGGAAGAGCGCGCCATCATACCCATCTGCCGTCCCTTCTTCGCCTTTCTTGAAAAAGTAATGCCCCAAAAGAGGGGTCGCGGTCAGGGCCAACACCCAGGACAACAGCAACGAAATCGCGATCACCGCAAAGAGCGAGAACAAGAATTCCCCCGTGGCATCTGGAGACAGGCCAATTCCGGCAAAGGCCATGATGCCGATCACGGTCGCACCCAGCAGCGGGATTTGCGTCTTGCTTGCGGCCTCTGTGGCGGCGTCGCGCGAGGATTTGCCATGCCGCATTGAAATCTGCATGCCCTCCGCCACCACGATGGCGTTGTCGACGAGCATCCCCATTGCGATGATCAAAGCACCCAGCGAGATACGCTCCATCTCAATCGCACCAAGCGCCATGAAAAACAGCGTCCCCACCACGGTCAGCAGCAGCGTGGATCCCACAACGATGGCCGCGCGCCACCCCATGAAAACCGCCAGAACCGCGACCACAATACCAACCGACATGGCAAGGTTGACGAGAAAGGCGTTCGAGGCCTCTTCGACCACAACATGTTGGCGATAGATCGACTGGATCGAGATGCCGAGCGGCAACTCCGCGCGCAACTTGTCCAGCTGGGCATCGACCCGCTTCCCGACTTCGACGATATTCTCTGTTGCAAGGCCCGCAACGCCAAGTGTGAAGGCCTCCTGCCCGTTATGACGGGTAATCAGACTGGGGTTGGCTTCGCGCCCACGAAAGATATCGGTAAAATCAAAAAGGTTGAGGACCTGTCCACCCGCGCCGACAGAAAGGGCTGCGATTTCGGATACGCTATCGGATCCTTCGGGCCGTTGGAGCAGAGTTCGCCCATCCGGTCCCCACAACATGCCACCGTCAACAATCTCGTTGGCGCTGTTCACGGCGCCGGCAACAGCGGCGGGCGGAATACCCAGCGTCGCAGTAAGCGCAAGGTGCGGCTCGATGTAGATCACTTCGTTAGGCACGCCTGAGAGCACAACATCTGACACGCCATCCACCAGCAGCAACTTCCGCCTGAGGAAGGAAGATAGATCATTCACCTCTGCATCGGAGAAGCCCGGCGCTGTGACTGCATAGTAGAGCCCGTACACATCTCCAAAGCTATCATTCACAAAGGGCGGCGTCGCCCCGCTGGGCAACGCCGCCTCGGCCACGCGATTGCGCAGCTTGGTCCAGATTTCGGGTAACTCGGAGCCGTCATAGGTATCCTGCATGTTCACAGTGATCCAAGACAGGCCAGGCTGGTTCATGGACTCAATGTCCTTGACCTCGCCCATCTTCTGAATCGCGGATTCCAGCGGTTCAGTTACCTCACGCGACACTTCTTCGGCAGAAGCGCCGGGATACTGGGTGACAACCACAGCGGTCTTGATAGTAAAGGCAGGGTCTTCCAGTCGGCCGAGGTTCGCAAAGCCCCAGATACCACCCAGCAGGCAGATCAACATGATGATCCAAGTGTAGATCGGGCGGTCGATGGATCCGCGCGCAACATCCATGGTGTTAGTCTCCGAAGCCAATAAAGCGGCGCACGGCAGTGCCATCGGCCAGCGCGCTCGCGCCGCTGACGACAATCTCTTGACCGTCGCTCAGACCCTCAACGACTTGAGCAGTGCCGCGATTGGTCGGCTCTATTGTGATTGGGGTTCTGGTCACAGTGCCCCTGCTGGCTCCGGTCGGGCCAAAGACCATGACATAGGTCTCATTGTCATTCCCAATCACGACGGCTGAGGTTGGCACCTCAAGACTTTGACCGCCGGTTTGCAAGACCGCTGTGACTTCGACGGAGGACCCCGGAAGAACGATCAGATCTTCGGGCAAGGGCATGCCAAGCGTGATGGAGTAGGTCTGCCCGATCTCCGCCGTCTCGGCATTGTATTCACGCACCTCAAGCGGGAAGCTGCGATCGCTTGCCGGAAATTGGGCCGTGAACACCACGTTGGGATCTTGGCCCGCGCGCTGAAATAGCGTTTCGGGTACGTCGATCTCGATCCGCAGTTCGGACAGATCGTGCAGCCGCACAATCGGCGTGCCAGCGGTTACCGTTGAGAAATTCGGCACCAGACGCGAGGCGACAATACCGTCAAAGGGCGCAACCAGCGTGGCATGTTCCAGGTTCCGCTGTGCGTCACGCAGAGCAACATCGGCGATTGTCATAGTTGTCCGCGCATCCTCAAGGTTGGTTTCCGCGACCGAAGACCCGGCCAGCTTTTCAAACCGTTCCACAGTGCGCCGTGCCTGATCTTCGTTCGCTTGCGCTTGTTCCAGCGCCAGCTCAAAAGGCTCCAGATCCATCCGAGCCAACGCGCTGCCCTTGGAGACCGCCGCCCCCTCGTCCAGCGACAATTCGACGATCTGTCCACTGACTTGAAACGCCAGATCAACGGTAGCCCGTGCAACAACCTTGCCAAAGAAAACGCGCTCTAATTGGGACGCGCCCGCGGTGACTGGCGCAAGCTTCACGAAAGGAGCGTCGTCCGCGTGGGCCGCCGTGACGATCACTCCCAACGCAATGCCCAGCATACCGCCAAAACGGCAAGTGAATCGCATCGCCCGATGGGCAATCTCATAAGCTTTGACCATGCTTAGCCTTCCTTGTTCTCTGTAGGGTCTGCCTCGGGTTGCGATGCCGCCGTGGTGCAAAGCTGCCGAAGCGTTACGAGTTGCTGAATCAGGTCTGCGCGATCCCGTGCGGTCATGCCGGCGGTTTTGGCCGCACGCTGCACGAAGTCCGACAGCTCGGCCACGTCCAGACCCCTTTTCGAAAAAACCTGCGCATGCGGTACAAGCGTGTCGAAGATTACCGCGCGAAAACGTTCGGCCGACTGCTGCAGAGCCTCTTCGCTGACGGCATTGACCCCGTCGATGAAATCCTGCGCATTCGGCATTGTCTGTATCGTGTCGTACCCACGGACCACCATTCGGTCGAAGATCAGGTCAAGCCTGGCCCCCAATGAATTCGCCGCCTGCAAGTCTGCGTGGATCTCTGCAAGGGCAAGGTCCGTGTATCGTTTGATCAATCCGCGCAGGATATCGTCCTTGTTGCGAAAATGATTGTAGAGCGTCTGACGCGACACGCTCGCTACTTCGCACAGGTCGCTCATGCTGGTGCGCTTCACGCCGTAACGCGAAAAGACATGCAGTGCTGCGTCCAATATTGTTGATTCCAGTTCGGCCATCGACCCGTTCTGCCTTTGCATGAAGGCCGAAAGTGGACAAAAGCACCAAGATTGTCAATCTGTAAATCTGTAAAACTGCGTCCAGAAAGCCGCGGTTCTCCTAGTCGGCCGCCTGGTGCGGTCTTGTGGGTCAGGCATTGCGACCTGTGCGCATACCCTCGGTATCGATGCGCCACATCCGATATCGCCCCTGCCCAGTCACTTCGCGGGTCAAACCCTTTGCCTCCATCCACGCCAGATTGCGCTGAACGGCGGCGCGGCTGGCTCCGGTCATGGACTCAGCCATTGGGGCGGAGACCAAGGGCCATTGAGAGAAAGTGTTTCGCAAGGCGACCGGCGTGCGGCCAGACAATTGCGCCATGATGGTCTCTGCGCGCGCGGTCCACGCTTCGATATCGTCAAGTGTTCGCGTCGCCGTTAGAATTGCGCTGTTCATCCCATCCAGCCAGTGGGCCAGGCGTTCGGGTGGCAAGCCCGAGACACGCAGCCCCCCTGCCCCGCCCATGGCGAGCGGTGCGAAGATGGCGCCGCTTCCGTCGCTGGCCGCGATCCTGGACGCGGTGACGGCGGCTTCCATCAGGTCGTCGTGCCCACCGAGGCCCGCCAAGCCCCAGAGATGAAAACCCATGCAAGCCCGCGTGATTGGATGCAAGTCGCCCGCAGCGGCCATGACGTCCAGCCATCCGCCTGCGCGATCCCCGAAACGCTCAGCGCTGTCTTCAATATTCTCGGGGTCGCGGCGATCCAGGAAGGCGGCCAAATCGGCCTCCGGTCCGGGACCGCCTGTCAGGCGTCGAACAGCCCAGTGGGCGCGTGCCAGCGCATTTGGGTCATCCTGTGCACCTGACAGCCGCATCGATACCCAGAGCGCCAGACGATCAAAACTCACCCGATCCCCTGCAAACCAACTGAGGTCCGCCGCCTCGATCAACGCGAGCCGATGCCGCCAACCTTCCGGGCCTCGCAGCAGCCGGTCATCCAGAGCCCCCAGGCGTCCAGCCACGCGGGCCAGCCGCGCAGCGTGAAGCCCCTCTGCCCTTGTCCAGTCTTCGATGACAGCAGTGTCGGGCGGTTCTGCCCGCGGCCCGGGAGGCAAATCATCCGGCTCTTCTTCGAGTGGCCCAGGCAGGAACCAGAGATCATCCTCGCGAGCCTCTTCCTCCCCTTCGATTGTGATGAGGGGGTCGTCAAAATCATCATTCAAAGTAGAGGCCTGTGGTCTCATATGTGCAAAATACTGTGTTTTTGCACATTACCCAAGTGATTTTGATGCAGTTGCCCACGCTCTTTATATGGTACGCGTGCGCGGCTGTCGGCGGAACCTCTCAGATCGGGCTCAGCACAAGGAAACCAAGGGTTTTTGGACGAGCACGACGAGAGAGCACTTACTTGCATTCGTTTACAAACGGTCGTTTATTGATGATACATAAAATTGCAAACGGCCCGTTTTCATGCCCCTGATAGGCTACGCCCGTGTTTCCACAGAGGATCAGACCCCCCTGCCCCAGTCTGAGGCCCTGCAGTCTGCGGGATGCGCCGAGATCTTTGAAGAGCACGCCTCGGGCGGCAATCGCGCGCGACCGGTGCTGGCACGCGTGCTCGAACGCGTCCAGAGCGGCGATACGCTGGTCGTTGTGCGGATCGACCGGCTTGCGCGATCTCTGTCGCACTTGCTGGAGGTGATCGAAAGACTGGAGGGAAAGGGGGCGTTCTTCCGCTCGCTCCAGGACCCGATCGACACTGCCTCGCCCCAGGGCAAGTTCACGTTGCAGGTTCTGGGCGCTGCGGCTGAGTTCGAACGCGCTCTGATCCGCGAGCGCACAAAGGCCGGGCTTGCCTCTGCGCGCGCCAAAGGGCGCGTAGGCGGCAACCCAGGGCTACGCGCCAAGGATCCCGCCGCGCTGCGCAAGGTGCGGCTGGCACGGCAGGACGGCTATATGGAACGCCTGAACGAGACCGCGCAGGATTGGGTGCCTCATGTGCGCCGCCTGCGCCCCGATATGGCTTGGGAAGACGTGCTGCGAATTATCAATGCCCCCCTGCCCCCAGATCACCATTGGACACAAGGCCGACTGCTCCGCGCTGTGAAGGCATATGTGCGCGACGGGTTCCTTCCTGCCGAGGTGCTTGGCCGCGCCGGACGCCGCGAAACCGATGACCGCCTGCCGGCCATCGTCGCAGCGATCAAAGGCGCGGACCCCGAAATCACGCTGCAGGCGATCTGCGATCGGCTAGAGTCGATGCGCGAACGGACCCCTCGAGGTCGTGCCAGCTGGCAGCCGTCTTCGGTCAAAATGTTGCTCGAACGAGCGGAGCGGCTTGGCCTAATTTCATCAGAATCGGCTCACTCCCAACTGTAACTAGCAGAGGCTCAAACAGCTGAATCTATCGCTCTAAACACCGTCAGAAGGTCAATTGTGCCATTGGTTGCATGGGTTTAGCCAATACCATCCAAACAATCCCCATGAATGGCTTGAAGCACGGTCTTTTGGATTTATCACCATAAAATCAACAACTTGCAGTTATCTTGATGTGACTGTACGTATTGGTGCTGTGGATAACTTTCACACTACATCTAGATTCTTCTTGCCGGACTCACTTGATCGTGGCATTCCCATTCTGACGGTAAAACGCGTCAGTCGCGCTGTACACCGTCAGAATGACCAAGAGCCTCAACAGAGGCCGAGAGTGGGCGGCAGGACATGGATGATCGTAACGTTGGATACGCGCAAGGCATAGGCTCTTCCGACATCGGAGCATTTGCCGACAATCTGGCTGAATCTTTGGATCGCCAGATGAAGATCGCTTTCGAGCCCGAAGAACGAAAGTCCCTGCGCCGATTCAGTTCTACCGAAGTTGCCAGCCTCCTGCGCGTTAGCACATCTAACCTGCGCAACCGGCACAAGGACGGCAGCTTCCCGGAAGTTCATACAGACAACCGCGGACACCGGTTCTACACAGCCCAAGAGATCGATAAGCTGCGCGACATTCTGGGGCGCACCGGAAAGAACGCAGAAAGCTACCGCCCCGGTCGACGTGAAGGCGATCGTCTCCAGGTGATATCTGTCGTCAATTTCAAAGGCGGATCGTCAAAAACAACAGCAACGATCCATCTTGCACAACGGTATGCTTTGCGAGGTTACCGAGTGTTGGTCTTGGATCTCGATCCGCAGGCAAGTTTGACCACCTTTTTCGGCTTTCGGCCAGAGCTCGAGTTCGCCGAAGGCGGCACAATCTATGATGCCCTGAGATATGAGGAACAAGTTCCGCTCTCAGCCGTCATCCAAAAAACCTACTTCCATAAGCTCGATATGGTCCCAGCGGGCCTGATGCTCTCGGAATACGAAACTGAGACGGCAAACGCCCTCGCCCGCCGGGTGCAACCCATATTTGCGGAGCGTCTTGCCTTAGCGCTTGAGGAAGTAGAGGCGAATTACGACATCGTTCTGATCGACTGCCCACCTCAACTTGGCTTTCTGACCCTAACGGCGTTGGCAGCCTCGACGGGACTCCTAGTAACGGTCGTGCCTGGCATGCTCGACATTGCTTCAATGAGCCAGTTCCTGAAACTTGCTTCGGAAACGGTAAAGGCTGTCGAAGAAGCCATTGGCAGGCGCGTTACATGGGACTTCGTAAAGTTCTTGATCACGAGATACGAGCCGTCGGACGGGCCTCAGACCCAGATGGCGGGCTACCTGAGATCGATCTTGGCCGGACAGGTCATGACTGAGCCAATGCTGAAATCTACAGCAATCTCGGACGCCGGTATGACCCAGCAAACCGTCTACGAAGTTGATCCGAGCCAATTCATTAGAAAAACGATTGATCGCGCTCTGACCAGCGTGAATGGCGTTGGAGATGAGTTGGAACAGACAATCCAAATGGCATGGGGGCGTCGCTGATGGCCCGAAATATCTTCAATCAGCCTCCAAAGGACGAGAAGGAGAGCGCGGCCCCCTCCCCTACCCCGCCAAAAGCAGCAAAACTGCCAGGATCTGTTGGCGGATTGCGCGACTCTTTGCGCGAGATTACCGCGAATTCGATCCGTGACATCGAGCCCGATCAGATTGACATGGATGGTCTGCGCGATCGGTTGGTGCTGGAGGATTCCAGTATTGATGAGTTGGCCGAAAGCATTCGCAAGCATGGGCAACAAGTACCAATTATGGTCCGTCCATCAGCGCAACCGGACAGATACCGTATCATCTACGGACGACGCAGGCTCGCAGCGATCCGCATGGTCGGCGGAACGGTCAAGGCGATCGTTCGAAGCCTGGATGACGACGCATCTCTGATCGCACAGGGCCAAGAGAACAACCTCCGACTAGACCCGTCTTTCATTGAGAAATCTCTTTTTATCAAAGAGATGCAGGAATCAGGTTACAAGCCAAACGTCATTCAGGATGCTCTCGGCTTGACACGGCAGGGCGTGTCCAATCATCGCGTCGTCATAGAGCAACTGCCAGAAGGGCTTGTACAGCTGATCGGGCCGGCACATGGCATCGGACGACGGCAATGGGGTGACCTGGCCGCTTTGTCGAAAAAGATAGATCTGGTGAACACAGCCAAAGAGGTGATCGCCGCCCTGCCCGACGACACTCCAAGCGCGGATAAGTTTCAGGCAGTCTACTCGGCTTGCTCGAACAAGGCGCGTAGCGACAAGAAGCAAGCCAACCGCAGCCTAACGTCCGTTGTCAAAGATGGGGACGGTAGCTCTGTGGGAACGCTGACAGTCGACCAGAAAACGATCGCTATCAAGATCACCAAGAAGGACAACCCAGAATTCGGCCAATGGATCGAAGAGCGCGCGGAGGCAGCGCTTTTGAAGCTCTTCGAACAGTGGCGGAATGAGAGCGGCTCTGGGTCCTAAGCCCCGAGCCACACAGAGTAACTCGAGCAGAGGAGAAAAGCGAAGACCAGAAAGAAAAGAGCCCCCCAAAGTTTCCCCTGGAGAGCCCTCATCATTCGATTAGCACTCATGATGTAGCAACCTCCAGCAAACCGGTCAAGAGTCACCGATTCGGTGGACGGGTTTTTATTGCCTTTTTCTGAGCGAAATCTCGGGAAGAGACTGGGAAGTTGTGGGCCGAACGGTCGTCGTGAAGAAACCATGGCATTTACAAAACTATCGATCAGAACCGCTGATGCTGATGCATCACGCGGCTCAATTTCTGCGGCTGAAACCGACATCTGGACCATCTTCAGGGCACTAAGAGATGCACGTAGCGTATTCGGTCTGCGTCCTGGCCATATCCAAACACTTCAAGCCATGCTCAGTTTCTTGAAGCCCGGCCATGGCGAAACGGTTTTCGCGTCCAACGACTCGATTTGCCAGCGCGTCGGCGGAATCGACGAACGGACACTCCGCAGGCACATCAACCGCTTCGTCGAACTCGGGTTCATCAAACGCAATGACAGCTCGAACAGAAAGCGCTACCGCGTTCGCTCATCCAGCGGGGAATGCATCAGCTATGGACTGTCTCTAACCCCCCTCCTCCAACGTGCGAGCGAGCTTATCGCCATCGCACATGAGATGGAAAATAACCGGCGGGATCGGATATTTGTCCGCAAACAGATCCTGACAAAGCTCGCCCATTTGGAAGAGCATGATCCCAGCAACACATTCATCAACCACGCACGGAGAGCTCTACGCAGGAAGCTGAGCCTTACCGAATACCACGCGCTGCTCGCCGACACGGACAAAGAATGCCAGACTTTGTATACCCCAGATAACCCACCAGAAACTGTGGAGTTGCCCGCCAATGACGGACAAACTGTCCGGCACCAATCTATGTCTGAAGAAGAAAAAAAAGATTTAGATAGCAACACAGGCAATGAAGCTCTGAAACCAGACTTGCTAACCTCAGTCTGCGATCAAGCGGCATCGTTCTCCACAGAGAGACTTAGAGACTGGTTGGACATTGAAAACCATGCTCGAACTCTTGCACCCATGATGGGGATTCACCCAGAAACATTTGAGAAAGCCAAGAATGCAGTAGGAGCTCAGAAAGCGTCATGCGCGATCTTCATCATGCTACAACTTGGACAACGCATCAGGGATTTTGGAGCGTACTTTCACAGTATCACCTTGGGCCAACGTCAAGACCAGTTTGATCCAGTGGCTTTGATCAAGCGTCTATCCAAAACTGCTATGCAAACCGCCTAGTGTCCACCGCGGTGGACGTCTGGCCATCAACTAGTCCAATGACGCGCGGTCTCGCCACATGCATCAAAGCGACAGAGCCAAATTCCACTAGGGCGATACTACACAGTCAATCCATGTACCTCCGACCCGCCGATGTCCACCGCGGTGGACAGATCCGGCACCAAGTCTCACAACTCACATGCGCGACAGCCGCTTTTCGTCATCCACCACTTCCAAAGAACCCTTGTTGGCAGTCCAGGCCCACAGGACGATGTTGAAGTCCGTTGATGACGCACCCTTCGCAAAGCTTTGGATCAGAAGCCCCGCAAACCGATCTGCTATAAGGGCGCGTGCTAGCTCCTGTGTCGGTACCAATTGGCCATCGAGCATCTTCATGCGCCATGCAGAGTCGGCAAGCATCGCCTCGGTCACACCATACCGTTCGAGCTTGTCCTGATCGCGGGTATCGAAAATAGGCCCAAGGTCGGCTTTGTAGGACACCAGGATCGTGGGTTGCAGGCTGCCTACCTGGTTGGCTTCTCTAAGAGCGGTCGCGGGATCCAGCGAGGTGTAGAGGGCAGGGGTGCCCTTGGCGTTAAAGCGCCCTCCATAGAGTTCAGCGCCTCGTCCGGACAGAGGTTCACGCGCATAGACCGGGTTCAGGGCGCGATAGAGTGGCCCTGTGTAGCGTCCATCTTTCAGCGGCATCAGGCAAAGACGCCCGCATCGACCGCATCGATGTATTCCAGAACTTGCTGAGCTTTGCCTTCCTGCACCAGCTGCATGGCTGTCCGGCCATCAAAGCCGGGCAGGGGCTCTGACCGGTACCATGCATAGGCCATCAGTTCCGAGCCGAAGCGGGGCTCAACTTTGTTCAGCACCTCTACCAATTCGCGCAGGCGGCGCTGCGTCTTGTCCGAACCGATGCGGGCTCGCCTCTGCAACGCGTCTTTGCCCAAGCCGACGGTCAATGCGATCTCTTCTGCTGATGTGCGTAGCACCGCGGCGATCTTGCGCGGTTCGAATTGCCCAGCTTCAGCAAAGTTCGTGATGTGCATGATCTATGCTCCTACGGTGATACTGACGGTATATAGCGGCAGCATCGCTGAAATTCAAGCTGACAGGAGGCGCTGCGCCTTCGTTTCCCGTGCTTATCCGTAACGCTGCAGTGCTCTGAACGAAGCAAATCCTGATCTTTGGGCCTGAGAGGTCACCGTTGGAGCGCTTTTGCCGATCGAGAACGTCAGATAAGCTATTGATAATATGAGAAAGACTGCAGCAGTCGGGCCGGAGTTGCCGATATGGCTTGCCGATCTTGGATCGAAACCGCCACTTACTGCATGCCGTCACTGGGGTCCGCGGTGGTGTCGGACCCTCGGCCGTTACCCCGGACCAGTTGGCTGCTGAAAAGTAAAAGTGTCCTTCGGGTTTTGTGACTGACGGATGAGGGCCTTTGGGGTCCCTCGGATGGGTCCGGACCGGATTCCGGTCTGTCTTTCCTAATGAAGGGCATTCTAATGGAAACAGGTGTCTTGCGCGTGCTCCGCACAACCGCCGCCTCCTGGTGGCGGCATAGAGAGCTGCGCAGAACTGGCCAGACGGCGCTATCGCGGCAACTCGA
This sequence comes from Alphaproteobacteria bacterium, assembly GCA_030425145.1. Taxonomy (GTDB): domain Bacteria; phylum Pseudomonadota; class Alphaproteobacteria; order Rhodobacterales; family Rhodobacteraceae; genus Marivita. Next base: position 5,235 of record JAUHVK010000055.1, on the reverse strand, counting down.
GCGCGAGACCGTCCTGCGCGATCTTGGCTACCTCAGGCAGGCGGCATTATTGCCAAACGCGCATGTGATCTGCGGGGAGGGTGGGACGTTCCTTCATCTCGGCTGGACCACAGTGTCGACTTTCGCGCCGATCGAACGCTTTCCCTTGGCCGCTCTTGCGGTCGCACGAGGGACCCCGTTCATCGATATCCGACCCGTCACCGATGTTATCGCATTCGCGAACTTGCCGCGGGTGGCGCGGGACAGATCTGTCGATCCTGACCTTTCAGGTGCCGGCAGGTGCGTCTCGCTGACCACCTACATCGACACGGTCGAGCGGCTCGGCGCGAGGATCGTCAACGATCCGCGGCCCCGTCAGTCAATCTGATCACCACTCCCTCTCACAAACATTCGAAAGGAGGCCAGCCATGGCCCGATCCCCCACGCCCAAATTCGATGCCTCCGAGGTCATCACAAACGAAATCATCCGCATCATCGAGCGCGGCGTCCTGCCGTGGCGCAAGCCCTGGACCGCAGGCGGCAGCTCACGCCCCCTGCGCGTGGGCGGCGAACCCTACCAGGGGGTGAACAACTTCCTGCTGACGATGCGGACCGTGATGGCGGGCCACAGCTCTCCCTTCTGGATGACTCTGCCTCAGGCCAATGCGTTGGACGCAAAGGTCCGCAAGGGCGAGAAATCCTCTGTCGTCGTCTATTACGGCCAAAGCCGGAAAGACGCGGGCGGCGAGGACGACCGCAGCGATGGCGATGATCGCTCCGAGGAAGCCCGCATCTTCCGCTTCCAGAAATCCTACCGCGTGTTCAATGCCTGCCAGATCGATGGCCTGCCCGACAGCTTCTTCCCAGACCCGGAGCCCGCGCCCGAGCATCCGCCGTCCGAGCCCATCCCGCACATGCAGGCGTTTTTCGATGCCATCGACATCACGACCGTCTTCACGGGCACGGAGGCGTACTATTTGCCCCCCGTGGACAAGGTCTACATGCCATCCATCACGCGGTTCCAGGACCCGCGCAATTTCTACGGGGTCTGGGCGCATGAGCTGGCCCATGCCACGAAGGCCCGGCATCGACTGAACCGTGATTTCGGGTTCTCGAAGTTTGGCAACACCTCTTACGCGCGCGAGGAGATCGTCGCGGAATTGACCTCGGTGTTCCTGGGTCAGACGCTCGGCTTTACGGCGCATACGCTCGAGATGAATGCTGCCTACCTCCATAACTGGTTGCGCGTTCTTCGGTCGGACAAGGGTGCGATCTTCAAGCACGCCGCGGATGCGCAGCGCGCCTGTGATTACCTGATCGCCAGATCGGAGGCGGGCAGGGCAGGGGGCCGAGCCAAGGCCGCCTGACCACAGGGAGAACGGAGACGCCCATGTCACGTAAGGAACCCAAGACGCTGCGGGTGGCCTGCTTCAACGACGGCCGCCGCAAGATCATCACCTTCAAGCACGGCGCCTATTGGTGGAGCCCGTCCGAGGGCGCTTATCCGCTCTCGGCGGCACTTGAGACCATCAAGCACCAAGGCGGCTGGATCGAAACCATCCCCAACCCGAATTACAGACCCAAGCGATTGTTCGGGTAGGGCCCCTTCTGCTTCTGTCCTGCCGCCAGGGGGAAAAAGAAAAAGCTGGCTTTTGGAAGGGTGTTTCAACTTCTCAAAGGAGCACCCCATGTCCATGACAGGACAACCCCAGACAGACCGCCCTGATCCGAGTGTGATCGCAGCGCAGAACGACGCGTTTCGCAAGCTCGCGTGCCTCGGTGTGCCAACCGCCCAGTCTATTCAGGGCCGCATGCATGTCACCCGCTCAATTATGAATGCCGGTGACGGCTTCATGGCCGAGGCGGTGAAGGCCACGGGCATGTTCGAGACCTTCGAGCCCGAGAACGATCCCGAAGGATGGCATGATTTCGGGGCGGTCGAGGTCCGCGGCGAGACCGTGTTCTGGAAACTGGATTTGTACGAAGCGGATTCCGACTTCCGCTATGGCGCCGAGGCCCCGGACAATCCCGCCACCACCATGCGCGTGCTGACCATCATGCTGGCGCGCGACTGGTAGGGGAGGGGACACCCCTCCTGACAGCCCAGGCGATGAAGGCCCGCTGACCCCTCAAAGGGAGAGTGGGCCTTTTGTTGTGGTGATCCCTGAAGACGGGGATTGGCCGCGCATCTGAATGCGCGGGCCGCTCCAAACCCACCGAAAAGGAAACGCCATGACCACAAGCTTCAAACCCGTCTCCGTCGCCATCGGCGATCTGGTCTCACATCCCGCCAATGTGCGCAGCAACTCGCCGGAAACCTATGATCCTGAGAACATCGCCCATCTGAAGGCAAGCATCGCCGTTCTGGGTCTCCTGCAGCCGCTCATGGTCCAGAAGCTCGACGGCAAATATGCTGTCCTCGCCGGTGGCCGTCGGCATGCCGCGCTGAAGGAGCTGGTCGCGGACAGGGCCGCGAAAGGCTTCACGGCGAAGGCCAAGATCGACTGCCGTCTTGTGCCAGAGGATTGCGATGTCACCACGGCCCTGTCGCTCGCTGAGAACATCACCCAGGCGCCGATGAATGCCATCGACGAGTTCGAGGCTTTCGCGCGGATGATGGAGGTCGACGACCAGACGCCCGAGACGATCGCAAAGACCTTCGGCACCACGGTGGCGGCCGTGAAAGGCCGGTTGCGCTATGGCCTAATCCACCCCGACATCCGCGCCGCGGCCCGGGCCAAGACGATCACGCTCGACACGATGAAGGCCTTTGCGGAGCATCCGAGCCAGGAGGTGCAGCGCGAAGTCTTCGAGGCGCTCACCAAGGAAGATAGCTACCTGCAGGCCTATACGGTCCGCCAGGCGCTCAAATCCCGCGGCGTGCAGGTCAGTGACGATATCGGGGCCTTCGTGCGCGCGGACTACGAGGCGCGGGGCGGCGCTGTCGCCGCTGACCTTCTGGAAGAGCATTCCGTGCTCGAAGACGCCGCGCTGGTCGAGACCATCCTGCTCGAGAAGCTCGGTGCCGCCGCCGAAGAGGCCCGCATAAAGCTGGGCTTTGCCTGGGCCGATGCCATGGTCCGCTATGATTACGCGACCATGGCCGACTACGGCCGCGTTTATCCCGGCCCGATCGAGCCTGATGAGGCTGCGCAAAAGCGCATCGATGAGATCACCGCCGAGCTTGAGAAACTGCAGCTCGAGATGGAGGATGAGGGGCTCGAGGACGGTGCCTACAACGCGCTTTACGAGCGCGTGGACGCCTTGGAAGAGGAAGCCCGCGACCTGCAGGAGGCCTACAGCGCCGAGGACCTCGCGCGGTCTGGGGTAATCGCGTCCTGGTCGGGCGGGCAGGTGACCCTCCATGTTGGCCTCGTCCGCCCGGAAGACACCGTCAAAAAGGAGGGCGCGCGCGGCTCCTCGGCTAGCCCGACCGGGGAGGAGGCCCCGGACGCCGGCGAAATCACCTATCCAGCCTCACTGGCTGAGGACCTCAAGACCGAGCGAGCCATGGCGCTTGGGGCCGCGATGGCGCTGCATCCGGAAGCCACGCTCGATCTGACGCTCTTCAAGCTGGTCAGTGACGTTCTGGCCAGCGGCATGAGTGTCACGCAGGCGATCAAGATCGATGCCCGCAAGGAATACCGCAGCCATGCCAAGATGGACGAGATCGACGAGACCTCGCTCGAGCAGGTGGCGGCGGCGCATGATGCGCTTGATCTCTCCTGGCTCGATGACACCCGCGCGCCCGCCGATCAGTTCGCGGCGTTTCGCGCGCTGGAGGCCGGCGAGAAGGCCAAGCTCGTGGCCTATGCCACGGCCAGCACCACGCAGTCCTGCTTCGCGCGGGACCGCCAGCGCGACAGCCTGATGCATGCGTTCGAGATCGAGATCATGCCCGACATCCGCGCCCACTGGACGCCGAATGCGGCGCTCTTCAACCGCTTCAAGAAGGCTTGGCTCCTGAAGATCCTCGGCGAGGATCTGGGTCTCGCCCAGGAGGCGGTGACGCTGGCCTCGTCGAGCAAGAAGGAGATCGTCGCCTTTTGTGACAAGCTCTTCGCCGAGCCCTTCGCCACGCTCACGGACGCGCAGCGCGCTGCCGTGGCCGCCTGGTGCCCGCCCATGATGCAGACCGCCGGTGTCGCCTGTGACGAGTCGGAGCCCGCTGCGGAAACCCCCGAGCCTGACAGCGAGGTCGCGCAAGCGGCCTGAGTCCTCACGCGACCCGCGCGAGGCATTCCCCGCGCGGGTCGACCCTTCCAAACCGAACAGAAAGACATCCCCATGGCTATTCTCAAGTTCTCTGCCTCCGCTGTTGCGGCGCAAATCGCACATGCGCGTGCCTGCAAGACCTTCCTGCCCAACTGGAACGGGCCCGTGGACAGGCCGGCCCTGATCCTCATCGTCGGCAATGGTGTGCATCTGCGCTCAAACGGCATCGATGGCACGACCACCCGTATCGTTACCACCGAGCAGGCCGATCCCTCCTTCGCCTTCGCCGACGGCATGAACCCGTTTCGGGACACCGACTGGATGGCGCAGCGCCGCATGGCGTTTCGCGATCTGACCGGCCAGTTTTACACCGACATCCTGGATGACGTGCAGGTGCTCATCGACCGGGGGCGAGGGGCCATCCGGCTCGCCACCGATGGCCACAGCATCCGCGTCTTCGTGCGCCGGGCCTCGGACTATCTCATCGGCGGGACCTACGAAGTGCCCTCGGGCCTCGGTGGCACCTTCAGGGTCATCCTCAAGGATGCCTGCGACACCTTTGCGATCGTGCAGAACTGTGGCAATTGCGAGGATTTTGACGCCATGCAGCCCTACCGCGTGCCGCTCGATGCGCTGATGGAAATCGATGACCGGAGGGCGGCGTGATGGGTTGGCTCTTCTACACCGACGGCCGCGTCCAGACCTACGCGGATGAGAAAGCGGAGATTGCTCGGCTGTGCACCTTCGAGGGCGAAAGGCGCAAGACGGAACTGGTCAAAGCCTGCAAGGTGGGTTCGACTTGGTACGCGGCGGCAAAGGTCACAAATATCGACGGCACCCCTGTCGAAGACACGACCTATGTCACCGATGCGGATGGCTCCATCACTTTCGCCGCCGTATTCCTTACCCGATATGATGACGGCTGCTGGGGCTACAAGGACATGGAGGAAAGCGCGGGACCGGTCGAATCCCGCGCGCCACTGAGCCTATTGGCCCTGCTGTCCGAGCTGAAAGACCCAGACAGCTATGCTCATGCCTGGC
>JAUHVK010000013.1 GCA_030425145.1 Alphaproteobacteria bacterium | reverse complement strand
CAAGTTCCGCACCCAGCCCCTGTGACCGGATGAACCCGTCTTCGACGCAGACTTCTCCGGGCTTGGTGGCAACGCCCCAAGACATAACGCGCGCCTCACGACCTGCCCGTGGTTCACCGAACCGCATCGGTTTCTGACGCCCGAACATCGCCTGCATATGTGGGCGTTTCCACAGTCGGATGTTGCGCCCGACCCAGCCTTTGCGGTCGTCGATCCACGCGCGCTGCGTCGCTTCCAGCGTGGCGATGACACGCTCGAGATCGCAAAGGCGGTCATGATAGGGATCATACCAAACGGGGTAGCGGATCATCGCACCAGCAAAGAGCTGTGCCCGGGTCAATTGGCGCTGACGGCGGATCAGTTGATGTTCGTCTTCGGTTAATCCCCATCCCGCGTAGAACGGCGTGCCGAACACGCGCGGCTTGTGACCGGCAAGGATCGCCTCGAACCCCATCTGGGATGACAGCGTGTAGACAGCGATGGCGCCATCCAAGAGGTCCATCGGCGCATGTGCCCCATCGACGAAGGAGATGCGGCCCTGTGCCTGTTCCTTGGTGTAGTGACCCTGCCGCTGACCCGCGTGCGTTTCAGGATGCGACCGGATCAGGATGCGCGCGGCGGGGTGCTCTGTCTGCGCATAATACAGCATTTCGGCAAACCGGGCGCGGGCCGACTCTGGTGTCGGTACCGAGGCCAGAACCGAGGCGTCGCCTTCCACCTGATCGACTACCAGAACATAGCCGGGTTCCGGCAGCGCCAAGTCGGGATCGTAGGCGCTGTATTTTGAAAGGCGGGCTCTACGATACCTGGCCATAAGTTCGCGCGCGGTGTTCAACAGCGACGTGTCGTCCAACGGATCATGGATCAGCAGCGTCTCAAGATCAGACGGGCGCGAGGCATCGAAATGCAAACCCGTTCGATCCAGTACAAGCCCCAAGGGTGCTTCGCCTGCGACACGCCCGGGATGTAGGGAACGCAGAAACGCATCCTCGACCCGCAGCGCCGGCGCGTCGCGACCTTCGGCCACTGCAAGCCCGCGCTCGGAGCTTGGTGCGGCACCCCAAACGCCCACCCAGTCACCCTCGGCGGGTCGTCCGAGTGAAACCGACCATCCAGCCAATTGCAGAATGCGTTTGACGCGGCGCTGGGTTAGGAACCCGGAGTTGTAGACACACAAACGCCGAGGAGAGGTCTCCCCGGCGTCTGCCGATGACATGGGGGGCTGCATCGCCCTTACTCTGTGGCCGTGCCGCCTGCCGCCACGCTTCCAAGGCTCTGCGCGCCGCCAAGTGTGCCGGTGATCGACGCAATGGTACGGTTCCACTGAACGATGGGTGCTTCGGTCACGTAGATCGTGTCCTGATCACGGATCAGGAAATCGCGCGCCATGAAAAGACCATTGGGTTCGGTGAGGTCCATCACGTAGATGAGGCGCTGAGCCCCCACCAAATCGTTACGCCCCAGAACGGCGTTGGCGATCTCGGCAGGTTCGTTGCGGAACACGAAGACGCCGGTCGGATCGGCAGTAGCGGCACTCAGGCCACCCAGCTGCGCCAAAGCTTCGACAAGCGACAAGGTCTGCGTCTGAAACGTCATGCGCGTTTGCGCACCCGCCGCACCAAGCGCCGTGAAGGAGCGTTGGTCCGCCTGAATCAGAATTCGATCCCCGTCGCGCAGGGCGATGTCGAGTTCGGGATGGTCGTAGAGATCCTCGAACCAGATCGTCTCGCTGACATTGCCGCGTGTGAGCGTGATCTGCGCAATCTCGGCCGCTTCGCCGATGCCTCCAGCGCTCGCCAGCATCGAGGCCAGTGTACGCGTCGGACGGGTAATCGGGAACACGCCCTGCACCCCGGCAGAGCCAAGGATCGAAACGCTGGCCCCGTCGCCTGCCGTGCGGCGCACTTCGACCTGCGGGTCCGGTGTCTGATCTTCGAGCTTTTCGGTGATGATCCGGCGTATTGCCTCAGGTGTGTTGCCAGCGGCTTTGATCCGTCCGGCATAGGGGACGAAGATAAACCCTGACCCGTCGACCTGAACGTTCTCCAACGCCGTCGCGTTTGACGTGGCCCCGGCCAGAAGACCGTCATCCACGTTTTCCCAGATCGTCAGACCCAGCACGTCGCCCGGACGGATGATATCGGCGCTTTGCACACCGGCACCCTTGAGGCGATCTGAAAAGCCAAGGGCGGGAACGACAGCCGTGGTGCGGGTCACGCGGTCATTGATGGCAACGACAAACGCATCGCCTTCACGCTGAACGGAACCGGCAAAGATCTGGTTTTTCGTCGGGCCAACGCCCGGCAGTCCACAAGACGCCAAGACCGATGCCGACAGCACCAAAGCGATGGGCCGCGCCCACCTGAATTTCGAACTGAACACTGCTCGGTCTCCTCGACCAGTTATTGACTGCCTCGGTATATATTTTTTGGGTAAGTTAGCGGAATCCCGTAAGTTTGGCCAGTACCAGGGCTGGTGGAAATCAGTGAACGACACGCAACTGTTGCGTTGTGGTCTCGCGCGTGTCCAATCGCAGATCGTAGGGGTCTTTGACCGAAACCATCCGGTCAACCACCTGGCGCAGAAGCTGGGACCTGCCTTTGGCCGAATAAAATCCACCTGGAAGCTGGCTCGTTTCAAGCAGGAACTGCCGATAAACTGCGTAAGCCGTAGGGTCAGGAGGGGTCGGGTCGGCAAAGAATTCCGGCAGGGTCTGGCCGGAGACAAGCCCCGGCTTGTCATAGACGCTGACGCCGAAACACCGCACCGGCAAACCGCGCCACAGCGCCTGATGTGCCGAGGTCGAATTCACGGTGACGGCCGACCGCGCCGCCTGCAACAGATAGGCCAGTTTACCGCCTCGAACGAAATGCACCCGGTCAAACACACCGTGCTTGCGGGCGCTTTCACGGATCGTGCGTCCGAGTGGCGCGCGCCCGTCCTCAAGCGGATGTGCCTTTAACACCAGTCGGTGATGCGCGGGGGTACCTTCGGCAAAGCCGGCGATGACCATGTCCACAAAATCGGTTTGTGAGGCAAAATCGGAAAAGGCGCGGAAGCTGGCGTCATGCTCAAGTTGCAGCAGGACAACGTGATAAGGGCGCCCTCCGGTACGGATGCGTCGGGTGGTGATCCAACGCTCGATCATGTGCCTTGGGCGGCGCAGCAGCCGCAAAAGCTGGAGCCTGAACTCCTCGGCGACCGTCTGGTCGCGGTGTGGTCGGTAATTGGGGAAGCGCTGATTTCTGAACAGAATGTGCCAATGATAAAGTGCGCCATGCACCATGTGCATCCTCAGATCGCCCCAGCGATCCGGGGGCAGGGCTGGGACATCAGCCGTGCGTCGCAAAGCGGTCTTCATCTGCTCCAGACTGATCTGCATCAGCTTGGAATTGCCGTTTGATCCGTTGCGCTCATAGGTCGCCCAATAGGGGCGAAGGTAGCCTTCCTCGAACACGTGAATCGTCAGTCCGGCAGTTTTCGCAAAGGCAATCGCCTCGGCATGGTGGCGGCGCACATCGCCATAAAGGACAAGGTCGGTGGCGCCGGTCTGGGCCACCCAGCGCGCGAGTTGGTCCAGCCATTTCGCCAAGTCGTCAGTAAATGCCAGCAAAGACTTCGAATCTCGCCAGCGCGCCTTGTCTCCGGCGTTGAAGGCCACCCGCCAACAGACCGCTCCGGTTTCGGTCAGTCGATCCGCCAATTCGCTGAAGAACGGGCCATGCGGCCCCTGCAAAAAGAGGAACACGCGCTGCGGCGAGGTTTTGGGCTTGGCCGTTGTGTTTGTCATGACGGCGCAGTATCCCTCGGAAAGCCTCATTTTACCATAAACGACGGCAAAACCGAGAAATTAAAACTGCATGGAATCGTGCAGTGTGCGAGGGTGAGATCATGTTCACAGGCATCGTGACCGACATCGGAGACATCCGCAGTCTTGAACGGCGCGGCGATCTGAGGGCCCGCATCGGGACGCGCTTTGACACCTCTGGCATCGACATTGGCGCGTCAATCGCGTGCAGCGGTGTCTGCCTGACGGTCGTGCAGCTTGGTCCCGACTGGTTCGACGTGGAGATCAGCGCAGAAACGCTGGACAAGACCAACATCGGCGGATGGGTCGTGGGTCAGAAGATCAACCTCGAACGTGCGCTCAAGGTGGGGGATGAACTGGGTGGACATATCGTGTCTGGCCATGTCGACGGTCTGGCCGAGATCGTCGAGATGCACCCTGAGGGCGATAGTGTCCGTTATACGTTCGAGGCCCCGCGCGCCTTGGCACGGTTCATCGCGCCGAAAGGGTCGGTGGCACTTGATGGCACATCCTTGACGGTGAACGAGGTTGCGGACACCCGGTTTGGCGTGAACATCATTCCGCACACGCAAGAGGTCACGACCTGGGGAGCGTCCAAGGTGGGTGACAAGGTGAACCTCGAGATCGACACGCTGGCCCGCTACGTTGCGCGTCTGGCAGAGATGCAGGGCTGACGAAAGCGTCGACGCGTTCGGTGTTTCAGTCGACTGAAACGCGCCCTTCCTCCATCGCCGCTACCGCTCTGCGACCCAGAACCCACGTCACGAGAACACCGCCACCATAGGCGGTGATCAGGAACAGGAATGGCCCGAAGAGCGGCGCGCCCTGATACAGCGCGATGAGCAATGGTGTTCCGCTTAGGTTCCCGAGATTCCCCATCTGCGCCAGTGCGCCATTCGCCAAGGCCCGCGACGGTGCATCGGCGTTGATTTGCGGGACCACGGCAAAGCCCGCGCTTTGAACCAGCGCCATGCTGGCAAACAGCAATATCACGGTGAGTGTCGTGAATCCGAATAGCAGGATCAGAACAGCGATGCCCGCGCAGAGTGCGAATCCCAAGGTCACAACAGGCTGCGCCGGATGGCGCGACAGGACAGCGACACCGATCGTCAATGCCACACCGATCGACACCAAAGGCGCAATAGCGGCAAGCCATGCTGGGGCAGCCCCTCCGGTTAGTAGCGGCAGCGCGGTGAGGACAGAAACAAAAGTGAGCGTGTAGCAAAGCCATGCCAGTGCCGGTGTTGCAATGCCTGGCGTGGCATAGGCCGTGACGTGTCGCCGCAGCACCGAGATGCGTGCAGCCGGGGCCGGGGTCATCACGGGGCGTGGCAAGACGACGAGGATGGCGAGGCAGGCCATTGCCATCCAGACCCCATGCGCACCGATCAATAAAGAAAGGCCACCTTGAGCGATCACCCAAGGGGCGATGACCGCGGTCAGCGCAAAGGCCACGCCGAAAAAAGTGCTCCAGAGCGTCAGTGCAGCCGGCCGATAGCGATCCGGTACGGTCTCGCCGATTAGGGTAGGCGACGCAACGACGATCAATAGATGCGACGCGCCCTCCAGCACCCGGCTCAGCATCAGCACCGGCAGGTTCGGCAGTGTGGCCTGCCATAGGGACGTGGCTGCGCCTAAAGCCAACGCCGCGACCAGCGCTTTGCGTGCGCCGATGCGGGACACGACGATCCCCGCAACCAATCCCAGGATCAGTCCCACAAGGCTGATGAGCGACACCGCCAGCCCTAGGATGGTCTCTCGCGACCCGGCATAAACCTCGGTCAAGGCGACGAAACTCACTGCCAGTTTGGAAAACTGTCCCGCCGCGCCAAGACCTGCAAAGTAGAGCGTCAGCGTCAATAGTAGCGGATGGGGGGAGCGCATGGGGGAACCTTTCAACACGTCCCGCACCTTCCGCGATAGCGTTCGGGCCTGCAATGCGCGTTGCACGTTTTTCTTTGCCGCCGCGCAGCATATGTAGAGGGTATGACTGCCTTGCCGCATTCTCTCCAATCATGGTTCGACACCCGTGGATGGTCGATCCACCCGCACCAGCAGGACATGCTGAACCGGGCGTCTGACCCGTGCCTGTTGCTCATCGCGCCCACTGGGGGCGGCAAGACCTTGGCGGGGTTCCTACCGACACTGGTGGAGGTGGCGAATAATCCGCGCGATGGTTTGCACACACTTTATGTAAGCCCGCTCAAGGCGTTGGCTGCCGACATCAAGCGCAACCTGCGCACTCCCATTGAAGAGGCAGGATTGCCGATCCGGGTCGAAGATCGCACAGGCGACACCTCGGCCCATATCAAGAAACGCCAACGCGCCGACCCGCCTCATATCCTGCTAACCACACCGGAATCCCTCGCGCTGCTCACCAGCTACGAAGACGCGCCGCGTATGTTCAAAGGCGTGCAGCGCGTAGTGGTGGACGAGATCCACGCGCTGGCGGAATCCAAACGCGGCGATCAGTTGATGCTCGCGTTGGCACGGCTGCAGGCCATGTGTCCCGATTTGCGCCGCGTCGGCCTCTCTGCCACCGTCGACGACCCCGCCGCCATCGCGCGGCTTCTCGCGCGCCATCCCGACCCTTGCGAGATCGTGGTTGCCGATCCGGGGCCGGAGCCGGACATCTCCATGCTGGTCACGGATGAACCGCCCCCGTGGTCCGGCGGTGGGGCGAAATACAGCATTCCGGCGGTGTTGGAGCAGGTCAAGCAACACAAGACCACGCTGATCTTCCACAATACCCGCGCGCAGGCCGAAATCTTCTTTCACAACCTCTGGCTGGCCAACGAAGACGCTCTGCCTATCGGCATCCACCACGGGTCGCTTGATCGGCAACAGCGCGAAAAGGTCGAAGCAGCGATGGTGCGGGGGGAACTGCGGGCGATAGTCTGCACGGGCAGCCTCGATCTGGGGATCGACTGGGGCGATGTGGACCTGGTGATCCAGATCGGTGCGCCCAAGAACGTCAAACGTCTGGTGCAGCGGATCGGTCGGGCGAACCACCGCTACAACGCGCCGTCGAAAGCGCTTTTGGTGCCCGCAAACCGGTTTGAGGTTGTCGAATGCGTGACGGCGCTGGAGGCGGTCAAGGTGCATGACCTCGACGGCGAATGGCGCGGGCGCGGGCCGCGTGACGTGCTCTGTCAGCACATCCTGATCGCCGCCTGCTCTGGTCCGTTCCACGCCGACGCGCTTTTTGCCGAGATGACGACCGCAGGGGCATACGCAGACCTCAGCCGCGAAGAGTTTGACGCGTGCCTGAACTTCTGTGCCACAGGCGGTTATGCCCTACGCGCCTATGATCAATGGCAGCGGCTCAAGCAATTGCCCGACGGCCGCTGGCAATTACGCGATCCCCGCTCCGCGGCGCGCATCCGGCAGAATATCGGCACGATCCAGGACACCGACACGCTCAAGGTCAGATGGCGGGGCAGGGGCGGCGCACCTCTGGGCGAGATCGAGGAAGGCTTTGCTGCAACCCTGACCAAGGGCGACACCTTCCTGATCGGAGGTCAGATCGTGCGCTATGAAGGATTGCGGGAACTGACGGTCGAAGTGACGCGCGACCCCGGTCGTAAACCCAAGATCGCCACCTTTATGGGCACGAAATTCGCCACCTCCACGCAGCTCTCGAACCGCATTCTGCGTATGTTCCAGCAGGACGATTGGCCGGATTTACCCGCTCACACACGCGACTGGTTGCATATTCAACGCCGGGTCAGCCGGTTGCCCGAGCCGGGGCGGCTCTTGATCGAGAGTTTTCCGCATGATGGGCGGGAACAGCTGGTCGCCTATGGCTTTGCCGGGCGGAACGCCATGCAGACGCTGGGCCTTCTGCTGACCAAGCGGATGGAGGAGGAAGGGTTGGCCCCGATGGGATTCGTCGCCACCGACTATGCGGTGTTGATCTGGGGGCTCGATGCGGTGATCGACCCCGCGCCGCTTTTCGATCTGGTGGCGTTGGAGGCTGGGTTGGACGGATGGCTTGCCAGTAACGCGGTGATGAAACGCACCTTCCGTGCCTCGGCCACCATCGCGGGGTTGATCGAACGTAACCTCGGCGGACAGCGCAAGACCGGGCGTCAGGCGACCATGTCGTCGGACATCCTTTACGATACGCTGCTCAAATACGACCCGGACCACCTGCTGATGCAGATCACCCGCGAAGAGGCGATGCGCGGCTTGGTCGATTTCGCCCGCATCCGCGAGATGGCGGAACGGGTGGGGGATCGGATTGACCTGATGCGCCTTGATCGGGTCACACCGCTTGCTGCGCCGCTCTTCCTCGAACCCGGCCGAGTGCCTGTACGGGGACAGGCGGATGAGCGTCTGCTTGAGGAAGAGATCACGCGGCTGATGGAAACCAGCGGGTTGGCGCAGGTGAAGCCGCAACCCGGCAAACCGAAATGGCGGGTGCCGTATTAAACCCGCGCAAGCACGACACCCTTAAGCGCGTGCTTGCGCGGACATGTATCAGTTCACATCCCGATACGAGATTTCCTTGACGTCCTTGCCGGTCTTTCCGCGCCGCATGATCAACCGGTTGAGCGCGTGGATATAGGCCTTGGCCGAGGCAACAACGGTGTCGGTATCTGCCGACTGTCCGGTGGCAATCATGCCGTCCTCTTCCAACCGAACACTGACCGTCGCCTGTGCGTCGGTGCCTTCGGTCACCGCGTGTACCTGATAAAGCTGCAAGCGCGCCTTGTTGGGGTGCAACATGCGGATCGCCTTGAAGGTCGCGTCTACAGGCCCGTCGCCTTCGCTGACCGCGGATTTGTCCTCGCCGTTGATCTCCATCTCGAGCGTTGCCTCCGCCGGTCCACCGGTGCCGCAGACCACCTTGAGGTTCACCAGTTGCAACGCATCGTCGCCTTCGTTTGTTGCCGTCACAAGCGCGAGGATGTCGTCATCGAACACCTCCTTCTTGCGGTCGGCCAGATCCTTGAACCGGACAAAGATGTCCTTGAGCTGGTTGTCCCCCACTTCGACGCCCAATTCCTTGAGCTTGGCGCGCAACGCGGCCCGGCCCGAGTGTTTGCCCAAAGGCAGGGATGTACCCGCGATACCCACATCCTCAGGGCGCATGATCTCGAACGTTTCGGCGTTCTTGAGCATTCCGTCCTGGTGAATACCGCTTTCGTGCGCAAAGGCGTTCTTGCCGACGATGGCCTTGTTGAACTGCACCGGGAAGCCCGACACGGTCGCCACGCGGCGCGAGATGTGCATGATCTTCTTGGTGTCGATGCCTGTGTGGTAAGGCATGATGTCGTGCCGCACCTTGAGCGCCATCACAACCTCTTCCAAGGCAGTGTTGCCGGCACGCTCACCCAGACCGTTGATCGTACATTCGATCTGCCGCGCTCCGCCGGCGACAGCGGCCAAGGCGTTAGCTGTCGCCATACCAAGGTCGTTGTGGCAATGGGTGGCGAACACAACGTCATCGGCCCCGGGAACGGTTTCGATCAAACGGCGTATCAGGTCGGCGCTTTCAACCGGCGCGGTATAGCCGACAGTGTCGGGAATGTTGATCGTGGTGGCACCGGATTTGATCGCGATCTCGACCACGCGGCAGAGGTAGTCCCATTCGGTGCGCGTCGCATCCATGGGTGACCATTGAACGTTGTCACACAGGTTCCGCGCATGAGTCACGGTCTGTTCGATCCGTTCGGCCATTTCGTCCTGCGTGAGGTTCGGAATGGCGCGGTGCAGCGGCGAGGTTCCGATAAACGTGTGGATGCGCGGCTGTTTGGCGTGGCGCACGGCTTCCCAGCAGCGGTCGATATCCGGCAACTGCGCCCGCGCGAGGCCGCAGATAACCGCATCCTTGGAGCGCTGCGCGATCTCGCTCACCGCACGGAAATCGCCCTCGGACGCAATCGGGAACCCGGCTTCGATGATGTCGACACCCATGTCATCGAGAAGCTCGGCAATCTCGAGCTTTTCGTCATGGGTCATGGTTGCCCCCGGTGATTGCTCACCGTCGCGCAATGTGGTGTCGAAGATGACCACGCGGTCTTTGTCAGTCTGTGTCATTGTCTTGATCTTTCTGTCTTGTCCAAACCCGTCGGCGCGTCACGGTCATCCTCTGAGCGGTCGCGCCGGTTGGGCCGCGCTCAGAGGCGGATTAGGAGAAGACGGGTGGCCAGCGCAAGAGGCGCGCTGGAGCGCGTGCGGATTGCGATATGGGCCAAACGTGTCATGGCGGCGACTATACGCGCCGAAATCCAAATGAAAAGTGCGTTTGGTCAAAAAAAAGACGCCCGTCATCTGGGCGTCTTTCATTCTCACAGGGTGCGATGCGTTTCCGTCGACGGAAACGTCACGATGCGTCGACGCATCGTGCGCTCGGGTCAAAGGTTCGGATAGATCGGGAAGCGGGCGCAAAGCTCGGCCACTTCGGCCCGCACCTTGTCCTCGACCGCGCTGTTGCCGTCTTCGCCGTTGGCGGCCAGCCCATCGACCACTTCGATGATCCAGTCTGCGATCTGTCGGAATTCGGCTTCCATGAAGCCGCGTGTTGTGCCGGCAGGCGAACCCAGACGAATACCCGATGTGATCGTCGGCTTTTCCGGATCAAACGGAACACCGTTCTTGTTGCAGGTGATATGCGCGCGACCCAGTGCTTTTTCTGTGGCGTTACCCTTCACGCCTTTTGGGCGCAGGTCGACCAGAACCACGTGGGTGTCGGTGCCGTGGGTCACAGTGTCCAGACCGCCCTTGATCAGTTGATCCGACAGCGCCTGTGCGTTGCGGATGACGTTCTGCTGGTAGGTCTTGAACTCGGGGCGGAGCGCCTCACCAAAGGCCACAGCCTTCGCGGCAATCACATGCATCAGCGGTCCACCCTGAATGCCCGGGAAGATGGCCGAGTTGAACTTCTTGGCCAGCGCCTCGTCATTCGTCAGGATCATCCCGCCGCGCGGGCCGCGCAATGTCTTGTGGGTCGTGGTGGTGGCCACATGCGCATGCGGGAACGGGCTGGGGTGCTCGCCCGCAGCGACCAGACCGGCAAAGTGCGCCATGTCCACATGCAGGTATGCGCCCACCGAATCCGCAATCTCGCGCATCTTGGCAAAGTCGATCTGGCGCGGGATGGCCGAACCACCAGCGATGATCAGCTTCGGCTTGTGCTCATTGGCCAGTTCCTGAACTTGGTCGTAGTCCAACATGTTGTCCTGCTTGCGAACACCGTACTGGATGGCATTGAACCACTTGCCCGACTGGTTTGGGGCGGCACCGTGGGTAAGGTGACCACCGGCATCAAGGCTCATGCCAAGGATCGTGTCGCCCGGCTGCAGAAGAGCTGTGAACACGCCCTGGTTCGCCTGCGAACCGGAGTTCGGCTGCACATTGGCGAAACCGCAGTCGAACAGTTTGCACGCGCGTTCGATGGCCAGGTTCTCGGCCACGTCGACAAACTGGCAGCCGCCATAGTACCGACGACCCGGATAGCCTTCGGCATATTTGTTTGTCATCACCGAACCCTGCGCTTCCATCACGGCGCGGCTGACGATGTTCTCGGAAGCGATCAGTTCGATCTCGTCGCGCTGGCGGCCGAGCTCATCGGTGATCGACTGGAACAGGTCCGGGTCGCTGTCGGCAAGCGATTTGGTAAAGAAACCGGTGTCGCGGTGCGGGGCGTTCATGGGCAGGGCCTCCTCGAAGCGGGTAAAACGTTGGCGGTTACGTATAGGAGTCGAGCCAAAAGGCAAAGGTTTGAAAGCGACCACAGGGCACTAAGCCGCGCCATGTCTGGCGCAGGGCGGACGTTTGTGCTTGTTTCGGAACCGTACGACCCCGATAGGAACCCACACGTATGTCCCTGCGCATTGCGTTTGCTGCCAGCGAGGCGCCGATTGCTCAAGCCGCGAAAGCCGGGCTGACCCGGCGTTATGGCGACCACAACGAAGACGGTGCAGATGTCATCGTGGCGTTGGGTGGGGACGGGTTCATGCTGTCCACCCTGCATCGAACGCAGGATCTGGCCGCTCCCGTTTACGGGATGAACCGGGGCACCGTCGGCTTCCTGATGAACGAATATTCCGAACACGGGCTCGAAGAGCGGCTGGAAGAGGCGCAGGAAGAGGTCATCAACCCGTTGTCGATGCTGGCCACGACTCAGGACGGCCAGACCCATCGTGCTTTGGCGATCAACGAAGTCTCGCTCCTGCGCGCGGGACCGCAGGCGGCGCGCCTCAGGATCAGCGTCGACGGCAAGGTGCGGATGGCCGAGTTGGTCTGCGACGGCGCGCTAGTGGCCACGCCTGCCGGGTCCACTGCTTACAACTATTCCGCCCACGGTCCGATCCTGCCCATCGGATCAGACGTTCTGGCCCTCACTGCAATGGCCGCGTTCCGCCCGCGCCGCTGGCGTGGGGCGCTCTTGCCCAAGACAGCGGAAGTCACGTTCGAGGTGCTAGATCCCGACAAACGCCCCGTCATGGCCGAGGCCGACGCACGCGCAGTGCGCGACGTTGTGCGGGTCGATATCCGGTCCGAGCCGTCCATCGCCCACCGGGTGCTTTTCGATCCGGGGCACGGGCTTGAAGAGCGCCTGATCCGCGAACAGTTCGTCTGAGGCGCAGATCGTCTAAAAACCGCCCATCTTGTGCCATCTCGCCTTGCTAATCTGACCGCCCGGTTTCGGTAAAGGGTGTTGTCTTATGCGGCGGTTCTTAGGTCTTTTTTGTCTGGTCTTGGCCTGCATACCCCTGTTGGCCATGTCGCAGGAACGCGACCGTCTGGATTACCGGGGCGAGGTTCTGGGCTGGGAAGGTGTCGGCCGTCTGGATACTTCCATAGGCACTTGTACCGGGACGCTCATCGCGCGCGATCTCGTTCTTACGGCGGCCCATTGTGTCGTTGATACTGATCGGCGGCAGGTGCTGCCCAAAGAAGCAATGCGCTTTCATGCCGGTCTCACGCATGATTTCACCGCCGCTGCCCGCGGTGTCACACGGATCGTACTGTCCGACGGCTATCTTGGGTCCTTCGATGCGTCCCTGACCGAACAGGTGCGCACCGATCTTGCGCTCCTTCGCCTCGACAGCCCCATCTTCAGCACCGAGGCCGAGCCTTTCCGCATTCACGAAAGAAGCCTTGAGCACAGGTCTGTGATCCTCGTGTCCTACGGGCGGGGTCGCAATACGTCGCTCCAGCGCGAATCCGGCTGTCGGCACAAACAAACCTATCGCGGCGGGCTGATGACGTTTGACTGTGATGTCACCTTTGGATCGTCCGGTGCGCCGGTCTTTGTCAACGATCAGGGGCGGCTTCGCATCGTATCGGTGGTGTCGATGATGACTACCGCAGCCAACGCCGAGAAAGAGGCGATCGGCATGTCGCTGCCCGCTGCTGTCAGTGCCATGATGCGCGACATGCGCAATGACGCGGCCCGCGCACCGGTAAGTGCCGGGGCACGGCGCGTGACTGTGGGCGAGCGCGCCGGCGGGGCGCGGTTCATCAAGGTGGATTGATCAACGCGGCAAAGGCAGGGCGGTGTCGTCTTTGACCTGATCCATCACGATCTGGCTGTGCACCCGTCCGATGGATTCGTGCGGCAAGAGCACCTCCTGCACCAACCGGTTCAGCGCCGCCAGATCCGTGCAGTAGACCCGAAAGATGTAATCCGCTTCCCCGGTCAGCGTCCACGCCGCGACGATCTCGGGTGTCGTGGCCACCAGTCGCTTGATCGACTGATGGGTGCCATTGGTCTGGGCGCGTGTCTCGACCTGAATGAAGGCCTGCACATTGAGGCCCAGCCGATCCGGGTTCAGCCGACAGGGTGTGCCAAGAATATATCCCTCGGCCTCCAGCCGCTGCTTCCGACGGCTGATCTGCGACGCCGACATGCCAAGGTCATCTGCCAAGTCCTGCGCAGAGATTTGGCCGTCCTTCTGCAAGCGTGCGAGTAGCTTGATATCTTTGGGGTCGAGTGCAGACATGCGAGAAACGTGCATCTTTGTCCAAAAAGATGCAAGAAGAACGCATATATCTCTCAGATTGTATTCAACAATGAGCGCACCTCGCAGAGCGCTGGGGGTATTCTTGCTGCAAACAAGGAGGATGCCATGGGTCCGTTCCCGCACGACGCGCCGAAAGCAAAGATCACCAGTGAAAACCCCACCGGTACCGACGGGTTCGAGTTTGTCGAATTCGCCCATCCCGACCCTGACGCATTGCGCGAGCTTTTCACCAAGATGGGCTACACCCACACCGCCACGCACAAGACCAAGCAGATCGAGCTGTGGCAGCAGGGCGATATCACCTACATCCTGAACAACGAACCCGGCAGCCACGCCATGCGCTTTGTCGAAGAGCACGGCCCCTGCGCCCCGTCCATGGGCTGGCGCGTTGTTGATGCGAAACACGCCTATGACCGTGCGGTGATGCTCGGGGCCACGCCCTATGACGGCGAAGACAAGGCAATGGATGTGCCGGCGATTGTCGGTATTGGCGGATCGCTCATCTATTTCATCGACCGGTATTACGGTCAGAACCCCTACAACGACGAATTCAACTGGGTCTCAACCGCCAATCCCGAAGGCGTGGGCTTCCATTACCTCGATCACCTTACCCACAATGTTCATAAAGGGAATATGGACACGTGGTTCGGCTTCTACGGAAAGATCTTCGGCTTCAAGGAAATCCGCTTCTTTGACATTGAAGGCAAGTATACCGGTCTGCTGAGCCGCGCGCTGACGTCGCCCTGCGGGCGCATCCGTATCCCGATCAACGAAGACCGGGGCGAGACCGGGCAGATCGTCGAATACCTAAAGCGCTACAAGGGCGAAGGCATCCAGCACATCGCGGTAGGTGCACGCGACATCTACGATGCGGTGGACGAGATCGCGGAACGGGGCCTCAAGTTCATGCCCGCGCCGCCGGATGCCTATTATGACCTCAGCAAAGAGCGTGTCGTCGGCCATGAAGAGCCTCTCGACCGGATGAAGAAACACGGCATCCTGATCGACGGCGAAGGCGTGGTTGGCGGCGGCGAGACCCGCATCCTGCTTCAGATCTTCTCCAAGACCGTGATCGGGCCGATCTTCTTCGAATTCATCCAGCGCAAGGGCGATGACGGCTTCGGCGAGGGCAATTTCAAAGCCCTGTTCGAGAGTATCGAAGCCGACCAGATCGAACGCGGCGTGCTCAAGGCGGGTTGATCCTAAATTCTGTATTCACCCTTCCGCGCAGGTTATCCGCTTGCGGGGAAGGGTTCCGGAGCGCCGTAGGTGTTGGCCTCGGTGTCACTCGGTTGAATGTAGAAATAGATAAGCACAAAGAACCCGACGATCGGGACAAACGCGATCAACAGCCACCAACCCGTCCGGCCAATATCGTGCATTCGACGAACGCCGACTGCGATATTGGGAAGAAGGAGAGCAAGGCCGAAGAGGCCGGTCAGCACTTGAGGGTCATCCTCTTCGATGCCGAAAATGATGGCGTCAACCAAACCGACCACGATGGATGCGAGAAATACTGCGAGCACCCACCACCAGAACTCGGGCCGCGAAGCCCGACCTGAAAAAGTCACGTATTTGGATAGCACCATGCGGACTGCTGTTTTGACATCTTCCATCTGAATAACTCCCTGAAATTCGTCATGATCGCATGATGAACCAACGGGAAATTCAGTCAACCTTGAGGTCCGGTCAGCTTGGATCACGCCAGCGGTTCACGATGGGATAACGCCGGTCCAGCCAGAAGGCGCGCTTGGACAGACGCGCGCCGGGGGCAGATTGGAAGCGCTTGTATTCGCTGATGTAAAGCAGGTGTTCGACCTTCTTCGCATCGGCACGGTCGTATCCGGCGGCCACGCAATCGGCGATGGAGCCATCTTCATCGACGAGGATCTCCAGAATGCCATCCAGTACCGGGTAATCTGGCAGAGAGTCGCTGTCTTTCTGGTCTTCGCGCAGTTCGGCCGAGGGTGGTTTGGTGATGATCGCTTCGGGGATCACAGCGCCTTCCGGTCCCATCATCCAGTCGCGGTGATGCGCATTGCGCCAACGGCAGCAGTCGAACACGCGGGTTTTGTACATGTCCTTGATCGGATTGTAGCCGCCCGCCATGTCGCCATAGATCGTGGCATAGCCCACTGCGACCTCGGACTTGTTGCCGGTGGTCAAAAGCATCTCGCCGAACTTGTTGGACAACGCCATCAGCAGCAACCCGCGGATGCGGGACTGGACGTTCTCTTCGGTGAGATCGGGCTTTGTGCCTTCGAAAAGCGGCGCCAGTGTCTCGGTCACGGCATCCCGGGTTTTACCAATTGGTAAAAAATCGTAGCGGCAGCCCAGGTTCTCGGCCACCGCCTTGGCATCGTCCAGCGATCCCTGCGATGTGTATTCCGACGGCAGCATCACGCAGCGCACGTTTTCCGCGCCCAAAGCGTCGACCGCGATGGTCGCCACGATGGCAGAGTCGATCCCGCCGGACAGGCCCAGTAGCACCTTCTTGAAACCGGTTTTCGCCATGTAGTCCCGCAGCGCGGTGACCATGACGCGGTAATCCTGTTCCATCGCATCTGGATGCTGGGTGAAATCGCCGTTCAGCGCGCGCCAGCCGTCCTCGGTGCGCTCCATGTCGACATGGCTGATCACCTCGTCGAAGGCGGGCAGTTGCACTGCTGGCACGCCGCCGGGATTGAGCACGAACGACCCGCCGTCAAAGACCTGATCGTCCTGGCCACCGACCATGTTCAGATAAATCAGCGGTAATCCGCTTTCGACCACGCGGGAGACCATGTGGTTCAACCGGGTCTCGAACTTATTGCGGAAATAGGGGGATCCGTTGGGTACGAGGATAAACTCGGCGCCGCTTTCCTCATGTGCTTCGACCACGTCGGGATACCAGGCGTCCTCGCAGATCGGCATTCCGATACGCACACCGTTGATCGCGACCGGCCCCTGCATCATGTCGCGCGAGAACAGGCGTACTTCGTCAAAGACGTTGAAATTAGGCAGGAAATACTTGTGCACGGTCGAGGCGATCTTGCCGCCCTGAAGCACGAAGTAGCTGTTGTGCAGCTTGAGGTCTTCGCCCACGCAGGGACCACCAATCGCCAGCGCCGGACCGTCGGCGCACGCCTCGGCCAAGGCTGCGAGTTCTGCTTGTGCGGCCGCGATAAACGCCGGTTTGATGATAAGGTCCTGCGCCTGATATCCGGTAATGAACATCTCGGGCAGCGCCACAAGATCGGCCCCTGCCGCCTTGCCTTCTTCCCATGCCGCGCGGGCCTTGGCGGCATTGCCTGCAAGGTCGCCCACGGTGGGGTTCAACTGCGCCAGAGTGATGCGAAACCGATCCGACATGGGGCGGTCCTTCCTTTCCCGATACCGCGGGTGACATAGCAGAACCCTGCGCGAGGGAAAGTCACATGTGGGATAAGACATTGTCTGACCCCGCCGTGTCGCTTAGGTTTCCCGCACAGGGTCATGGCAACGGACATGAGTGGGATATCAGAATAATGAGACTGGGCAGCAAAGTCCTTCTGGGTGCGTCTTTCGCATTTCTCGTCGCACAGGGCGCTGGCGCGCAGGATGCCGAGGTCCAGACCAAGCAATATGATGATGGCGGTGTCTACGAGGGAGCGTTCCTCAACGGCTTGCAGCATGGCACCGGTACGTACCGGCTGCCGAACGGTTATGAATACACCGGCGATTGGGTCGAAGGCGAGATTCGCGGCAATGGCGTTGCGCGCTTCCCCAATGGCTCGGTCTACGAGGGACAATTCGCCAAAGGCAAACCTGAGGGCATCGGCAAAATCGTGTTTGCCGATGGGTCCACTTACGAAGGTTCTTGGCTCGACGGCAAAATCACCGGACAGGGTGTGGCACTCTATGCCAATGGCGTGCGCTACGAAGGCGCGTTCCGCAACGCGCTGCACCACGGGCGCGGCACGATGCAAAGCCCCGGCGGATATGTCTACGAGGGTGACTGGATCAACGGGGTCAAGGAAGGCAACGGGACAATCACCTATCCGGACGGGTCGGTCTATGAAGGCCGCGTGGCAGATGGAGACCGCGAGGGGCAGGGCAAGCTGACCATGCCGGACGGGCTGGTCTATGTCGGCATGTGGAAAGACGGCCAGATCGACGGGATCGGCACGCTGACGCAATCGAACGGCGATGTCTATGAAGGCGAGCTTGTCGCCGGACGCCGCGATGGTCAGGGCACGGTGCGCTATGCCAATGGTGATGTCTACGAAGGTGAGTTCAAAGACGACCTGCGCCACGGGCAGGGCACCTTTGTCGGCACCGACAGCTACCGCTATGAAGGCGCCTGGGTCGCCGGTCAGATCGAGGGACTGGGTAAAGTCATCTATCCCGACGGGTCGGTCTATGAAGGCCAGTTCCGGGGCGATCTGGCGAATGGTGAAGGTGAGATCACCTATCCCGATGGCTCGACCTACGAAGGGGCTTGGCTCGACGGGGTGATCGACGGCAAAGGCCGCGCGGTCTATGCCAATGGTCTGGTCTATGAGGGCGAGTTCAAGAACGCCCGCAATGACGGTTATGGGGTGATGACTTATCCCGACGGCTACAAGTACGAGGGCGAATGGCTGGACGGCCAGCGCCACGGACAGGGCACCGCAACCTATACCGATGGCACTGTCTATGTCGGCCAGTTCGCCGATGGGCAACGTCACGGTCAGGGCGAAATCACCATGGCAGACGGGTTCAAATATGTCGGCGAGTGGCAGAACGGAGAGATCAGCGGGCAGGGGACCGCGACCTATGCCAATGGCGATGTCTATGAGGGCACGTTCCTTGACGGCAAACGTCAGGGCACCGGCACCATGCGCTATGCGTCGGGGGAAACCGCGACGGGCGAATGGGTCAACGGGGCTTTGACGGACGGGTAAGCCTAGGGTTTGCAAACTCAGGCGTCGGGTTTGCAAACTTTTGCGGAGTCATTCCCACCAACGGTCCACTTCTGCGATTTCATCATCGGTCCAGCCGAAATGGTGCGCGATTTCATGCACGACGATATGGGTCACCAGATGCTGTAGCGTGACCGATTTCCGTTCCCGCCATTCCGCAAGGATCGGTTCGGCGTAAAGCCAGACCTGATCGGGAAAGGGGGACGGGTCGCCTGCGGATTTCTCGGTCAGGGGAATGCCGTCATAGAGCCCTGTCAATTCAATTGGATCGTCGATCTCAAGTTCATTGAGAATGTCTTGCGGGGGCCAGTCGGCGACTTGAAGCAGAATATCTTGGCACAGATCGCGAAACGGCAAAGGCAGCCCGTTCAGGGCTGCCTCGGCATAGCGTGTGATGTCATCGATATCGTCTTGCGCGGTCATGCGCCTATCAGCACCGCGCTGGGCGACCGCGTCAAGGCGCGATCAGAGCAACAGCTGGTAGCTGTGCGGCACGTAGTGGAAGCCGTCGCCGCGTGTTTCGACATAGCCCGCACCCGGGAAGGGCATGTGGTAGCCGATGAACGGAACGGCATCCGTGGCGAGCATCCCCAGCACGTTGCGGCGCGACGCGGCAGCGGCGGCCTTGTCCATGTCGAAGCGGACTTCCCAATCGGGATGGGCCAGCGACCAGACATAGTGGTTGGCGAGGTCGGCCAAGATCAGTAGCTGCTTGTCGTTGCTGTCTAGCATGTAGGTCATATGACCCGGTGTGTGCCCGAACGCCGCCATCGCCGTAATGCCGGAACTGACGCTGTCGCCATCGCCAATAAACGACATCTTCTCGGCCAGCGGTTTGACGTTGTTGGCAAAGCCTTCATTGTCAGTGCCCGACCAGTGGTCGAATTCCGCCTGCCCGGTGATGTAGGCGGCGTTGCCGAAGGTTTCGGCTCCTTCGGTCATCAGACCACCGATGTGGTCGCCATGCATGTGGGTCAGAACGACATGGGTCACGGCGTCTGCGGAATAACCCGCCATTTCGACGGCCTGCGCGGTGGCGGCACCGTTGAGGCCCGTGTCAAAGAGGATGAGTTCAGACCCAGTGTTGACCAGAGTCGGCGTGAAGAAGAATTGCGCCTTGTCGATCGGGATGCGCGCCTCGGCAGAGACTTCGGCAAATTCTTCGGCGCTGACATTCATGCCGAAGATGTTTTGCGGCTCTTCGACGGTGCGGCTGCCGACCAGCATCGTGGTGACTTCGAAGTCGCCCACACCAAAACGGTTGACGCGAGGGATTTGGGGCCCCTGCATGTGACCGCCCGCGCTGGCGCGGGTGACACCAAGACCGGCTGCCATCGGTAGGGCGGCAGCACCGGCAAGAAGGCTACGGCGTGACATGGAAATTTCGGACATAATGGTCGCTCCCCTGTTTAGAATGAAAAGGAGTGTAGCGGCATTTTCGACTTCGGCTTGTTCATTCACGCCTTCGTGACTGTGCAATCACGCAG
The DNA here is from genome assembly GCA_030425145.1 of Alphaproteobacteria bacterium. Lineage (GTDB taxonomy): Bacteria > Pseudomonadota > Alphaproteobacteria > Rhodobacterales > Rhodobacteraceae > Marivita. Next base: position 97,073 of record JAUHVK010000013.1, on the reverse strand, counting down.
GCCGATGGTGCGGGGCTTTCTGGACAAAAGCATCCCATTATGTGAAAGCGCGGGCAACAGGAGACATAGTCCATGACAACCACCCGTTTTGCGCCGTCGCCCACCGGTTACATTCACGTCGGCAACCTGCGCACCGCCTTGTTCAACTACCTGATCGCCCGCAAATCCGGCGGCACCTTCATTCTGCGGATCGACGACACCGATCCGGAGCGGTCGAAGGAAGAGTACGTCGATGCGCTCAAGCAGGATCTGGAATGGCTGGGCCTGACATGGGATCGGGTGGAGCGTCAGTCGGAACGGCTGGACCGGTATCATGCTGCGGCAGACAAGTTGCGCGAGATGGGGCGGTTCTACGAAGCGTTCGAGACACCGACTGAGCTGGACCTGAAGCGCAAGAAGCAGCTGAACATGGGCAAGCCGCCGGTCTATGACCGCGCAGCGCTGTCCCTGTCGGATGCGGACAAGGACAAGCTGCGCGCCGACCGGGGTGACGGCGTCTGGCGGTTCAAGCTCGATCAAGAGCGGATCGAGTGGACCGATGGCATTCTCGGGGGCATCTCGATTGACGCGGCAAGTGTCAGCGATCCGGTGTTGATCCGGGCCGACGGCCAGATTCTCTATACGTTGGCGTCTGTGGTGGATGACACCGAAATGGGTGTGACCCATGTAGTGCGTGGGTCGGACCACGTGACCAACACCGCGACGCAGATCCAGATCATTCGCGCGCTGGGCGGTAATGTGCCGTCCTTTGCCCACCATTCGCTGCTGACAGGCCCGCAAGGTGAGTCGCTGTCCAAGCGTCTGGGCACACTGGCGCTGCGCGATCTGCGTGAGCAGGGTGTGGAGCCGGAAGCGCTTTTGAGCCTGATGGCCCGTCTCGGCTCGTCGCAGCCGGTGGAATTGCGGATGTCACTGGAAGAAATCGCGGACGGGTTCGATTTGAACCAGTTCGGCTCTGCCCCGACGAAGTTCGATTTCGAAGACCTGTTCCCGCTTACTGCGCGCAAGTTGCACGGATTGGATGTGACCGCTGTCAAAACCGATCTCGATGCGTTGGGCGTTCCGGCGGACAAGGCCGAAGCCTTCTGGACCGTGGCACGCGAGAATATCACCACGCGGCGCGATATCGCGAAGTGGTGGGAGCTTTGTGCCAATGGTGCAGAGCCGCTGGTTGCCGACGAGGATGCGGAGTTCGTTGCTGAAGCAATGGCGCTGCTGCCTGAAGGCCCGCTTGGCCAGGATGCGTGGGGTTCCTGGACTGCGGCGGTGAAAGAGGCGACAGGCCGAAAAGGTAAGGGGCTCTTCATGCCGCTGCGCAAGGCTCTGACGGGGCAGGAGCGGGGGCCGGAAATGGCGGACCTGCTGCCGCTGTTGCAGACTATCCCGGCGCGCGAACTGGCGAAAGCCTAGGTGTCCTTGGCTTTCTGATGCAGCGCTTTTACCGCTTCAGGGTCGTCGATCCGACGGTCGATGAGCCCAAGCGTCGCGTCGCGGGTCTTTTCTGCGGATTTCGCAAGGTCTGACCAATCGCTCTTGGAGAGCCGATTGGCGGCTTTCAGCATCTGGGCCATAACGTCGAACCTATTGCAACCATCCTGCATGAGACTTGCGAAACCGTCATGCAGCAGATCGTCGGCCGATACGGCCCCGAGGATAACCCGGTCAAATTTGGGTTTGGTATCGCGGTCTTCGACGGACATGCCCTGACCCAAGTCCCAGAGGATGCGTTCTATCCGGTGGATCACGTCGATCGCCGTGCCGGGATCGTTCACGCCGGGGGACAGTGCGCGTGAGGCCACTTCGGACAGGATGACCAAACCAAAACGGGCGTCCTGTTCAACTGTGCGTTCATCACCCAGCGTGAAGTTTTCAAGCAATGCGTCGAGGTCGCATTCGCCTTCGACATAGGCGAGCGGTGTGTTTTCTAGCACCCAGCTGCCGGGAGGCGCATAGACCCAGAGCATCACGTCCTGTTTCTCTAGTTGCTCATTAAGTTCGGCAAGGCTGATGAACTGGACATAGCCGGACCGGGGGCTGCGCAATGCCTTGGCGGTTTTTGGTGCGCGCGGGGAGTCGCTGGCAGCGCGGGCACCAAGATTGGGTTGCTCTGCAAGACGGACCAGTGGTCGGCTTGCTGCCTGTTCGACGATTGTCAGGGTGTGATGCAGGCTGCCCAACTGGCTGAGATGGGCGATCCAGCGCAGGATCGCGACGACGATCAGAACGATGCAGACCATCGTCATCGCAAAGACGATCACCGACGCCGATTCGCTATAGAATTCGGCGCGGAACATGACGATGGAGGCGAGAGAGAAGAGGAAGGCCCCGACAAAGACCGACATCACATTGAGCGTGGTCATGTCCTGCATCAAAAGCCGGTACACGCGCGGAGTGGCTTGCCCGGCAGCGGATCGGAACGCCTGCACCATGATACCTAGCGAAAACGTGGTGACTGCCAGCATCGACGACGCGAGAATATTGAGGATCGGCAGAACCGCTTCGCGCGAGAAGCGGTCAACCCACGAGTCCGGAATGGAGCGGTCGAGAAGCGGCGCGACCAAGGCCACCAGGAGGGCGACGCTGCCAAAGGCTGAAATGCGGATGCCGGGGCGACGCCAAAGGCGCTTGAGCCAGAGCCTGATACGCTCGCGCATCAGGCAAACACCTTGGCGCGCAGGGTCAGGAGCATGTCGTCGACAAAGTTCTGCTCGGTTTGCGAAAGGCGCTGGGCGCGCGGATAAACCGGGTCCGCCCGGTCGTTCCGCACCGGCGTGTCCCAGCCTTCGGTGGTTGTGCAGAACCGCTCGGCACCGGCTTCGCCGAATTCTCGCAGATAGCCTTGAAGAACCGCGTCCACATAGCTGAGCAGGATCGGGTGATCCTTGTCCGGTGGTGCCGCATCGCTAGGTGGGATGGCATAGATCGAGATGTCGCGCACATCAGACGCATGATGCGCAACAGACTCGGTCACGGCGATGCGCCGGTAGGAAAATTCCCGTGCATCCAGCGCCACCCAATCGTCGTTCGGAACAGGGGCGATCACACCGTCAAGGGTGCTGTCCCCGTCAGCAATGACGGACAGAAACGCCGCTGGCCGGTTTGGGGCGCGCTGCCAGATGCGCCGCCATCCGGTGATCTGCGAGGTATGGACCGGTGTGAAACTGTGTGTGTTCCGGTTAACCAGCGATCCGTAACCGAAGAAATGGGGATGTTTCACTGGGCTGTCTGCTCGTTCAGTTGATGTATATCAAAGACAGCTTTGCATGATCCCGTAGGTTTGGCCAACCGAACTGAAAGGATGATTGCCTTGCGTGTCACCAAACGTACCAACATCGCGATGCGCGTCCTTATGTTCTGTGCGGCCAATACCGGGCGGCTTGTGACCAAATCGGAAATTGCCCAACGCTGCAACGCTTCGGAAAACCACCTGGCACAGGTGATTAACCAACTGGCCCAGCTTGGGTTCCTGCACACGCAACGCGGGCGTAATGGTGGGTTGTCTCTGGGCCGTTCGGCCGAAGATATCCGGATCGGTGACGTGTTCCGGGTTCTGGAAGCCCCTGTCCCGTTGGCCGAATGCTTCGCTGACGTGGACAATACCTGCCCCTTAAAAGATGCCTGCCGTTTGCGAACGGCGCTGACCGACGCGGTTGAGGCGTTCTATCGGTCTTTGGACCCGATCACGTTGGACTCACTGGTCTGCACGAATTCCGATCTTCTTGACATTCTGAACCCAAGTCGCACCTGCACGGCCCGGGAAGCTGCGCTTTCAGTTTGACCCTTGAGGCCGAAAGGAAATCGGTCTACCATAGTATACACCTGCGATGGGAGAACCGGTTAGACCGGTGCCGAAGGAGCAACCGCCCCCGGAAACTCTCAGGCCAAAGGACCGTCGCGGACATAGACTCTGGAGAGATTTCGGGCCTGACCCGGAACGCCGAAGGGATAACGATCTCAGGCGAAAGGACAGAGGGGGCATAGGACGACCGTGCGCATGCGCGGGTTGGAATATGCCGGATGCCGCTTACCCTGCACCCGGTCACAGACAAAGGGATGCCGCGTGAGCGAATTGAAACGCACACCGCTTTACGATCTGCATGTCAGCCTTGGCGCCAAGATGGTGCCGTTTGCCGGCTATGACATGCCCGTGCAGTACAGTCTTGGCGTGATGAAAGAGCACCTGCATTGCCGCGCGGCTGCCGGGCTCTTCGACGTGAGCCACATGGGGCAGGTCATTCTGCGGTCTGAGGATCCAGAGGTCGCCAAGGCCGCCCTGGAGACGTTGATTCCGCAGGATGTGCTGGAATTGGTCGAGGGCCGCCAGCGCTATGGGTTCTTTACCAATGATGCAGGCGGGATCGAAGACGATCTGATGTTCGCCAACCGGGGCGATCACCTGTTCGTCGTCGTCAATGCCGCCTGCAAGGACGCCGATGTTGCCCGGATGCGCGCGGCGCTGGAACCGGAGGTGACGGTGAAGCTGCTGGAGAACCGGGCACTGCTAGCGTTGCAGGGGCCAAAAGCTGAGGTCGTACTTGCAGAGCATCATCCGGTGGTGGCCGAGATGCGGTTCATGGACGTCGCCACTGTTCCCATCGCTGGTGCGGAATGTTGGGTGTCGCGGTCCGGCTACACCGGGGAAGACGGATATGAGATATCCGTGCCTGCGGCGGCCGCCACAGATTTGGCGAAGGCGCTGCTGGCGCATGAGGATGTGGAAGCCATCGGGCTTGGTGCGCGGGATTCGCTGCGGCTCGAAGCCGGGCTGTGCCTTTATGGACATGACATTGACGAGACGACCTCGCCGGTTGAAGGCGGGTTGACCTGGGGTATGCAGAAAGTGCGCCGCGCCGGTGGCGACCGCGCAGGCGGGTTCCCGGGGGCAGACCGTATCTTGCGTGAGATGGGTGAAGGCGTTTCGCGCAAGCGCGTCGGCCTGTCGCCCGAGGGGCGCGCGCCGATGCGGGAAGGCACGCCGCTTTTCGCCAGTGCGGATGCCGACACTCAGATCGGAACCGTAACATCGGGCGGGTTTGGCCCGACCGTTGGCGCGCCTGTGGCGATGGGCTATGTCGACGCGGCCCATGCCGAAAACGGCACCACACTTTTTGGCGAAGTCCGTGGGAAACGGCTTCCCGTTTCTGTTGCCAAGCTGCCCTTCGTGGCGGCAGGATTCAAACGATAAACACACCAAGAGGGACAAGATGAAATTCACCGAAGAACATGAATGGCTGCGCGTCGAAGGCGACGAGGTGGTCGTGGGAATCACCGCACATGCCGCCGAACAACTGGGCGATGTGGTGTTTATCGAACTGCCCGATGAAGGCCAGACTGTCAGCAAGGATGACGAGATCGTGGTGATTGAGTCGGTCAAGGCGGCCTCAGACATCCTCGCACCATTGGACGGTGTCATCACCGAGGTGAACGAGCCGCTTGTCGAAGAACCGGGTAAGGTCAACGAAGACCCCGAGGGCGATGCGTGGTTCTTCAAGATGAAGATCGAAGACCTGTCGGCGCTGGACGACATGATGGATGAAGCCGCCTACAAAAAATTCATCGGCTGATCTGGCCGGGCGGGTCCTGAGACCTGCCCGCCCCTTGCCCGACAGCACGCCCGGTGGCCCTGTCGCGTGGCGTATTTTGAAGAGAAGAAGCAGGGGACGGCGCGCCGTTCCGAACCGCAAGGAGAGCGATATGGGTTACGATGCCATTGACTATCTGCCGTATGATTTTGCCAACCGGCGTCACATTGGCCCGTCTCCTGCCGAGATGGCCGAGATGTTGGCGACGGTCGGGGTATCCAAGTTAGATGAACTGATCTCGCAGACGGTGCCAGCAAGCATCCGTCAGGACAAACCGCTGGACTTCGGCAAGGCACTGTCGGAGCGGGAGCTGCTCTACCACATGCGGGAGACTGCGTCGCAGAACGAGGTACTCACCTCGCTGATCGGGATGGGCTATCACGGCTCGGTCACGCCACCGGCGATCCAGCGCAACATTTTCGAAAATCCGGCATGGTACACGGCGTACACGCCCTATCAGCCGGAGATTTCGCAGGGCCGTCTTGAGGCGCTGTTGAACTATCAGACCATGGTCAGCGATCTGACCGGGCTTGAGATAGCCAACGCATCGCTCTTGGATGAGGCCACGGCTTGTGCCGAGGCGATGACCATGGCGCAGCGGGTGGCAAAATCGAAAGCCAAAGCGTTCTTTGTGGATGAGAACTGCCATCCGCAGAACATTTCGGTCATGAAGACCCGCGCAGAGCCGCTAGGGATCGAGATCATCATCGGCGGTGTTGAAGACATGGATCCCGAAGCCGTGTTCGGGGCGATCTTCCAGTATCCGGGTACTTACGGGCATCTGCGCGATTTCACCGATGACATTGCGCGGCTGCATGAGGCCAAGGCGATTGCGATCATGTCTGCCGATCCGATGGCGCTGTGCCTGCTGAAAGAGCCGGGGGCGATGGGGGCGGATATTGCGGTTGGATCGACCCAGCGCTTTGGAATTCCGCTGGGCTATGGTGGACCGCACGCGGCCTATATGGCGACCAAGGACGATTACAAACGGGCGATGCCTGGGCGGATCGTGGGGATTTCCATCGACAGCCATGGCAACAAAGCTTACCGCCTCGCGCTGCAAACGCGCGAACAGCACATCCGTCGGGAAAAGGCGACCTCGAACGTCTGCACTGCGCAGGCGCTCTTGGCGGTGATGGCGGGTTTCTACGCGGTGTTCCACGGGCCCAAAGGGCTTCGCGCGATTGCGCAGCGTATCCATCGTAAGACGGTGCGTATGGCCAAAGGGTTGGAAGCTGCAGGGTTCAAGGTTGAGCCCAAGGCCTATTTCGACACGATCACGGTGGATGTGGGCCTGTTGCAGCGTGGCGTGTTGCAGGCTGCTGTGCGTGAAGGGCTGAACCTGCGGGCGGTGGGCAAGACCAAGATCGGCATCACGCTGGACGAGAAATCACGTCCTGCGACGATCGAGGCGGTTTGGCGCGCCTTTGGGCTGGTCAAATCGGATGACGATCTGACGCCGGAATACCGCTTGCCCGACGCGCTCATTCGCACGTCGGAGTATTTGCAGCACGATGTGTTTCACATGAACCGGGCGGAAACCGAAATGATGCGCTACATGCGCCGTCTGGCGGACCGTGATTTGGCGCTGGACCGGGCGATGATCCCGCTTGGGTCCTGCACGATGAAGCTGAACTCAGCGGCGGAAATGATGCCGGTAAGTTGGCGGGAGTTTGCGGATATTCATCCGTACGTACCCGACGAACAGGTGCGCGGATATCAAACGCTAATCGGGGATCTGAACGCGAAACTCTGTACGATTACCGGCTATGACGCGATTTCCATGCAGCCGAATTCCGGCGCGCAGGGAGAATATGCGGGGCTGTTGTCCATCGCAGGTTATCACCGGGCGAATGGGCAGGGGTATCGAAACATCTGCCTCATCCCGGTGAACGCGCATGGCACCAACCCGGCTTCGGCCCAGATGGTCGGTTGGAAAGTTGTGCCGGTGAAGTGTGATGACAACGGTTCCATCGACCTTGAGGACTTCCGCGCCAAGGCCGAGCAGCATTCCGAAAACCTCGCTGGTACTATGATCACCTATCCGTCGACGCATGGTGTGTTCGAGGGCACGGTCAAAGACGTCTGCGCGATCACGCATGAGCATGGCGGGCAGGTCTATATTGACGGGGCCAACATGAACGCGATGGTGGGTCTCTCGCGACCAGGCGATCTGGGCGGCGATGTGAGCCACCTCAACCTGCACAAGACCTTCTGCATTCCGCATGGCGGTGGTGGACCGGGCATGGGGCCGATTGGCGTCAAGGCGCATCTGATCCCGCATCTGCCGGGGCACCCGGTGTCGGGTCAGGGCGCGGTGAGTGCCGCTCCGTTCGGGTCGCCGTCATTGCTGCCGATCTCATGGGCGTATTGTCTAATGATGGGCGGTGAAGGGCTTACCCAGGCGACGCGGGTGGCGATCCTCAATGCGAACTATGTTGCGACGCGGCTCGAAGGGGCATTTGACGTGCTCTATCGCGGCGAGAAAGGTCGCGTGGCGCATGAGTGTATTCTGGACGTGCGGCCTTTCGAGAAATCAGCGGGTGTCACGGTTGAGGATATTGCCAAGCGGCTGATCGATGCCGGGTTCCATGCGCCGACGATGAGCTGGCCTGTGGCGGGGACGCTGATGGTCGAACCGACGGAGTCGGAGACCAAGGCGGAGCTTGATCGCTTCTGCGATGCGATGCTGGCGATCCGCGAAGAGATCCGCGCCATTGAGGCAGGGGACATGGACCGGGAGGTAAACCCGCTCAAGCTGGCGCCGCATACGATGGAAGACCTCGTGCGCGACTGGGAACGGCCTTACAGCCGTGAACAGGGATGCTTCCCGCCCGGCGCGTTCCGGGTCGACAAGTATTGGCCGCCTGTGAACCGGGTCGACAACGCTTATGGCGACCGCCACCTCGTCTGCAGCTGCCCGCCGATGGAGGATTACGCCGAAGCGGCGGAATAATGAACCTCTCGCGAAAAGCGCAATTTAGTCAGGCCGGACCGAAAGTCCGGCCTGAAACATGTTTGCCCGGTGGAGGCCGAAAAGGCTCGCGGCGGCCTTGCGCTCAAGCATGATCGGTTCCAGCATCATTGCCAAACGGCATATTCCGAGGATTTGCAGAATTGACCAAACCGATCCTGATCATGGGAGCCACGTCCGGCATCGGGCGCTGCGCTATGGACGAAGCTGTGCAGCGTGGGCTGACTGTTCGAGCTTTCGCGCGCAGTGCCGACATGCTTGAGGCGAGTGATCTGGTAGAGCCTTTCAAAGGCGACGCCACCTCACCCGGCGATGTTGCCCAGGCGTTGAAAGGCGTGCGGGCTGTGATCTACGCCTTGGGCATCACCGAGAGGCTGGCGATGCTGTGGGAAGAAGAGACGCTGTTTTCCGAGACCACAAAGGTGCTGCTCGGCGCAATGGCGCAATCTGATGTGTCGCGGCTGGTGGTGGTCACCGGGTTTGGAGCAGGGCGCAGCAAGGCGGCAATGAGCTGGGTCGAGCGTACAGGGCATCGTGCCCTTCTGGGTAAACCCTATGCCGACAAGGATCGGCAGGAGGCGCTGATTGAGGCGTCGCCGCTGGATTGGACGATCGTGCGGCCAGTCATCCTGACTAACGGCGCCCGCACCGAAGATTACCGCGTATTACGCGATCCCAAGTCTTGGCGGAACGGCCTGATTTCCCGCGCCAGTGTGGCACATTACCTGATCGACGCCGTGGAGCAGGGGCTAGACGTCCGGGCGGACGTGGTCCTGACCCGCTAGGCGGCGACTGTCACTCGCCGTCGAGCAGGAAAGACATCGCGTCACGCACCCGGCCCCATGTGGCGGCATCCGAGGCGCAGAGAAGATAGCCCTCGCGCATCTGAGCGCGGTATTCGGAGCCGTCGAGGCAGGCGACATGACCACCGGCGCGTTGCACGATCAATGCGCCTGCTGCGTGATCCCATGGTGTCAGGTTCGAGCAGAGCACGAAATCGACATGACCCTGAGCCACCATGCGGAATTCATGTGCGGCGCACCGCAGCATGTAGAGCCGTTGGAACCGGGTCATCAGGCCAAGCAATTCGCTACGCTTATTTTCCGGCACATTGTAGACAGAGGCAAAGCCGCTGATGTTTTCGACGGGACCACCTTTGGACACCGTCACGTCGCGGGCCGGACGGCGCGGGGCGATGATTTGGGCGGGGCCGGTTTCATCTGCCACCAGCACTTCATCTGTGATTGGGTCGTAAATCAGACCGAAAACAGGCACCCCAAAACGGGTCATCGACAGGATCACACCAAATGTCGACAGCCCGTGCGCAAAGTTCCATGTGCCATCCACGGGGTCGATGGTGAAGCCCATCTCGGCATCCGCAAGTGCCGCGACTATTTCGTCGGTGACGCTTTCCTCACCTACGATATGCGCGTTGGGAAACATTGCCAGCAAGCCGCGCACGATCATTTTTTCCGCTTCCTTGTCGGCGGCGGTCACCACGTCCATTGGGCCTGATTTCTGGTCGATGTCGCTGCTGCCCAGCGTCCGGAAACGGGGCAGGATCTCTGCACGAGCGGCCCGCCGGATAAGGTTGATGATCTGTGTGCGCTGCGCAGGCGTCAACGGGGCGGGGATCGTCATAGGAAGGCTGTCGGACATGGAGCGACTCGATTTCTTGCGATGGGTTGAGTGGGGCATGCCAAGGGAATGGCTGGGGGGCAAGGTGGTTTATTGCCCGCCTTCGCCGCTGTTGGTGGGTGCCTAGCGGGTCATTCGCGCGCGCGGAGCACCTGCGCCGGACGTGCCGCAAGTGGTCGCCACGCGAAGATGAGACCCGCCAGAAGCGTTGCCAGCACCCCGCCGATCACGACTCCGAGGGCGGATGGCCAGACTACGGAAAAGCTGCTGTCCATGATGAAGGTCATCACCGCCCAACTGCCAAGGATGCCTGCGCCCAAAGCCACAAGACCGGCCCCGCCGCCCAGAAGGGCAGATCGCAGCGCAAAGCTCTGCAGAATTCGGGCGCGGCTTGCCCCGAGGGTTTTCAGAACAGCGGCCTCGTAGGTGCGCGCGCCTTCGCCTGCGGCGGCGGCACCTATGAGCACAAGGAACCCGGTCAGCAGGGTTGCCGCAGCGCCCCAACGGACAGCAGCACCGATGCCTTCGAGCAGAACGCTCACCCGGTCAATTGCGTCGCGGACACTGATCGCGGTGATGTTCGGGAAGGCAGTGGCCAATTCCCGTAAGATGCGCGCTTCATCTGTCGCAGGGGCATAAACGGTGGAGATAACGGTGTGCGGCGCGCCGCGCAGGGCATTCGGCGTGAGCGTCATCACGAACCCCATCCCGGCGGTCGAGAAGTCCACGTCACGGAAACTGGTGATCGTCGCGTTGATGTCGCGGCCAAGAACGTTGACCGTGAGCGTGTCGCCAAGTGACAGACCCATCTCCTCGGCCTCTTCGATGGCAAAGCTGACTTCGGCTGGGCCGTCATGGTCGGCGTCCCACCATTCGCCGGCCACGACCCGCGTGTTGGCGTCAGGCTGCGCGGCATAGGTGATGCCGCGATCCCCGGTGACAACCCAGTGGTCGCCTGCCACCTCGCGCGCCGGGCGGCCGTTGATCTGGGTCAGCACGCCGCGCAGCATTGGCGCAGTGTCGATGCGTGCTACAGCGGGGTCGTTCTCGAGCATCTCGGTGTATTTCGGCATCTGATCGGGTTGGATGTCGACAAAGAAATAGGCTGGCGCAACTTCGGGCAGGTCGCGGTCGATGGCGGTGCGTAGATTGCCGTCAATCTGACCGACGGCAGCCAAAACAGACAGGCCAAGGCCGAGCGACAGAACCACTGGCGCAGCCGCATCGCGCGGGCCGCCGATTGAGGCGAGCGCCCATCGCCAGGCCGGGCGCCCGCGCACCGTGCGGGTCGACCGCTTGGCGATCCAGCGGATGGCGATGGCGGCCAGCATCAGCACGATCAGTGCGCCAATCAATCCGCCCGCGGTCCAGAGTGTCAGGAACGGGCTGCCGGAAAACAGCGAGGCTACACCGACCAACAGGCCCAGCAGAACCAGCGTGGCGATCACGTAGCGCCATGCGGGGAGTGCCTTGCCTCCGTCCAAAGCGTCACGGAACAACATCGCCGGGCGGATGTCTTCGGTTCGGGCGAGCGGCCAGAGGGTGAAGACCAACGCGGTCAGGATGCCGTAGAGCGCCGCCTCGACCAGCGGGACAGGATGGATCGTGAAGATCGCAGGCACCGGCAGCGACGCGCTGATCAACGGGCCGAAGAGGATTGGGACAAGCGCGCCGAGTACAAGGCCGATGCCGATGCCCAGCAGGCTCAATGCGCCGATCTGGAGGAAGTAGGTTTGGAAAATCGTCGCGCGGGTCGCACCGAGGGTTCGCAGAGTGGCGATGACACTGGTCTTGCGCGCCAGATAAGCGCGTACGGCAGCGGATACGCCGATGCCACCGACGGCAAGGCCCGAGAGGCCGACAAGGATCAGGAACGCACCCAAGCGTTCGACAAACCGAGCCACACCCGGTGCGCCATTGCGCGAATCCCGCCACCGCAGACCACTGCTGGGGAAGGCTGCCTCGGTTGCGGCCTCCAGCGCGTCTAAATTGCTGTCCGGTGGCAGAAGCAGGCGGTATTCGGTTTCGTAGAGTGTGCCCGGTTGAAGCAGGCCCGCATCGCGCAGCGCATCGGTTGTGACCATCGTGCGCGGGCCAAGCGAAAAACCCGAAGCGGAGCTGTCGGGTTCGGTGACAAGGATCGCGGACAGCGTAAAGTCCTGTGTGCCGAGGCGGAAAGTGTCCCCAGGCTCAAGGCCTAAGCGATCTGCCAGAAGAGGGGCCATAACTGCGCCTGGCTGCGTGCCATCACCGGAGAGGGCCTCTGCCAGCGGCATGGTTGGATCCAGCACTACCTCGCCCGTCAAGGGATAGGCATCATCCACGGATTTGACCTGTGTCAGCGCACGCTCGGCCACGCCGTCGGGGTCTTTTACAACCATCGAACGGAAATCGGTGATTTCGGAAATGCCAGTGGAGATACTTTCGAGGTAAGCGCGCTCCTCAGGCTCCGCAAAGCGATAGGTGAATTCGACCGACGCATCGCCGCCCAAGAGGGTCGATCCCTGTGCCTCAAGACCCGACTGGATGGCTGAACGAACAGAGCCGACGCCTGCAATCGCGGCGACGCCAAGCGCCAGACAGGCTAGGAAAATGCGAAATCCGTTTAGGCCGCCGCGCAGTTCCCGGCGAGCGAAACGGGCAGCCGTGCCAAGCGCCATTATTCAGCAGCCTTCAACTGATTGTCCGAGATGTGCCCATCTGTGAGGCGGATCACGCGGTCACATTTCGCAGCCAGTTCGCGGCTGTGTGTGACCAGAACCAGCGTGGCCCCGTGGCGGTCGCGCAGCCCGAACAGCAGATCAATGATCGCCTGCCCGTTGACCCCATCGAGGTTCCCGGTCGGTTCGTCCGCAAGCAGGATTTCGGGCCGCGTGACAGAGGCACGGGCCAGTGCCACGCGTTGTTGTTCGCCCCCCGACATCTGGGCCGGGTAGTGATCGGCGCGATGGCCAAGGCCCACGGCTTCAAGCTCGGCCTCGGCACGGGCATAAGCGTCTTTCGCACCTGAAAGCTCAAGTGGTGTGGCGACGTTTTCCAAAGCGGTCATGGTCGGGATCAGGTGAAACGACTGGAACACGACCCCCATGTGATCGCGGCGGAAGCGAGCCATTTTGTCCTCGTCCATCGCGGTCAGATCCTGCCCCAACGCTACCACGCTGCCGGAACTGGCATTCTCAAGCCCGCCCATCACCATCAGCAGCGAGGACTTGCCCGAACCGGATGGCCCGATCAGGCCCAATGTCTCGCCCTTGTGAACGGAAAGGCTGATCCCATGTAGAATCTCGACCATTCCGGCATTGCCCCTGAGGCTGAGCGTGACATCTTTGAGTTCGAGAATGGGTTGGGTCATGGAATACGGAGCTTTGTTATGTTTCACTCTTTCACATATGGGGCGTCCTTGGTTCTGAGCAAGATGCGCGTGGCCGCTGTTTGCCTGTGCACAGCGACCGCAGCGCAGGCCGATCCAGTCGAAGTCATCGCCTTGGGCGACAGTCTCACTGCTGGCTATGGTCTGATCGACCAGCACGGATTTGTCCCACGAATGCGCGCTTGGCTGGAAGAGCAGGGGCTGGACGTGCGTCTGGTGAATGCGGGTGTGTCCGGCGACACCACGGCAGGTGGTTTGTCGCGGGTGGAATGGTCGCTGACCCCGGCTACCGAGGCGCTCATCGTGGCCTTGGGTGGCAACGATCTCTTGCGCGGGATCGACCCTGCCGTGTCGCGGGCTAACCTTGAAGGCATCCTGAGGATCGCAGAGGACAAAGGGCTAGATGTCCTCATCGTCGGCATGGAGGCTCCGGGGAACTACGGCCCAGACTACAAAGCCGAATTCGATGCCATGTATCCTGAATTGGCCGAAGCCTATGATGCCCTCTACTTTCCGCGTTTTTTCGAAGGGCTTTACAGCGTGGGCAGCACGCCGGCTGAACTTCGCGACGTGATGCAGATGGACGGAATCCATCCGAATGCCGAAGGTGTGGACCTTATCGTCGGGGCCATGGGCCCCGTTGTTGCCGAGTTGGTGAAGCGGGTGTCGGACTGACCTTTTTCAAAGCACAGCGGACTTGATCTGAAATGAGGGGCATTCAGAGTCTGAACGGGCGACGATCACGCCGCCCGTGTGAGCGAGCTCCTTGGTCCTTCGCCTAATGCGGCAATACCAAGGGTAGGGCCGAGAAATGCCCCGGTGCGGATCAGGCGAGTGAAATATTCACTGCTGCTTCGCGACCGTCACGACCTGCTTCAAGGTCATAGGTCACTTTCTGATTGTCTGCGAGACCGGTCAATCCCGACCGTTCAACAGCGGAAATGTGTACAAACACGTCTTTCCCGCCGCTTTCCGGTGCGATGAAACCGTAACCTTTGGTGGTGTTGAACCATTTTACGGTGCCAGTGGCCATCCGTTTTACTCCTGTCTGTCTTGTCTTCCGTCGAGCAAATCGGCGCGACGGGCTCGGTCAGTCAAATTCGCTTTACTGAGCCGAGTCGGAGCAGTGGTCGAAATTGGTAACTTTGCAACGCAAGTTTTCAGGTGATTCCAAAAATGACGCAAGACAAAAGCCGGAATTTCGCTTTCCTGTGAAATCGGGTTGCCTTGAAGCGCGGGCGCCCCATCTCTTCTCGGTCTAAAAATACAGGGAGAGTGAAAATGTCAGGAATGCATGTCTTGCTGTAACACAGGCAGTCAAAAGTGGCGCCCGGCTATAACGGGTCAGGCAGATCCGGTGGGGCGCAGCGCGACAGCGGTCAGTGTGATTGCCGCATACGCAAGGCTTGTTGCACAGAAGATCAGCAATGCCGTGGTGAACAAACCCCCGGCAACCATTGCAATCGCAGCAGCAATCCAACCAAGAACACCGCCTACGATCAAGGTGATTGCCGCCATGTCTGTATCCTTCTGCTACCGGAATGCCCGTCTTTCCTGAATGCCTCGTAATTGGCCGCAGAAAAGGAGCGATTTGTGGCAGCGGAAGGGCAAACCGGAGGCACGGGGCAGATCGCCCTCCGATTTGCGAAAGTCGTTCATAGAACCGTAACAACAGTTCCGATTGGCACCCGTTCGTACAGGTCTTCGACATGCGTGTTCAGCATTCGGATGCAGCCATTTGAAACCGACTGTCCGATCGATCGGGGTGCCGTTGTCCCATGGATGCGGAAGAACGTGTCGCGACCGTTCTGAAAGAGATACAGAGCCCGCGCGCCCAGAGGATTGTCCGGACCCCCAGGCTGCACATAGTCGTTGTCCACAAACTTGGAGTAAGTCTTGGGTTCACGTTCGATCATCTCATCGGTCGGGCGCCACGTGGGCCATTCTTTCTTGACCGCGATCTCGGCCGTCCCGGTGAATTCGAGCCCCGCTTTGCCAACGCCCACGCCATACCGACGAGCCACGCCGGGGGCGGTCACGTGATACAGAAAATGCGCCCGCGGCAGGATGAGGATCTGGCCCGGAGCAACGTCGCTTTTGATGCGCACGTTCTGCGGTTGGAAGATCGGGTCGATTTGGAAGCCTTGCGCAGTCGCAATGCTTGGCGCGGCCAGTCCAATAGCGGTGGCCGCCAAAAAGTGTCGTCTTGAAATCATGGGCAGCATGGTTCCTTTTTGGTCTGAATTCTCAAAGGTCAAAAAGCGCTGCAAATTTCGCCTATGTATCTGGCAAAAACAAGCAACAAGGCTGTGACCTTCGGTATCCCGTTGGTTAGGTTGCGGCACAATGGCCATAAACTCCGTAGGCGATAACAATCAGACACGCCGATTCCCGACCTGATGGAAAAGAAAAACCGCCCCCAGCACAGGGCCGGGAGCGGTTTCTTTACCGAGAAGCGGTTTGGCTTATGCCAGCGCGAGGTTGATCGCGCTTTCGCGACCGTCGCGGCCCGCTTCGATGTCGAAGGTCACCTTCTGATCGTCGCGCAGACCGGTCAGGCCCGAACGCTCAACAGCGGAGATGTGGACGAAAACGTCCTTGGAACCGCCATCGGGAGCGATGAAGCCGTAACCTTTGGTGGTGTTGAACCATTTCACTGTGCCAGTGGCCATGTGAATATTCCTTTTGAGTTCCGTTGCCCGCACTATGCGGCAACCCGGCGAAGTCACATCTGGATCGAAAGCTGCGTGCCGGTGTCGGAAAACAGAAGGTCGAGTAGAAGATCGTTAGCAGCGCTCCTATGACAGGTTGCCGCATCTGAAACAAGAAGATTCTCTTAGGTTGTTCCGAATGAGCAAAGACTTGCCGTAGGGTCAATTTCTACATATGTCGATTGCCGAATGTCATGGAGGACAGAGATGTCTGGCAAAAAGATCACCTGCCTCGACTGTGGTCAGGTCAACCGTGTGCCCGAAGACCGGATTGATGCAGGTCCGAAATGCGGCACCTGTGGCGCTGCCCTGATGCCCGGAAAAGCAGTCGAATTGGATTGGACCACGCTGCAGAAGGCCGCCCGCAATGATGAAGTGCCATTGGTGGTCGATTTTTGGGCGCCGTGGTGCGGACCATGCAAAATGATGGGGCCGGAGTTTTCCAAAGCCGCTGCCACGCTCAATGGCCGTGCGCGTCTGGTTAAACTCAATACCGAGGACTATCCGCAATCGGGCCAGACCTATGGCATCCGAGGTATTCCGACGATGATCCGTTTTGTCGGTGGCCGCGAAAGCGCGCGTCAGTCGGGGGCCATGCGCGCGGATCAGATTGTTGGCTGGGTAGGTTAAGCCCGCAAAAGAAAAGGGGGTCATTTTTGACCCCCTCTATTTCGAGCGATTTATGAACCGGTTTCTGCACCAAGCGGCACGGCCACGGCCAGACGTTCAATGGTGTTGATGGTTTTCACGCCGTTGTCGCCGTCGCTGACGAAGTCGATGAAGATCCGATCACCCTGACCAAGATTGTCGGGGATCGCCATGTCAGCGGGCAATTGCCAGATGCTGTGATCGGCGAGAATGATGGTGTGAGCCTGACGATCAAAGGCAACGATAAGGCCTTCGGTCTGATCAGCAAAAGCGGGAACGGCAACCAGAGCAAGGGTCGCAGAAAGAATAAGATTGCGCATCGCAAGATGTCCAGAAGAGGATGGCGCTCTCGGCGTGACTCATCACACCTGCAGCCGCCGGACGGAGCCTCACGCCCGGATTGCGCGCATGTAAGGCCGAGCGCTGAGTCGCACAAGTAGGTACAGTGACGTCGCAAGAAATATTTTTGCTGGATGGGTACGAAATATTGTCGGTTCTCGCAAAGCGGTGAACAGCAGACTGCGTCTTACTCGTGTCATATGTTGAGGCGAATTCCGGTGCCCGACACAAAAGCTTTTTCTGAAATTCCAATCTGCCTTACGCTTCGCAACCATTGATAAACGCGCTGCGCCGCAATGGGGGCAATATGGCAAGAAAACTACAAGTTCCGTTTATGACACAACTCAATATCGGTGGGCATATTCCGGGCAACAAGTACACGTTCAATGATTACACCGGCTGCTGGTACGCAAGCGCCTGTATGGTTGGATACTATTTTGCGCAGGGGCCGCGCCACGGCGTGCCCGAATTGTTCACAAAGACCAACCACAACGCCGACGGCACCACGTCCACCGGGCATTGGGCGATCCCTGCCGGTTGGATGCCAACTCTGATGGAGAGGGAAGGGCTGGTGGCCGTGCCCGATCACGGCACCAAGACGTTCACGCTGGAGGAAATCGAAGCGCTTCTGGATCGGCGTGGCCCGCTGATGTTCAACTGGATGAAGACCCACAATGGTTCGACATACGGGCATGTGTCGGTCCTGATCGGAACGACGGACACTCAGGTGATTTTCCACGATCCGGAAAGCGCGCCGTCGTCAAAGATGACGATCGCCGAGTTCGACGCCAAGCGGTACAAGTACCCGGCTTATCCGTATTATTTGCTTTACAGCAACATGAGTGATTGCTGACTCTTGCGGGTCAGCAACCCAAGCTTTCAAAGCGTGCACGAATGCTTTCTCGGGCGGGTTACCGCACGAACTTCTTGAACTTGACCCGCTTCGGCTCCAGCGCATCCGCACCAAGGCGCCGCTTCTTGTCTTCTTCGTAATCGGCAAAGTTGCCTTCAAACCATTCGACATGCGCATCGCCTTCGAAGGCAAGGATATGCGTACACAGACGGTCGAGGAAGAAACGGTCGTGGCTGATGACCACGGCGCAGCCAGCGAAATTTTCGATCGCATCTTCGAGCGCGCGCAGTGTTTCGACGTCGAGATCGTTGGTCGGTTCGTCAAGCAGCAGAACGTTGCCACCCTCTTTGAGCAGACGCGCCATGTGAACGCGGTTGCGTTCACCACCCGAGAGAAGGCCAACTTTCTTCTGCTGGTCGCCGCCCTTGAAGTTGAACGACCCGCAATAGGCGCGGGAATTGACCTCGGCATCACCCAGCTTGATGATCTCGGCCCCACCTGAGATTGCTTCCCAGACGGTGTCATTTGCGTTCAAATCGTCGCGCGACTGGTCGACATAGGCCAACTGGACAGTGTCGCCGTAAGACACCTCGCCTGCATCCGGCTGTTCCTGTCCGGTCAACATCTTGAAGAGCGTCGATTTACCGGCCCCGTTCGGGCCGATTACACCAACAATGCCGCCCGGCGGCAGGCTGAAGCTCAGGTCTTCGATCAGGAGCTTGTCGCCCATAGCTTTCTTCAAGCCATTGACCTCAATCACTTTCGACCCGAGGCGCGGACCGTTCGGGATGATGATCTGAGCCCGACCAACGCGTTCGCGCTCGGACTGACCGGCCATCTCTTCATAGGCCTGAATACGCGCCTTGGATTTTGCCTGACGCGCCTTCTGTCCCTGACGCATCCACGCAAGTTCGCGCTCCAGCGTTTTCTGCTTGGCCTTGTCTTCGCGCGCTTCCTGTTCAAGCCGCTTGGCTTTCTGTTCCAGCCAGCTGGAATAGTTACCTTCGTAGGGAATGCCGCGACCGCGATCGAGTTCGAGGATCCATCCGGTGATGTCGTCGAGGAAGTAGCGGTCGTGGGTCACGATCAAGATCGTGCCCTTGTATTCGATCAGGTGGTTTTGCAGCCACGCGATGGTTTCGGCGTCAAGGTGGTTGGTCGGTTCGTCGAGGAGCAGCATGTCCGGCGCTTCGAGCAGCAGCTTGCACAGCGCGACGCGGCGCTTTTCACCGCCAGACAGCGTGGTCACGTCGGCGTCGTCCGGCGGGCAGCGCAGTGCCTCCATCGCGACGTCGATCTGGCTGTCCAGATCCCAAAGGTTGTTGGCGTCGATCTCGTCTTGCAGCGCGGCCATCTCGTCAGCAGTTTCGTCGCTGTAGTTCATCGCCAGTTCGTTGAAGCGGTCGAGCTTGCCCTTCTTTTCCGAAACGCCCAGCATCACGTTCTCGCGCACGCTCAGGGCCGGATCAAGCTGCGGCTCCTGCGGCAGGTAGCCGACTTTGGCGCCTTCGGCTGCCCAGGCCTCGCCCGAGAAATCCTTGTCGAGCCCCGCCATGATCTTGAGCAGCGTGGACTTACCGGCGCCGTTGACGCCGACGACACCGATCTTCACGCCGGGCAGGAAGTTCAGATGGATGTTTTCGAACGTCTTCTTGCCACCGGGATAGGTCTTGGAGACCCCGCTCATGTGGTAGACATACTGGTAGGAGGCCATGATCGCGTTCCTTTGAATTTCGATTTCGCCGAGGGATACACGTGCAGGCCGACCCGTGCAATCGCGCGTCTTCAGGCTTTATTTGGAATTGGGGTCTAACTGGTACGGATCACTGGTCCGAAGGGTGATTCACACCGTCATGCCAACCGATTGGTTCGTAGTCCTTGGGGTTCACGCCTTCTATGCACCCCATGTTCACACCGTATTCATCCGGATCTGAGCGACGCTGGTGGTGCGTGTAAATACCACAGGTCTTGCAGAAATAGTGCCGCGCCGTGTGCGTCCCAAAGGTGTAAAGCGTCAGGTTCTCTGCGCCTTTAACGACCTCGAGATCGTTGCGCGCCACGCTGGCGGTCGGGGTCCCCCGCCGTCGGCAATAGCTGCAATCGCAGCGGCGGGCTGCCTTAAGGCTGTCCTTCAAGCGGATCGACAGTTCGACCGCGCCGCAATGGCAGCTGGCTTTTAGGGCTTCTCTCATTTCCGCCGCACCGATGGGATGCGCGAACGGGACAGTTGATACTTCGCTTCCGGGTGCGGCGGATGGCCTTCAGTGCGGGTCCAGAATTGCGATCCACCCAGGCGCAGCCAGAGTGGAGTGGTCAACGCCAGCCCGATCACAAATCCCCCCACATGGGCCCAGTAGGCCACGCCACCTTCGTCGGCTGCCGTGCCGAACCCGCCAAAGATCTGCATGGCGAACCACAGCCCCAGCATGATCCAAGCCGGGATTGGGATGATGCGGAAGATGACTACGATGATGATAAGGATGTCGACCTTGGCCTTGGGAAACAGCAACAGATACCCACCCATCACTCCCGCGATAGCCCCGGACGCACCGACCGTCGGCACAGGCGACCCCGGCGCGCTGATGTAGTGGATAAACCCGGCCCCCAGACCCGCGACAAGATAGAAGAGGGCGAAGCCTATATGCCCCATCTCGTCTTCCATGTTGTCGCCAAAGATGAACAGGAACAGCATATTGCCAATCAAGTGCATCCAGCCGCCATGCAAGAACATGGAGGTGAAGAACCCGCTGAAACCCTGACCTTCGCTGATAAGCGCCGGGATTAGCGCATAGTCAAAGTAAAAGCGCATGATCTCCTGGTCGCTTTGCATCAGCGGCCAATAGGTCAGGAAGACACCGACATTCGCGATGATCAGCGCGTATGTAACAAAGGGCGTTCTGCCCGACGGGTTGTGATCGCGGATCGGAAACATGCCGCGACAGTTGTGCCAAAGCGGCGGCGCGTCAAGCCGCGCCGCTCAGAAGCTGTGCGTTTCCGCCCGACGCCGTGGTGTCGACGCAGACATGTCGTTCGTGACAGGCATGGCCTTTGTCCGGCATCCCGGTGATCAACGGCAGGATTGGCCCCTTCCGGCTTGCCAATGCCGCTCGAAGCGCGCGGGCCGTGTCGTCATCGCCCCACCAGATTGCGCCCTCGGTTGGGATGTCGACCAACCAGTCCGGTACGATGCCTCCCTCAGCCTTGACGGCGACACCGCCCAGTGCCTCAACCGCTCGAGCCTGCGCCTTGGAAACTTCTGATCCCGGTCCAAGACAGAGGATCGGCCCTCGCGCCATAGCGGTCAGCACATTGGACTCTCCAGTCGGGCCGGGCAGGGTGGTCTTGGTTGTGGATGTCTTGCCGCCAGCGGCGGCAAACGCTTTGGTCAAGCGCTCCTTGCTGTCCGGCGACGACCATGCGCCCCCGGACATGTTGGCCGCATGGGTTCGGAAACGCGCCAGATAGTTTGGACCACCGGCTTTCGGCCCCGTGCCTGACAGCCCCTCACCGCCGAAAGGCTGGCTACCGACAATTGCGCCGATCTGGTTGCGGTTCACATAGATATTGCCAGCCTTGATCCGCTCCGAGATGTGTTGCACCCGGTCGTCGATCCGGGTTTGCAGACCGAATGTCAGGCCGTAGTCAGTGCCGTTGATGGCGTCGATCACCTTGTCGATGTCTTTGGATTTGAACGTCGCGATATGCAGGACAGGGCCGAAGATCTCACGTTCCAGATCGGCGATGCCAGACACCCGGATCAGGGTCGGCGGAACAAAGGTGCCGCCGCCGGGCAGGGGAAGGCGGTGCAGCACGCGACCCTCGGCCTCTGCCGTATCGACGTAAGAGATGATCCCGTCGCGCGCTTCGGCATCAATGGCGGGGCCGACATCGGTGCCGTAGAACCACGGATCGCCAATGACCAGCGCGTCCATGGCGCCGGTCAGCATGTCGACAAAGCTGTCGGCAATGTCTTCCTGCACGTAGAGGCAGCGCAGCGCGGAGCAGCGCTGACCGGCGGATTGGAACGCGGATTCGACAATCGCCTGCACCGCTTGTTCCGGAAGGGCTGTACTGTCGACGATCATGGCATTGAGCCCGCCGGTTTCGGCAATGAGCGGTGCGCCGGGGTCCAGATGTTCGGCCATGCTGCGATGGATGATCTGCGCGGTTTCGGTCGAGCCGGTGAAGGCAACACCTTTGACCGCCGGGTTAGACGTCAGCGCCGCCCCGACATCCCCCGCACCGGGCAACAGTTGGAGTGCAGTTGCCGGTACACCTGCCTCGTGCAGCAGTCGCACGGCACGATAGGCAATGAGCGGCGTTTGTTCGGCGGGTTTCGCAAGCACTGCATTACCGGTGGCGAGCGCCGCTGCGATTTGTCCGGTGAAGATCGCCAGAGGAAAGTTCCAAGGGCTGATGCAGGCAAAGACGCCTTGCGGTTCAGGCCCTTCGGAACGGGCTGCGTAGTAGCGCAGGAAATCCACCGCCTCGCGCAACTCCGCCACAGCGTCAAGCAGAGACTTGCCCGCCTCGCGGGCCAGCAACGCGAAGAGCTCACCGAAATTTGCTTCGTAAAGATCGGCAGCCTTGTTCAGAACTGCCGCGCGCTCTGCCGCGTTTGCGTTCCAAGGCATAGCGACAGTGCAGGCCGCTGCAACGGTCCCAGACGTCGCCCATGTGACCGACCCCACCGTGTCGCCGAGGCGCGCGGGGTTGATAACTGACCCTGTCGCGCCAAGTTCGGCATCGCCTGCCACCAACGGTGCTGCGGTCCATTGAACGTTCGCAAACGGGTTGCGCGCAGCTTCAATTGCGGCGCGGGTCGGTCGGTGCGTGAGGTCCCAGCCCTTGGAATTCGGGCGTTCGGGAGCAAACAACGCCGGTCCGGTGGGCAGGTTGGGAAGGGAACGCGCATCGAACGGGTCCGAGGCCACCTCGGACGCAGGTACATCCGTGTCAACGATCTGGTTCACAAACGAGCTGTTCGCGCCATTCTCCAGCAAGCGCCGTACGAGATAGGCCAGAAGATCACGATGTGCGCCTACTGGCGCGTAAATCCGGCAGCGGGTGCCCTCATCGTCTTTGACGATGTCATGCAGCGCCTCGCCCATGCCGTGCAGGCGCTGGAATTCGAACTTCGTGCGGTCCTCTGCCATATGCAGGATCGCGGCGACCGTGTGCGCATTATGCGTGGCGAATTGTGGATAGATCCGGTCAGTCATGCCCAACAGTTTGCGCGCATTGGCGATATAGCTGATGTCGGTGTGGTGCTTGGCCGTAAACACCGGAAACGCTGGAAGCCCTGCCACCTGCGCGCGCTTGATCTCGGTGTCCCAATACGCGCCTTTGACCAGCCGAACCATGATCTTGCGGTCCAGCCGCTCTGCCAGATTGTAGAGCCAGTCGATGACATGCCCCGCACGCGGCCCGTAAGCCTGTACAACCACACCGAACCCGTCCCACCCCTTGAGCGACGGCTCCGACAGCACGGCTTCGATCACGTCCAGAGAGACAGACAGGCGGTCCGCCTCTTCCGCGTCGATGTTGAGCCCGATCCCAGCCGAGCGTGCGAGCTGTGCCAAGGTGCGCAGGCGCGGGACAACCTCGTTCATCGCCGTGTCCTGCTGCGCCTCTTCATAGCGCGGATGCAGCGCTGAGAGTTTGACAGAAATGCCCGGATTTTCGCGGATGTCCTTCGACTTGGCGGCTTCCGCAATCGCGCTGATGGCGCGGGAATAGGACAGGTGGTAGCGGCGCGCGTCGGTTTCGGTGCGCGCGGCTTCACCCAGCATGTCGTAAGAATAGGTGTAGCCTTTGGCCTCCATCTTTGCGGCGCGCTTCATCGCGGACAGGATGGTTTCGCCAAGAACGAACTGGGCGCCCATTTCCTTCATCGCGCGACCCACGGCGGTCCGGATCACCGGTTCGCCAAGGCGCTTGATGGCACCGCGCAAATGGCCGACGGGGCCGGGCTGTTCGTCCTTGAGCACCTTGCCGGTCAGCATCAGCGCCCAGGTTGACGCGTTGACCAGCGGCGACGTGCTTTCCCCAAGATGGCTTGCCCAGTTCGACGGGGCAATCTTATCTTCAATCAGCGCGTCGATGGTGGCCGCGTCCGGCACGCGCAGCAGCGCTTCGGCCAGACACATCAGCGCGATGCCTTCTTCTGTCGACAGACCGTATTCGCTGAGGAATACTTCCATCAGGCCGGGGCGCGAATCCTCGCGGATTTCAGTGACCAGCTTGGTGGCGCGGGCCTTGATCGCGTCGCGGTCCGTCTGGGTCAGCTGCGCTGCGATGCGCAGGCTGTCCACCTTCTGGGTTTCGTTAGCGTAAGTGTTGTCGTCGATCAGGGGGCGCAGGTTGGGCAACTCATCACGAGGCATGGCGATCTCCAGTCATTTCCACTACAATATCGCCGAAGACGCAGGGCAAGTGCCGGATTGTTGGCATCTGGCGTGACAATTGCACTGATTTTTGAGCGAAAGGCAGGCGAATTGATTATTTCCGATCTGGATAGATTCGACCGCGCGATTCTGGAGGAGATGGCCCGGGATGGTCGGGTGTCGATTACCGAACTGTCGCGGCGGATCGGCTTGTCAAAATCCCCCACGCAGGCGCGCTTGCGCAGGCTCGAGGAAATGGGCGCGATTCAGGGCTACCGCGCCTTGCTTGATCCGATCCGGTTGGGGCTTGATCACATCGCTTTTGTCGAAGTGAAGATGACCCAGACCCGCGAGGCCGCATTGGCCGCGTTCAATGAAGCTGTGGCCAAAATTCCCGAGATCGAGCAGGCGCACCTGATTGCCGGCAATTTCGACTACCTGCTCAAGGTGCGCACCGCAAATATGCGCAGCTATCGCAAGGTGTTGGCCGAGAAAATTTCGACCCTGCCGCATGTCGCCGCCACCTCAACCTATGTCGCCATGCAGGCTGTGAAAGAAGAAACTTTCGGGAACGTGACTTGACCGACCAAACACTGCGCGCACTAATAAGTGTATGCGCACTTTGATCTCAGCCCTCGCTGTTGTTGCAGCGACCCAAGTCTCAGCCGATGGATGCCCCGTAGCACCTGACCACGAGGCAGCGTACGACGCGCTATATGCCGAAATGCAGCGCGCGCCGAACGAGATGATTGCCCGGACCTTTTCAAGCAGGATGTGGGAATTGTGGCTCGAAGCGCCGGATGAGCCCTCGCAGATGATGCTGGACGAGGCTCTGCGCGCGATGCGGGTTGGAGATTTCCTGCGTGCGACCGACCGTTTGAACAAGCTGGTTTCCTACTGTCCGTTCTACCCCGAGGGCTATAATCAGCGCGCCTTTGTCAATTACCTACGCGGCGATTACCCGGCAGTCTTGCCCGACCTTGATCAGGCCATTGCCTTGAACCCACGACATACTGGCGCGCTGACCGGCAAGGCGCTGACGCTCATTGCGCTGGGCCGGGATGACGAAGCGCAGCCGATCCTGAAGGACGCCGTTGCTTTGAACCCATGGTTGGGCGAACGGGCGCTGATCAAAGAGCCAGAGGGCGACGATCTCTGATCCTGCGACTGCGTTCACAAATTGCTGCGCTTTGTCGATCCAAGCCATTGTTTTCACCCCATCCCCCAGCTAGGGATATCTCGATGCGGGCGTGATGGAATGGTAGACATATCGGACTTAAAATCCGAAGGCCCTGTGCCGTGTGGGTTCGAGTCCCACCGCCCGTACCACTCTCCTGATGCCCCGCGCGTTTCCCGTTTGCCACTCCCACGGGAATGAGGTCTGATGCGGTTATCCACCTACATCAAGCACGGGAGACACTATGCCCATCCGCAATCGTTTTGCCGAATTGCACCCCGAAATCACCGCATGGCGCCGGGATTTGCACGAACATCCTGAACTGCAATACGACCTGCCGCGCACTGCCGGGATCGTGGCGGAGAAGCTGCGCACGTTCGGCTGCGACAGCGTTTTAGAAGGGATCGGGCGAACCGGTATCGTGGCGCTGATCCACGGCAAGACGAACACATCTGGCAAGACTATCGCGTTCCGTGCCGACATGGACGCTTTGCCGATCTATGAGGCGACAGGTGCGGTCCATGCGTCGAAAACACCGGGCAAGATGCATGCCTGCGGGCATGACGGCCACACGGCAATGCTGCTTGGCGCGGCGCAATACCTTGCCGAGACCCGAAATTTCGACGGCACCGTCGCCGTGGTCTTCCAACCCGCCGAAGAGGGGGGCGCGGGGGCCGAAGCCATGGTGCAGGACGGTTTGATCGATAAGTTCGGCATTTCTGAAATCTACGGCTTGCACAATTCGCCGCTGCTGCCGCTGGGCACCTTTGCGATCCGCACTGGCGCGTTCTACGCCGCCGTAGACAGCTTCCACATCAATGTGCGCGGCAAGGGCGGGCATGCCGCGCGCCCGAATAACACGGTAGACACAACGCTGGCTGCCTCGGCCATTGTCATGGCGTTGCAATCGGTGGTGTCGCGCAACACTGACCCGCAACAGGCCGTTGTGGTTTCGGTCACTTCGTTCCGCACCGAATCCGAAGCCTTCAACGTGATCCCGGAACACGCAGTTCTGCGGGGCACTGTGCGCAGTTTCGACATGGAGGTACGGGCCAAGACGCTTGATCGGATCCGGGCGATCGCGGAACTCACTGCTCAAAGCTACGGGGCGACGGCTGAGCTGGGCTTTGACGAAGAACCCTATCCGGTCATGGTTAACCACGATGTGGAAACCGAACACTGCATCCGTGCTGCCGAGGATGTGGCCGGGGGCTGCATCACCGATGCGCCGCGCACCACCGGCGGCGAGGATTTCGCGTATATGCTACAAGCCTGCCCAGGTGCCTATATCCAGTTGGGGATCGGTCAGGGGGCGGGGCTGCACCACCCGCAATATGATTTCAACGACGACGTGATCCCGACCGGCTGTTCCTATTGGGTGGCACTCGCAGAACAGAGGCTTCCGGCATGATCATCGAAGCGGGACTGAAAACCTGTCACTGGGGGTATTTCGACGCCTCCGTCGCGCCGGTCGCGCATGTCAAAAGCGGTTCAGAAGTCACCATGAACTCTGTGTCCGGCGGCAAGGCCATGCTGCCCGGAGAGGGCTATCACGTACCGCCCGAACTCTTGGAGTTGCAGGCCGCAGGGGAACCCACAGCGCCGGGGCATATCCTGACCGGGCCTGTCGCCGTGGACGGCGCGATGCCGGGGGATGTGTTGCAGGTCGACATCCTGGATGTGCAACTGCGCCAGGATTGGGGCTACAACGTCGTCCGCCCGTTGGCCGGCACCTTACCGCTGGATTTCGACGCGACCCACAAGGTCATACTCCCGTTGGACAAAGACCGGAACGAGGCGACCATGCCGTGGGGTCTTAAGCTGCCTATGGCGCCGTTCTTCGGCGTCATGGCCGTTGCGCCACCGCCCGAATGGGGGCGCATCTCGACCATCGAACCGCGTGCGCATGGTGGCAATCTCGACAACAAGGAACTGGTGGCGGGCACCACGCTCTATCTCCCGGTGTTCAACGAAGGCGCGCTTTTTTCCTGCGGCGATGGCCATGCCGCTCAAGGCGATGGCGAGGTCTGCGTCACCGCGATTGAGACCGCGTTGCAGGGCCGGTTCCGCCTCACCGTGCGACAAGATCTTGATATGGTTTATCCCGAGGCAGAAACGCCAACGCATCTTATCACGATGGGCATGCATGCCGATCTTGATGTCTGCGTCGAGATTGCCCTGCGCCGCATGATCACTGTCGTGTCACAACGCGCCGGGATAAGCCGGGCCGAAGCCTACATACTCTGCTCGCTTGCGGGTGATCTGCGGATCACCCAGACTGTAAACCGCGAAAAAGGTGTTCATATGATGATGGCGAAATCGCATCTTGCGTAACCAAAATTCAAGGCGATCCAGATGACCGAAAGAATGTCTGCATGCATATCCCTGACTGGCCATGTCCAGAGTGCGGATTTTCCTGTCTGGATCGCCCGCCATGCCCACAAGTTGGGCCTCGATCATGTAACGACCCAGCAGGTGGCGTCTGGTCTGGAAGTAACCGCCGAAGGGGCAGAGGAAATGTTGCAGGCTCTGGCCTTGGGGGTGAGTCTCGGGCCGGAAAGCGTGCTCGTTGAAACGATGAGAATCACAACCTCTGCGTGCGCCTGACAAAATCAGCGATCACATTTTCATCACTATGTGCAATAATTAAGCAAATATCATTGGTTTAAGGCGGTTCTGTCCGCCTGTCTTATTGATCGGTGAAAACTGGTCTGCCTTACTTTGATCGAATTCGATGGAGTAATCATGGACTGGGTTGCAGTGGCTTTGACGGAAGACGTCCCACCGGGCGTCGTAATTCCCAGCCGCATTGAAGATACGGACTTGGCAATCTGGTGCACGCCCTCGGGCCGATACCACGCGTGGTCTGACCGCTGCCCCCATCGGGGCATGCGCCTGTCACATGGGTTTGTCCGGGGTGAGACCCTCGCCTGCATCTACCACGGCTGGCAATATAACGAGACCGGGTCCTGCGATTACATCCCAGCGCATCCAAAGCTGACACCACCCGACACGATCTGCGTGCCGACCTATACCTGTGCAGAAGAGGGCGGGGTGATCTGGGTGTCCCTGACAGACACCGACCGTCCTCTTCCCGCGCTGGGCGGGCGGACCCCGGTTCGGTCGTTGCCCGTGAACATGTCCGCAGCCGATCTCGCGGCGCATTTCGGCGCGACGACGTTTACCACAATTGCGGTGGTCTCTGACGTCGATGTCCTGCTGGCCGTGCAGCCGTGTACGGGTGGCACATGTATGGTCCACGCGCTTGCCGCCGCGGAGGCCGATCGCAGTTCGGTGTCGCACTGGCTGGAAAACCTGCGCGCAACACTCGAGGGGGTTCCGGCATGAATGCAGCCATCGACAACCACTGGTATCCCGTCGCAATGATCACGGGCATCGACGCTCCGCGCGAAACTTTACTGCTTGGTAAAAAAATCACTCTGGGCCGCGAAGATGGCACCTGCTGGGTCTTGGACGCGTCCGGCGCCGAACTGCCGACGGTCGAACGGTTCGGCCACCTCTGGACCAGCCCGGGTCAGCCAAACCGCGATCTGTTCACCATTCCCGAAGCCGACAACCCAGGTCGTCGCTTGGTGGACGTGGGGTCGGTTAAGGTCAAATGCTCGCCCCTTCGGGCGGTCGAGAACTTCCTCGACATCGCGCATTTCCCCTTTGTGCACACCGACATCCTCGGGGCCGAACCGCACACCGAAGTGGACCGTTACGACGTAAAGATCCGCGAAGAGGTGGACGAGGTCTGGGCCACAAAGGTCAAGTTCTACCAGCCGCAGGCCGCGAAATCCGCTGCGGGCGGGATCACCACGGAATACATGTACCGCGTGCCCGCGCCGACCTGTTCGGTGCTCTACAAAACCTGCCCGCCGCGCCCCGGCGAGTGGGATATCATCACGCTTTTCGTACAACCCTTGACCGACGAATGGTGCGAGGTCTGGCCGTGGATGGCGCTCTATGATGACGATTCGACCATGTCCGAGATGGTCTCGTTCCAGCAGCTGATCTTCATGCAGGACCGC
This sequence comes from Alphaproteobacteria bacterium, assembly GCA_030425145.1. GTDB lineage: Bacteria > Pseudomonadota > Alphaproteobacteria > Rhodobacterales > Rhodobacteraceae > Marivita. Next base: position 67,361 of record JAUHVK010000013.1, on the reverse strand, counting down.
TCGATCCTCGAAAACCAGATCCCGCGAAAACTGCCACTCGATCCGGGGATGGAGGTTCCGACACAGGCCGACATGACCTCGGTCGCCTATCGCCGCTGGCTCAAGAAAATCGGCTACACTTACGGCGCGCAATTGGTGGCGGCATGATCCTTTATGACTACGTTCTGAGCGCCAGCTGCTACAAAGTCCGCCTGATGGCGGCACTGCTTGGTACGCCGCTGACCCTGCGGGCGGTGAACTTCCACCCGGGCCGCGAGCACAAGTCGCCCGAGATGCTGGCGCTGAACCCCAAAGGAACGCTGCCGATCCTGCAAGACGGCGACACCGTTCTGACCGACAGTGCCGACATCCTGCGGCACCTGACAGCGGATCATCCGGAGTGGCAGAGCTCCGACGATGACCGTTGGCTCGACTTTGCGTCCGATCTCAACGACAGCCTCGGTCTGGCGCGTTTGCATGACGTGATTGGCTACGCGGCGGATATCGACACCGCCCGCGCGGCTGGAGTGACAGCACTGCGCAAGCTCGAGGCGCATCTGACGGAACAGCGCTTCGAGGGCTTGATCTTCCTGACGGGGAAGACACCGACAATTGCCGACATTGCCTGCTTCCCGAACACCGCACTGGCCCCGGATGGGGGAGTGAGTCTCGATCCGTATCCATCTATAAGACTTTGGATGCGGGCGATCCGGTCCCTGCCGGGGTTCATCGAAATGCCCGGCATCCACCGCCTGCATGAACTGGCGCACCCGGCATGACGGCGATCCTGCTCAAGAACTGCGAGGCGATTGTCACCTCGGCCAGCGATCCGGTTCGACGGCACCTTGATATACTCTGCGAAAACGGCGCGATTACAGCGATTGGCCCGGACCTGACCCGGCAGGCGCCCGAGGGGACGGAGGTCATCGATGCCACGGGGCACTTCATCTATCCCGGCCTCGTCAACACGCATCACCATTTCTTCCAATGTTTCGTCCGGAATCGCGCCGAACTGGACTGGACGCGCTATTCGGTGATCGAGTGGCTGGATCGCATATACCCGATCTTCTCACGCCTGACCGAGGACTGTTTCTATCACAGCTCCGTTGTCGCGATGGCCGAGTTGATCAAACACGGCTGCACCACCGCGTTTGACCATCAGTACTGCTTCCCGCGCCATGCCGGGTCTCACATCATTGACCGTCAATTCGAAGCGGCAGAACTTTTGGGGATGCGCTTTCACGCGGGTCGGGGGGGTAACACGCTGCCGAAATCCGAGGGCAGCACGATCCCGGACGAGATGCTGGAAAGCACCGACGAATTCATCTCGGCCTGCGAAAGGGCCATCGACGCGTTCCACGATCCCGCGCCGCTCTCTATGCGGCAAGTGGCGGTTGCGCCCTGCCAGCCTGTGAACTGTTACCGCGAGACATTCGAGCAGTCCGTGTCGCTGGCCCGCGACAAGGGCGTGATCCTGCACAGCCATGTAGGCGAGGGCGAAAGCCCGGTGATCGAACAGGTCCACGGAAAGAGGACTGTCGATTATTGCGAAGAGATCGGCTTTGTCGGGCCGGACGTGTTCTATGCGCATGGCTGGGAACTGACCCGCGATGAACTGGGCAAGCTTGCCGCATCGGGCACCGGCGTGTCGCATTGCCCGGAGCCGGTCTATCTGGTCGGAGCCGAGGTCACCGACATCCCGGCGATGGATGCGCTGGGTGTGCGGGTTGGGCTTGGCTGCGACGGGGCGGCGTCGAACGACAATTCGAACCTGATGCACTGCATCCATTCCGGGTACATGCTGCAATGCCTTGTCGCCTCGACCCGACAGGACGGCGTACCGGTGCCCGGACGGTTCCTGCACTATGCGACAGAAGGTGGTGCGTCGCTGCTCGGGCGCAAAGACATCGGCGCGTTGAGCCCCGGCATGGCCGCGGACCTCTTCGCCATCGACACCCGAAAGCTCGATTTCGTGGGCACACGCCATGACCCGATCAGCCTTCTGGCCAAGGTCGGTGTCGGCGCGCCCACGGACCTCACCATGATCAACGGCCGAATCGTCTGGCACAAAGGCGAGTTTCCGGGGATCGACGAAGGCGCGCTGTTCGCCGCCGCCGAAGACACACTTCACACCATTCTGCCAAACACAACCAACGGGGAAAATAATGTCTGACACACTCAAGCGAAGAAGCTTTCTCAAAGGCACTCTGGCCGCCACCACCGCACTTGCGCTGCCGATGCGGGCCTATGCTCAGGACGTTCTGAAGATGGGCGTCGTGCTGCCGTCGCCGGTTGCCGATGTGGGCTGGTCGCACACGCTGATGGAAGGTGTGAACACCGTGAAGGAGGCCTATGGTGACAAGCTTGAGGTGACGGTGCTGGAAAACATCATGGAAGGCCCTGATGCAGACCGTATTGCCAACGGGCTCGTTTCCGAAGGCAACGAGGTTCTTTTGCTCGGCTCCTTCGGATATCAGAATGGCGGTATCCAGATCGCCAAACGCAACCGCGATGTGTCGATCATTCACGCCTCGGGCTTCATGGTCGAGCCGAACTTCGCGCCCTTCACCGCCAAGTACTGGCAGGGCACCTACCTCATGGGGATGGCCGCTGCGTCGCTCACCAAGACCAAGAAGATCGGCTGCGTTGGCGCGTTTGCGATCCCGGAACTGATCACCTCGATCAATGCCTTCATGTTGGGGGCGCTGTCGGTCGATCCCGAAATCACGATGAGCGTCGTTTGGGTGAACAGCTGGTTTGATCCTGCTTCGGAACAGGAAGCCGCCAAGGCGCTGATTTCACAGGATGTGGACGTGCTCTTCTCGAACGCGCAGGACACGCCGTCGGTGATCGCGGTGGCAGAAGAGGCCGGGGTCTATGCCTACAACCTCAACTCCTCAATGCAGAAATACGCGCCGTCCAAGTACCTGGGCGTCGTCGGCACCGATTGGGGTCCGCATTTCAAGCGTCTGGTCGATGGGCACGTGGCGGGCGAATTCCCCGGTGCAAATTACTGGCTGGGCATGGAAGACGATGTGGTCTTCACCGCCGACTGGAACCCGGACATTCCTGCCGACATGATCGAACAGATCAAGGCCAAGGAAGCCGAGATCGAGGCGGGTGACTTCGTGGTCTTCAAAGGTCCGCTCACCGACCAGTCCGGTACCGAACGTGTGGCGGATGGCGTGGCGATGACCGATGGCGAAATCATCGGTATGGACTGGCATGTTGCGGGCGTGACCACGCCGCTGCCGTCGTGAGCCAGCCTGCGCTGCTGAGGCTTGCAAAGGTCTCCAAGCGCTACGGCACCGTTCAGGCCAACAAGGAGATCGACCTCGAGGTCCATACGGGGTCGATCCACGCCGTGCTGGGTGAAAACGGGGCCGGGAAATCCACTCTGATGAAGCTCATCTACGGTGTCGAACAGCCGGATGTGGGCCATATCTACTGGAACGGGCAAGAGGTGCATCTTGCCCGACCCTCCGACGCGCAGGCGTTGGGCATCGGCATGGTGTTCCAGCATTTCTCGCTGTTCGAGACGCTGAGCGTCGTGCAGAACGTGTCGCTGATGATCCCCGGCAAACCGGCGGACCTGGCGCAGAAGATCACCGATCTGGGCGACCAGTTCGGCCTATCCGTCGATCCACACGCGATGGTGCATCGCCTGTCGGTGGGCGAACGCCAGCGGGTGGAAATCATCCGTTGCCTGCTGCTCAATCCAAAGCTTCTCATTCTGGATGAGCCGACCTCGGTCCTGCCGCCGCAAAGCGTGCGCCGCCTGTTCGAGACCCTGCGCAAGTTGCAGGCCGATGGGATGGCGATCCTGTTCATTTCGCACAAGCTGGATGAGATCCGCGAGCTGTGTGACACCGCGAGCGTTCTGCGCGGCGGAGAGGTGACGGGCCGCGTCGATCCACGCGAGCACGATGCGCGGTCTCTGGCGCAGTTGATGATCGGGCGCGAAATGCCGAACGTGGCCCATGCCGCGCCGCGTCCGCCGGGGGAAGAGCGGCTGCGTCTGAATGCGCTGAGCCATCCGCGGGCGAGCCGGTTCGGGACGACGCTTGAGGGCATCGACCTCAAACTGCGCAGCGGCGAGATTGTCGGAATCGCAGGGATTTCCGGTAACGGGCAGCAGGAATTGGCGGCGCTGATTTCCGGCGAGACCCGAGCGCAGGAACCGGGAATGGTCGAGATCATGGGCAAGAAGGTCGGGCACCTTGGCCCGATGGCGCGGCGCAAGCTGGGTTTTGCTTTTGTACCCGAGGAACGGCTTGGGCGTGGGGCGGTGCCCGAGATGTCGCTGGCCGACAACAGCCTTCTGACCGCCCATAGTCGCAATATGTTGTCGCGCGGGTTCATCCGCCGCAGCGTTGAGCGCGCCTTTACCCGCGAGTGTATCGAGGCGTTTGATGTGCGCACGCCCGGACCGGATGCCGAGGCAGGCGCGATGTCAGGGGGCAATTTGCAGAAGTTCATTCTCGGTCGGGAGATCATGCTGAACCCGGATGTGATGCTGGTGTCGCAACCCACATGGGGCGTCGATATCGGGGCCGCGACGGCCATTCGCAAGCGTTTGCTCGACATGCGGGATCAGGGCTGTGCGATCCTCGTGATTTCCGAGGAAATGGACGAGCTGTTCGAGATGTGCAGCAAATTGCATGTGCTCCACAATGGGCATCTGTCGCCCGCCTTGGATGCGGCGGAGACGACCCCGCAGGAAATTGGGCGCTACATGATTGGGGCTGCGACGTGAAATTCCGACTGATCCGCCGCGACACCGCCTCGCGCCTTGCAATGTTCACCGCGCCCGTTCTGGCGCTGGTCTTTACCTGTGTGGCGAGCCTCGTGCTCTTTGCCGCGCTGGGCAAAGACGCCGGTGCTGCGTTGTATGCGCTGCTGCTCAAACCGTTTCTGAGTTGGTACAGCTTTTCCGAAGTCCTGCTGAAGATGGCGCCACTGCTATTGATCGCGCAGGGGTTGGCCATCGGGTTCCGCGCGAACGTCTTTAATATCGGCGCAGAGGGGCAGTTCATCGTCGGTGCGCTCTGCGCGTCCGCACTGCCGGTCTATTTCCCCGATGGGGATTTTCCGTTGATGCTGCCCGCAATGATCGCCTTTGGGGCGTTGGGCGGCACGGTCTATGCTTTGATCGCAGCTGCCTTGCGCACCCGGTTCGGCGCGTCGGAAATCCTTGTCACGCTGATGATGGCGCTGATCGCTGTGCAGATTCTGAACTACCTTCTTCTCGGCCCGTGGAAAGACCCTCGCGGGTTCAATTTTCCGCAGACAGTTATGTTCCCCGACAACGCGATGCTACCGATTCTTTTTGACGGGACGCGGACAAACATCTCACTTATCTTTTCGCTGCTGGCCAGCGTCTTTGCCTACCTGATGATGCAGCACCACTTCCGAGGCTATCAGCTACGCACCGCCGGGTTGGCCCCCCGCGCCGCACTTTACGCCGGGTTCTCTGCCTCGCGCATGGTGTGGCTGGGTCTGGGGTTGGGCGGCCTCGCGGCGGGGATCGCCGGGGCCAGCGAAGTCGCCGGACCATTGGGGCAACTCCAACGTTCGGTCACTTCTGGTTACGGCTACGCCGCAATCATCGTCGCTTATGTCGGCGGGTTAAATCCGCTGGGAATCATCGCGTCGAGCTTCCTGATTTCGGTGATCTATATCGGCGGCGACAATGCCACCGTATCCGCTGGGCTTCCCGTTGCGGCGGTCGAGGTGTTCCAGGGGCTGCTTCTGTTCTTCTACCTGCTGACCTTTACGCTGATCCGTTTCCGCATCGAGTTTGACCGTAAGGTGCCTGCATGAGCGGGCTGGAATTTCTTCTAGCGGGCACGCTCGCCGCGTCCCTCCCGCTGCTTCTGGCCGCACTGGGAGAGATGGTCGTCGAAAAGACTGGCCTTCTGAACCTCGGGCTGGAAGGCATGATGGCGATTGGTGCTGCGATTGCGTTCATCTGTGTCTTCCATACCGGATCACACACTCTAGGTTTCGCCGCCGCAGCCCTGATCAGCACGGTTGTTGCGATGTTCTTTGCGATCCTCGTGATTGGCGTGAAGGCCAACGAAGTGGCTGCAGGTTTGGCCATTGGCGTTCTGGGACTTGGACTGTCGGCGCTCTTCGGCAAGTCCTATGAAAGTCGGACCATCAGTGGCTTGCCCAAGATCGACATTCCGGGTCTGTCGGACATTCCCCTGATCGGGCCGACACTTCTGACGCAGGACATTGTGGTCTGGTTGGCGGTCTTAGGCAGCATTGCGCTTTGGTGGGTGCTTAACCGCACCAAGTTGGGTCTCATCATCGCGGCGGTGGGCGAAAACGCGGATGCAGCGCGGTCCATTGGCTACCCGGTGGTTCTGATTCGGTTATGTGCCGTGGCTTTCGGGGGCGCTATGTGCGGGTTGGCAGGGGCTTATGCCTCTACCGTTTACACGCCGCTTTGGGCTGACGGCATGATCGCCGGGCGCGGTTGGATCGCACTGGCGCTGGTGGTTTTCGGCACGTGGCAAACCGGGCGGGTGGCCTTCGGCGCGCTGCTTTTCGGCATCCTGTCCTTAGGCGAGCTGACAGCCCAAGCGATGGGCGTGGGTCTGCCCTCGCAAGTGCTGTCGAGCTTGCCGTATCTGGTCACCATTCTGATGCTGGTTGTCATCTCGCGGCGACGGTCTGGTTTGTTCTGACCGCAGACGTCGCGGGCGGCATCGGAATAGTGTTCATCAAAGGATGGGTTAGCCTTGGAATGCTATCCGTTCTGACCCGGTCGATCAGGCAATCCGCCACTGCTTTGCCAATCGGTTGGCCGGTCTGGTCTTCGACAAACAGCCATTGGCCAGCCGGATTGATTTCGAGGAACACTTCTTCGCCATTTGGGCGTCGACGGAAGTCGATGGCTCCATAGGTGAGGTCCAAGGCTTTCATCAGTTTGCGTATGCCCATCTCGGTTTCCGGGGCCAGCGTCGTGGGCGTTATCGCCACGTTCATGTCCATGCGGAAATCGACGCGATAGGCGGCCTTTTGACTGTCTATGGCGGCGGCAAAGATCTGTTCGCCGACAACGGTCACACGCAGATCGCAGGTGGCTTCGATGTACTCCTGAAAAATCACCGGCGCGTATTTCACGGCGTCGATCTTTTCCAATTCTTCGAGCTTGAGAAGCCGCGTTTCGCGCCAGGCATCCTCGCTGCCTTGAAATGGCTTGTAGATCGTACGGTCTACCCCTTCGCGGTCGATAAACGTGCGGGCCGCCTCGGGATCCGTGGTGATAAGTGTGCGGGGCACGGTCAGGCCAACCGATCGCGCCACATCAAGCTGCCATGCCTTGCGGCTGGCGTCTTCATCGCGGCGGGGCACGTTGATCCATTCTGCATCAAGTGAGAGCCAGAGACCTTGGATGGCCTCGTCGACTTCGCGGATGGCGAAATTGTCGAGAACGGGATCAGTCACGTCCGGGTGTATGCCGTAGGGCTGCGGGCGGCGCCACCAGACGGAGGACACTTTGGAAAGGTCAATCGTCTTGCCCCTATAGTGCATCTCACGGCGGGACTTGGACTGGCCTGCCTCGAAGATCAGATTCGCGTCCTTGGGGAAATCGGCGAGGTTGAGAAGCGTGGCGCTGTGCCCGCGTTCCGCGATGTGGTGCATGACCTGGCGTGCGTGAACGTCGTCATCACTGGAAAGAATGAGGATCATGGGAAATCTCCTGTCGGGGGAAGTCGGAAAGGGCCGGGTTGGCCCTTTCCGTGTGTCTTCAGCTTTCGGAATCGTCGAACAGCGCTTCGATCTCGGCCATCTCGGCCAGGATCTCCTCGGCCATCGCCGAGAGCTCTTCGTAGTAGACCACCAGCTCTTCGATCTGCTGCGCTTCGGCATCGCCGGTATAGGTCTGCTGCAACCCGGCCATCGCGCCCGCCGCGTGATGCGGCGTCGCCATGACAAAGGGCATCGCGCCACCTTCGCGGAACCGTCCACTGATCAGACCGCCAAGCCGATCCGGAATGCGGTCCGAGAACTGCTTGTCGAGTCCGCTGACCTTGCGGTCACCGATGGGGTCGGTGCCCTGATCAAGAATGGCGCTAGTGCCGCGATCCGCGATGATGTTGGTGCCCTGGTCCATCAGCACATTGGTTGGGCCTCGATCATCCAGGATGCTGGTTGGGCCCCGGTCCAAAAGGACATTTGTCGGCCTCCGGTCATCAATGATGGAGGTCGGCCGCAGATCCCGCAGGATGTTCGTCGGACCGCGATCGTCGATGATGTTGGTCGGACGCCTGTCGAGGACGATATTTGTCGGAGGCCGATCAAGTTGAGGCAGTGAATGGATCCGGTCGTCGCGCACCGTTGTCAGACGATCAGCCAAAATGCTTGTGATCTGATCTGCCGACGGGCTGGTCAGGATATCCCGGATCGTATTGGTATGCGTGCCGATGCTCTGAATAGTCGGCGACGCCGCCCGAACACGGGTGATGCGCAGGCCAAAGTTCGAACCGGTCATCGCCGCGTTACAGCCGCCATTGGTGTGGATGCCGACAATACAGCCATCGCTAGCCCGCAGGATCCCCGAGCCGGAATTGCCGCCCAGCGTGTCGATATCATTATACCGGACGCGGAAGTCCTCGAAGCTGGTGATGGGGCCGGCCTCGATCCGCTTTGGTTGCCCGGCCGGGTGGCCGATGATGCAGATCATGTCGCCCTGATTGCCGTCATCCTCGGCCAGACGGGTCACGCCGAACTGCTGGCCCGGATTGCCGGACAGACGCACGATGGCAAAGTCGAGACCATCCAGACGGTATTCGATCAGCTCTTCCACGGCAAAGGAGACCGGGCTTTGCTGAACACCGTTGCTGTCGACCTGGAAGTTGAACTCCACATTCATCCGCGTCGCGATTTCCTGGGAGGAGATGATGTTGGTCGTGCCGTTGATGCGCGGACGGCTCCAGCCGCCACCGGTCTGGTCAAAGCAATGGCCTGCCGTCAGGAACAGGTTGTCCGAGATCAGTGTTCCGGTGCACCAGCGCTGGCCGGCAACATTGCCGGGGTTGGTGTAGATGCTGGCGAGATTGGTGTGCCAGCGCAGCACCCCGACCGGTGCCTGATGCGCATCGACGAACGAGCGGGTGACACCAAGACTGCCATCATATTGCTCCACCGGCTGACTGTCGTCAGTGGCGCCGCATATCGTCTCGCGGATGTCGTCGTAGTCCAGACGATCAGGGGTCAGCGCCTCCTGCAGCATCTTTTTCTTGAGGTGCTCGATGTCATCGAAATTCGGAACGAAAATCGGATCGCTCGGGCTCTCCTGCACGTGGCCGACGCCCTCTTTCTTTGATTTAGCCATGTCTAAAGTCCTTGTTGAAATGTGTTTTGAAATTGCGACCGGTTCGCTGGTCCGAAGCGGAACAGCCTGGCCCGATCGCGTGCCAGCCAGAGGCGCCGCCCCTAGGACGAGTTGGGGAAAGGGGGCTGGTCTGGAAAGGCGAAGGAAATGTCGAACCGGACAGGGATCGTGATGCCTGCTTTATGGTCAGCGAATGTCCCTGATCCGGGGGGCGCAGGCGCGCGTTCCCACGTGCTTGCAGGTGGTGTCTGAAACCCACCTGTGTGAACCGCGTCCCGGCCAACGGCGAGAACGTCTTCCACGAGTTCGGCTCCGGGCGTTCCGTCGCGCGACAGGCGGTCTGCAAGCGTCTTGAGATGCGCAACTAGCCGCGACACGCGGATACCTTCGTTCGCGATCCATTTGACCGTTTTCATGTCCGGATCGACAGACGGGTTCCAGATGCCGCCATCCACCGTCACGTAATGTCCGGTTTCCGTCTGGTCCGGCACACCGGAGTGATGCAGCGCCACAACTTCCCACAGATCGCTGAAAACAGGCGCGCCAGAGGAACCGGGCTGTGTGTCGCCTGTGTAATGCGCGACGTGGTCGTTATCGGGGGGAAGGGCGGTCAGAAGGCTTTCGCGGAACACCACCTGTTTTCGACCCGCGAGTGGGTGCTGCACGATGTTGACTGGTTGGCCTTTGCGGATTTTGCCCTCGACTCCGATCAGCGGCAAATACCCGAAGTCCTCAAGACTGACGCCATCCTCGCTTGTCGGCGCCACGGCTATGATGGCCATGTCCAGCCGTTCATTCGCGTAGAAAAGGCGCTGCGGCTCCAGCGTAAAGCAATGACCGGTCGTCTGCCGACTGTCGATCTCAAGCTCAAAGCGGAACTGCACCGAGGCCCGACTGGCGGCGAAATGGTTTTGCAGAACATGATGGTTCGTCATCAAGACGCCCGGCGCGATCAGGAACCCGGTCCCAAAGCCCTCTCCGGTCGCAGTGGCCACGATCCGCCCAACGGCGCGGGCTGCGACAAGGGCGCGTTTGATGAACATGACTGAGAGGAATTCTTCAGCCTCGCCGATCACCCGTTCCAAAATCGCCGCTGTGGGGCCAGTCGGCGGAAGCACACCAGGAGTGGCCTTTTCCAAACTCTCGAGCGCTGTTTCCAACTCGCGGCTAAGTTTGCGGCCCTGACCATTTGCGCTTGCGGCGTCTACGATGGCCAAGAGGCGGCGCGTGTAGGCGTCGATCCGTTCGGGTGTTTCCGCGCTGAGCGGACGTGCCTCGTGCTGTGACTGGATGACCGTCTTGCGCTCGGCATCCGACGCTTTCCACCGCAGGCTCGCCGCATCGACGATGGAGCGGGGATAGGCGTTTTGGTCGGTTGCTGGAGCATCCGAGATGACTGCGCCAATTGGTTCAGCGATATCGGCCTGACCCGAAAGGAACGTACCGGCAAAATCGGTTTCGCGCAGGGGCGGCAACGCCGAGATGGTTTCAAGCCGCAGATCGGCGCTGAATACATCAGGCATGGCGCGTTCGACTGCGTTGATGCGGGGCCTGTCATTCAGGGCGTGGGTGGCCCCTGTTCCGATCAGGTCGATGCTCGCGGCAATCACGTCAGAGCGGTTGCACAGCCAGCCATGTGTGCCTTCGCAGTAGTAGCGGGCGACATTACCCATTTCCGCCAGATCGCGCGGCACGGTTCCGTCGCCGTCAAAGGACAAGTGGTAAACAAAACCCGCCGCCGTCTTGTTTGCAGCGACAACGGTTTCTTCGCCGGTGCCGATGATCTGGTGAAACCGCGCATCCGGTTCCGGCAAATCGCCCCGCCCCAGTTTCGCTGCGCGCAGGACATTGGCGGTCGGAGGCACCGCGCCTTCCGGCCAGAAGCCACGCGTGAAGAAAGTTTCATTCGGTCGCTTGTTCGGGTCCGGCATCATCTCGATCAGTCCGGGAAATCCGCGCAGGTATTTTTCAACGATCGTTTCACGATCATGAAGCTGATCGGCAAAGCCAAGTGGACCCAGCATGTCGTGACTCAGGTCGAACACCTGCACTGGCGCGTATGACCCGTGGTTCGGCGTGCCTATGGTCACGACCCGAGAGATCACGGAGCGGTCTCCATCCTCTGCCGCCATCTGGCGCGCGACCAACCCGCCCATCGAGTGACAGACCAGGGACACGTCGCTCAGCCCGCGATGACGGATGCGGTCGATCAACATCTTGCCGGTCACGGCAGGGGATTGCCGCCAGTCGAAGGGCATGAACTCGGCATCGAACCCGGCTAGCGTCAGGCGCAGCTTCATCCGCAGATAGGGGGCCAGAACCGTGCCAGTGGCGGCAACGGTCGCGCCCCACTTGAGCTTGGCAATTCCGCCGGACGCCAGATCGGAGGGGTGTATCCAGACCAGATCGGCTTGCCCATTTCGGATCGCACTCAGCCGCGAACCCATGATGCCGGGCAAGATGAACACCTTGCGCCGCCGGGCTTCGAACAGGGGTGCTTTGCGCCCAGCTTCCTGCGCAAGTTGCGTCAGTTCTTCGTAAAGCGCGTCTCCGAATTCCGCGCGCAGGGCTGTCTCGTGCTCCCCTGTGCGCAGAAAGGTCTCAACCTGAAAGTCGTCAAAGGCAAGCATGGTGTTCTCCTGTCGCAGAAGGAAAAGGGTGGCCGGTCCCCGGGAGGAAAAGGACCGGCCAAGGCGGTCAGTCGAGGACCGCCGCAAAGCGCATCCAGCGTTCGATTGTGTCGATCGGATCGCCGTCGGGGGTGCGCAAAGGGCTTTGATCTGGCGAGAACTCGCGTGACAGGGCGGAGTCCGCGTCGTCCATCAGTGCGCCGATGAAGGTCGCGGCAACGATCCAACTGCCCATCTCACCAAGGCCGGGGCCTGGTGTGCCTTCGGCTTCGGCAAGGCAGTAGAACCAGAGCGGCGTCGCGCTGTTGAACGCATGGCCATCAAGGAAGGATGCCAGCTCGGGCTTGTTGTCGAGCCACGCCCGCACGTCATTCTGCGGGCTGCTTGTGATTGCGCCGATGTTCTGGAGATGGGCATGCAACGCCTGTCCCGTCGGAAGGCGCAGGCTCTTGCCGCGCCGCAGGTTGCGCCGGGCGAGGTTGCGGAAGAGCGCACGCAGCGCGGCTCCGTCGGGTGTGCCGGCGTCAAATTCACCGCCTTCGTTGACCATGTCGCCCAGAGGAGGCGCGATCACCGTGTCCACGGCACGCGCCACGCGCTGCGGGCCACCATCTGTAAAGCTGGCATCCGGGGTCACGAACCGTGCCCAGTCAATCACCCAGTTCTTTGGGATGCTGTTCAGGTTCAACCCAAATCGCGCGCCAATGCCTCCGCCGCCGGTGAAGGCGAAGACCTGATCGAACGGAGCCGTACCGTTCGGGCGTCCAAACGTACGGTTGTAGTCATAGATGTTGCGCACCATCGAGTGGCCGAAGCGATAGACGGCGGTCGAGAATTCGAGCGGGATGACGTTGCCCACCACACGCCCCGGATTGCGTGCGGCATAGTCGGCGCGGAAGGCGTCGTAATTCGCGTTGCGGGTGTCGATGATACGAGTCACGACCGTCGGGTCGCAGATCTCCTTGAGATAGCCATGCACGACCAGCCATTGGTAATGCAGTTTGGTCAGGGATTTGGCGGCGTCGAAATCGGCAATCCACCCGGTGTCGTTTTCGGTCAGGAAGTCCACGACCTTGTTGTGGAAACGCAGAAAGCTCAAGTGGAATTGGGCGATGATGATGTTCTCGTCATTGCGCATGTCGCCGATCACCGCGCGTTTCGGCAATCCGGCCTCGAACTTGGCAAAGGCATCTTCGTCCATCTGCGCGCGGGCGATGTCGAGCGCGGCGTCGCGGACCTTTTGTTCAACCTGATGAAAGCGCGGCAGGTCGCGGTGCGGGTCAAGCGTGTCGTCGGGCAGTGGGCCGGGGTCGACCGCTGTGCCGACGCGCATCTTGGCAGTGTGAACTGGATGGCGCATCCCGGTGCGAAGGACGGATGCGGCGTGTTGGATGGATGGGGCGGCGAACGTGCCGACAGGAAGGCCGCCATAAACCGAGTCCAGATCAAAGCGCGGCGTGCGCGCGTTCTTCAGTTGGCGTTCAATCTCTTGTCCCGAGGCCTTGGGCGTCGGGTCGTCGATCCCGGTCAGAGAGCTTTCGCGGTCGGTGCGGGCGGTCAATTCGTGGTCGAGGAACTGCCCCCAGTAGGTCATCACGGGGGCCATCCCGCCATCGGGAGTGGCGTCGATGTCGTTGGTATCGGGCACCATCAGATTGCCGAGTTCGTCGAGTTCTGTGTCCGGCACATCGGGCAGGTATTGGCTGGCGTCGCCACCCGGCGGGAGCAGGAAGCCGAAATCGGCGGCTTCGTCCACGGCAATATCGCCGCCGGTGGGGATTAGTGCTTCGAGAATTTGGGGTTTTTCGGTGGGCGCGCGTTTCTTCTGCGCTCCACCATGTGATTGCATTTGGAACGTCATCGTCTTTACTCCGAGGGATCGTGCGCGGCAGGGGCAGCAGCCGCTCGACACGATCGAAAGGGTAAAGAGTTGGTTGACGTAGGGTGAGTGAGGACACTGTGAACGCGTTTTTCACACCCCGATGAACGGCTGCTCCTCTGCGTGTTTCAGGGTGGTGCCGCAGACGGGCGGCACACGGTAAGGCCCTGTTCTGGCGAGTGTTCGGGCGTCGGGGGCGGATCCCTGATAGAGTTCGGTAAACCCATGCCGCGCCGGATTGCCTGCAAAGAAATTCAGCGCGATCAACCGCGTTGCGGTGGCTGCAGCAGCACTTGTTCCGATGATCCGCGCGCCTGAACCGGACAACACGCCGATGGACGGCAAACCGGGTCGGAACCACCCTTGATCGGCTGTCGCTGTCGCTGCGGGCAAATTCGCGTCCACACGCGCGCCGTCTTGTGGATCGACCGCGATCGACGCGCTGCCGCTATAACCGGAGGGCTTGAGCGTCGATTGCATATAGCCCGCAATGCGAAACACCGAAGGCGCGGTGCCTATGCCGTTGAGGCAGCCAAACCCGCGCACCGGGGTCAGGGCGGGCGGCTCGAACACGCGTGGCGGTTTCGGGTGTGACAGATCAATCAGGTAACTTTGCTGCCCACCCGTGCCAAGCTGTGTCGGGTCATCATCCCGTTGCACCCAGACATCGATGTGTTCGCCTGCGCCAAGCGGATCGGAGCCTGTGTCGATGGTAACTGCCCACTGCCCAACGGGCGTGCGCCGACCGGCCCCCAGATTGCTCGCAGTCGGGATCATCGCGAGCATCACACGCCAGCGGTTGCCCAAGTGCTTGTCCGCAGAAAGCTGGCCGATGTTTTTGCCGCCGCTTTCGATCTCGACAAAGCGACGTGGGTCACCATCTTTGAGCAGCGGATCGGGCGCGATCTCTATGCTGGTTTCCAACTCCGGCGGACTTCCGGAAGGTGGCGTCACGGTAACGGTCCAGCCTAGCGGATCGCGCCCCGCAGGAAGCCAGATTTCCAGATAACTCGACGTGCGATCGTCTGGTTTGAGCTGCCAACCAAAACGGGCCACGCCGTCGGTCAAATCGCTGGACCCAAACCTTGCGTGCATGTCATTGGCAAAGTTGTTGCCGGTAGGCATGACCAGTTCGGTGCGGGGCTGAACCTCGCGCCTGTCTGTGATAAGCGCCTCCACAGCGCGTTCGAAACTCGACTGACCGTCATGGCGATTGGCGCTCCAGCCGTAGCTGAAATTGATCACCAGAGGCAGCTCTTGGCAGTCATAGGCCTGGGCGATCATGCGAGCGCGGTTGAAGATGTACTCAATCGCGCTGAGCATCATCATTTCCTTGCCAAAGCCTGACGTGTCCCAAGCGATGGTGTTCGGCAGTTGAACGGCAATCACCGCCGCGTCGTCAGGCAGATCAATGGCACCCACATAGGGATCATTCCCGGCAGCAATTCCGGCAATATGCGCGCCGTGCGTTGCGTGGTGCATGAGCACAGTGTCCACTTCCGGCAGATCAGCGTCGATGGCATGGGCCGCCTTGTAGGCGCGGATTTCCTGATCACCGTATTGGGCGCGCAACTGGTCGATCCGTGTGCCCGTGATCTCGCATCCAAACGGAACAGCGGCGGACGTTTCGGCCCGCGCAGCCTGAAGCCAACACAGGTTGATCCGCGTATCGCCTGCCGCATCGCGGAACGCGCGGTGCAGGAACGGGATGCCGTCGTCGATCACCCCGATGATCACGCGCGGTTTGACTTTGGGTTTTTGCCATCCCTCCGGCGTGGCGTTCGGGTCGTAACTCTCCGGCCATGTCACAGGATCAATCGGCATATTGAGCCGGTAACGTGTTCCATTCAGTGCGTGCAGGCAGCGGGCCAGTTCCACGTCGTCCTGCGCCGGATCGGAATCCGGGCTGACCGACTTGTTCCACATGGCGAAGGGCGTGACCTCTGGATTGTCCTTCCAGAGCGGCGGGATGCGGATTTCGACATCCTCCGTTCCCGCAAGCATTCCTTCGCCTTCCATCAGCGCGGTGATGTGGCTGGACGGACCCTTGCGGATGGCGGGGAAGGCAAAAGGCCGTCCCAACTCTTCTGAAAAGATCCAGCGTTCATAGGGACCGGTGTACTTGTCGATCCGTTCTTGGTCATGGCGATGCGGAAACATGGCTCAGGCCTTCTGCGCTTCGGCCACGGCCCCGGACCAGAGCCACGAGAACGCAGGCTTGGCGGACAGTGTGGCGGTGGCGCCTGTGGCGGTCAGTCCCTTGGTCGCGGCAGTAGCCGGATCGCGCTGGTCTTCGTCAAAGAAGTCGTGATCGCCTGCGCTGTAGGCCACTTCCGCGATAGGTCCGCCTGCACCAGCGCGGTTCAGCACAGCCTGACCGACGATCCGGCCAAGCGCTGCACCCGCCCAACTGTCGATGGGGTAGTGCACACCCGCCACTGTGCGGTTGACGGCAATGCGTTCGGCCAAACCGCGCAAGGCTTTGATGCGCTGTTCGCCGTCAGCTAGGCTGTCCCATGCCGCCACCAAAGCTTCGAGTACGGTGAGCACCGCATAGGCTTCGGTCGCGTGTGCCGAAGGAAAGCTGCCGTGACCCGGTGTCGGGATCATCGGCATCAGACGGGCGTCGAGCTGGTCGGGACGGCGAATGGCGAGGTGGTTCTTGACGATCATCGCCGTGTGCGCGGCAGCGACCTGGGTCGCGGTGATCAGCTCGAACGTCTTTTTGTTCTGTGCGCTGTGCAGTCCGAGCATCATCGCGAAATAGGCGGTTGGGAAGCCTAACTGCGATGTGATCTCGGCGCTGCGCTCGGCGCGTAGCGTGGCGTAGTCCGATACAAGGCGGCACTGCGAGCGTAACAGGTCGTTCGCCGGGCGGTTCAGCGTCAAGAACGTGGTGCCGTCGAAAGACAGCGCCACCCGGTCGGGCGCGCCGCCTGTCCCCACCACTGCATCCGATCCGATGCCTGCAAGATATTCGCTGACGTAGAGCGATCCGCGCACCCATGTCGCCAGTCCGGCAAGGTTGTTCGGATCCGAGAACCCCAGTTCCTTGTCTGTCGGCGTTGCGCCGCCTTCGGTCAGATGGCGCAATCCCTCGGCTGTGGTCTGAAGGCCCAGCGTTGTCGCCGGATCATATCCGCCGGGGTCTTCGCTGCCCAGAAAGCCACCCAACCCAGTGAAGTTCGTACCGCCGCCGAAACCGCCAAATCCACCGAAGCCTCCAAATCCGCCGAACCCACCAAATCCGCCGAACCCGCCAAATCCACCGTACTGAGCCATGTGACATATCCCCTGTGTTTAAATTGCTTTAGGAAAGCCCCGCTTCGGCCAGCGCCCGGATCACGAGCTTGCCGGTCTTGCTGTCCGCAGAGGGGTGCGTTTTTCGATAATCTTCCAGACTGAAATAAGGGAACCGCCGCAGCAGATCTTGCGCGGTCTCGCGCGCCTCCGCGCCCCGATCCAGCGCGTGCAGGGCGGCGATCCGTGTTCTGAGTGTCGAAATATGACGGTCGTTGGATTCAAGCGACCGATCCGCCAGTTCCAGCGCCTTTTCATAGTCGCCCCCCGCAAGATGCGCAGAGCTGGCGAGGCTGTCGAAATAATAGCCAAACGGGTCGATTGGAGACAGGTCGCGGGCCATGGTCGTGGCGCGGATGGCGGATTGGCCTTCATCGCGGAACGCCATCAGTGAGCCACGCAGCAACCATGACAGACTTTCGCTCGGATTGATTTCCTGCGCGGCGCTGTAGCGGCGTTCGGCCACGTCCATGTTCTTGAGGATATTGCCGTTCACAAAGCCGTCGATGGTCAGACCGAAGCTGGATTGAGGATCAAGGTCCAGTGCACGTGCGGTACAGTCCAGCGCCTTTTGCGTGTCGCCCTGCCGATCCGTGCTGTAGTTTTTAAAGATGCTGAGAACGTACCATTTGCCAAGCCAGGCAAACACGTGCGGATTGGCCGGGGCCCGTGTGGCAGCTTCGTCCAGGAACTGACGGGCGCGCAGAAAATCTCCGAGCTTGGGGTGGTGCATCGCCGTGGCACCCGCGATCAGCAACTTATGGTCGGGCAGATCGGGCAAGGGCGTCTGCCGTCCCGCGTGCAGTGTGGTTTCCGCGATTGCCCGCCCCACGGATTGCACCACGTTCACTAGCCAGCCAGAGGCTTCCTGCCCAAAGTGGGCCAAGCGGCATGATAGGTGCCGGTTCCACAACAGTGTCCCGCTCTGAACATCGGTCAGATCGACATCTGCGATCACCAAGTCACCCTGCCGCCGCATACTGCCGGTCAACAGGTAGTCCACGTCCAGCGTGTCGCGCACATTGACGATGTCGATGAACCGCTGCGACATGGCCCGTCCCGACAGGTGCGAGATCACTGACAGCAGGCTGGAGCGTGACATCATGCGACTGGTTTCTTCGGCGATCCAGTCGCCCGCGATGGCAAGCTCTGAATCGCCGGGCGGTACGGTCAGCGGCAAGGCGCAGATACGCGGCCTGATCCGGATCGGTCCGGGCTTGTTCGACATGAAGCACAGCGCCTTGACGGAACTGGGATCGGCGCGGATGCTGTCGCGCCATGTTATGAAAGACGGTTCACGCACGTTGAGGTCGTCGAGGAAAGGGCCGTCGGAGGGGTGACCGATCACCTTGACTCGCGACATGTCGATCTCGATTTCCTTGTTGGTTACGCTCAGGATCTTGTCGAAATCGGCCCCGATGATCTTGCGCAGATCGGAAAGCGCGCGGCGCAGGTTCTGATGACCACTTTCATAGTCGGCGAAGCCCCAGAGCGTTTCCTGCAGGAAGCTGCGGGATCGACGGTTCAGCGGCGCGGTCACGAGTAAGGCAAAGAAGGCGCGGTGTTTTGCTCCGGTGATTTCCTTCACAGGCCCATCGACGCGCCGCAGCACGCATGTTCCGAACAAGGAAATCTCCAGCCCTGTGGCCACGTTAGCCCCTTTCGTCGAGTAAGGTGATGCTATCTCCGGTCTGCGCTGGAACCAAGCTGTTCACACTTATTTCACAGCAGGTCGCGTATCGCATTTGCTAACCTCCGGGAACGTTTAGACAAAAGGACCAATTCATGTCCGAGCAGCGCGCACCGCTAGAGATTTCCGACGCCGTGGATTTTTACAGGCAGTGGCCAAGGCTGCGCACAAATGCAGAGCAGTTGCTAGAAACCCGGTCCCTCGATGATGACGATGCAGAAGTGCTGCGCTGGATGATCAAAGTAGTTGACATGGTCGGCCCCCACGACGTCAAACGTGATCGCTGATCTGTGTGTGGCGCAAAAAAAACCGGCACGTGGCCGGTTTTTCTTTTGGTAATCTGGCGCGCGGTCAAAGGCCCCATTTCTCGGCTGTACGCTCGAAGAAACCCTGCGTTTTCTTCAGTTCGATCCAGCTGTTCACATAGTTGATCCAGACCTGATCATCCTGCGGCAGCAGCATCGCAATGGGCGATGGTGCGCGCGGACCGTCAGTTTCGATTTGGCGCAGGTTCGGGAATTTGGAAACCAGTGTTGCACCTTCGATGTTTGACGTGATGAACACGTCAGAACGACCGGAGAGCACTTCCTGATAGCCACGCGCGGGGGCTTCGACGACAGTGATCTCGGCGTCGGGGAACCATTCGTTGACCAATTTCTCAAACGTCGTGCCCAGCGTGGTTGCTACCTTTACGTCAGCCGCATTGATCGAGTCCCACCCGGAAAAGCGATCCGCCTTATCTTCTGTCGTGAACGGGAAGATCTCGACCGAGATATAGCTGTCCGAGAACCCGGCGGCCTTCATCCGCGCCGGGCTGATCGAAGCGGAGCCGGTCATGTGATAGTTCCCGGCAACCACACCGTTCACCAGCGTTTTCCAGTCGGTCGGCACGAATTCCAGTTCCACGCCAAGGTCGGTTGCCAGTTCGGTCATCACGTCGATGTCGTAGCCGACATAGCTGTTGGTGGCCGGGTCGCGCACCGACATCGGGTTCCAGTCGCCGGTTGTGCCAACCTTCAGGACGCCGCCGCTCAGGATCTCCTGAAGTGCCGATTGCGCCGACGCCGGAGCGCCGAGGAACGACGCCGCAACGGCTGCCGCTAGGCCAAGTGTTTTCAGAAAGCGCATGGTATTTCCCTTTTCGTGTCTGTCTTCATGAGGTTACATAACTGGAAGAGCTCCGACGGCCATAACGACACGCTGATTTTTTGGCGCGCGCGCTATCATATGAGCAAATCTGGTGGATCGGAGTGTGAGATGACCGCTGACCGCGTCATAGAAATCGCCTCGCTGAACAAGTCTTTCGGGGATTTCCAAGTCCTGACCAATGTCGACCTGAATGTCAGTCTGGGCGAACGTATCGTCATTTGCGGACCTTCCGGTTCGGGCAAGTCCACCTTAATCCGATGTGTCAACGGATTGGAACAGTATGATTCCGGCAGCATCACGGTCGACGGAATTTCACTGTCGGAACCGGGCGGAGTGGACCGGGTACGTGCCGAGGTCGGCATGGTGTTCCAGCAGTTCAACCTGTTTCCGCATCTGAGCGTGATCGACAATCTGACACTTGGCCCGATGAAGGCGCGGGGGCTGTCGCGCAAGGACGCCGAAGCGCAGGCGATGGAATATCTCGAACGGGTGAAGATCCCTGAACAGGCACGAAAACGCCCGCGCGACCTGTCTGGCGGTCAGCAGCAGCGTGTGGCAATTGCCAGGTCCTTGTGCATGAAGCCCAAAATCATGCTGTTCGACGAACCCACCTCGGCTCTTGATCCCGAGATGATTTCGGAAGTGCTGGATGTCATGGTGGAACTGGCCCGCGATGGCATGACCATGCTGGTGGTCACACATGAGATGGGTTTTGCCCGCAAGGTGGCGGATCGGATGGTGTTCATGGACGGCGGCGAAATCGTCGAGACCGGAACCCCTGCAGAGGTGTTCGAAGCGCCCAAGACCCAGCGCTTCAAGACCTTCCTCGACAAGATCCTTCAGCATTGAGGTTTTGGGAATGACACGGTTTTTCAAAATCTGGATCCTGCTTGGCGCCTGTCTGTTTCTCGCCGCCTGTTCGGGGGATGGCACATGGGGATGGTACGTGATCGACCCGTCAACGCCAGCGGGGCAATCGAACATCTGGTTCCTTGTCGGCGGCTTCTGGGCAACGATCCAGCTTTCGTTGATCGCTACGGTTCTGTCGATGACACTGGGGCTCTTGGTGGCGCTGCCGGGCATGTCGTCCAACCGCTGGGTACGTTTGCCGTCGCGGGTCTATATCGAGTTCGTCCGCGCCATTCCCCTTCTACCTATGCTCTTCTGGGTGTTCTATGGCTTGCCCGTGGTGATGAAATCGCTCGGGTTCCCCATCACCATCGACGCTTTCTGGGGTGCGATCATCACGCTGGCGATATCGGACAGTGCGTTCACGGCAGAGATTTATCGCTCCGGCATCCAGTCGATCCCGAAAGGCCAGACCGAGGCCGCGCGAACCGTGGGCCTGACCTACAGCCAAACCATGCGCTACGTGATCCTGCCACAGGCGATCCGGCGCATTCTTCCGCCTCTGGCCAACCAGTTCATCTACATCGTCAAGATGTCGGCTTTTGCCTCGGTCATCGGAATGCAGGAACTGACACGCCGCGCGAATGAGTTGGTGGTGACGGAATACAGACCGCTGGAGATCTACACGCTGTTGATCCTGGAATACCTTGTTCTGGTTCTGATCATCAGTTTCTTCGTGCGGTGGCTGGAACGGAAAATGGGTTCAGATGAAAACCGCTGAAGGAGAGCGCGATGAGTTGGTCGGACTTCATGAAGGACACGGTGGGACGTCTTGACGTTCTGCAAAAGGAAACGCCCGAGACCTTTGCTGGCTTCAATCAAATGGGTCGGGCCGCCAAGACAAACGGCGCTTTGGATGAAAAGACCAAGGAACTGATCGCGCTGGGCATAGCCATTGCCACCCGCTGCGACAGTTGTATCGCGTTCCACGTCAAATCGCTGGTGCGACTCAAGACCAATCGCGAGGAGTTTTGCGAAGCGCTGGCGATGATCGCCTATATGGGCGGAGGGCCGTCTGTGGCGTTCAGCGCCAAGGCGCTTGAGGCCTATGACGAGTTTACGGTTGGGGTACCGGGCACATCGGTCTGAGAGAGGGCAAGCGCGTTCGAACGCGCTTGGACAAAGAGATTTTGAAATCTCTTCTTAGGTCACCGCCTTGCGCACCATGTCCCAATAGATCGCTTCCACCTCGGGCAGCGACAGTCGCCCACCACTGCGATACCATGTATTCACCCCGTTCAGCATGGCAATGATCGCCAGCGTGGTGATCTTGGTGTCGGCAACATGGAACACCCCAGCATCTCGCCCATCGCGCAGGATCGTTTCCAACTCGCTTTCGTATCGGCGGCGCAGA
This sequence comes from Alphaproteobacteria bacterium, assembly GCA_030425145.1. Lineage (GTDB taxonomy): Bacteria > Pseudomonadota > Alphaproteobacteria > Rhodobacterales > Rhodobacteraceae > Marivita. The sequence goes on along the minus strand of JAUHVK010000013.1, from coordinate 45,122 downwards.
TCTTCGATAGCGGCAAAGTTCTCAGGCGTCAGGTTCCGCAGTTCCATGTAGGAAATGAAGACCGCTTGTGGCCGTTCAAGGTGAAACCGGATGTGGAAACGGCTGAACGCTTCAAGACAGTCGAGAGGCGTGTTGCACTCGGGTTCGCTTGACCGGGCTGCCATCAATTCGTCCATGTGGCCGCGCATCAGGTCAAAGAGAAGCGACTGCTTGTCCGGAGTGTAATTGTAAAGCGCGCCCGCCTGAACGCCCACTTCCTGCGCGATCCGGCGCATCGAAACCGCCGCGTAGCCGTGCTGCGCAAAGAGTTTCAGGGCCGCCTCGCGCACCCGGGGGCCGGTGATATCCGAATGTGAGCCAGCCGTGCGTGCCATGCGGGCAGATTATCTGAACGCCTGTTCAGATCAAGCCTGCGGTTGCGCACGTGCCTGCGCTGCGGCATGACAGACGAGACAGAGGGAGCAGTCTGATGTGGCGTGCGGCGATCATCCTTGGGTTTCTCGTGACTGCCTGTGCGGAATTTCCCGAGGTGGATGCAGCGCTTGCTGCGGGCGATCCCTCTGCCGAGTATCCGGAGTTGCTGCCGTTTGAGCAGCTTGTCTCGGAGCGGGAAGCACAACTCACCGAAGCGGATGATGACGCCTTGCTGACCCGCGCGGCCGACCTGCGCAACCGCGCGAACGGTTTGCGTGGCCCCGTGATTGACACCGGCACCCGTGACCGAATGGACGACGGCGTGAAGCAACCCTGATCAGGGCCGTTGCAGCGCAGAACGCAAGACGCTATTGCGGGCGAAATCACTGCCGACTGCAAAAGGATTGCCCGAATGACTAAACCTCTGCGCCTTGGAATTGCAGGTCTGGGCACTGTCGGAGCCGGCGTCGTCAAAATCGTCCGCCAGAAAGCCGCGCTGCTCGAGGCCCGAGGCGGGCGTCCGATCACGATTTCTGCCGTGTCCGCCCGCAACCGGGTCAAGGATCGCGGTGTGCCTCTCGACAGCTACGATTGGGAAGACGATCCAGTGGCGCTGGCGCAGCGCGACGACGTCGATGTGTTTGTCGAACTGGTCGGCGGTAGCGACGGTCCGGCCAAAGCTGCGACTGAAGCTGCGCTGAAGGCGGGCAAAGATGTAGTCACCGCGAACAAGGCATTGCTGGCGCATCACGGTCAGGACCTTGCTGAAGCGGCCGAAAAGGCCGGCGCGGTTCTTCGGTTCGAAGCTGCCGTTGCGGGCGGCATCCCTGTGGTCAAGGCTTTGACCGAGGGATTGGCCGGCAATGAGATCACCCGCGTGATGGGTGTGATGAATGGCACCTGCAACTACATCCTGACACGGATGGAATCGGCGGGTCTGACCTACGATCAGGCTTTTGCCGAAGCGGATGGCCTGGGATACCTCGAAGCCGACCCGAACCTCGATGTCGGCGGTATCGACGCTGGGCACAAACTGTCGCTTCTGGCCTCAATCGCCTTTGGCACGCAGGTTGCCTTTGATGCGGTCGAGCTTGAAGGCATCGGTCGGGTCAGCATCGAAGATATCCGACAGGCCGCGGACATGGGCTATAAGGTCAAGCTGCTTGGCGTCTGCCGGATGACCGGGCGCGGCCTTGAACAGCGCATGTCGCCCTGCCTCGTCCCAGCCACCTCGCCTCTGGGCCAGTTGGACGGTGGCACCAATATGGTGGTTATCGAAGGCGATCAGGTCGGGCAACTGGTTCTGCGTGGTGCCGGTGCGGGCGAAGGCCCAACAGCCAGCGCGGTCATGGGGGACGTGATCGACATCGCGCGTGGTACACGGGTCTCGACCTTCGGTCAGCCCGCGGCAACGCTGTCCAAGGCTACTCCGGCACAGACAGCAACTCCTGCGCCCTATTACCTGCGTCTGATCCTTCTGGACAAACCTGGTGCGTTGGCCAAGGTCGCTGCTGTGCTGGGCGAGGCAGGTGTGTCGATCAACCGGATGCGCCAGCGCAGCCACGATCAAGACACCGCTCCGGTCCTGATTGTCACCCATAAGACCACTCGCGCGGAGCTCGACACGGCTTTGGCGGCAATGGTCGGCACAAATGTCGTCGAGGGCGAACCTGTCGCGCTCCGGATCGAGCAGGTCTGACATCTTAAGCGCAATCAACCTTGTCAGCCGGGTGGCGCACCCTTAACAGGCTTCCCAACCGAACTTTTTTCGTGATTGGAGAGTTTCATGACCGCACGCGCTGATTTCAACGACCGTATGTTGTCCCTTGGTTTGGCGCGGGTGGCGGAGCAAGCCGCCATTGCGACGGTGAACCTGATCGGGCGAGGCGACGAGAAGGCTGCGGATCAGGCGGCGGTGAATGCCATGCGCCAACAGCTGAACCTGCTCGACATCGCTGGGGTTGTTGTGATCGGTGAAGGCGAACGCGATGAAGCCCCGATGCTCTACATCGGCGAAGAGGTCGGCACCGGTACTGGCCCGGGTGTGGATATCGCGCTCGATCCGCTGGAAGGCACGACGCTGACCGCGAAAGACATGCCTAACGCGCTGACTGTGATCGCCATGGGGCCGCGCGGATCGATGCTTCACGCGCCGGACGTATATATGGAAAAGCTGGCCATTGGTCCGGGTTTTGCCGAAGGTCTGGTGACTCTCGATATGTCGCCTCGCGAACGCGTTACCGCACTGGCCAAGGTCAAAGGGTGCAGCCCGAGCGACATTACCGTCTGCGTTCTTGAGCGTCCCCGCCACGAAGACATGATTGCCGAAATCCGCTCTACTGGCGCTGCGATCCGCCTGATCACCGATGGCGATGTGGCCGGTGTGATGCACTGCGCTGAACCCCACCTTACTGGCATCGACATGTACATGGGCACCGGCGGCGCTCCCGAGGGCGTTCTGGCAGCTGCTGCGCTGAAATGTATGGGGGGCCAGATTCAGGGCCGTCTGCTTTTCCGCAATGACGACGAAAAAGGGCGTGCCGCAAAGGCGGGGATCACCGATCTCGACAAGATTTATTCGCGCGATGAAATGGTCACGCAGGATGTAATCTTCGCCGCGACAGGTGTCACCACCGGATCGCTGCTTGCAGGGATCAAACGTGAGGTCGGTTTCTACACCACCGAAACACTGCTGATGCGGTCTAAGACCGGGTCGGTCCGTCGGATGACATACCGGAACCCGACGAATTGATGGGGCAGGCGTGACCGCATACCTTGGCGTTGACAGGTCACTGACCGGGCGGCACTGGGTCGGTCCCGCGCCCGACATTACACGCCACGCCGAAGCGTTGGCGCAACAGACGGGACTGCCGCCTGCGCTCTGCCAAACGCTTGCACGCTTGGGTGTGCCAGCGGACGACGTCTCCACCTATCTTGAACCGACGCTGCGTGCGCTTTTGCCTGACCCGCGCAGCCTGCGGGACATGGAAAAAGCGGCGGCGCGCATGCTGGCCGCCGTCCGCAACCGCGAACGCGTCGCGATTTTTGCCGATTACGATGTGGACGGCGGGTCATCGGCAGCCCTTCTGATAGACTGGTTGCGGCAGCTTGACCGCAGCGCAACGCTCTACGTGCCTGACCGCATCGACGAAGGTTACGGCCCGAACGAGACCGCGATGGCAGCATTGGCGACGGATCACGACCTTATCGTCTGTGTCGATTGCGGAACCTTGTCTCACGGACCCATTGCAGCCGCGCGCGGGGCGGATGTCGTTGTGCTCGACCACCATTTGGGCGGCGAGACCCTTCCTGATGCGTTTGCCGTGGTGAATCCGAACCGTCAGGACGAAGACGGTGCTCTTGCGCATCTCTGTGCGGCAGGTGTGGTGTTCCTGGCTTTGGTAGAAGCGGGTCGCCAGATGCGCGAAGCAGGGGCACAAGGACCGGACCTCATGTCGATGCTCGATCTTGTGGCGTTGGCCACAGTGGCCGATGTTGCTCCGCTCAAAGGCGTGAACCGGGCGTTGGTGCGGCAGGGGCTCAAAGTCATGGCGCAAAGAGCGCGCCCGGGTTTGGTGGCGCTCTGCGATGTGGGGCGTCTCGATACGGCTCCGAAATCCTATCACCTTGGATTTGTGCTCGGCCCAAGGGTCAATGCGGGCGGCAGGATCGGCAAAGCCGATCTTGGCGCGCGGCTCTTGGCCTGCACCGATCCGCATGAAGCAAAATCCATTGCCGAACGGCTCGATGCGCTCAACACCGAACGCCGCGAAATCGAAGAGGCGGTGCGGGCACAAGCCTTGGAGCAGGCCGAAGAGCGCGGCTTTGACGCGCCGCTTGTCTGGGCAGCGGGAGAAGGCTGGCATCCCGGTGTTGTGGGGATTGTCGCTTCGCGGCTCAAAGAGCGGACAAATCGCCCGTCCATCGTGATCGGGTTCGATGGCGATGCGGGCAAGGGTTCTGGACGGTCAGTGAGTGGTATCGACCTTGGGGCCGCAATCCAGAAACTTGCTGCCGAAGGGCATCTGGAAAAGGGTGGGGGTCACAAGATGGCTGCCGGGCTTTCCTTGACCCGCTCTCAACTGGAACCGGCGATGGCGCGTTTGTCAGAGATTCTCGCAAAGCAGGGCGCAGACCAGTTGGGCGCGTCTGATCTGCGTTTGGACGGACCTTTAATGCCGGGAGCGGCGACGCCGGAGTTGGTCGAGATGCTGGAAGAGGCCGGACCCTTCGGGGCGGGAGCCGCAGCACCTCGGTTTGTGTTTCCTGACATGCAGATTGGTTTCGCGAAACGTGTGGGTAGCGCGCATCTCAAGATAAGCTTTGGGGACGGGCTGGGCGCGCGGATCGACGCGATTTGCTTCGGGGCTTTCGACGGACCGCTGGGTCCGACACTCGAACAGCACGGTGGCGCACGATTCCATTTGGCAGGCCGACTCGAGATCAACGAATGGGGCGGCCGTCGGTCAGTGCAGTTGCGGCTGGAAGATGCGGCGGTTGCTGGTTGACGAATTTGGTAAGCATCTGTTTTAAAACAACTTTACCAAGTGATAAAATTTTTTTCGCAAAGAAAGAAAAAACAGCAAGAAACCTTCGAATTTCCACTTGCATGGCCTCGCGCCATTGCATAAACACCGCTTCACCAAGAGTGGCCCGTTCGTCTATCGGTTAGGACGCCAGGTTTTCAACCTGGAAAGAGGGGTTCGATTCCCCTACGGGCTGCCACTGGTTTTTCCCCTACAAGCAGACTTGCAAAACCCACGGGCTGGCGACATATCCACGCCATGGCTGGGATCAGAATTATATGCTTTGTCGCATTTGGCCTTCTGGCCGGGCAGGGGCTTGCGCAATCGGACAGCGCGCCGCGCGTGCCGGAATCTGCCGCTGAAATCAGCCTCTCCTTTGCGCCTTTGGTCAAGGAAGCCGCACCCGCGGTCGTGAACATCTACGCCCGTCGCATCGTTCAGACACGGCGCAGCCCGTTCGAGGATGATCCGTTTTTTGGCGGGCTTTTCAGAGACTTCGGCGCGCCGCGCCCTCGGGTCCAGAACTCGCTTGGTTCTGGCGTGATCGTGTCACCGAATGGGTTCGTCGTGTCGAATTATCATGTGGTGGGACAAGCCGATGACATTCGAGTCGTGTTGAATGATCGCCGCGAATATCAGGCGCGCGTGTTGATAGGGGACGAAGAGTCGGACCTCGCCATCCTCAAGATCGACGCCGAGGAAATGCCGTATCTCGAACTCCGCGACAGCGACACGGTCGAGGTCGGGGAGCTGGTCCTCGCTATCGGCAATCCCTTCGGCGTGGGCCAGACAGTCTCGTCGGGGATCGTGTCGGGCCTCGCGCGCTCTGGCACCGCGACGGGCAATGGCCGGGGGTATTTCATCCAGACGGACGCGCCGATCAACCCGGGCAATTCCGGCGGTGCACTGATCGACATCGCGGGCCGGATGATCGGGATCAACACGTCAATCCTCACCCGATCGGGCGGATCGAACGGAATCGGCTTCGCCATTCCAGCTGTGTTGGTTGCCGAATTTCTGGATCAGGCCCGCAACGGTAAGACTGCCTTTGAGCGTCCTTGGGCGGGGGCAACTGGGCAGCCAGTGGATGCAGACCTGTCCGACGGCCTTGGCTTGTTGCGTCCCGAAGGCGTCATCATCACCGCTTTGCATCGCGCCAGCCCGTTGGCTGCCGCGGGCATTGACGTGGGTGATGTGGTGGTCGAGGTCGCGGGCAAGCCGGTGAACACGCCTGCCGAGATGTTGTTCCGAATGTCGGTCGAAGGTTTGGGAGAAGAGGTCGAGATGGTGTACCTGCGGAATGGAGACCTGTTCCGCACGAATGTCGACCTGATCGCGCCGCCCGATGATCCGCCGCGCGAAGCACGCGTTCTGTCAGAGCGCGAGCTATTGACTGGGCTGGAAGTGGCGCGGATCAATCCGGCGGTGTCAGCCCAACTGGGGCTGCCGTTGAACAAGGATGGCGTCGTGGTGATTGAACCGGGACCGTTGGGGCGCCGGGTTGGGCTTCGGATCGGCGACGTGATCCGCCGGGTGGATCGCTTTGTTATCCAGTCGCCAACCGATGTGGGTCCGGCGCTCAGGCAGGCCGCCCCGAACGTGTTGATCGAAGCCGAGCGTGGTGGCCAGCGCCTTATCCTGCGGTTCCGGGCCTGAACGGTGGCGGATCTCTTCGATACGGATGACGCGACCAAGGATGCGCCCCGACCGCTGGCGGATCGGTTGCGCCCCCGTAAGCTTTCCGACGTGATCGGCCAGTCGCAAGTTATTGGCCCGGATGCCCCGCTGACGGTGATGCTAGAGGCGGGAAGCCTCGGGTCGGTGATTTTCTGGGGGCCGCCGGGTGTCGGCAAGACCACAATTGCGCGGCTGCTGGCGGATGAGACTGACCTGCATTTCGTCCAGATCAGCGCGATCTTTTCTGGTGTGCCGGAATTACGCAAAGTCTTTGACGCGGCCAAGCAACGGCGCAAGGCGGGGCAGGGCACGCTGTTGTTTGTGGACGAAATTCACCGCTTCAACAAAGCACAGCAGGACGGGTTCCTGCCGCATATGGAGGATGGCACGATCCTCTTGGTGGGGGCGACGACGGAGAACCCGTCATTCGAACTCAACGCCGCTTTGCTCAGTCGGGCTCAGGTTCTCGTGTTGGAACGGCTTGAACTCGCGGATCTTGAGCGACTGGCGCAACGGGCCGAGGTTGAGCTGGGCCGCACGCTACCTCTCGATGGTCCGGCGCGGGAAAACCTGCTTGAGATGGCCGATGGCGACGGTCGCGCGCTGCTCAACCTGATTGAACAGGTCATGGCATGGCATGTCGATAAACCGCTCGACAGCGCGGCGCTCGGCCAACGGCTTATGAAGCGCGCGGCGCAATACGACAAGTCAGGCGATGCGCATTACAACCTGATTTCTGCACTGCACAAATCGGTCCGAGGGTCGGACCCGGATGCGGCGCTCTACTGGTTTGCGCGGATGCTCGATGCGGGCGAAGACCCACGCTATCTGGCGCGTCGCATCACCCGCATGGCGGTCGAAGACATCGGCCTGGCCGATCCGCAGGCGCAGGCGGTGTGCCTGCAAAGCTGGGAAACCTTTGAAAGGCTGGGTAGCCCCGAAGGCGAATTGGCCATCGCGCAGGCGCTGGTCTACATCGCCCTCGCTCCGAAATCGAACGGCGTTTACGTGGCCTACAAGGCAGCGCGGGCAGCAGCGAAGAAGACCGGATCACTGGTGCCGCCCAAACACATCCTGAATGCGCCGACCAAGCTTATGAAGGATCAGGGCTACGGGTCGGGCTATGCCTATGACCACGACGCCGATGACGGGTTTTCCGGGCAGGACTATTTCCCCGAGTCGATGGGGCGCACGGACTTCTATGCGCCCGTGGAACGCGGGTTCGAGCGCGACCTGAAAAAGCGCATCGAATATTTCGCCAAACTGCGCGCCAAGCGAAACGGCTGATCGGTCAGGCTGACACCCGGATCCATGTGCCCATGCCAGCCTGATGATGCGCGAGCATGTGGCAATGGAACAGCCAATCGCCCGGATTATGCGCCTGAAACGCGATCTCGCGGGTGTCTTGCGGGTTGAGCAGGATCGTATCGCGCAAGGGGCCAAGCGTTCCATCGGAGAACACTTCCGAGAAATGCATCCCGTGCAGGTGCATCCCGTGCGGGAAAGCCGTGTTGTTGGCCATGCCGATGCGCACGGTTTCCCCAAGCGAGACATCCAGCAGCGGTGTCTCGGGCCGTCCCGCCACGCCGTTCAGCGCCCAGAAAAGACCGCGCCCGGCAAGTTCGCGTGCGTCCAACTCCTGCCCGTCGACGCGAGCCGCGCGCATTCCGCCCATCGCCCCGCCTTCGATCATGAGTGTTGCCGTGCGGGCATTCGCCAGATCAATCGGGAAGTCCGGGTTTGGCGGCAGGATTACCTTTTCCGACCGCGCCGCTTTGGAAGGGCCCGTGACCGGGAAGTGCGCGATGGCATAGCCGCCGTCGCGCTCGAACGTGATAAGAAAAGCCTCTTCGCTGTCGGTCGTTACGTCGAGGATCAGGTCCATCCGCTGGGCCGGGGCAAGAACAAGTTCTTCGGGCAGGGTTCGGGGGTCTTTCAATGGCATCCCGTCCAGCGCCACGACCCAGCCGTCAAACCCTTGTAAGCCAAGTGTAAATACTCGCGCATTGGCGGCGCTGATCAATCTGAGGCGCACCCGGTCACCGCGTTTTAACGGGTAGGCCGGGTCGATCTGTCCGTTGGCAAGCCAGAGATTGCCAATCCGCCCTGCGTGGCTGAGGTCGTGGAAATTGTCGAAGGCGGCAAGGTTGCCATCCTGCTCTAGCCGAATGTCGTCGATCATCAGGGTTATGTCCTGATCCACGTCCGGCGGCTCGGTCTCGTCAATGATCAGTGGGCCGTAGAGTCCACGTTCGACCTGCTCCATGCTTTTCGCGTGGCTGTGGTACCAATAGGTGCCCGCATCCGGCAGGGCGAAATCGTACTCAAACGACGCGCCCTGTTCTATCGGAGCTTGTGTCAGACCCGGCACGCCGTCCATGGCGTTATCCAGTCTCAGGCCGTGCCAGTGAACCGAGGTCGGCTGTGGCAGTTGGTTTTCCACGGTGATGCCAAGGCGGTCCCCCTGTTTGAAGCGAAGCGCCTTACCGGGGAAGGTGGCGTCAAAGCTCCACATCGCGGTATCGGGATAGCCGACGGGCAGGACCTGTTGCCGATGCGGCGCCGCGATCAATCGCATCGGGGCCGTCTGGGCTATTCCGCCGCGCGGAAAAAGGCTCGCTGCTGCAAGACTGCCCAAAAACTGACGACGCTGCATGTCGGCTCCTCCAATACTGTTGTTGAAAAGCTTAGTTGGCGCACTGGAAAGAGCAATGGGCCATTGCTTGACATCTTTCTGAGGCCGCGCGAGAGAGCCTGCATGTTGACCACCCTGTCCCTTGTCGCCCTTGGCGGCGCCATTGGCGCATCCCTTCGGTATTTGTCCGGGGTGGGTATTCTGCGCCTTGTCGGGCCAACTGATTTTCCGTTCGCCATTATGGCGGTCAACATTCTGGGATCGTTTCTGATGGGCGTGTTTGCTGCCGCTGCAGCCCATCGCGGTATCACACATTTATCGCCCTTTGTGATGACGGGGGTTCTGGGCGGGTTTACCACGTTCTCGGCGTTTTCGCTTGAAACCATGACGTTAATCGAGCGCGGACAGGTGGGTTCGGCTCTGTTATATGTCGTGCTTTCGGTCGTTCTGTCGGTGGGCGGATTGGCCTTGGGCCTTTTGGTGGCACGGAGTGTCTTTGCATGAGTCAGGTTCAGATCATCACTGTTGGGCCGGGGGATTCGGACCAGCGCCTTGACCGTTGGCTGAAACGCCTTTTCCCGCATCTTGCGCAGGGGCGGATCGAAAAGATGTGCCGCAAAGGTGAACTGCGGGTCGATGGGGGCCGCGTAAAGGCCAGCACCCGCCTTGCCACCGGGCAGGAGGTGCGCATCCCGCCGCTGCCAGCGCCGGGTGAGGTCGAGTCGCGTCCCAAGCCTGCCGTGTCCGATAAGGACGCTGAGATGATGAAATCTCTGGTGCTGTATAAAGACGATTACATCATCGCGTTGAACAAGCCGCCGGGTCTGCCGACCCAAGGTGGGAGCAAGCAAACTCGCCACGTTGACGGGCTCGCTGAAGCACTGACCTTCGGGTATGATGAAAAGCCCCGGCTGGTGCATCGTCTGGACAAAGACACATCCGGAGTTCTGCTGCTCGCGCGGACCCGCGCGGTCGCTGGCGCGTTGACCGAGGCGTTCCGCGCACGCGAGACCCGCAAGATCTACTGGGCCGCCGTGGCAGGTGTGCCGTCACCGCAGATGGGGACGATCAAGCTGGGACTGGTCAAGGCGCCGGGGCATGGGTCTGGCGGGGAGAACGAAAAGATGCGCGCTGTGCATCCGCGTGACGTTGCCACCACCGAAGGTGCCAAACATGCGACGACAGACTACGCCGTTCTTAGCGCGCTGGCGAAGCGCGCGGCATGGGTGGCGATGGTGCCGATCACCGGGCGTACCCACCAGCTGCGCGCACATATGGCGGAAATCGGTCATCCGATTATCGGCGATGGCAAGTACGGCGGATCGGGGCAGGAGAACCTTGGCGATGGGTGGGGGGCTATGCTGGGCGGCGGTATCAGCCGTAAGCTGCACCTCCACGCACGGTCGATCTCGTTGCGCCATCCGGTCACCGGATCGCAGCTGACCATTACTGCCCCTCTACCCGAACACATGGAGCACACTTGGAATTTCCTGCAATGGGATCCACGCGATGTGCCTGCTGACCCGTTTGAGGATATCGATTGATGCCCGACCGTCTTCGACTGGTCGTGTTTGATGTCGATGGGACGCTTGTAGACAGTCGGGTGCATATCATCGACGCGATGGAAACCGCCTTTGCGGGCGTTGGGCTTCCAGTGCCGTCGCGGGATGCCATCCTTCATGGCGTTGGGTTGTCCTTGCCGGAGTTGATGGCGCAGTTGGTGCCGGATCAGCCGACATCAGTGCATAATGCTTTGGCTGTCGGTTACAAATCCGCGTCGTTCGCCCGTCACACAGCTGCGGGACAGGACGCCAAGGTAGTGTTCTTCCCTGGCATTCGCGACATTCTCGACCGGTTGCGTCGCGAAGACTTCGCTTTGATGGCCACGGCGACAGGCATGTCGCGCCGCGGACTTGACCGGATCATCGCACAGCATGGGTTGGAGGGATATTTCCAGTCGACTCAGGTCGCAGATACGCATCCGTCGAAACCGCACCCAAGCATGTTGTTTGCCGCATTGAGCGATACCGGCGTTGCGGCGGAAGACGCGATCATGGTTGGGGACACCAGCTATGACATGATGATGGCCAAGGCTGCCGGCACTCGCGCTATAGGCGTGACCTGGGGCAATCACCCCGCCGAATACCTTGCCGATGCAGACATGATCGTGAACACAACGGATGAGTTGATGGTCGCACTGGAACGTTGGATTGAGGAACGCGCATGAGTGAATGGGCACCGAAACGCTTTTGGACATCTGCAAGCACAAAGGCGACAGATCAGGGTTACGGGATTTTCTTAGATGGCCGTCCGGTACGGACACCTGCAAAAGCGGTTCTGAATGTCCCGACGCAGGTTGTCGCCGAGAGAATCGCCCACGAGTTCGACTCGCAGGAGGAGCGCATTGACCCGCGCACCATGCCGTTTACCAGAACCGCCAATGCGGCTGTCGACAAGGTTGCGATCCAGCATGCGGAAGTCGCTGATATGCTTGCAGATTATGGCGACAGCGATCTGTTGTGCTACCGCGCGGACATGCCGGAAGAGCTTGTCGCCCGACAGGCCGCTGCGTGGGATCCGTTGTTGGAGTGGGCCGTAAACACCTTTGGCGCCCGTCTGGAGCCTCGGATTGGTGTCATGCACAGTCCGCAGGACCCGCAGGCGGTGGCGACACTGCGGAAAATCGTACACGATATGACGGTTTTCGAACTTGCGGCATTTCACGATCTGGTTGCGATCAGCGGTTCATTAATCATCGGATTTGCCGCGAAAGCGGAGCTCAAGCCAGATCAAGAGCTTTGGGAATTGTCGCGCGTCGATGAAATTTGGCAGCAAGAACAATGGGGTGAAGACGAAGAGGCGATGGAAATGGCCGAGTACAAAAAAGCAGCCTTTTTGCACGCCTTCGAATTCATGCGATTGTTGAACGAGCAAAGCCGGGCTGACGCTGGGTAATCTGAAGAGTTCTGATCAAAAATTAGGCCATGCGGCTTGACCTTCGCAGTTGAATTCCCGCAAAATCACGGCCATCGCGAGTAGGGGGTTCCCTACTTTCGTCGTATGAGCGCATATGCGTTCGTCAGAAACCGCACTCAAAGGTGCGGGTAAACAGGAAGAGGTAAACATGAAAAAAATTGCAATTCTTGGCGCGATGACCGTGGCCGGCCTTTCGGCTGGTGTTGCGTCCGCCGCCACGCTTGACGACGTGAAAGCACGCGGCAAGCTGAACTGCGGTGTGACAACCGGTCTCGTCGGTTTTGCAGCGCCGAACGCGAACGGCGAATGGGAAGGCTTTGACGTAGGCGTATGCCGCGCCGTCGCCGCCGCCGTTCTCGGCGATCCGGCCGCAGTTGAATTCGTGCCGACCACAGGCAAGACACGCTTCACCGCTCTGGCGTCCGGCGAAATCGACCTGCTGGCACGGAACACCACATGGACGTTCTCGCGTGATGTCGATCTCGGCTTTGAATTCGTTGGCGTCAACTACTACGACGGTCAGGGCTTCATGGTTCCGAAGGAGCTGGGTGTTTCCTCGGCGAAAGAACTCGACGGCGCGACTGTCTGCATTCAGACCGGCACCACAACCGAGCTGAACCTCGCGGACTTCTTCCGTGCAAACAACATCAGCTACGAGCCGGTTCCGATCGAAACCAACGCTGAAGCACAGCCGCTGTACCTCGAAGGTGCATGCGACGTTTACACAACAGACGCGTCCGGTCTCGCCGCGACACGTGCTGCTTTCGAAAACCCGGGCGACCACGTCGTTCTGCCGGAAATCATTTCGAAAGAGCCGCTGGGTCCGCTCGTCCGTCACGGCGACAACCAGTGGGGCGACATCGCACGCTGGACGCTGAACGCGCTCATCGCGGCAGAAGAACTGGGTGTGACCTCGGCTAACGTTGCAGAACTGGCAGCAGCAGCGGGCAGCAACCCGGAAATCAACCGTCTGCTGGGTACCGAAGGTACGCTCGGCGCGATGCTGGGTCTCGATGCAGACTGGGCCGTTAAGGCAATTGCTGCCGGCGGCAACTACGGTGAACTGTTCGAAAAGAACATCGGTGAGAACACACCGATCGGTCTGGCGCGTGGTCTGAACGCACAGTGGACCGAAGGTGGCCTGCTCTACAGCCCGCCCTTCCGCTAATACAGCGACTACGGAAAAGGGCGCGGATCACTCCGCGCCCTTTTTCAAATCAAACAAAAAGCCTTCGGATTCGGCAGTAGAGCGCGACAAGCGCCGCCAAGAGAGTCCGGATACACAGGGATAAAACAATGTCCACGATTTCAGACCCACCGTCGGGGTCGTTTCAGCTGTCGATGCTGATCAACGACACGCGTTACCGGTCCTATACGTTTCAATTCATCGCGCTGATCCTGCTCATTCTGGCTTTCGCCTATCTGGGCTATAACCTTTTGGCGAACCTTCAGGCCGCCGGCCTGAATATCTCGTACAAATTCCTTGGCGAACCTGCCGGTTACGACATCAACCAGACGCTGATCCCGTACACCAGCCAATCGACTCATTGGCAAGCCTCGCTCGTTGGGGTGCTGAACACCCTGCTTGTCGCCTTTCTGGGATGTATCATGGCGACGATCATCGGAGTTGTTGTTGGCGTCCTGAGGTTGAGCAACAACTGGCTCGTGCGCCAATTGATGTCGATCTATGTCGAAATCTTCAGAAACGTTCCGGTTTTGATCTGGATCCTAATTATCATGGCGGTTTTCATCGCCGTTCTGCCGCAGCCGCGTGACTTCCGTGGCGATGACGCCGAAGCGTCGATGGTGCTTGGCATGTTCGCGTTCACGGGCCGTGGCTTCTATCTGCCCGCACCTGTGTTCGGCGCCGGTTCGGGTGTTGTGGTCGCCGTTTTCCTTGCTTCGATAGCGGGTATTTTCGCGTTCCGCAACTACGCCAAGAAAGCGCTTTACGAGCGTGGGCAACTGATCCCGACCTTCTGGCCGTCGCTGGCGATTTTCTTCATCCCGTCGATCATCGCCTACTTCATCCTCGGGCGGCCGATTTCTCTGGAATACCCTGAACTCAAGGGGTTCAACTTCCAGGGCGGGATCTTTATGCGCAACTCACTGATTGCGCTCTGGTTTGCCCTGTCGATCTACACCGCGGCCTTCATCGCGGAAAACGTCCGCGCAGGTATTCTCGCCGTCAGCAAGGGCCAAACCGAGGCGGCCGCGTCCTTGGGCCTGCGTCCGGGTCGGATCATGAACCTCGTCGTGCTGCCGCAGGCGCTGCGTGTGATCATTCCGCCCCTGATTTCTCAGTATCTGAACCTGACCAAGAACTCGTCGCTGGCGATTGCGGTGGGTTACATGGACCTGACCGGTACGCTGGGGGGCATTACTTTGAACCAGACCGGCCGTGCGATCGAAGCGATCTTCCTACTCATGCTGTTCTATCTCGCCATCTCGCTCGGGATTTCGGCGATCATGAACGTCTACAACAATGCCGTTAAGCTGAAGGAGCGCTGAGATGTCAGATACACATGCACAGTCCGTTGCCTTCGTGCGCGACACGATGCTACCCGAGCAGCCACCGCCCGCCTCTGAGGCCGGTGTCATCAAGTGGATGCGGGAAAACCTGTTCAAAGGTTGGTTCAACTCAATCCTGACAATTGTGTCGGTCTACTTCATCTTTAAGATCGTGACCGGGGCATTCCCTTGGTTCGCCAACGGAATCTGGACCACCAATTCGCTTGCCGAGTGTCGCGAGATACTCGACGGCGCGACAGGCGCGTGTTTCTCGGTTCTGACCGAACGCTGGAACCAGCTGCTCTTTGGCTTCACCTATCCGCCCGAAGCCTATTGGCGTCCGACTCTGGCCTTCTTCATGTTGATCGTGGCGATTGCCCCGGTCCTCTATCCGAAGGCGCCGCGGCAACTGCTGATTTTCACAGGGATTTACCCGTTCCTGGCCTACTGGCTGATCTGGGGCGGCACATTGCTTGCGCCGCTGATGGTTCTCGTCGGATTGATTGCCGGCTATTTCGCTTTCAAACAGTTCGAACGCCAGAGCTTTGCCATGGGTATGTTGGCGGGGATCGTCGCGGCCATCGTGGTGATCTGGGCAGGCGGCGTCATTCCGGCGTCCATGCCGGATGTGCTGGCGTTGCAGGCGATCCAGTCGCGTGATCTGGGCGGCTTCATGCTGAACATGATCCTCGGCACGGTCTGCGTGTCGCTGTCCCTGCCGCTTGGAATCATGCTGGCCTTGGGTCGTCAGTCGTCCATGCCGATCATCAAGTGGATCTGTGTGATCTTCATCGAGTTCATCCGGGGTGTGCCACTCATCACCCTGCTCTTCGTTGCGAACGTGGTTCTCGCCTACTTCTTCCCGCCGGGCTCGAATATCGACCTCGTTCTGCGGGTCATCATCATGATCACAATGTTCTCGGCCGCATATATCGCGGAGGTGATCCGGGGTGGTTTGGCGGCGTTGCCACGTGGCCAGTACGAAGCGGCGGACAGCCTTGGTCTCGATTACGCGCAGTCGATGCGTCTGATCATTCTCCCGCAGGCACTGAAGATCTCGATTCCCGGGATCGTGAACGTGGCGGTGGGGCTGTTCAAGGACACCACGCTTGTGTCGGTGATTTCGATGTTCGACCTCGTGGGGATGATCCGCGGGCCGATCCTCGCATCGACAGAATGGAACGGCGTCTATTGGGAACTCTGGGGCTTTGCGGTCTTCTTGTTCTTCATCGTCTGCTTCAGCATTTCGAAATACTCGCAGTGGCTCGAGCGTCAGCTTGCCACCGATCACCGATAATGCCCGCAATCCGCAATTGCGATAGGGCAAGAAACAGGAGGCCAAACCATGGCTGATACTGCACATGCACAAATGGCTGTCTCGGATGAGGTGGCGATCCAGATTGAAAAGATGAACAAGTGGTACGGGTCGTTCCACGTTCTGCGTGACATCGACCTGACCGTGAACCGGGGCGAACGGATCGTGATTGCGGGACCCTCCGGGTCCGGCAAGTCGACACTGATCCGTTGCATCAACGCTCTGGAAGAGCACCAGAAGGGCTCGATCACGGTTGATGGCACTTTGCTGTCCTCGGACATCAAGAACATCGACACCATCCGTTCCGAAGTCGGGATGGTGTTCCAGCACTTCAACCTGTTCCCGCATCTGACCATCTTGGAGAACTGCACACTGGCCCCGATCTGGGTTCGTAAGATCCCCAAGCGCGAGGCCGAAGAAACGGCTATGCACTTCCTCGAGAAGGTGAAAATCCCCGAGCAGGCCAACAAGTACCCCGGCCAGCTTTCAGGTGGTCAGCAGCAGCGTGTGGCGATTGCCCGCTCGCTGTGCATGCGTCCGCGCATCATGTTATTCGATGAACCGACATCGGCGCTCGACCCGGAAATGATCAAGGAAGTGCTCGACACGATGGTGAGCCTCGCGGAAGAGGGCATGACCATGCTCTGCGTGACCCACGAGATGGGCTTTGCCCGTCAGGTCGCAAACCGTGTGATCTTTATGGATGCAGGCCAGATTGTGGAACAGAACGAACCCGAAGAGTTCTTCAACAATCCGCAAAACGAACGGACCAAGCTCTTCCTGAGCCAGATCCTCGGTCACTGATACTCTGCACAACAAAACAAAACGCCCCGGAGCATATCCGGGGCGTTTTTCTATTCGTGGCTCAGTCGGAGTCTTCTGGTGACATGACCTCTCGCGGGATCGCGAAGTCTTCGCATCGCCCCATACCCCAGCGCAGTGCGGTCCAGTCTGTCACTTCAAATGTGATCAAGGTGGTCGCGCATGTCGGGTAATCGTCGAAGCGCGGATGCTCGGGCCAGTCGTCAATCAGTTGATGAGCAAATTCCGCAATCCCGGAATTGTGCCCCAAGACCAGAACTGTGTCCGCCGTCGCCGTTTGCACCGTTTCGAGGATCTCATCCGGTTCAGCGAGGTAAAGCACCCGTTCGAACCGTGTCGGAACCTGCGGAAGGTCAAGAAGCGCCAAGGTCTGACGGGTACGCGTTGCAGAGGAACACAGTATCTCGTCCGGCAGCCAGCCATGCTCGGCGAGCCAGCGGCCCATAGCTGGTGCGCTGTCCGTGCCCCGCGCATTCAACGGCCTGCTGTGATCGTCGCCGCTGGCTGACCAATCCGATTTGGCATGACGCATGAGGATCAGTCGTTTCACAGTGGGTCACGCCTTCTTTTGGGATGGATGTCACTCTC
The DNA here is from genome assembly GCA_030425145.1 of Alphaproteobacteria bacterium. Classification (GTDB taxonomy): domain Bacteria; phylum Pseudomonadota; class Alphaproteobacteria; order Rhodobacterales; family Rhodobacteraceae; genus Marivita. The sequence goes on along the minus strand of JAUHVK010000013.1, from coordinate 27,658 downwards.
CCAAAAATGCGCGCATGTGGAAAGCGGATTGTTCCGGCAGGCGGCCAAACTCCTGTGACACCGGGCAGGCGCGGCGTACGAGGCAGCCGTTTCTACACGTTGTTCCTTCGTCGGACCTGATATGCGCCATGCACGCCGGAACGTCGTACTCTCTCCCCGGTGCCAGTGCCCCTACGGGACAAGCGGTCTCGCAGGGACGCGTGGCGCAGGACAGGCACGGGCTTGAGTTCTGCTGCGACAAGTCGAGCCGGATCGGGAGTGCGAGCGCGGCACGGAAGCTGATGAACAGGCCCGCTGTGCGATGGACAAGCAAGCCCACGGGCGATGACCAGCTTTCGCCGCTACGGTCCGCCCAGCGTAGGAACGGCGCATAGGGCGGGCCGTCATAGGGCAGGATCACGGTGCCCCGGAAAGGGCTCGCCACTGTTGTGGCTACCCGTCTAGACCACCGATCCAGCGAATCTGGCTGACCATCGCGGTATTCGTCAGACGCCGTAAAGGTTTCCCAGAACGCAGGTTCGTCCGGCCCCAGCAAGACAAGCGTCTGGGTGCCGTCTGGCGCACCATCTTGTTCAGTCGGGTGAAACGCACCCCGCAGTGCAAGTCCGACCTCCCGGGCTAAAGCGTCCAGTTCTGTTAGAGTCACCGTTTGGGACGGATCAGTGATCCTGCGCCGTGTTCGGTGAACAGTTCCAGCAGGCAGGCATTGGCCACACGCCCATCCAGAATGACAACCGCGCGCACGCCCTCTTCGATTGCTTTCAGCGCGGTTTCCGTTTTCGGGATCATGCCGCCCGCGATGGTGCCGTCGTCGATCATGGCGGAGACCTCTTCCGGGGTCATCGCGGTCACGACATTGCCGCTGGCATCCTTCACGCCGCTGACATCGGTCAGCAGAAGCAGACGGTCGGCCTTCAATGCTCCGGCGATAGCGCCAGCGGCGGTGTCTCCGTTCACGTTAAAGGTCTCGTTGGGGTTCATGCCCGTCGCTACGGGGGCGACAACGGGGATGATTCCCGCTTTGAACAGGTCACGCAGCACCTGCGGGTTCATTTCGACCGGGCGACCGACAAACCCGAGTTCGGGATCGTCCGCCTCGCAGACCATGAGGTCATCGTCCTTACCCGACAGGCCCACAGCGCGCCCGCCTTCGTCCATGATCGCCTGTACGATGCGTTTGTTCACGAGACCCGTCAGAACCATCTCGACCACTTCGACGGTCGCTTTGTCTGTCACGCGCTTGCCGCGCACGAACTCCGACTTGATCCCAAGCTTGTTCAGCATGTCGTTGATCATCGGCCCGCCGCCATGGACGACAATCGGGTTGATGCCGACCTGGCGCATCAGAACGATGTCACGCGCAAATTCTGCCATTGCGGCCTCATCGCCCATCGCGTTGCCGCCAAACTTGACCACCACAATGGCCCCTGCGTAGCGCTGCATGAATGGCAGTGCTTCTGAGAGGGTGCGGGCGGTTGCGATCCAGTCGTGGTGCATATCTCGGGATTTCATGTCTGTTCTCGATCCAAACCGGACCTGCGCCCGGCACTCACCTTGTGTGCGTCATGGCTTCCCCAGAGGCAAGCCTTTTGCGATCACGCGATCCCGGCGATGATGCTGCGCAAGGTGGCGATACCTTCACCCTTGTCGCTGCTGGTCAGCACCAGCTCAGGATAGGCCGCCGGGTGTTTTGCCAGCTTGCCTCGCACCTGTTTCAAGACGCTATCATACTGTGACGGCTTGATCTTGTCAGCCTTGGTCAGGACAACCTGAAAAGTGACCGCGCTTTTGTCGAGCAGGGTCATGATCTCTTCGTCCACAGGTTTGATCCCGTGACGGCTATCTACCAGAACAAAAGCGCGACGCAGGCTGGCACGGCCGGACAGGTACTGCTTGAGCAGTGCCTGCCATTTCTCGACGACCTTGACCGGCGCGTTGGCATAGCCATAGCCGGGCAGGTCGACGAGATACCGTTCGTCACCAAGGGTGAAATAGTTGATCTCTTGCGTCCGTCCTGGCGTGTTCGACGCCCGGGCCAGCGCCTTGCGGCCAGTGATCGCGTTGATCAAGGATGATTTCCCGACATTCGATCGTCCGGCGAAGCACACCTCGATCCGGTCATCCGGTGGCAGACCGGACATGGCGACAACGCCCTTGAGGAAATCGACATCACCGGCAAAGAGCTTGCGCCCAACTTCTAGGCTGAGCTCGTCGGGTTCTTCCGAAAGGGGAAAGGGAAGCTGCATGTCAGACACGGGTCACCTCGTCGCCAGTTTTCACAACGCCACCCTCAAGCACTTCGGCCCGAACCGAAAAGTCCTGATGGCCCCAGCTATCCAGAGCGCCCAGAACATCCGCGTCCCGCTGCCCGGTCTCCGGGTTACTATGGGTCGACTTGCAGCGATCCGTGCGTTCGCGAACACGCAGCAATGTCTCGCCGATCCGAATTTCGCGGTCATCCCAATCGAACTCTTCCCACGGCGCAAGTCCGTCGATCCAGATATTTCCGCGCCACCGCAGATGCGACAAGGGCCGCCCGACGCGCTGTTCCACCGCGCGATGCGAGGCGTGATTGCACAGCGTTACGCTGGGAAAGTCGCTGTCGGTAAACGCCTGCGCCTGCGCTTTGACAAGTCGCGTGGGTTGCAGTGTGTCATCGGGTACGAGGCTTTTGGCCCAAGCGATGAACGCCTCGCTGTCTTTCTCAGGCTGAAAGGTCAGATCGTCCGCATGGGGATGGCGGAGCGTGATCTGGCCGGATGCTTCGTCGAACTGGGCAGTGACCGCCATCAGGCTTGGCAGCTTGGCCACCCGGCAGAAATGCCCGCAGCTGACCCATTCTGATCCGTCGGCTTTGGACCGTTCATGCGCAACCGCCCACACGCGATCGAACGGGATTGTCCCGCCCGTCGCAATCGTCACCGAGTCCAGCTTTTCCCGGCCATGGCTTTTGATCGGGTGACGCCAGATCTCGGTGACGGTAGCGGTCATTTTGCGCCTGTTTTAGGTTTGCGCTTTACGCTCGATTTGATGTTTCCGAAGACGTCCGGCTTGTAGCCCTGCGAGCGCATGATCAGGTACTGCTGGGTAAAGGTGATCGTGTTGTTCGCAATCCAGTAGACCACAAGACCGCTGGCAAAACCGCCGAGCATGAACATGAACACCCACGGCATCCACGCAAAGATCATGGCCTGTGTCGCGTCAGTGGGCGCCGGGTTCAGTTTCTGTTGCAGCCACATCGAGATACCCAGAAGCAGCGGCAGAATACCAATAAAGATCAGCGCGAGCAGCGATCCCGGTGTCGGCGCGGCCCAGGGCAACAGGCCGAACAGGTTCATGATCGATGTGGGGTCTGGTGCCGACAGATCCTGGAACGGGCCAAGCCAAGGCGCGTGGCGCAGTTCAAGCGTGACGAAAATCACCTTGTAGAGCGAGAAGAAGATCGGGATCTGGAGAAGGATCGGCAGGCAGCCCGAAGCCGGGTTTACCTTTTCTTTCTTGTAAAGCTCCATCATCTCCTGCTGAAGCTTCTGACGGTCGTCGCCGGAACGCTCCTTGATCTTTTCCATCTCGGGCTGAAGCTCTTTCATCTTCGCCATCGAGACGTAGGACTTGTACGCCAGCGGGAAGAGGATCGCCTTGATGATCAGTGTCAGGCCGATAATGGACCAGCCCATATTGCCGATCAGCAGGTTCAGGTTGTGCAGCAGCCAGAAGATCGGCTTTGTCAGGAAGAAGAACCAACCCCAGTCGATGCTGTCGATAAACCGGTCGACGCCGCGGTTCTGATACTCGCGGATGGTGTCCCATTCCTTTGCACCGGCAAAGAGTTGAGTCGACACTTCCTGTGTTTCGCCCGGCGCAATGGTCACCGTCGGCTGAACAGCCTCGGTCTGGTATATATTGCTGGCATCGCTGTATTTCGCGACCTGCCGGAACGGTGTACCGTTTTCCGGGATCAGCGTGGTCATCCAGTAGTGGTCAGTAAAGCCGATCCAGCCGTTTTCGGTGACCTGCGTCACCTCGGCCCGCGCACCTTCCGCAGGGTTCACGGCGAGATCCGTGATGTCGGAATAGTCGATCTCGGCCAGTGTGCCGTCGGCCATGGCGACTACACCTTCATGTAGAATGAAGAAGTTCTTGAGATCAACGGGTTCGCCATGCCGGGCGATCAGGCCGTAAGGCGCCATGGTCAGCGCCGCATCACTGGCATTTTCGACCGATTGGGTCACCGTGAACATGAAGTCGTCGTCGATCTCGATCAGGCGCCGGAAGATGGTGCCGTTGGGGCTGTCCCAGCGCAGTGTGATCGGGCTGTCGGCGGTCAGTGTTTCGCCCTCTTCGACGGTCCAGTTGGTGGTGACGCTGGGCACATCCTCAAGCGTCAGACCTCCACCGGGTGCCCAGCCGAAGAGGGCGTAGTAGGGTCGGTCAGAGCCAACGGGATTCAGCAGGTGAACCACGTCCGCATCATCGGCAAGGCTGACGCGGTAATTCTTGAGCGACAGGTCATCGATCCGTCCACCGACAAGCGAGATCGACCCGACAACACGATCGGTTTCGATCGGAACGCGCGGTGCGTCCTCAACAGGGCTTGGCCCGGTCTGGGTTACCGCCGGCGCGCTGCCGGGAGCAGCGTCTGGGGTCGCTGCGATGGTCGGAGTTGTGCCTTCGGTCCCAGCAATGACGGCCACATCGGGATCGACGGTCGGCTCGGGCGGTGGAAACAAGACAAACCATATCAGGATGACCGCAAAGCTCAGTGCTGTTGCGATAAGAAGGTTCTTGTTCTGATCGTCCATAGGGGCCCGCCGCCTGTGGTTTTGAGATTACCGGTGCGTTCAACAGGCACTGTGCATGAAGGTCAAGCGGATTCACAGGAAAGACGGGACCGGTGCGGCATTTGTTCAGCGTCTTGTGATGGCAACTGTCACTGCCTGCGCACCTACTTAATCCGGCGGATCTTCGCGTCGTTAGCCTTGCGGTACTCTTCATGCCGATCGGCCAGCCAGAGTTTGATGTCGTCTGCACTTGCGGGTTCTGCAAAAAGGTGGCCCTGCGCAACGTCACAGCCGAGCTCTCGAAGCACGCCATTTTCTTCATGGCTTTCGACACCGGTTGCCAAAATGGGAAGCTCCAGTCGTTTACAAAGTCCGACTAGCGCATCAAGTGCGCGTTTCTTGTCTTCTGCGGTCGCGACGTTCCGAACGAGGCTTTTGTCAAGCTTGACGCGGGTCAGAGGGGTGGCCTGCAGGGCAATGACGTTGCATCCTCCCGTTCCGAACCCGTCAAGGTCAATCCTGCAACCAAGCTCTGCCAAAGCGGTGATGTTGCGGCGTGTCATGTCATCGCCATCCGGCACCAAAACGGTTTCGGGCACCTCGAACACAACGCGGTGCGCGGGCAGGGTACATCGCTCCAGATCACCTTTGATGCGAGAGGCAATATCGGGGTCTCGCAACTCTTCTACCGAGAGATTGACGCTCACACTCTTCACTTCGAAACCGGCTGCGCCCCAATCCGTCAGGGCGTTCACAGCCTGGAGAAAGATCGTGCGCCCCATGCGCGGCAACTGCCCGCTGTCACGCGCAGCGTCCAGAAATTCAGATGCAGTCAACACGCCGCGCGTCGGGTGCTCCCAGCGTGCAAAGGCCTCCATGCCCACCACATTGCCGGTTCGGACACTGATCTGAGGTTGGAACACCGCGCGGATTAACCCTTGGTCGAGCGCAGCAATGAAATCTGTTTGCAGATCAGAGCGGCACTTGTTGTGGCGCGAAAGCCGATCGGACCAGAGGCGTGTCGCGCTGTGCCCGGCCAGCACGGCTTCGTCCATCGCATCAGTCGCGGAAGACAACCATGCTTCAGCGGTGATATTGCGGCCAAAACTCAGGGATGAAGCAATGCCGATACAGGCCGACATTGCCTGCGGTGCGCCGTTCACGGCCACCGGACTTTCCAAAACCTTGCGCAGTCGGTTGCCCAAGTCGACAAGACCGTCGATCCGAAGCCGATATCCGGGGGAAATCAGGATCGTGAACTGATGCTTCCCATCGTGGAAAACATGGTCCGATGGGCGCAGAGAGGACTTTATCCTCGCGGTGAGCAATCCGCAGATTTCGGTAGAAGCGTCCGACCCAAGACGTTCGGTCAACTGAGCAATGTCGGGGATAGTGATTTGGAGACAGGCCGTGGTCTGCCCATTGTGCTGCGCAATCTCGAGAAATTCCTGAGCCACGGTGTGAAGGCTCGGTCCGCGCGTCTGGGGTGCTGGCGCCTCAAACCAATGCCCGGCCCCGCCAAATGTGGCGTAGATCAGCGGCACACCCAAGGCGCAGAGCACCAGCAGTGCCTCACCGCCAACCCAATAGGCCGAAAGACAGAGTGCTGGCAGGAACGCGAGCATTTGTGGACCGAACAAGCCCTTAGTCAGTGCCCCCCTGAGAGTGGAAAGTGCCGATAGTCTTCGCATCGCTGGTGTGCCCAAAGTCAAATTTCGGGCAGCATCGCGCGGGAGGGTAAGCGAAGCTTTAACGCAGCATGCGAATATCCTGCGAATTGTCGCTGTCTTCTTCTGATCGAAGCGACAAGCCTTTGAAATCAAAAAGATCACTGTCCAAAAGGTGTGAAGGCCGCGCGTTTGTGAGTGCCCGGAAAATCACCTGCCGCCGGCCTGGGCTGTTCTTCTCCCACCCATCAAGAATGGCTTTCACCTGTTGGCGTTGCAGGCCGTCCTGGCTACCGCACAGGTCACAGGGGATGATCGGATATTGCATCGACGTGGCGAATTTCTCGCAATCCGCCTCTGCCACATGTGCAAGCGGACGGTACACGAAGAGGTCACCTTCCTCGTTAACCAGTTTCGGCGGCATCGTCGCAAGGCGGCCTCCGTGAAACAGGTTCATGAAAAAGGTTTCGAGAATGTCATCACGGTGATGGCCCAAAACCACTGCATCACACCCTTCTTCGCGTGCAATGCGATAGAGGTTGCCGCGACGCAGGCGGGAACAGAGTGCGCAAAAGGTGCGCCCCTGAGGAACCTTGTCGACCACAATCGAATACGTGTCCTGATACTCGATCCGGTGCGGAACCCCCATCTTTTCAAGGAATTCCGGCAGGACTGTCGCTGGAAAGCCAGGTTGTCCCTGATCAAGATTACATGCGAGGAGATCGACAGGAAGCAGCCCGCGCCATTTCAGTTCATAGAGAACGGCCAACAGGGTGTAGCTGTCTTTTCCGCCCGACAGGCAGACCAGCCATTTCGGCGTTTTGGCTGGGTCACGCTCGACCATGCCATAATGCTCGATGGCTTCACGCACGTTTTGCACGATGCGTTTGCGCAGCTTCTTGAACTCGGTGGATTTCGGCGCACCGTAGAACAGAGGGTGTATATCGTCAGCATCATCAAGCATGGGCCGCATGTACGGCGGTTCCGCTGTTTCGGCAAGTGCGCGGGTCGGCTGACGCGTCAACTTTGCTACCGAACTGGATGTAGTGGAACGGAGGCTCCGCTACGATGTCGTCGATCAGGGTGATCAACATTTCGCTCTCCGGCGATCGCTGTCCCGTCAGTTTCCCTGTTTGCGCTTGGCGCGCAAGGTTGGGTCGGCTTGCGTCGGGTCTTCGGGCCAGGGGTGTTTCGGATAGGCCGCACGCATGTCTTTGCGCACATCCGCGTAAGAGCCGGACCAAAAGCCGGGAAGGTCGAGTGTTGTCTGCACCGGACGCTGCGCTGGCGACAAAAGCGTCACGCGTAAGGGGGTCTTGCCGACGCAAGGGTGCGTTTTCTGGCCGAACATCTCTTGGAGCCGGAGTGAGATTTCCGGATGTTCGCCCGAATAGTCGATGGGAATGTCGCGCCCGAGGGGCGTTGTGAATTTGCCGGGGACCAGCTGGTCGAGCTCGTGCATCTGTGACCAATCCAGCATGGCGCGCAGGGCGGGTAAAACGTCAAACCGTTTCCAGTCCTCCGCAGTTCGAACACCACTCAAATGTGGGAGCAGCCAATCGTCGAGAGTTGCCAACAACCCCTTGTCCGACATGTCTGGTAGAGACAACCCCGCATCGCGCCCCAGCGCAACCCGCGCAATAAAACGACGCGCAGCATCACTCATCGCCGGTGCCAGCCCCAGATCCCGCACACCGTCGAGCATCGCAAATGCGATCTGCTCAGTCGATGCATCTTTCCAGACCCGGTCATCCAGAGCGATCGCTCCGAATTTCTCTTGCTGCCGCGCAATCACACGCCGGTCGCGTTTCGACCATTCGCAGATGTCGACCCAACCGATCTGATCCGCGAACAGTGCGCGGACCGTGCTGTCGGTCACCTGGATGGCCTGTCGGATGCGTGCCTCGCGTGGATTGCCGTCCAGATCGGTGGTCACGATCAACCGCGCTCCGGCAAGCGCGTCACCATTGTCCATCACCGCGCCTTTGCCGCCTGACAACTGATAGCGCGGCGCATCACCCTTCCGACGCAGACCGATCCGGTCCGGGTAGGCCAGGGCGGCCATCTCGCCAATGCTCAATGATGGGTTACTGCGCTTCGGGGCCATCTTTTCAAGGCGTTTGGCTTCGATGCGAATGCGCTCTAATGCGCCGCGATTGAGTGTTGCGTGTCGCTGCTGCGAAAAACGTTTGGCGTCGCGCATGGCTTCGATACGAAGGTTGAGATCAACACCGCACCCCTGAACCGGGTCGCGCTCGGCCAGCAGTGCCGCTAGCGGAGCCGCGTCGGCCCCGGCGATGCCGACCATGTGGGCCAATCGCGGGTGCAAGGGCAGTGCGCAGAGCGTGCGGCCATGTTCCGTGATCCGATTGTCGGCATCCAAGGCGCCCAACATGTGTAACAGCGACTGGGCTTCAGCGTATGCGCCGTCCGGCGGTGGTGTGAGAAAGGCCAGATCACCTGGTTGCGCGCCCCACAGGGCCAATTCGAGCACGAGGCTGGCAAGATCGGCGGCCTCGATCTCCGCTGGCGGAAATGCTGAAAGCGCCCCGTCCTCGCCTTTGGTCCAAAGCCGATAGGCAACGCCCGGTGCAATCCGTCCTGCGCGGCCTGCACGTTGAAGGGCTTCGGCTTTCGTGACCTTCTCGGTGACAAGCCGTGACATGCCGGACCCCGGATCGAACCGGGACCGACGCGCCAGCCCGCCATCCACGACGACCCGAATGTCTTCGATGGTCAGCGATGTTTCGGCAATCGACGTGGCCAGAACCACTTTGCGCCCCATGGTCTCGGGTCGAATGGCCTCCTGCTGGGCTTTGAACGGCATTGCGCCGTATAGTGGCCGCACGTGGCAGACCTTTGGCAAAGCTCCTTCGATCAGTGACTGTACCCGACGTATCTCGCCTTCGCCTGGCAGAAACGCGAGGATTCCGCCCTCGGTCTCGTTGGCCGCGCGGCAGATCAGATCGGCCATCGCGGTTTCAAAGCGAACCGACTTCGCAACGGGTTTGTCCAACCAGAGGGTATCGACAGGATAACTGCGCCCTTCCGACGTTACGATGGGCGCGTCCATCAAGGCCGCAACCGGATCGGCATCCAGGGTCGCCGACATGGCCACAAGGATCAGGTCGCCCCGCAACGCGTCGGCGATCTCAAGACACAGAGCCAACCCCAGATCGGCATTGAGGGAGCGTTCGTGAAATTCATCAAAGATCACCGCCCCGATCCCCGCCAACTCCGGGTCCGACTGGATCATGCGGGTCAGGATGCCTTCGGTCACAACTTCGATGCGTGTGCTTGCCGAACGTTTTGCCTCTCCGCGTACGCGGTAGCCGACCGTTTGACCGACGGGTTCCCCCAGCGTTTCGGCCATGCGTTCGGCCGCCGCCCGCGCGGCAAGGCGCCTGGGTTCCAGCATAATGATCCGCTGCGGTGTCAGGTCTGCGTCCAGCATCGCCAAGGGCACGCGTGTGGTCTTGCCTGCACCGGGCGGCGCCTGCAGCACGGCCCGGCCACGGTCGCGTAGATGCGCCACAAGTTCGGGCAGGACATGGTCGATGGGAAGCTGGATCATGGCGTCTTCTAAGCCGGTCTGCGCCGCTGCCGCAAGCGTGGCTCAGGACTGCGGTTCAGTAGAGCGGCCGGGGCCAAGAACCATTTGGTCGCTGGGGCAGGCCCGGAATTCTTCGACCGCCGGCGCCGCCCCGTCCAGTGAGACCGGCACTTCCAGATCGCCCAGCACGGCAACCGCGCGGAGGTTATAGTGTAAACCGTTCAGCACATTGCCAAATCCCCGGTCCCGAACGGTCAGGGTGCGGGTGTCCTCGGTCTCGATCAAATGGCGTGTGGTCGAGATCGTGAGCGACCGCGGCCCTTCGAACCGCATGACAAACACCGCTGCCGAGGGCCAGCCGCCTTCGCGTGACAGGTGAATGGCGTATTCGCCCGCTTTCGGGTCGTAGGTGACCATCACCGCCATATCTGCGCCCTGATGGAACAAGGTGCAGATGGGGACAGGCGTGAATTCCCATGCCGCCACCGGAGTGGCAACTGTCAGACAGAACAAGGCAAAGGCAAATGCACGCATATCGCTATGGTAGCGTGTCGCGGAATTTGAGCCAGTCTGAATGTAAGGGCGGATCGGAAGTGTCGCCGGATCGCCGTGTCCCCCTTGTTCCTCGGCAGGCCACTCTGTGGTGTGGTACAAAGACCCGTTCGACTTCGCGCACTTTCTCGCCTAGGACAGATACAAGATCCGATGATTGGAGGCGGTATGCGTGTGTGGTTCGCATTGGGAGTATTGATGACACTGAGCGCGTGTGGCGTGCCATTTCTGCCCTTCATCTGACGCCTGCGTGATCGGTGCGGGCTGGACTTATGATGTCCAAGCCGAGGCGTTCACTCTAAAGGCAAGTTGCAGGCGTAGCCGGTGCCATCTGGCAGCGTGCAAAGCCGGGTCAGGAAATCCGGCGCAACGCGGTCGTATTGCGGCAGCAGATGCGCTTTTTCGGTCTGGTCTAGGTAATCGAGGCAGCTTGCCACGTAATAGGCATGTGTGCGGACCTCGCCATCGAACCACGCGTCGAACGCAGCATGTGCCGCCAGAGACAGGTTGCCAGTCTCTTCGAGAGAGGCAGCAAAAACGTCCACGATATCCGACTGCATTGGCCAGTTCTCCAAGGCCATCCACATCGCTGGATCCCCTTCGGCCTTCAAATGGCTCGCGACCACGAGATTGGTGACAGTGGCGTCAGCCTCCATCGCGAACACGGCCTGCGCGTAATCTTTCATCCCCAGTGACAAAGTTGGGCACAGCCCAAGCGTATGTTGTTCCGCATGTCGCAATTCGTGAACCATCACCGCCTGCAGCAATCCGCCCTCCAATTCGGGGGCAAGCACGATGCGACGGGTGTCAGGTTCGAAATACCCGCGGGCGACGTGCAGGTGATCCGAAATGCAGATCCCGCCAAGTGTCGTGTTCAGCGTAGCTTCCAGACCGTCGAATCCCCGTACGGTTTCGGATGTTCTCTCCACAATCGCCGCGATCCGCGTGTCTTGGTCAAACGGTGGCGCAGCACATGTCATCTCCGCCCGCACGGGCGCACCCTGCAAAAGCAGGCAACAGACGATCAAAGCGCGTAGAGCAGGGATCACAGATGTTGGACCTTGCTAGAGTGTTTGAACTGTGTAGGCCAAGGTCGCGTGGCTGTGAAGCTTTGAGGCGTTGGCAGGAAGGCTTCGCATAGGGGCAAATATCCACCCACGTTGCCTGCGGCGGTTTCTTCAGAGTCCAAAGCTTGGAGTCACCTTTTCCGCCGCTTCACATTCCCGCCGCGCTGGCCGGGTCGTCCGGCTGTCGATCGTCCCGTCGACTTCACTGCAGCCTCCGCTGCCGCCTCGACGGCGGACTGACGCGCCAACGGGTCGTCTGCAATCGCCAGATCGACCGCCTCAAGCCGCTTGATCTCGTCCCGCAGACGGGCGGCCTCTTCGAATTCGAGGTTTTCCGCCGCCTTGCGCATGTCCGTCCGCAACCCTTCAAGCACCGCCTGAAGGTTCGATCCCTGCATCTTGTCGTCGATCTTGGTGGTGACGCGGTTCATGTCCACGTCGCCCTTGTAGAGCCCAGCCAGAATGTCTTCGACATTCTTCTTGACCGTTTCCGGCGTGATCCCGTGCTCTTCATTATAGGCGATCTGCTTGGCACGGCGGCGGTTGGTTTCACCAAGGGCGCGCTCCATCGAGCCAGTGATCCGGTCGGCATACATAATAACGCGGCCTTCAGCGTTCCGCGCCGCCCGACCGATGGTCTGGATCAAAGAGGTCTCAGAGCGCAGGAACCCTTCCTTGTCCGCATCCAGAATGGCGACCAGCCCACATTCCGGAATGTCGAGACCTTCGCGCAGAAGGTTGATCCCGATCAGAACGTCAAACGCACCAAGCCGCAGGTCGCGCAGGATCTCGATCCGTTCAATCGTGTCGATGTCAGAGTGCATGTAGCGCACGCGGATGCCCTGTTCGTGCAGGTATTCGGTCAGATCCTCGGCCATCCGTTTGGTAAGCGTCGTAACCAGCGTGCGATAGCCGTCGGCGGCCACCTTGCGGATTTCGTCCAGAAGATCGTCCACCTGCATCTCGACAGGGCGGATTTCGACCTCCGGGTCCAAGAGACCCGTCGGGCGGATCACCTGTTCAACAAAGACCCCCCCGGTCTGTTCGATTTCCCATTTGGCGGGAGTTGCAGACACGAACACCGATTGCGGGCGCATCGCGTCCCACTCCTCGAACTTGAGTGGGCGGTTGTCCATACAAGAGGGCAGGCGAAACCCGTGTTCAGCCAGCGTGAACTTGCGGCGGTAGTCGCCTTTGTACATGCCACCGATCTGCGGAACGCTGACGTGGCTTTCGTCGGCAAAGACGATGGCGTGATCGGGGATGAATTCAAACAGGGTGGGGGGCGGTTCGCCGGGTGCGCGACCCGTCAGATACCGCGAATAGTTTTCGATCCCGTTGCAAACACCGGTAGCCTCCAGCATCTCAAGGTCGAAATTCGTCCGCTGCTCCAAACGTTGTGCCTCAAGAAGTTTGCCCTCGTTCACCAATTGATCAAGCCGCTGACGCAACTCCTTTTTAATCCCCACGATGGCCTGTTGCATCGTTGGTTTCGGTGTCACGTAGTGGCTATTGGCGTAGATGCGGATACGTTCGAAACTGTCGGTCTTTACTCCGGTCAGGGGGTCGAATTCGGTGATGCTCTCAAGTTCGTCACCGAAGAACGACAGTTTCCAAGCCCTGTCTTCAAGGTGCGCCGGGAAGATTTCGAGCGAGTCGCCTCGCACCCGGAATGAACCGCGCTGGAACGCCTGATCGTTACGACGGTACTGCTGCGCCACCAGATCGGCCATGACCGCGCGCTGGTCGTAGCTTTTGCCGACGTGCAGGTCTTGGGTCATCGCGCCGTAGGTCTCGACCGAACCGATACCGTAGATGCACGACACCGATGCCACGATGATTACATCGTCCCGCTCCAGAAGCGCCCGTGTCGCCGAGTGGCGCATCCGGTCGATCTGTTCGTTGATTTGCGATTCCTTCTCGATATAGGTGTCGGACCGAGGCACATAGGCTTCGGGCTGGTAATAATCGTAGTAGCTGACGAAATACTCGACCGCGTTGTCGGGAAAGAACCCTTTGAATTCGCCGTAAAGCTGCGCCGCAAGCGTCTTGTTCGGGGCGAGGATGATCGCCGGGCGCTGGGTTTCCTCGATCACCTTGGCCATAGTGAAGGTCTTGCCCGTCCCGGTCGCACCCAAGAGAACCTGATCGCGCTCACCGCTCAGGACACCGGCTGACAATTCCTTGATGGCTGTTGGCTGGTCGCCGGCCGGTTCGAATTCTGTGTCCATCCGAAAACGGATGCCGCCTTCCAACTTGTCTCGGGCGCGCACATCCGGCGCCGGCGCGTGAAGGATTTCGGTCTCGGGCATGGGTCACCTGGCGGAATCGGTTGCTGCGGAAAGAGGTGCATTCAAAAGGAGGAAAGTCAAAATGGGCAGTAAACGCGTGAAATGCAACCATAGTCGTATATGGGGCGATGAATGATCTAAAGCATTGAAAAAAAGATGTGTTCGCATCTCAGTTGGACGGATCGATACCTGCCGGTTGGTTTTAGATAAGTTTTTTTCTTTAAAAGTTGTACGAACAAAGTACCTTTTTTGCGCAAGCAGTTGGTATCGTTTGTTTTCGGGCGGCACACACCCACCCCTCGCTCCCCGCGGCTCGTATGTGAATGACACCCTGCTTGCACTTGCGGCAGCGGCACCTGCGACAATTACATGATCTTGCGTGTCAGGCCGTTTTTGCCCATACCTGCCGAAAAGAGCCAAACAGGTGAACACTATGCGCGCCCGGATTTATCAGCCGTCGAAAACCGCAATGTCTTCAGGCACAGCGAAGACACGTCACTGGGTTCTGGAATTCGCTCCTGACAGCCCTCGCGAGATTGACCCCCTAATGGGTTGGACATCGTCGTCGGACACTCAGAGCCAGGTGCGCCTTAAGTTCGACTCGCTCGATGCGGCGAAAGCCTATGCCAAGGAACACGGCATCGAGGTGATCCAGCTCACCCCGAACAAGCGCAAACCCAACATCCGCCCCCGTGGTTATGCTGAGAATTTTGCGGTCGACCGCAAGGGCGCTTGGACCCACTGATTTTGTGTAAATCGAGGCAAAGCTGTCTCGAAATCGGGGCAAGGATCCCGCGACGGATTTGTCAGTACAAAATCTAGGCGCCCATTGGGCGCCTTTTCTATATGTTGACTATTGTGAAAATTGGCCGAATTGACGAGTTGATCGCGGCCAGTTCAATCGACGTTATCTCAGAGATAGCGCTTAACGCGGGATGGCTCGGAAACATGTCTTTGCACCTATGGCGGGAAGCGGCCGTTCGCTGCGAATGCGGACCGTTTAGGCCGTCACATTGAGAGCGGACACGCGTTAGGCGCGATTTTGTGGTTCAGGTCGCTGCGGCTGGGCCATCACACCCGACCTTTATTTCCGATTGCCCAAACAACCCCGAATGACTTGGACGGTCATTGGCGAACTTCTTGGGTACTGTCCATTGAGTAACTTACCTATGGGACGTCGCTTTAGAACAGCGACGGGTCATCATGGCCGCGCCAGTACATGCGGAATTCAGCTTGGACCTTAACGGGCCGGGATATGGTCAGAACACCAGCTAGTACTGCGGCGCGGCCAGTGCGCAGATGATCATGCAAAACTACCCTGACCCGGCCGTCCGATTTCGTGACCATCGCTTCGAAGGCCAGTACACTTCAGTCAACAAATCCGGCAAGCACCAAGAGCCGTATGACACGCGGTCACCGACTGGTGGCGTTTGCGTCATTGCTTGATGAAACGCGCGACCCCGACGCGACCTTGTCACCGGGATGGACGATCACGCTGTCGGTCTCTTGCAGGCCGGAGGTGATCTGAACCATCCGATCGTTGCGTGCGCCGGTTTCGACCACGACTTGATTGGCCACACCATTCTCGACTTTGAACAGCGCCCAGTCTGATCCAAGACGGAAGACTGCTCCCAGAGGCACCTGCACGGCGTCCTCTGTCTCCCACATGACTATTGAGAGCCGCAGCGCGTAGCCATTCCCCAATCCTGCGCGGTCTTCGGGGGGCGAGACGATGTCGAAAACAGTTTCGACCCGTTGTTCCTCAATGCCTAAAGCTGAGATATCGGTGCGCGCGGAGGGATCAATCCGGCGCAGTTTCGCGGTGAGTTGATCATCGCCGCCCCAACGATCGATATGGGCGTTGGCCCCGTCTGGTATCTGCACGGCATCGCGCGACAAGACTTCAGCCACGATTTCCAGGTCGGAAGGATCTCCGACGGACAGGAGTGTCTCTCCGGCAAGCACCGGCCGTTCGCTGACATGTTCGACCGACAGCACCGCACCATCTGTTGGTGCGCGCAATGTGATGCAGCATTCACTGTTCCCGTCTGAGGTCACATCAGGCATGATCAGTGCGGCTTCTGTGCGCTCCAACGTGCTTTGCGCCATCGCCCGGGCAGACTGCGCTGCCTCCCGTGCGGATTTGCGAACATTGAGGATTTGCGCCGCATCCTCAAGCCGCACAAGCGATGCCACGCCGCGTTCGACGAGTTCCTGGGCGCGGTCGAACTGACTTTGGGCGTAGCTCAACTCTTCTTCGGCCTGTGTCAGGCGGCTGTCGGCAACAGCAAGCGCGGCCTGTGCCTCGTGAACGGCGGCCTCGGCCTGCTGGCGGCTTCGCGCATCAAGCAGGCTTGGGGCAACGGGTTGGACGATGGCAACCACCGTATCCCCAGCGACAACACTGTCCCCGACCCGAACCGGTGAGCGTTTCGCAGTGCCCGTGATCGGGGCAGACACCTCAAAGATTTCCCGAATTCGTGTCGTGCCATCCACGTCAAGTGTCACCTGCATGGGGCCACGAGTGACAGGCACGATGTTTACCATGACGGGCACTGGCCGCATCGCGGTCCACGAGAGGCCGCCGATGACGACGGCCGAAAAGCCAAGGATGAGGGCCAGACGTGTTCTTCTGTGCATGACTTACTCCCGTGTTTTCAAAACGGCGATGAGATCGGCCTTGTCCAATCGTCTCCGGACGAGCAATGCGGCAGCCGTGACGGCGGCAAGTGTGACGAGGCTTGCGTTTGCAAAGTTCTGACGCGTGAGGACGAGAGGTATCCGGTAAAGGTCGCTGTCAAAGCCCGTCACCATGGCCCAAGCGATCCAACCGCCGATCAGCCAACCCAAAGGCTGGGCAATCAAGGCAAGAATAGCCGTTTCGCCAAGCAGGATGGTCGAGACTTCGGCTCGGGTGAATCCGAGGATGCGCAGGCTGGCCAATTCGCGGGCGCGCTCGGACAACTGAATGCGGGCACCATTGTAGGCCACGCCAATAGTGATGAGGGCCGATATCGTCAGGAACAGGACAGTGTTAATGCGAACATTCTCGCTGATCGTGTCTTGGAAGCTTTCGCGGACATCCGTCAGCATGACCGAGGTCGCGAGCGCTGGCATGGATTTCAGCGCAGCTTGCAACTCTGGCAGTTTGTCAGTGTCGATCCAAAGGTTGAGTGATGTCACGCGCGGTTCTTCATTCAACTGCGCGGCCAGGGTATCAAGGCGCATATACGCACCAATTCCGATATACTGCTGGGTGACTGCGGCGACCGGCAGAAATGTCTGACCTTGGCGTGATCCCGAAAGGGTCACGTGAACCTGATCGCCGGGACCGACACCAAGATGCTGGGCGAGTTTAGCGGACAGTAAGACGCCGTTTTCCGGCAGCGCGACTGGTTTTTCATCAATGTCCAAGGTGCGGGCCAGATCGCCACCGGCTGGCCGTGCAGATATGGCAAGCTTCTTTTCGCGCGGGCCAACAGACATGGTTACCGGCAGATCGAATTGCGGCTCAACCATCAGAACGCCGGGCAGGTGACGTGCGTCAGCCACGGCGGACAATGGGCGTTCGTGGGCAAGCACCAGAGTGGCGTGTTGGCGGTTCGACTTGAAGAAAGCGGTGTCGATCACAGCGTCCAGCGAATCCAACATGAAATTCGACGCGACCAGGATGGCCACGCCCAAAGACAAGCCCAGCGATGTGAAAGCCGTGCGGAAAGGCCAACGCCGGAGACCGCGGAGTACCATCATCATGGTTTGCGGAATATGCAGCCGATCTGAAACGGCATCCAGAAATCCATGTCGGAAGCTGGGCGGGACTGGGGGCGACATGGCGACGGCCGGAGCCAATACGGCTGCCGCCCAAGCCGCGCGCAGCGCGCCGATGCCTGCAGCGACAAGACCAATCATGCCAGCGATGGCATAGACGTCGATGGAGTGCGGATGCACAAGCCATGGGAAATCGAAGAACTTGGCATAAAGCCGCGACATACCGGAAGAAAGCCACGCGCCAGCGGCCCACCCCAGACAAACGCCGAATGCAGCGATAAGTAAGGCCAGCATCAGATAGTGGATAGCGATTTCACTGTCCCGGTATCCAAGTGCTTTGAGCAAACCGATTTCAGAACGCTCCAAGGCGACGATCCGGCCCAGGACCATGTTGACCAGAAAGACAGTGATGCCGAACAGGATCGGTGGCAGGACTGCCGACATGTTCCGCAGCTGATCCAGCTCTGCCTGCATGAAAGCGTGGCTCATTTGCTGATCTCGCTCATGCGCCCCAATACCGCCCCACGGTTCGAGAAGCTTGTCGATCTCGTCGATCATCGCCTCTCGATTTGCATCACGTCGCAACCTGACGGACAGATCGTTGAACGCTCCGGACATGTCGAAGACGCCAGCCGCAGCGGTTTCAGGCATCCAGATGATCGCATAGCCAGCGTCGTCGGGCATCAAGCCACCCGGGGGAAGCGTGTAGATGAATTCCGGAGATCGAACTGTACCGGTGACGGTGAGCGTCAGTCGCTTTCCATCGGCGATAGCGGCGAAGCGGTCGCCCGGATGATAGCCATTAGCTTCCGCAAACCGAGCGGTGACCAAAACCTCGTCACGCGAGGATTCAAGTGGAAACCGACCGGACACCAAGAGTGGTATGTTCAGCGTCGGTCCGGCGGTTGGCAATGAAATTACCCGGCCCGAAGCGGGCGCCGCGCGACCGGGCAAGTCCAGGACCACAGACCCGACCACCCGGGCTTGGGCTGACTGGACGCCGTCAATTGCTTCCACATCGCGGAGCAGGGAGATCGGGGCGCGGCGTGCGCTGGCGAAGACATCCGCGAAATGCTGGCGGTTGTAGTAGTCTTCCAACGTGGCATCCAATGCGCGCACCATGCCCAACCCGGTCATGAAAATCGCGACCCCGCAGGCCAGCACGAGCGCAATCGCAAGCGCCTGTGCCTTCAAGCGCCACAGGTCGCGCAACAGCTTTAGGTCAAGTGCGTGCAACCTCACCACGTCACCTCATGGGCGCGGATGCGCGTCTTGTTTTCTTCGATCTCCACAACCCGGCCATCCTGAAATCGGATGACACGGTGTGCCATCTTACGGATGCCCGCGTTGTGCGTGATCACAAGAGTGGTCGTTCCGAATTGAGTATTCACGTCTTCCAACGCCGCGAGGACAGCGGTTCCCGTTTTGCTGTCGAGCGCGCCTGTCGGCTCGTCACACAACAAGACACCCGGACGTTTTGCGATGGCACGCGCGATTGCCACGCGCTGTTGCTCGCCGCCGGACATCTGGGCCGGGAAATGGTGCTGCCTGTCCTGCAGACCGACGAGGGCCAGCGCTTCTTCGGCAGGCATTGGGTTCGGAGCGATATCCGTCACCAAGGCGACGTTCTCGGCGGCGGTCAGGCTCGCCACAAGATTGTAGAACTGAAACACAAAGCCAACATTGTCACGCCGGTAACGTGTCAGTTGACGGTCTGTCATCGTCGTTAGGTCCTGATCGCGAAACCACGCTTGGCCTGAAGTCGCGTGATCAAGACCCCCTAGGATGTTCAGAAGGGTGGACTTTCCACTGCCGGATGGCCCCAAGAGAACCACCAACTCGCCTTCGGGCAGGTCCAGATCCACACCGTCCAGCGCGTGCACCTTTGCCGTGCCATGGCCTCCGTAGACCTTGGTTATAGCCCGCGTTCTGAAAGCAGGGATGTCTTTCGACACGACGTTTTCCGACATGATGGACACGATGCTCTTTTTAAGAACATGTGTCACTTACTTCATGCCTGCGCCTTGACCCTTATCAAGTTCCGCAAAGCGGGGGTATTGCCATGACAGTTTGGTTTTGACTGTCGCTTAGGCCGCTTTGCGGAATGAAGCGCGTCACGTTCTGAATACGCGGTAAATCGCAGGGATCACCAAGACAGTCAGCAAAGTGGAGCTGAGCAATCCGAACAGCAGGGATAGCGCGAGTCCCTGAAAGATCGGATCCGTCAAGATCACGGCCGCGCCAATCATCGCCGCAATCGCGGTCAAAAGGATCGGTTTGAAGCGAATGGCTCCGGCTTCGATCAGCGTTTCGACTTTGTCCTTTTCCGGATCTGCGTGGCGGATGAAATCGACCAACAGGATCGAGTTGCGGACAATGATCCCGGCAAGGGCGATGAATCCGATCATCGACGGGGCCGAGAACGGCGCATTGAACAGCCAGTGACCTGCAATGATCCCAAGAAAAGTAAGCGGGATCGGTGTGAGGATCACGAGCGGCAATTTGAATGAGCCGAATTGACCGACAACCAGAATGTAAATGGCGAGCAGCGCCACCGCGAATGCGGCACCCATATCGCGGAAGGTGATCCAGGTGACTTCCCATTCACCATCCCAAAGCAGGGTCACGACGCTTTCATCTTCCGGCTGTCCGTTCAGACGGATTTCAGGCTTGGTGCCGTCTTCCCATTCCATCGCATCCAGTGCGTCCGCAACGGCCAGCATCCCGTAAAGAGGCGCTTCAAAGTCGCCCGCAAGTTCGGCCATGACCATTTCAGCTTCGCGTCCGTTGTGACGGAAGATCGGGAATGATGCGTTTTCCTCGCGGATCTGCACGACATCGCCCAATTCAACCACACCGCGCGCGCCCGGTAATACATTGGCCGGGATGGGGGTCGACAGAAAACGCTCATCCACGACGCGATCTGACTTGTCGCGTTCCACTGTGATCGGGATCGGGTAGCGTCCTTCACCTCGGTGAGAATACCCAACCGTGGTTCCGGCGTTCAGGATGCCGAGTGTGGTAAACACGTCCTGTTCCTGAACTCCAAAGAATTCCAGTTGGTCGGTCGAGATCGTCGCTCTGAGGCGTCGGGGTTGCACACCGAAGCTGTCATCGACATCGACGATGAATGGCACGCTCTCGAATGCGTCTCTGATCTTTGTCGCAGCTTCGCGGCGGGTTTCGCCGTCCGGTCCATAAACCTCGGCCAGCAGCGTCGCGATAACGGGTGGCCCGGGAGGTGGTTCAACCGTCTTGAGGCTGGTCCCAGCGGGGACGTCGATGTTCGCAATCTTCTCACGCAGCTCAAGAGCGATCTCGTGGCTAGTGCGATCCCGATGCGCTTTGTGGTCGAGATTGATTTGTACGTCGCCCATCTCCGGGCGCGCTCGAAGGTAATAGTGCCGAACGAGACCGTTAAAATTGAACGGTGCAGCGTCCCCCGCATGGGTTTGAGCCGACAAGACCTCCGGAATTTGCAGCGCAACGCGCGCGACGTCTTGCGCGACGGCATCCGTTGTTTCGACCGATGATCCCTCGGGCAGATCAATGACAACGGACAGCTCGGACTTGTTGTCGAACGGCAGAAGCTTGACTGTCACGTCTTTCGTGTACAGCGCGCCGAGCGATCCGAAGGACAAGACGGCCGCAAGCAAGAGGAATGCAAGACTGCCGGACTTCGTGCGCAGCAATGGCCGCGCGACGACAGAATAGATGCGTCCCAGTCCACCGCCGTGATGGGCTTCACCGCCGTGGTCATGCGCATGTGCGGGGGCACGGCCAGCAATCTTCATCATCAGCCACGGTGTGATCATCACCGCCACGAAGAAGGAAAACACCATGGCGGCCGAGGCGTTGGCCGGGATCGGGCTCATGTAGGGGCCCATCAGCCCCGAGACGAAGAGCATGGGCAGCAATGCCGCAACCACGGTCAGCGTCGCCACAATGGTTGGGTTTCCAACCTCTGCAACGGCGCGAATGGCCTTCTCGGTTCGGCTGGCCTTGTCGGGCATGGCCCAGTGGCGGGCGATGTTCTCAATCACGACGATTGCGTCGTCCACCAAGATGCCGATGGAAAAGATCAGCGCAAAAAGCGACACGCGGTTGAGGGTGTAGCCCATGATCCAGGCGGCAAAGAGCGTGAGTAGGATGGTAACCGGGATTACCACCGCGACGACAAGAGCCTCTCTCCACCCGATCGAGAACAGCACCAATGCGACGATCGAGACCGTGGCAAGGCCGAGGTGAAAAAGCAACTCGTTGGCTTTTTCATCTGCGGTTTCGCCATAGTCGCGCGTGATGTCGACTTGGATGGTCTCGGGGATCAGGTCGCCTTCAAGAAGGTGTGTCCGATGCAGGATTTCCTCTGCAACGACAACGGCGTTTGCGCCTGCACGCTTTGCAATGGCCAGAGTGACCGCTGGCGTGCGAATGGTCTCTCCATTCTCGCCGCGCGAAACGTTTGCCACGATTCGATCAGATGTGTTGGGAACAAAACTGACATCCGCAACATCCCGAACATAGACAGGGCGGTTGTCTCTAGTGGTGAGCAGGAGGTTCGCCACGTCAGAAGGGGCGCGGAGGGTTTCCCCGGCGACCAGCGCGATCTGCTCGCCACCATCGCGAACAAGACCGGTTGAGAAGGACCGGTTTGCTCCTTCGACCTTTCCCGCCAGCTGCTGAAGCGTGACGCCGTAGAGCGAAAGCCGCTCTGGGTCCGGAGCAATTCGAATGGCTTCGGGCGCGTCACCGACAAGGTAGGTCAAGCCGACATTGCTGATCTTGGCAAGTTCGACCTGAAGTTCGCGTGCCACGCGGGTCAGGTCATTAGCCGTGATATTGTTGTCACCCGACTTGGGCGAAAGCGTCAGCGCAACGATGGCGACATCATCGATGCCGCGTCCGACAATCAGTGGTTGTTCGATGCCGACCGGTATGCGATCCAGATTGGCCCGGACCTTTTCGTGCACACGCAGGATTGCCGAATCCGCCGACGTACCCACGACAAAGCGGGCGGTGACCATCGCCTGATCGTCGGACGTCTGTGAATACACATGTTCGACGCCATTAATCCCCTGAACGATGGTCTCCATCGGTTCAGTCACCAATTTGACGGCGTCCTCGGATTTCAAACCCGGTGCCTGAATGTGAATGTCAACAAGAGGAACCGAGATTTGCGGTTCCTCTTCTCGCGGCAAACTGGCGAGAGCAACCAAACCAACAGCCAATGCCGCGAGGATCATCAGCGGCGTCAGCGCCGAATGGATAAATGATTTGGTGAGACCGCCTGCAATGCCAAGCGATGTGCTGGGCTTTTGTTCACTCATGGCCGGTCACCAACTGCTCGCCGCCTTCGAGACCGGAGAGAATTTCAATGAAAAGTTCTCCATTCACGCTGCGTTCGGATCCGACAACCACGGTGCGCGGCATGATGGTCCCATCTGACGCTTTCACGGCCACAAAATCCAAACCCATCCGCGATGTCAGGGCATTTTCAGGAACAACAATTGCCGAGGACGTTGCCACGGGGAGTCGGACAAGGACGCGAGCATCCACGAAATCTGTCTCAAGTCCCGGCACGTCGACGTCAGCAATGACGCGACCATTTTGAATCTGGGGGTAAACCTTGGCAAGGCGCCCGTCCTGTTCGCCGTCTGGGCTTTCTATGCGGATCGTGTCGCCCTCGTTCAGATACATGGCGTGACGTTCCGGGACAGCCAGCCTGAGGTAAAAGCCGCCACCGCCAATATGCGCAATCACCTCACCGGGCATTACAACGGAACCGGCAGTGACCGGCACCGTAAGGACGGTACCTTCAATTGGCGCAAGGATCGCGCCTTCAGCCTCACGCTGTTCCAATACGTTGCGTTCGGCCTGTGCTGCACCGATCTGGCCCCGGATCACATCCACCTGGGTCCGCAAAGCATCCAAACGCTGGGCCGTGGTCACACCGCGTTCCAAAAGGTTCTCGCCTCGTGCAACTTCAGCTTCCGCGTTTTGCAGCTGGGATGTCAGGGACGATAGAGTCGCATCCACCGCGCTCAGTTGCAGCGCGAGTTTTTCATCGACCACGCGACCGATTTCCTGACCGGCGCCGACCTTTGACCCTTCAACGACCGAGACTTCGACAAGCGTTCCGCCAAGGCGCGACCGCGCAGGGATTTGATCGCGTGCTTCGATCCGGCCGAACACGGCCTTCCAGTCGGTCACTTCAACGGTACTGGCCGTTACATTTTCCTGCGCCCATGCCAGCATGGGGAGCAAAGTGATCAGTGTGCCTATCAGGATGCTTTTCGGCATTGGCTGTAACTCCGGTATTCTTCTGATGCCTCATATGCATATTGCTGAATGCGTTTCAAGGATCAGGTTTTCGCGCGTTTCATCGGTTGAGTTGGAAGAATATCAACGCCCAAGCACGTCCTGCGCCCAAAGCGATCCCCCCCTTGTCTCACGATGCAGGGTGACGCATTCTCTCCTGTTTTTGCCATGATCCACATCAAACCCGTGATTTCCGCCGAATCCGGGCTTGTCCGAACCAAACAAGACATCGATTTTTCGGGGAAGTCGGACGCCATGATCTGAGGTCTTGGCGGCTCGACATGGCTTGGATAGAAAGGCGGTCCGACGCACAGGAGCCCCCCGTTGACCCAGACCGCCGACCGCATCTCCCGCACCATCGCAACCGAGATTTCTGCCAGCGACAAGCAGGTCGCCGCAGCGATTGCGCTTCTCGACGAAGGGGCAACGGTGCCTTTTATTGCACGGTACCGGAAGGAAGCCACAGGGGGTCTAGACGACACGCAGCTCAGGACGCTTGGCGATAGGCTGGGCTATCTGCGCGAGATGGAAAAGCGCCGCGCCGCAATCATCGAGTCGATCCGCGGACAGGGCAAACTCACAGACGATCTGGCTCGCACCATTGCGCAGGCCGATACGAAGGCCGCGCTCGAAGACATTTACCTGCCCTACAAGCCAAAGCGCCGTACCAAGGCGATGATCGCTCGAGAAAACGGGTTGGAGCCTCTTCTTCGGGCAATCGAGGCAGACCGGCAGGCCACACCCGCTACGCTGGCCGAAACCTATTTGTCCGAGAACGTCGAGACCGTCGCTGCCGCGCTCGACGGTGCACGTGACATCCTTGCTGAGGAGCTGTCGGAAAACGCAACGCTACTAGGACGGCTTCGCGATTTCATGCAGGCCGAGGCACGGATCACCGCGCGCGTGGTTTCCGGCAAGGAAGAGGCGGGGTCGAAATTCTCGGACTATTTCGACCACAGCGAGTCCTGGGCGACGATCCCGTCGCATCGGGCGCTTGCGATCCTGCGGGCCGGAAAAGAAGAGATCGTCACGATCGATATCGCACCCGAGCCTGAAACTGGCTCTGATCGTGCCGTGGGGATCATTTGCACCGCAATCGGCATTCCGGGCGACGGCCCGGGCGACCATTGGCTGCGCGAAGCGGCCGCGTGGACGTGGCGTGTCAAGCTGTCGCTCACCATGTATGTCGACCTCCTGAGCGAGTTGCGCCGCCGCGCACATGAAGAAGCCATCGCAGTGTTCGCCCGAAACCTGCGCGACCTTTTTCTGGCCGCTCCGGCAGGCAATAAGCCGACGCTGGGTCTCGATCCAGGGATCCGCACCGGCGTGAAGGCTGCGGTGGTCGATGCCACCGGCAAGCTTGTGGAAACTGCAACGCTCTATCCTTTCCAGCCAAAGATGGACTTACGCGGCGCGCAGGCCTGGATTGCCTCGGCGGTAAAGCGTCACGGGATCGAGCTGATCGCTATCGGAAACGGCACGGCGAGCCGCGAGACCGAGCGCATGGTGGCCGACACCATGAAGCTGATCGAGGGGCGCAAACCGACCAAGGTTGTTGTCTCCGAAGCAGGGGCCAGCGTCTATTCCGCGTCTGAATTGGCAGCGCACGAATTCCCCAACCTCGACGTGAGCTTGCGCGGCGCCGTCAGCATCGCGCGGCGCTTGCAGGATCCGCTGGCCGAACTCGTGAAAGTTCCGCCCGAAAGCATCGGTGTCGGCCAGTACCAGCACGACGTCGACCAGCGCCGCCTGTCACATGCTTTGGAAGGCGTGGTTGAGGATGCGGTGAACGCCGTGGGTGTCGATCTCAACATGGCCTCGGCTCCACTTCTCTCGCACATCGCGGGGCTGAGCCCCTCGGTCGCTGCCGCCATCGTTGCCCATCGCGATGCGCACGGAGCCTTCGCTTCGCGGAAATCGTTGCTCAAGGTGACGGGACTTGGCCCAAGGGCATTTGAACAATGCGCAGGCTTTCTGCGGATTCAAGGCGGAGACGAACCGCTTGACGCCTCGGCGGTTCACCCGGAAGCCTATGAGGTTGCCCGGCGCATCGTTGCGGCCTGCGGGCGAGACATCCGCGACATCATGGGACGGCCAGATGCGCTCGGCTCGGTAAAGCCACAGGACTTCGTTGACGACCGGTTCGGCTTGCCCACCGTTCGCGATATTCTCGATGAACTGGCCAAGCCCGGACGCGACCCGAGACCTGAATTCCGGACAGCGACCTTTGCCGAGGGTGTCGAGGACATCAAAGCCCTCAAACCCGGGATGATGCTCGAAGGCACCGTAACCAACGTCGCGGCCTTCGGTGCCTTTGTGGATATTGGCGTGCATCAGGACGGGTTGGTGCACGTGAGCCAACTCGCGGATCGCTTCGTGAAAGACCCACATGAGGTTGTGAAAGCCGGCGATGTGGTGCGGGTACGCGTCACAGAAGTGGACATCGCGCGCAAGCGCATCGGGCTTAGTATGCGCAAGGATGGAGGTGGAAAACCTGCTCCGGATCGGGCAACGCCGCCAAAAAGCGGCGCAAAGAGCGGCAAGGCCAAACCCGTGAAAGGCAACCAGCAAGCGAAACCTGCGTCCAAAGGGGCTTTGGGTGATGCGCTCTTGGCTGCAATGAAACGGAAGTAGGCGCAGCGCAGCAGTGGAATTGCTTGAAAACGCAGCACATGATCCGGGCGTCTTTCCAAGTTAGGACAGGCGGGAATTGGTTGTTGCTTCGTCCGTTTCGTGGGAGCGTAGCTCCGAGTTCGAGGTGGCTTAAATCAACGCCTTGAGTTTAAGTCGGAAAAAACTGAATGGAGGCGGCTTTGTCCGACAATACTAACTCGGTGACGGGGCAGCCCGGGAAGGCCCAATTGTCCTTTCGGATCGATCCGGTGGTTGCTTTGACATCGGATGTCGCGGAACTGGTCACACGCCATATCGAACTGATGAGCGCCCAGACCCCGTCGGAAAGCTGCCATGTGATGAGCGCGGACGATCTATTCGCCGCCGGCGCTCAGGTCTTCGCCGCACGGGACGACACCATGACACTCGGGATTGCCGCACTCAAACCGCTGGACGCAGAGCATGGAGAGCTGAAGTCCATGCACACGCGCGCCGAAGCGCGGGGCAGGGGGGTCGGCGCCGCGTTGGTCAGACAGATCCTCGATGCGGCAGGTGAACTTGGACTGACGCGCGTCAGCCTCGAAACCGGCTCGGAAGCCCCCTTCGCCTCTGCCCGCCGCCTCTATGAACGCTACGGGTTCACCTACTGCCCGCCCTTCGCTGGTTACAACCCGGACCCACTCAGCGTTTTTATGACAAGAACGCTGTGACGGTCTCTTGCCCCACGACGGCAAAACCTGCAAATACCCCCTAGCGGTCCCTTAGCTCAACTGGATAGAGCAGCTGACTTCTAATCAGCAGGTTGAGGGTTCGAGTCCTTCAGGGATCGCCAACTTTTCCAAATTTTGTGGATGGGGCATAAGAGTGCGCAAAACAGCAAATTTAGCTGCGCACCGCGTCAAGTCTTTTCTTTGAATTCTGCACGGTACACGACTCGCCTCATTCGGCAGCCTTTATGATCCTTCGAGGGCATTTACATGCCCAGGCATTGAGCGCGCGGCCCGGGTAATGGATGATCCAGTTTCGCAGGGCATCAAGACCTGTTCGG
>JAUHVK010000012.1 GCA_030425145.1 Alphaproteobacteria bacterium | reverse complement strand
GGTTCAGAGCTGGTTTCTCTACGGAATACGAGTTGGCGAACAACCCCTTGCTTTCCGGTAGCAACGCGCGGGTCAATTGCCTGCCCTGCCAACGAAGCCGCCCCCTATCACCGTTTGATCGCGTACCGATCGGCCTCCGCGAAGACGTCGATGACGCGGGTTCCCGATTTGATTAGAGCTCCGTGTTCCACGCCAGCCGGGATGGAATAGCTGTCACCGGCTCGATAGATCTTTGTCTCTCCACCGATGGTAAACTCGATTTCACCTTCCACTACAGTTCCCCATTGGGCACCATGAGAATGAGGGGGGAGCTCCATATCCTTGAGGAAGGTGAAGAATGCCACCAACCCATTTTCGGACTGCACAACCGCTGTCTGCACGACATCATCGGGGAATGGCACGTCGATATTTGGAAACGCTTTGATAAAATCCGGATATTGCATTTAGGCGTTCCTCCCTGGTTCGAAATTGGACTTGTTTCAATCTGGCTCAACAATGGCGAGGAGTTAGGGCTGCCGCAAGCCAAACAGCACTTTGGGCTCGAAGCTGACGTTCACTGCGCCGCAGGAATAGGACACATGCGAGATGGCACCATAGGGCGCTAGCGGGCCCGATCCGGCCGTCTGCGGTTCCATGCCCACCACAATGCAACTTCCACAACGCTGCCGTTCATGCGACAAGAAACTTCAAGGTCGGCACAATGACTGGATCATTTACAAAGTGGTTGCTCGACTTCCTTTTGGGGACGTAGCGCCATCAAATGCCGCTGCGCGAAACAGTGAAGCCCGAAAGCACCATCTAGGAAGAACAAATGAAGTTTAGCTTTCCCATCGTCATCATTGACGAGGATTTCCGATCAGAGAACACTTCTGGCTTTGGAATTCGGGCGCTTGCGCAAGCCCTCGAAGCAGAAGGTTTCGAGGTGCTGGGTGCAACGAGCTACGGCGATCTCTCTCAATTCGCGCAGCAGCAAAGCCGCGCTGCGGCCTTTGTCCTGTCGATCGACGATGAAGAATTCAGCCCCGGCCCCGACCTGGACCCGGCAGTCCTGAACCTGCGGAGCTTCATCGAAGAGGTCCGGTACAAGAACGAAGATGTGCCAATCTACATCTATGGCGAGACCAAGACGTCTCGGCACCTGCCAAACGATGTCCTGCGCGAGCTGCATGGTTTCATCCATGCTTTCGAAGACACGCCAGAATTCGTCGCCCGACATATCATCCGCGAAGCGAAGAACTATCTCGAATATATTCAACCGCCGTTCTTCAAGGCGCTTCTCGACTACGCCGAGGACGGCTCATACTCGTGGCATTGTCCCGGGCATTCGGGCGGGGTTGCCTTTCTAAAATCACCCATCGGGCAGATGTATCACCAGTTTTACGGCGAAAACATGTTGCGCGCCGATGTCTGCAATTCGGTCGAGGAACTTGGCCAGCTGCTGGATCACAATGGCGCAATCGGTGCGTCGGAGCGCAATGCGGCGCGAATTTTCAACGCCGATCACTGCTTTTTCGTCACGAACGGCACCTCAACCTCAAACAAGATTGTCTGGCACCATAACGTCGCTCCGGGTGACGTGGTGCTCGTGGACCGCAACTGTCACAAGTCGATCCTGCATTCTATCATCATGACAGGCGCCATCCCCATCTTCCTGAAGCCTACGCGCAATCATTGGGGGATCATCGGTCCGATCCAGCAATCTGAATTCGAACCCGATGCCATCAAAGCGAAGATCAAGGCCAATCCACTTCTGGAAGGAATCGACCCCGATACGGTAAAGCCGCGCATCCTGTCGCTTACGCAGTCGACCTATGACGGAGTGCTATACAACACCGAAGTCGTGAAAGAGATGCTAGACGGCTATGTCGATACTTTGCATTTCGACGAGGCTTGGCTTCCACATGCAGCCTTCCACTCGTTCTACGGCACCTACCACGCAATGGGCAAAAAGCGCGGTCGGACAAAGTCCTCGGTGGTTTACGCGACACAGTCGGTCCACAAGCTTTTGGCCGGCATCAGCCAAGCCAGTCATGTTCTCGTACAGGAGGCAGAGGAGGCGAAGCTCGACCGGCATTTGTTTAACGAATCCTACCTCATGCACACGTCGACCAGCCCGCAATACTCGATCATTGCAAGCTGCGATGTTGCGGCGTCGATGATGGAGCCACCGGGCGGCACGGCGTTGGTCGAAGAAAGTCTGATGGAGGCGCTCGATTTCCGGCGTGCGATGCGTAAGGTCGACGAGGAATACGGCAACGATTGGTGGTTCCAGGTCTGGGGACCCGATGATCTGGCTGAGGACGGAATTGGCCGCGCGAAGGCCTGGGAACTCAAGAAGACCGACAGTGAGGCTGTCGAAAGCTCTGGCGAGGACGCATGGCACGGCTTTGGCGACATGGCCCGCAACTTCAACATGCTCGACCCGATCAAGGCGACGATCATTACGCCGGGACTGAACATTGACGGTCGGTTTGAAGAGACAGGGATCCCGGCTTCGATCGTCTCAAAATACCTGACGGAACATGGCGTCGTGGTCGAGAAGACCGGTCTCTACAGTTTCTTCATCATGTTCACGATCGGGATTACTAAAGGCCGCTGGAATACGCTTCTTGCCGCACTCCAGCAGTGCAAAGACGACTACGACCGCAATCAGCCTCTCTGGCGTGTCATGCCGGAATTCTGTGCCAAACATCCTCGGTATGAACACATGGGGCTCAAGGATCTGTCGCAGCACGTTCACGACCTCTACACGAAACATGACGTTGCGCGTCTGTCGACCGAGATCTACCTGGGCGACCATCTCCCGGCGATGTCCCCGCTGGAGGCATTTTCGCAAATCGCGCAAAGGAAGACCGAGCGGGTCGCGATTGACGACCTCGAAGGCCGTGTGACGACGAGCCTTATCACTCCGTATCCACCCGGCATCCCGCTGCTTATTCCAGGAGAGATCTTCAGCAAGGAAATCGTGGATTATCTTCGGTTTAACCGCGAGTTCTCCCGCGACTGCCCCGGCTTTGAAACCGATATTCACGGGCTGGTTCAGGAGATTGGGGAAACCGGTGAGGTCAGGTATTTCGCTGACTGTGTCGCTTAGCGAAAGGAAAAGTAGAGAGCGCGCGGAGCACGAGCGAAAATCATTCGCCCTAGCGGGAAATGGTTTTTGGGAGCAGGTGCGCTTCTTGCCGATCTACAGCGCAGCGAGAATATTACATGGGGTCCGGGCACGGGTAAGGCTGCGCCCGGACCCGCTCTTCGCATCATGAGACCCGTAAGTTGCTTCCGGACTAAGGCCGTCTGGCACACACCGCGCTATCACGGCCGTTGACTGGGCGCATCGAAGGTGGCCTTTTGGGCTGTTCGAGACTCTAGGCATGGCCTTGGCCAAGTCAGGGCGAAGCGCACTGTTTCAAGAATGCTTAATCTCCCGAGACACCTTTCAACCAGGCACACATTTCGCGCAGACGGTCCTCACTGTCGGCGCAGTATTCCATCGCCCGCAGGTACCCGTGGATCAGCCCGTCGCCTTGATGCGTCGTGACGGCAACACCGTCCGCCTTGAGCTTATCAACGTATGCGAGGCCGCTGTCGCGTAAAGGATCGTATTTAGCCACCGCCACGTAGGTCGGCGGCAGGCCAGCGAGGCTTTCCGCGGCCAATGGCGCGATACGGGGGTCGGTCTGCAATTGAATTTCGTCTGCACAATAGAGCGCGTTGGTCGCGGCCATCCCGGCGACCTTAAGCAGTGGGCCTTCAGCGTTTTCAGCATAGGAGCGGCGTGTGCGGTCGAAAT
Source organism: Alphaproteobacteria bacterium (assembly GCA_030425145.1). Classification (GTDB taxonomy): domain Bacteria; phylum Pseudomonadota; class Alphaproteobacteria; order Rhodobacterales; family Rhodobacteraceae; genus Marivita. Next base: position 116,646 of record JAUHVK010000012.1, on the reverse strand, counting down.
CGCAAGCCGGGTAAATCAGAAGCTGGGCGTATAGCGGCAACCCCTCATCCCGACAGGTGAGGGCCACTGCGGCAGCGAGGTTGCCGCCGGCGCTGTCGCCGCCGATGGCGACGCGTGCCGGGTCGATGCCCAATGTTTCTGCCTCGTCGCGGACCCATCTCGCCACCGCCAGCACTTGCAAGTACGCGGCTGGAAAGGGGTGCTCTGGGGCGAGCGCGTAGTCGACTGAGATTACGGTCTGCCTGTTCCAAGCCGCAATCCGAGCCGTAATGTCCCAGTGCGTTTCCGGGCTGCCCTGCATCCAGGCGCCGCCGTGCATATAGATCAGCGCAGGTTGAGCTCCGCCATCGGAATGGCGGAAGATGCGGACACGGACTGGTCCACCGTCGCTGTCAATCCAGTGTTCCTCGTCAGTCTCCACCTCCAGCGGTGTCGGAAGGCGCATGTCGCGGGCAATGCTTTCGAAATGCAGGCGCCGTTCGGCGGGTGTCGCGTCAGGCCCGAGGGTGGACCACTTGTCCTCCCACACTTCCAGAAACCGAAAGATGTCCGGGTTGATCATGCGTGCCTCCTCCCTTGGTCGTGGCAATCCGCTTTCGGCGGAAAGGCCCGGTTTCATAACCAAGCCCAGGATCATGTCGCCGACGTGACGGCGCAGCATGTGCTGGCCGCGTTCCGAGAACAGCTCGTCGCCAAAAATCTTCGCGAATGTTGCGCGGTTCGAGACGTTGAAGATCGAGACCGCTGAAATGTGCCAATGCAGCTCGAGCGCGGTCAGGCCACGGCGGAAGAACCCGTCTTCAACCCCGCGATGGTAGATGTCCTCGAGCAGCCGAATGACCGACGAGTTTTGCCCCACGATCGCATCCGAACCCGACATGTGCTCGGCTTCGTGCACGTTCTCGATCATCACGAGGCGCACGAAATCGGGGTTGTGTCGGTGGTGGTCGAAAGTGAACTCTGCAAGCCGTCGCAGCGCCGCCACCGGGTCGAGCGCGCCGAGATCAAGCGCGTCCTCGCCATGTCGCATTCGGCTGTATGCGTCTTCGAGGACAGCGCGATAAAGTTTCTGCTTGTCGCCGAAGTAGTAGTAGATCATCCGCTTCGAGGTACGGGTGCGGGCTGCAATCTCGTCTATCCTGGCCCCTGACAGCCCCTGCGCCGCGAAAACCTCGCGGGCGATCTGGAGGATGTTGCTGCGCACAGCATCGGGATCCTGTTTCCAGCCGCGTCGCTGGTTTTCGCCTGCGGCGTCGCCGGTCATTGCCTCGCCCATCTTATCCTCCCTGTCAGCCGGTACGGAGGCGCTTGTTAACGCATTTCCAGGCAGAACGAAATCGCGTCATCTTTGCGATTTTGAACCAAACCGAACAATTGGTTGACACAATTAACCTTACAGAACATTCTGCCGTCAAGACCCCATCGTCAGAGGGGCGATATCAGGGAGGAGACCTGACTGTGCCGCAGGACGTGACGGCTCAAGCGATTGTGGACCGCGATCTTCCGGTGTGCATTGGCCTGTTAGGTCAAGGCATTGGCGCGTCGCGAACCCCACGAATGCACATGGCCGCCGCTGAGGCTCTGGGCCTTCCCTACGACTACCGTCTGATAGACTCGCAACGGCGCGAACTTCCCGAAGACGTTGGCGCGATCCTCGACATGCTGGAGGCCAAAGGGTTCAACGGCATCAACGTGACCTATCCGTTCAAGCGCGCGGTGATCCCCGCAATCGACGTGCTGTCCGATTCCGCTCAAAACGTGGGCGCGGTGAACACAGTGGTTTTCCGGGATGGCAAGCGGTTCGGGCACAACACCGATCACTGGGGCTTTGGCGAAAGTCTTCGGCGGGGATTGCCGGACGTCCCTCTGGACCGTGTCGTGCTGATCGGCGCGGGTGGCGCCGGTGGGGCGGTGGCCCATGCGCTACTTGACGCCGGAGTCGACACGCTGCTGGTCGCAGATATCTCTGATGCGATGGCGCGTGAGCTTTCCATGGTCCTGACTGAACGCTACGGGGCGGGCCGAGCCGAGACGGTAACGGATGTCCGGGCTGCCATTGCTTCAGCCCATGGTGTGGTCAACGCGACGCCGATGGGGATGGACAAGAACCCGGGGATGCCTGTCGCGGCGGCTGACCTGCGGCCGGACCTTTGGGTCGGCGATATCGTTTATTTTCCGCTTGAAACAGAGCTCTTGCGCACTGCGCGCGCCCTCGGCTGCCGGGTGCTGCCCGGTTCGGGCATGGCGCTTCACCAAGCGGAGCAGGCGTTCCGGCTTTTCACCGGGCTGGAACCGGATACCGAACGGATGTGGGAGGCATTCCGTTCGTTCGACCCGGGACGCGACAGCGCCCCGTTTGCATAGCTTGGGAGGAGCAAAATGAAACATCTTACACTAACCTCGGCGCTTTGCGGTGCGCTTGCCTTGTTCGGACTCATGTCCGAACCGGCCAGCGCGCAGGAGAAGATCGAGCTGGTCTATTCCGATACGGTGCAGGAGACCGACCGCCGGTCGACCATCCTGCGCGAAGTCTTCTCGACCTGTCTCGGCGACGGGTTCGAGTTCAAGCCGTATTTCGGCGCGACCCTTTTCAAGCAGGGCACCGAGCTGACAGCGATGCAGCGCGGCAACCTCGACATGGGCGCGTTGGCGATATTCGACTTCTATAATCAGGTTCCCGAGGCCTCGATCCTCGGCACGGCCTACCTCTTTCGCGATTATGACCACATGCGCGCGGTCTATGACGGCGACGTATTGGACGAGCTGATCGGAAAGATGGAGGAAGCCACCAACATCAAGGTATTGGCCTGGCCTTACATCGGCACCCGCCACGTAAATATCCGCGGCGACAAGGAGGTGATGACCCCCGCTGACCTAGAGGGCGTAAAGCTCCGGATGCCTGGCGGCGAGGGCTGGCAATTCGTCGGCGAAGCACTCGGCGCGAACCCGACACCGCTTGCTTTTACCGAGGTCTACACCGCGCTCCAAACCGGTGCCGTGGACGGGCAGGACAACCCTCTGCCCGCGGACAAGCAGATGAAGTTCTACGAGGTGACGGATCAGATCATCCTGACCGGACACCTGATCGCCTCGAACGTCTTCTCGATCTCAAAGCAGAAGTGGGATTCCCTCAACGAGGAGCAGCAGGCGAAGGTCCAGAAATGTTCCATCGAGTTCCAGAAGGCATTGGACGCCAATACGATCGAACAGGAAGCCGAGCTGGTCGAGTTCTTCGAGGGCGAAGGGCTGAAGGTCTACGAGCCCAACAAAAAGGCGTTCCGCGACCACGTGCTTGAAGTCTTCCAGAACTCGAAGTTCTCCGAAGACTGGCCCGAGGGGCTGCTCGACAAGATCAACGGGCTTTGACGAACCTTGGGGCCCGGACCAGCCGGGCCCCCTCCTGACTGACGCGGGGGCAGAATGGACCGCCTGAAATCCATCTATAATTGGCTCGCCCGGCGCGCGGAGAATTTCCTCGCGCTGATCTTGGGCGCGCTCTTCGTGAGCTTCCTGATCCAGATCGTGTTCCGCTATCTGCTGAACCTGCCACTGGGCTGGACTGTGGAGTTCGTTTCCATCGCCTGGCTCTGGGGCATTCTTTTCGGCTACGCCTTCGTGGTCCGGGAATCCGACGTGATCCGGCTAGACATCCTCTATGCCGCGCTCCCCCGCTGGGCCCGGCGGGCGCTGGACGTGATCACCAGTACGATCTGTGCCGGGATCTTCATCTGGTCGATCCCGCCGGTCTGGGGCTACATCGAGTTCATGGCGATTGAAAAATCCGCCTACATGAAAATCCCGTTCGACTGGGTCTTCGCCATCTACATGCCCTTCATGATCTCGGTGATCATCCGCTGCGGGATAACCATCTGGCGCGGCATTACCGGTGCGGGGCCAGCATTCGACACGCTAAAATCGGCGGGAACCCACGACTATGATTGATCCGTTCACCGCCGCGATCCTGCTGATCGCGTTCCTCGCCTTCGGCGGACTCTCGATGGGCCTTGCCATGATCTGCGGTTCGACCGTCTACCTTGCAATGCGCGGGTTCGACCCATCGATCGCCGCCGAAACTCTGCTGCAGGGTCTCTTCAATAGCTACACACTGCTGGCAATCCCACTCTTCATCCTTGCCGCCGACATCATGAATATCGGCTCACTCGCCGACCGCCTGCTGCGTTTCAGCCAAGCGCTTGTCGGCCGGTTCAAGGGCGGACTTGGGCACGTCAACGTTGTCTCTTCGCTGATCTTCTCAGGCATGTCGGGTTCGGCTGTCGCAGACGCGGTCGGCATGGGCAAAATCATCATCAACATGATGACGAAGGACGGTAAATACACCGCCTCCTACGCTGCCGCGATCACCGCCGCCTCGGCCACGATCGGGCCGATCATCCCTCCGTCGATCCCGATGGTGCTCTACGCGCTCGTCTCAGACCAGTCGGTCGGTTACCTCTTTGCCGCCGGGATGCTGCCGGGGCTGCTCATGGGCGTCGTGCTGATGGTCATGAACTTCATCATCGCGCACCGCCGCAACTTCGACGTGGACGAGATTGTCCCGCTCAAAGCGATGCCGGGCGTGACCTTCCGGGCGATACCGGCACTGTTGTTGCCGGTGATCCTGCTGGGCGGGATCTATGGCGGGGTGATGACCCCAACAGAAGCCGCGGCCATCGCCGCCTTCTACGCGCTGGCGATTTCGGTGGTATTCTATCGCTCGGTTTCACGCCGGCAATTCTATGAGACATTGCTCTCCTCGTCCCGCTCCACCGCGACGGTGGGGATCTTGATCGCCGGCGCGTTGACCTTTCAGTATGTCGTCACTCGCGAGAACGTTCCGGATGCGCTCGCCGCCTTCCTTGGTCAGTATGACCTGTCGCCGACCGGCTTCCTGATCGCAATCAATGTGCTCTTCCTCCTGCTGGGCTGCATCCTGGAGTCCGGAGCGATCCTGCTGATCATCGTGCCGATCTTCATTCCGACGGCGCAGGCGCTCGGCATCGACCTCGTGCACTTCGGGGTGATCTGCGTGGTGAACGCGATGTTGGGGCTGATCACCCCCCCGTATGGGCTGCTGCTATTCATCGTTTCGTCCATCACCAAGTCCCCCTTGGGAAAGATCGTCCAAGACCTGTTGCCTTTCCTTCTGGCCCTGTTTGTGGCGCTCGGGATCATCACCTTTGTTCCTGACTTCGTGCTCTGGCTGCCGCGCCTGCTGGGCTACAAGGGCTAAGCCGATGAAGACCTCAATCGCCACTATCTGCATCGCTGGGGAACGCGCCGACATTTCGGCTGCTGGGTTCGACGGGATCGCGGAGGAACTGCGGCTGACATGCCGAAAAGCTGAGAGGCCGATGTGAGCGAACCAACGATTGAATGCGTTCAGAAAGCTAAAGCCCAACTCGGCGAGACCCCCGTCTGGGATGCCGCGCGGGGTGTACTCTGGTGGATCGACATCGAAATCCCAACGCTCTGGCGGCTCGATCCAGCGAGCGGTGAGGCAAGCGCGCTGAAACAGCCAGGGGTTTACCTAGGCAGTCTGGCGCTGACCCGATCCGGCAAGCATCTCATCGCCCGGGACCTCTCGCTCCTGCTGCTCGATCCCGAAACCGGAGCGGCCGAACCTTTCGCCGAGACGCCGGGTGAATCCATGCCCGACACGCGCCTCAACGACGGAAGGGTTGATGCGCGCGGGCGTCTCTGGATCGGCTCTATGGATAATGGACTTAAGGATGGGCGCGGCAGCCTCTACCGAGTCGATCCCGACGGTTCGATGAAGACGATGCTCGACGACGTTATCGTCTCGAACGGAATCGCCTTCGACCCGGACGGACGTCACATGTATTTCACGGACACCCGGCGGTACATCACATACCGCCTGACGCTGGACGCAGCAGGCGAGCGCGTGGAGAACCGCGAAATCTTTGCTGATTACAGCGCGACGGGCGACCGCCCGGATGGTGCCTGCGTCGATGCCGACGGCTGTCTTTGGCAGGCGTTTTTCGGCGGCGGCAAAGTAGTGCGCTATGCCCCGGATGGACGCATCGACCGCGAGATCGCACTGCCGGTCACCAACCCGACCTGCCTCTGCTTCGGGGGTCCCGACCTCCGGACGCTCTTCATCACTAGCGCAACAAAATTCCTCACGCCCGACCAGCTCGCCGCAGAGCCGCTGGCTGGGTCGGTCCTGGCCATAGACGGCGTCGGCCAGGGTGTCCCGGAATGTCTCTTTGACGCCTAAAGGCTCCAAGAAAAGGAAATGAGAGGAACGACATGAAATTTGCATATCTCCGTACCGCCGCCCTATCGGCGGCGACGATCCTCGGGCTGGCGGTCAGCGCCGCGGCACAGGACAAGATCGAACTGATCTTTTCGGACGTAAACGCGGCCGAGGTCCCGCGTTCCAAGGCGATGACCGACATCTTCGCCGCGGAAATCGGCGACGATTTCGACTTCAAACCCTATTTCGGCGCAACGCTGATGAAGCAGGGGACGGAGCTTGTCGGCTTGCAGCGTGGCAACATCCAGATGGCCGGCCTGCCGCCGTCGGACCTCGCCCAGCAGGCACCCGAGTTCGACATCCTCGGCGCGGCCTACGTGGTCCGCGACAAGGCGCATCTTAAGGCAATCTTCAACAGTGAGGTCGGCGAGCAGCTCAAGCAGATCGCGCGCGATAAGCTCAAGGTCGAGATTCTCGGCACCTTCTACTACGGAACCCGTCAGGTGAACCTGCGCGGCGACAAGGAGATCAAAACGCCCGCAGACATGGCTGGCGTGAAGCTGCGGATGCCGGGCGGTGAAAGCTGGCAGTTCCTCGGCAAGTCGCTGGGCGCAAACCCGGTGCCGATCCCCTATACCGAGCTTTACACCGCGCTGCAGTCCGGCGTCGTGGACGGGCAGGACAACCCGCTTCCGAACGACAAGGCGATGAAGTTCTACGAAGTGACCGACCAGATCGTGATGACCGGCCACAACGTGGGCTTCGGTATGCTCCTGGTCTCGTCGATGGTCTGGGATGAACTGACGCCAGAGCAGCAGGAAACTCTGCAAGCCGCCGCCAACAAGGCGACCGAGTGGTCGGATCAGCAGTACCTTGACCAAGAGGCGGAGCTGGTGGAGTTCTTCGTGGGCGAAGGGCTCAAAGTGTACACCCCTGACGTAAAGGCCTTTCAGGACCATGCTCAGGAAATGTACCTGAACTCCCCACTGTCGGAATCCTGGCCCGAGGGAATGATCGACGCGATCAACGCGCTTTAATAACTACCTACATTTGGACGGTTCGGCAAAGTGTCCGAACCGTCCGCCGCGCTGACTGAGCGGCCTATTTTTGGCATGTCGCTATAGTAGCTTTGCCACGTATCGCTTCCGTTAGTGCGCAGCACAGCGAATGCCGGCTTTCCCTTCAGTTCAAATCTTCACTGGAAAGTGCGGCTGGCTCTGCCTTGCAAAATAAAGCCATTTCTTCAGAACTCGATGCATTGGCAGTGCGCAAAGAGGGCGTCCGCCTCTTGTCTGTCGCAAAGGGCTGTACCTTCGGTCTGGACCGTCGCGGCGGCACCGGCGACTCCGTGTTTGAGTGCGGTCTGCAAAGGCTCGTTCCGTGAAAGAGCCAGTGAAAAAGCCCCAACAAAGGTATCGCCAGCGCCAATCTTGCTTCGGACTTTGACAGGCGGTCCCCAAGCATGGATATGTGTATCCGCCGACACTAGAATAGACCCGTCGGCCCCGCGCCCCATCACGACGATCTCGGCGACGCCCCTATCGACCAGTGTTTTCGCGAACTGTCGGCTCTCCTCAATGCTGTTCAGTGAGTGACCGGCGGCGGCTTCAGCCTCGGCCCGGTCAAGGCGCAGGACGTGCACGCGCTCGGGGTGATCAAGCAGATGCGTCAATCCTGCGGCCGAAGTGTCGACCACGAGGCGTGTCTCCTCCGCAGAAATGGCAGACTTGATCCGTCCGACGAAATCATCGGGAAGGCCCGGTGCGACACTGCCACTGAAGACGGCGAGACTGTGCCCACGGGCGGCTTCGGTGATTTCGTTTAAAAGCAGGTCGGAGTCTTGCGCGCTAAGCTTGTTGCCTGGAACACCGAAGCGATACTGATCATTCGACGCATCCTCGGTGACAGCGAAACTGATACGTGTTTCAGCAGAGACAGGCACAGCTTGAACGGCGACCTCTTCAATGGCCAGGAGCGAAAGAAGTTTCTCGCCAAGTGCGCCGCCCACGGCAACGAGGGCCAGAGCATCACCGCCCAACTTTCTGATCGCCCGGGCAACATTGACACCACCGCCACCGGCATCCCATCGAGGTGCCTCACAACGGAGCTTGGGGCCCGCGACCACCTGAGCGACCGTCGTGGACATATCCACTGCCGGGTTGGTGGTGATCGTCAGCACGCGGTTCATGGCAGCTCCTATTCGCGAAGTTGGAAATCATCAGGTGATTGAAACATCGGCGAACAGTTTTTGCACGCGTTTCCCGTTCCAAATCACCTGCGAAACCACTGCTGCCTTTATGCGCTGAAACTAAGAGCCTTAATAAGGGCCGCGAGCAAGGAATGCGGGAGAGTCGGCCCGCGTCCGATCCCGAGATATTCGTCATTGTCCCGCGAGGCCGACTTGCGGAGAGTGCACCTCCAGTGGCCGTTCGGCAGCGTCGCCGAACCCTTGATGGACACGCTCCAGCCAGGGCGTGCGGCGTATATCAGAGCCAATACTTGGTCGGTGGAGTCCAAATCCGCTCGCGTTATGTTGAGATTGGCACCAAGCCCGTTGATCGCCGACAAGACGCGATCTGCCAAGTCAGCCTCCAAGACGAGGGCCGCCTCCACGTCTTCCGCCAGTGCCGCGAATTCCATGTTCATCACGTTCTCCTTCCATGCCTCTGTATCAGGATGCAGAGTTGAGTGACGATGAGCGTTGACAGAGATCAATGTTCCGTAACGCCCCCGCGATAAACTGCGTAGAAGTTTTGGCAGGGGATGAGTCCATGAATCCGAAGACAGAGGTTATTTCCTTCGACAACCTGCGCCGCGAGGACGTCGCTCTGGTCGGTGGCAAGAATTCATCGCTGGGCGAGATGGTGCAGGAACTTGGTGCCAGGGGCATTCAGGTCCCGCCGGGGTTCGCAACCACATCCGACGCATTTCGGATGTTTCTTGAGGCAAATGGCCTTAACAAAGCAATCGCGGCCTATCTCGCGGATTACGACGCCGGAAAGATCAGCCTGCATGACGCAGGCCAAAACATCCGGGACACGATCGTCACGGGTGATTGGCCCGCATCGACCGAGGCTGCGATCCGGAGCGCATATCGTGACCTGTCCGAAAGGGCGGGCGTGCCGAATGTGTCCGTAGCTGTCCGGTCCAGCGCCACGGCCGAGGATCTCCCTGATGCCAGTTTTGCCGGACAGCAGGAGACCTACCTGAACGTATCGGGCGAGGACGATCTTCTGGCGGCATGTCGCAAGTGTTATGCTTCTCTTTTCACGGATCGCGCGATCACCTATCGCAAGCTGCGCGGGTTCAATCACCTGGATGTCGCGCTTTCTGTCGGGGTCCAGCAGATGGTGCGATCGGATATCGGCGGATCGGGCGTCATGTTTTCGATCGACACGGAAACCGGTTTCGACAAGATCATCCTGATCAGCGCCGCATGGGGGCTGGGTGAAAACGTCGTTCAGGGTGCTGTGACTCCGGACGAATTCCAAGTTTACAAACCCTTCCTTACCAGAGCAGGGGTCAAGCCGATCATCGAGAAGAAGCTTGGGGCGAAAGAGATCAAGATGATCTATGCTGGCAAGGGCGCTCCAGAGCCTGTACGCAACGTACCCACTTCGAAAGCCGAACGCGGCAAGTTCGTTCTATCCGATGACGAGGTGCTTGATCTGGCACGTCAGGCGGCGACCATCGAAGAGCATTACGGTCAGCCGATGGACATGGAATGGGCCAAAGACGGCGAAACCGGCCGACTTTATATCGTGCAGGCGCGTCCCGAGACGGTGCAGTCGCGGGTCGCTGCAGGAATGTTGAGGCGTTTCACTATTGGAACCCATGGCCCTGTCGTGACCACTGGTCTGTCCGTGGGCGAACAAGTGGCGACTGGCCGGGTCTGTCTGATCGAGGATGTCAAAGACATTGACGACTTTGTGGACGGCTCGATCCTCGTCACATCGACGACGGACCCCGATTGGGTGCCGGTGATGAAAAGGGCCTCGGCGATTATCACCGATCACGGCGGCAGAACCAGCCATGCTGCGATTGTCAGCCGCGAATTGGGCGTGCCCGCCATCGTCGGCTGTGGTGATGCAACTCATGTCCTGCATGACCAACAGGAAGTGACCGTATCTTGTGCCGAAGGTGATGAAGGTCAGGTCTACGAGGGATACGCAGAGTTCACGATCGAAGATGTGAAGCTCGACGCGATTCCTGCCACGAAAACCAAGGTCATGCTGAACCTCGCCAATCCGGCGATTGCGGCGCGCTGGTGGCGGCTTCCAATGGATGGCGTAGGTCTGGCGCGTATGGAGTTCGTCATCTCAAATACTATCCGCGTACATCCGATGGCGCTGCTACACTTCGACAAGATCCAGGATGCCGAAATTCGGCAGGACATCGAGGCCCTGACCAGAGGGTACGAAGACAAGGCAGAATACTTCGTCGATCAGTTGGCACTGGGTCTGTCACGGATTGCCGCCGTCGCTTATCCTAACCCGATGATCCTTCGCTTGAGCGACTTCAAGACGAACGAGTACGCCGACCTTTTGGGTGGGCGGCAGTTCGAACTTGAGGAGTCAAACCCGATGATCGGGTGGCGCGGCGCATCGCGGTACTATGACCCGGCCTATGTCGATGGATTCCGACTGGAATGCCGAGCGATTCACCGGCTGCGTGAACAAGCCGGGTTCGACAATGTTCTGGTAATGGTTCCGTTCTGCCGGACCCCTGAAGAAGCAGACCGTGTTCTGGCTGTCATGGCCGAGGAAGGACTTGTGCGCGGGGAGAACGGATTGCAGGTTTACGTGATGTGCGAAGTGCCGTCGAACGTCATTCTTGCCGAGGCATTCGCCGAACGGTTCGACGGGTTTTCAATAGGTTCGAATGATCTCACCCAACTGACCCTTGGCATAGACCGGGACAGCGACCGGCTTGCGCCGCTCTTTGACGAACGTCATGCCGCCGTTCAGTGGATGATCCGGACCGTCATTGAGAAGGCACATGGCGCTGGAACCAAGGTCGGTCTTTGCGGTCAAGCTCCTTCGAACTACCCAGAGTTTGCTCGAACTCTGGTGGAGTTCGGGATAGATTCCATTTCGGTAACCCCGGACAGCTTTCAGAAGGTAAAATCCCACGTCGCGGATGCGGAACGCGCACGATAATGTCGTGGTGTGAGTGATCTGATCGAAACACATGTGAGCAACGCCTTCGCGCTGTCCGCGACCGATGTCGCGGCCAAGTTGGGGGTCGTTCCAGAGCAAGGACTTAGCGAGGTCCAAGCGGCCGAGCGGCTGGCCCGATACGGCCCGAACCTGCTGGGACGTACGAAGACAAAAAGCCTGTTCGGCATCCTCGTTCATCAGTTCAACAGCATCGTTGTCTGGCTTCTCGCTGCTGCGGTTGTGTTGTCGTTGGTGCTTGGCGATTACGTCGAGGCGATCGCCGTCCTTCTCGTGCTGCTCATCAACGCGACCATAGGCTTTGTCACCGAACTACGGGCCGCGCGGTCCATGGAAGCACTCTACGCGATTGCCGAAGTCGTTGCGCATGTGCGTCGGTCGGGAAAGGTCTTGGATGTACCGATCCAGGAACTTGTTCCTGGTGACATCGTGCTCTTGGAGGTCGGCGACCTTGTGTCAGCCGATCTTCGGCTGGTCTCATCCGTGAACCTACATTGTGATGAATCCACACTCACCGGGGAATCCGTTCCGGTTCTCAAGAACGAAAAAGCGGTCGCGCAAGGCACCGTCCTGAACGATCGGACGTCGATGGCCTACAAAGGCACGGCTGTGACGCAAGGCACGGCAGTGGCCGTGGTCGTCGCCACCGGAATGAATACCGAAATCGGTCAGATCGCTCAGATGATCGAAAGCGTGGTCGACGACGCAACCCCCCTTGAAAAGCGCCTCGACCAACTGGGACATCGGCTGATCGGCCTCACCTTGCTGCTCGTTATTCTAACGGTGTCACTCGGGGTGATGAGGCAACAGCCTCTTGCCGACATGATCCAGACCGGTGTGGCGCTTGCCGTGGCCGCTATCCCCGAAGGCTTACCGATCGTTGCGACGCTCTGCCTTGCCCGGGGAATGTTGCGCATGGCGCGGCGCAATGCGCTGGTGAACCGGCTCTCGTCTGTAGAAACGCTGGGATCGACCACAATGATCCTGACCGACAAGACGGGAACGTTGACTGAAAATCGCATGGAGGTCGAGCGCTACGTCCTGCCCGAGGGATCGGTTGAGACCTCCGGCATGGAAGCGCCTGGCCGACTGGACGACGTGTCGCTGAAATGGGCGCTTTGCGTGGGGTCGCTCTGCAATTCAATTCCTCCGGGGGTGGAGGGCGTTGCGGCGACTTCGGCAGACCCGATGGAGGTTGCCCTTCTGCGCGCCGCACAGATCGCAGGGTTCGATGCGATGGCGGATTGTGACGTCGGCGAAGCGGCGAACACCTACCCGTTTGATCCGGATCGGCTCATGATGGCCACCGATCACCCGAATAATGACGGCAGTGTCAGGCTCGTCAAAGGTGCACCGGAGGCCGTGATCGCGCACTGTGCGTCAATTCTCACGCCATCCGGTTCGATCGCGATGGATAATGAGGCGAGGGCTCAGTGGTTGGCCAAAACCCAGACCGAAACGGCGCGAGGTCTGCGATGCTTGGGGCTGGCAAAACGCTGCGGTGACGCACCGTGCACCGACCCGTTCGAAAACCTCGAATGGATTGGTCTCGTTTGTCTTGCCGACCCACTTCGGGATGAGGTTCCAGCAGCCATCGCCGCTTGTCGAGGTGCAGGGATCGACGTCGTGATGATCACCGGGGATCATGCGGAAACCGCAGCCGCCATCGCCGTAGAGGCTGGGATCGTCGAGGCTGATCCTGACGTGGTGGAAGGTCAGCTTCTGCAGGATTTCGACTCTGAACACTTGGACCCTGCCCTGTCAGATCGCCTCAACACCGCGCGGGTCTTTGCTCGCTTTGCCCCGGCTAACAAACTGGACCTCGTCGCATTTCACCAAAGGCAGGGCCGGATCATAGCGATGACGGGTGACGGCGTGAACGACGCACCCGCCCTTAAGAAAGCTGATATCGGCATCGCAATGGGCGAACGCGGAACGCAGGTCGCGCGCGAGGCGTCAGATATCATCCTGCTGGACGATGCCTTCGACACGATTGCGGATGCAGTCATGCAAGGCCGCATCATCTTTGCAAATATCCGGAAATTCGTCGTCTATCTTATGTCCTGTAACGTGAGTGAGGTTCTGGTTGTCGCGTTTGCATTGGGGTTGGGGATGGCGGCACCCTTGCTGCCATTGCAGATCCTGTTTCTCAATCTCGTGACGGATGTGTTTCCGGCCTTCGCGCTTGGCTTGGGTCAGGGCAACGCCTCGGTCATGCAGGAACCACCGCGCGATGCCAACGAACCGATTGTGGATCGGAAGACATGGGTCAGGATTTCGGCTCTTGGTCTGGTGATCGCTTGTTCAACTCTCGCAGCCTATTCTATTGCCCAGTTCCACCTCATGCTTGGTCAGGGCGAGGCCATCACAGTCGCATTTCTAACGATTGCACTGGCCCAGCTTTGGAACGTCTTCAACGTGCGCAAACCCAATGACGGGCTTTTCCTGAACGAAATCACGCGCAATATCTTTGTCTGGCTCGCCATCGCGCTTTGCCTTCTCCTGATCGCGGGCGCAGTCTGGATCCCCGCCCTTTCACGTGTGCTCGATCTCCCGCCGCCGACGCTCGTGGGCCTTGCGGTTGCAGCCGGGATGAGCTTTGTGCCTTTGGTCTTCGGACAAGTTCTCACCGCGTTTTCGGTGAGATGACGAACTGCGAGCAAGTCGGTCGAAGCTGGTCAGACGATCACTTCGCAGGAAAGAGCCCTAAAGGTTTAGCGGACCCTGAAACAGGATCGCTTAGATTACTATTTCGCCACCGGTGAGGCCAAAGCGGCTATCGACTCCGACCCGGAGACGATGTTGCCGCAATTCGGCGGGTTTTGCGCCTTTGGCTGTTCTGGCGGCAAAAAGCTGGAGAGCGCTGTTCACAGCGCGACAGCACCGTATCGAACAAGCGCGCGAGAACCCGCGCCCGGATCTGTTACCGGCCGAACCCCGCAGCCGAAGGAAGCCAAGTTGCAAGTTCCGGAACGGCTATCAACATTCCCAATCCAGCAATCATGATTGCCACAAACGGCGCAGCCCCGCGGACGATAGTGCCCAGCGGCGCGTCGGTGATACCCTTTATCACAAACAGATTCATCCCAACCGGCGGAGTGATCATTGCCAATTCAAGATTTATCATCAGCAGCACCCCATACCAGATAGGGTCAATTCCGAGGGCCATCATTGTAGGCAGCAGGATCGGCGTGGTGATCAGGATGATCGCGATGGACTCCAGGAACATCCCCAATACGAAGATCAGGACCATCACAACCATCACAAAGCCAATCGGACCAAGGCCGAGACCGGTAACAGCCTCTGTCACACCGACGGGCAAACGGACAAGCGTGATGGCATGTCCGAACATGGCAGCGCCGGCGATAATGAGGAACACCATCATGGAAGTCCGCATCGTCGCGAAAGCGCAGGCCCAAAGGTCGCGAAGGCCGAAATTGCGATAGACGAAAACCGCAACCAGCACCGCGTAAAGCGAACCGGCAGCCGCGGCTTCTGATGCGGTGAATATCCCGAGGTAGATGCCCCCCATCACAACCGGCGGGGCCAACAACGCCCAGACGGACCGGCGAAAAGCCGACGCGGCTGCGGACCAGCCAGCCCAATCGGGTGCATCAATGCCCGTGCGGCCCCGTGCTTGGATCATGCAATAGATCGAGAACATCAAAGCCAGAAGCAGACCCGGCACGATACCAGCCAGAAACAGCGCCCCGATAGAGGCCTCGGACACGATGGCATAGAGGATCATCGGTCCCGACGGCGGGATCAGGATGCCAAGAGTGCCGCCCGCTGCCACAACACCAAGCGCATCGCGTTCCGAATAGCCAAAGCGTTTCATCTGCGGGATGGCGCTCGAACCGATAGAGAGCGCGGTGGCAACGGACGACCCAGAGATCGCAGCAAAAATCGTGCAGGCCAACACGGTTGCGACGCCGAGTCCACCCTTAACATGGCCGATTACGGTATTGGCAAAAGTGTATAGGTCATCGATGACCTTGGCGCGGATCATCACCTGCGCCATCAGGACGAACAGCGGAATAGTGCTGAGAATGGGCTTGTTCAGATGAACATAGACCGCGTCGCCTAGTCCGTCGATGTCGCCTTCGACAATCATCAGAATGGCGCTGGCGGTCAGGCCAAGCGCGGCAAATATCGGGATACCTGTCAGAAGCAGCAGGATCAGCCCGCCGAACACAATTGCCAGCATCATCCGGTACGCCCCCGGAGTGTGACATAGAGGTCAAGCGCTGCGGTCAGGAAAAGCAGGATCATCCCGACAACCACGGGCACCTGCGGGATCCATGTCTGAATTTCGATGTAGCCGACGGAGTAGGATCCAAAGCTGCGGGCAAAAGCAATGCTATCCCACATGGAAACCCCGACGACTATCGCAAACCCCATGACGGACAAGTCAGCAATCGCCCGCTGGGCCCGACCAAGCCGTGGCCCCGCTTTGGCGGATAGTAGGTCGATTGCGATGTGATCCCCGCGCCGAAGCGCTTCGGCCGCACCAAGCATGACGAGAGTGACCAGCAAATAGCCCGCCATTTCATCGTTCCACTGAAGTGGCTTGTCAAAGATGTATCGACGGATCACCGCGACGACGATCTGCGCGAAAACCACGAGGATCAGCGCCGTGCTGAGCGCCCCGCACAAACGCACAAGGCCGATGACAAGACGGTCGGGAAAGAGGGGAGCACCTGCTGCTCCCCCCTCTTTTTGGTCATGCATGACGCATCATGCTCACATTTTGCCAAGCAGTTCGAGAAGCTTCTGACTGTCGGCATCACCTTCACCGAAGGCCTTGTCGAAAGCCGGACGCATCACGGCCTCAAGTGCGGCATTCTCTTCCGAAGTGGCGATGTGGACGGTCACACCCTTGGCTTCCAGTTCGCCCGGGCCTGCGGCCCCTGCGGCGGTCGAAGCTTCGATGGCCCATTCGGACGCCTTTAGCCCAGCCTCTTGCAACGCGGCTTTGGATTTGTCCGAAAGACCGTCATAGAACTCGGGGTTGAGGTAACCGTGCAGGTAAGCCGAGAGGACCGGAACCACCGTAAAGGCGTCCTGCACCTCGTAGTATTTCCGCGACACGGCGGCCGCGACATCAGTGATCGCCCCGTCAATCACGCCTGTGGCCAGCGCCTGATAAACCTCGGAGCCCGGCATGGCGGTCGGCGTTGCGCCAAGTGCCACGAAGGCTGCGTCAAAGGGCGGGGTCAGACCTCGGAACTTGAGGCCCTCGAAATCCTCGGGCGCGACCAGCGGTTCACCATTTGTGGTGAATACACTGGTATTGGTCTGGAACATCCAAACGACGTTCTTCACACCCTTTTCCAGCAGCTTTTCCTCAAGAAACGCCGCCGCTTCGGAGGTGGGCCATTTCTTCCAGATCTCGATATCACCAAAGGCAAAAGGCGCCACGGTGACATTCATGATCGGCAGAGTCTTGCCCCACTGGAAGTTCAGAGAAAAGGCGCATTCGATGTCGCCCTTGGCGGTGGCGACGATGTTTTCGCGGGCTCCGACAAGGCTGTCTGCGCCAAAGACCTGAACATCGATCTCGCCTTCAGAAAGCTTTTCAACTTCGGCGGCCCATTTGTCGACGACCTGCGCGATATGGTGTGCAGGGGGCAGCTGGTGGCTGCACCGCATTTCGGTGGCAGCAATAGCCCCGGTTGCCGTACTGACCAGAAGGGCCGCGCCGAGTGCGGCGGATGCAAAGTGTTTCATGGTTTCCTCCCTATGAATATCAGGCCGCCTAATTGGCCCGCCATGTTGCATTTTTTGGCGGTCCTGCGCGATGCAAGGCGCCATGGAATTCCTCTTCGGGCATCGCCTCCTCTGCGATGGTCCGTGCGGATTTCAATTTGTCGAGATCAATGCCGGTAACGAAACCCATGCTCTCGGCCATGAACACGACGTCTTCAAAAACGACATTTCCGGTAGCACCGGGGGCAAAGGGGCAGCCGCCCAGCCCGCCTAGCGACGCGTCGATCACCCGTGCGCCGTTGTCCAGCGCCGCGGCTGCATTGGCCACCCCCATGCCCCGCGTGTCGTGCAGATGAATGATGAAGGGGCTGTTGCCGCAAAGTTTGGTCATGCGCGCGCAGATGTCGCCGACAGCTTTGGGTCCAGCGTAGCCGACCGTATCTGCGATTCCCACGATGTCGGCCCCGGCGTTCAAACAGGCATCGGCGAGGCGAATAACCTCTTCAGGATGCACATCGCCCGAAATCGAACATCCAAGCGCCATGGCGATACCAACGTTGACGACCTTATCCGGTGCTTCGGCATTCCGAAGAGCGACAACCTTGCTCACCAGATCGACCGCCGACTGGCGCGACCGACGCATATTGGCCTGGCTGTGTTCTTCGGTGGCAGAGACAACGCAAACCAGTTCACGGATCGCCGTCTTGATGGCCGTTTCGGCACCGCGTTCGTTAAGCGTCAGACCGGCGGAGTGAACGCCAAGCCTTTCGCTGGCGTCGATCATCGCATCGATGTCGGCGAACTGGGGAAAGCGAGCGGCAGGCAGGAAGGAACCGATTTCGAAATGCCTCACACCTGCGGCACATTCCCGACACAGCCATTCGATTTTGGCTTCGGTCGAGGGAATCGCCTTGGCCAGTTGCAGCCCGTCGCGTAGCCCCACTTCACGCAGGGTGACGCGGTCCGCAGGGTATATGTTGGTGACCAAGCTCATTCCTGACGCCCTTCCCCGCTTGCCTCGACAATCTCTGACTGGGTCATCCCGACTGCGGCTAGCACCTCCTGTGTGTCCGCGCCGATCCCGACGATGTTGAGGTTGTCACCGTGGATCGGCTGATCGTCGATCTCGAACGGCATAATCGGGGCGCGGTAGGTTTGCCCCTCAGGGAGAGTCGAGGGAAATAGGCCACCAGGCCGGTTCACGTGTGGATCATCATACATCTCCGCCGGTCGGTGAATTGGCGAAAACGGAATGCCCGCGGGTTCGAAGGCCGCGATCAGGTCAGCGAAGTTACGGCTACGGACGGCCTCAGCCACAATTGGAACCGTCCAGTCGCGGGCGTTGATCTGGTCCATTCGACTAATCAAGCGGGGATCAGACTTTAGTTCGGCCAGCCCGAGGATATCGCAGAGTGTGATCCATTGCCCTTCGGTCACGGCCCCGACGAAGATCTGCCGCGCGTCGGCGGTTTCAAATATATCATAGACGGGCCAGGAGAATTCCCGCTCCGGCATCGGTGGGGCCTCGCGCCCTTCGATGTCGAACTGCACCATGTGCTGGGCAACTAGGAACAGGCAGTTCTCGAAAAGCCCAGTACGAAGAACGTGCCCCTTGCCGTCTTTCGCGCGCTCCAGCAGTGCGGCCAGCACAGCGAAAGCGCCAAAGAGGCCACCCATGATGTCGTTGGCAGATGACCCGATCCGCAGAGGTCGGCCAGTTGGTCCGGTCATATAAGCCATGCCGGTCATCATCTGCACGACCTCATCCATCGCCGTGCGGTTCTCGTACGGCCCCTTGAGGAAGCCTTTGAGAGAGGACACGATCAGAGACGGATACCGCGCCTTCAGCACCTCAGGCGAGAAGCCCATCTTGGCAAGAGACTGGTCACGGAAATTTTCGACAAAGACATCCGCCGTTTCCAGCAAACGGTGCAGCGCGGCCTTGCCCGCCTCGGTCTTCAGGTCCAGCGTGACACTCTTCTTGCCGCGATTGAAGGTAGGATAGAAGCCGCGACCCATGCCGGTCAGGTCGCGGGTCTTGTCGCCCTCGGGCGGCTCAACCTTGATCACCTCTGCACCCAAGAACCCTAGGAACATGCCACAGGTCGGCCCCATGATCATGTGCGTCATCTCAACTACGCGCAGTCCAGCCAGCGGCCTGATCTCAGATGTCATTAATTTTCCTCCCGACTCGGAGCATAGCCAAACGATGGGCGACAGGATATTATAGTGTTTCGACGCAACCCTTCTGGAAACCAGAATGCTTGATACTCGCCAACTGCAATATTTCTCGGCCATCTACGAACAAGGTTCGCTTGCGCAGGCCTCCACCCAGCTTCGAGTGGCGGCGTCGGCGCTCAGCCACCATCTGGCGCAATTGGAGGCCCGGTTCGGTGCGCCCCTTTTCTTGCGAAAACCGCGTGGGATGGAGCCGACCGCAGCCGGGCATCGGCTATATGAGCATGCCCGGTCGATTTTGCGCGCAGTCGCGCAAGCGGAAACGGATATGACGGATACCGCCGGGAAAATCTCGGGTCCGGTGTCGGTCGGTATGTCGTATTCAGCGGTTAAGGCAATTGGCGTGCCCTTCATCACGCAGGTCGTGCAGGATTTCCCCAAGGTCCAGCTTGCTCTGACAGAAAGCCTTTCCGGAGTGGCTCTGCCGCACCTGTTGTCATCGGACGTGGATATGGCGCTGGTCTACAACCCACCTGCAGACCCCGCATTCCAATCTGAAGCTGTGCTGGAGGAACGGATGGTCTGCGTCGGCCGACCGGATGTCATAGGGAAAACCGACGATCCAATCACCTTTGCCGAATTGCTCGAGTTACCGATAATTTTGCTTCGCCAGGGCCTGTCTGCACGCGCCATCATGGATGACGTGATGCTTCTGAAAAAGATCGAGACACGGGCAATCCTGCAGATGAATTCTGTTCAGGCGATTGCCGGCTCGATCGAGGCCGGGCTGGGCTGTGTCATCGGGACAAGGTTATTCATGCAGGATCAGTTGGACCGAGGCACTGTCAAGGCGCGACCGATCACCAGCCCTGAGTTGTCGCGAACATTGTATCTGTGCAGGTTGGCGTCTCGCCCACCGACTTTCGCGTCAGAAGCGATACGTGACGCACTTCTCAGCCATGTCAGGCATGCCGTGGAAACTAGAATTTGGGAGGCTCAGCTGTCTCATTGAGAGAAAAAGCTGGAGCTCAATTCGCCTCTAAGCCTGAGCCATGTGGGAGAGTCCGTAAGGCTTGATAATTTGAAGGTTTCGTGCAGAATAATCTTTACTGGAGATTATCATGAAGCATTTTCGAGCGACGATCATGGCCATTGGAGCCGCATTGATTGCACTGGGGAGCGGTTTCCCCACAAAAGTACAAGCGTCATCGAAAACTTCGCTGTGGTGGCCGTTGCAATCAAACGGCGATGACCCGGCAGGAGATGAAAGACGGCTCGAGCAATTCAAGGATTTCTTAGAAGAGCAGGCCTACTGACAGAATTTTAGATGACCGACCACGATATAGTATTTGTGGCAGATCCCTGCTTTCCGGGTGGGTCCTCTTCTTCACTTGCGTATGAAATAAAGGCAGCAGCCCGTGCAGGTTTGCGCATTGCTTTGAGGCCTATACGTGCCTCGCGCTTAGCTCGCCGCCGT
Source organism: Alphaproteobacteria bacterium (assembly GCA_030425145.1). Lineage (GTDB taxonomy): Bacteria > Pseudomonadota > Alphaproteobacteria > Rhodobacterales > Rhodobacteraceae > Marivita. Next base: position 95,888 of record JAUHVK010000012.1, on the reverse strand, counting down.
ATTCCCAACTCCAAGATATCGGCTGCGATTAGCGAGACACAAACGCCTGTTTTGCCACGGAATCTTGAGGTCTCGTGTCGTTTGGCTTTGTATTGCCATCCTTACCTGCTGGACGAGCCTTTGGCTGGCAATCCCTTACTCAATCCAGAGCATGTCGGGCTTATTGCCCATCACCCGCTCGTCGACCGCTGGGGAAAGCCGCAATACTCCGCTGACCGTGCGATACAGCTTGTTCGGGACCTTTTCGGAAAAGACCTCAAAATCCTGCCGGTCAGCGAGACCGTTCGCAAGAGCTTCTTGGGGTCCAAGGCTGCAGCCGCAGTTTCGCCTTCCACTTGGACTAACTTGATTGACCTCGACGAATGGCCACGCGCCTCTCGGGAATGCACAAATGGGGCATTCAAAATAGGCCGGCACTCTCGTCCCGATCTTTTAAAATGGCCTTCTGCCGAGGTCGCGCGCACGGTCTATCCGGAAGTGGCCGAGTATGAGTTTCACATGCTCGGCGTGGGCGATGAAGTTAGGGAAGCGTTTACCCCCTGGCCGATGAACTGGTTTGCCGCGCCGTTCGACGATCAAGCTGCACCTAGGTTTCTAGCAACTCTCGACGCGTACTCTTATTTTCACTCGGAAAATTGGATTGAAGCCCTTGGGTATAACATCTTGGAGGCCATGGCGGTCGGTCTGCCGGTGGTCCTTCCACCACATTTCAAAGAAAACTTCGGCTCGGCCGCGCTTTACGCTAACCCTGTCGAGGCGCCTGGAATTTACCAACGGCTTGCAACCGATCGGGCTCTAGCAGACCAGGCTTCGAAAGCTTCACTTGAATTCGTCAAACAGAAGCACGGATTGGTCTCTTACCGGGAGCGGTTTGAAGCACTGGTTGGCCAAAACCCAGTACCAAAGGGACAGCCGCACCTCACCCCAGCCCCTACACACGGACCAGTCCCAGAGCGCATTCTCGCGGTGACCTCCAATGGCGTTGGGCTTGGCCACCTTTCAAGGCAATTGGCGATCGCTGATGCTATGCCACTTGGGTTCCAAACGGTCTTCTTCACCCTATCACGCGCAGCGAAGTTTGCCTCCAACGCAGGTTATGTCACAGAGTATCGGGCGTTTCACCGGCAGGTATCCGCAGAAACCAAAAACTGGAACCAATGGTTCGCCGAGGAGCTGGCCGAAGCGCTCGCATTCTATCGACCTAAGGCGTTGGTCTTTGATGGGAACATGCCCTACCAGGGGCTTCTGGATGCAATGAAAGGTGTCCCCGAACTTACAAGGATTTGGGTCCGGCGAGGCCTATGGCGACGGCCGGATAAAACAGCACTACAACGCGGCAGACAGTTCGATCTTGTTATTGAACCTCGCGAAATTGCAGCAATTCAAGGTCCGGCGTTTGAAAACCACGACACTGAGCCCGTTTTGACGACCCCGCCGATATTGTCCGTACAACCAGAAAACGGACTGTCCCGCCAAACGGCGCGTCGGGTACTTGGACTCGATCAAGAGGCAAATCTGGCTTTGGTCCAACTCGGCGCGGGAAGCAATTTCGATATGGAACCTGCGCGGGATCGCATCTTATCTACAATACTTGACAAGCCAAGTTGGCAGGTTGTCGAACTGATATCTCCAGTTAAGCTGACACAAGTGGAAAGCTTGGATGCAAGACACAGGCTTGTGTCGGTATTCCCATTTGCGACCTACCTTCAGGCGTTTGACTTCGCTGTGAGCGCATGTGGCTACAACAGCTACCACGAGAACATCTCTGCGGCCTTGCCGACCATTTTTGTTCCGAATACCGCACCGGAAATGGATCTACAGGAGGCGCGTGCAGATTATGCAGCACGTTGCGGATGGGGTTTGTCTGCGCGCTGTGGCGACAGTTACGGACTCGATTTCGCGCTTCATCAGATGATGGATCGACCAGACGAAAGGAACAGCATGCGCGCTAGAATGCAGTCAATTGGGCAAAAGTTTAACGGTGCAGAAGTTGCGGCACGTGCAATCGAGTTCGCGGCACGGACCGTGCCAGCGGAGCAGCGTTGACATGTCGCGAATGCCCCTACGCAAAGCGATCATGAAGTTAGGCCTGACCGCTGTCGGCGTGAACAAACGTCTCAGCGTGGGGTCACTGGACTTTCGCTCCAAACAACCACGCAAGCGTCCTGTCGCCTTGCTTTGGGCAGCCGGATGCTCTGCAGATGACCCTAAGGTTCATGATGCGATCAAGTCATTCGCAGAGCATGCGGAAATCGTGTTGGTGATCGACGATCTTGCGTTCCAAAGCGCAAGCATTCTTGGAAGCTTTATCGAGACGCTACCCAGTCAAAGTGACCGCAGCAAGCTGACCACTTTGGATTGGACTCGTTATGTGTCCAACCGGATCGACAGGATACAACGCTCTTGGAACCCTGACATGGTTGTCAACGTGGGCGAGTCAATCGACGTGTTCCTAGAACGCTTTGGGGCATCCGTAGAACCAACTCAACCCCTACCGACCATCGAGGATATCGAGCGTGAAATGCGCCCTGGATAATTCATTGCCTCACCGAATATCCCATGCTCTTGCAGCGCTTTCTTGAGCTCAGCTCCGTTGGAAATCCTCTCGAATACGTCTCTCGTCAGGTCTTGTGCCTGAATTGAAGGTATTGGAACTGGCTCGCCTTCGGCCCAAGGAAAATTGGAAGTATGGCTAGCAAGATGAAGCAAGACATGCTCCGGTCCCTCCAAGATGTGATCCTCATAGCGCAATTCAACAAATGGAATTTGATTCACCTGAAGACAATCTTCTACGAAATCAAACCAGCTTTTGCTTTCCTGAATCGCATTGTCCACATCTTGCCATGTGACTGCAGGGCGGATCTCTGACGTATCCAAACCCTTCCATGCACCGGTCAAACGCGCTTTTTTGAGCGAAATGGCCCGATCAAGATTTCGTCTCTTGAGGAGCACAACAAGTGTTCCCTTGGCGGAGATCACTGATCGAAACTGTTGCGGCGACAAATGGCCATCGAAAATCGTCGCACCGCACCAACAACAGCCCTTACGCTGGATTGCTGCCTCGACAAACCGCAAGAACAGCTCGGGCTCTGTTCGCACGAAGTCAATTAGATCCGGGTCACGCTCTTCTAGGATCGGCAAGTCAAGATGTTCTGCAATTGCGGCCGCAGCGGCATTTCTACCGGGCTTCAGGCCAAATGCCCCACCGGGGTTGAAGACGTCACGAAAACATATCGTCTTTGGGAGCGCACCGATCAGCTCCATTAACCAATTCGTGCCACATCGTTTCTGAGAGATCAGCAAGATACGCGGCATGGGCCCTAGGCGTATACTCTGGTCGTTCCGGCCTCACGACGAAGCGTAGCTAGACTTCCAAGGTCCACGTTAGGCTGTGCCAGCCGCGGGTCCGCGAGGCGCGACAAGAGCTTGTGATATGCCGGATGGTCCTGATCGCACACATCGAGCTTTCGGAAGTTCTCCGCACTCTCGTGACCCCAGTTCCGCAGGCGCAGGAAGTACACTTTGTCAGCACCAACCCTTTGCGCCAAGTCCACGAAATTACCCATCTGATCGAAATTCCGTGCTTGAACGACGAAGTCCAACCTTAGGCTTTCGATGGCGCCCGCTCGTCTCAAAACGCCCAAGAATTTTAACGCTCCAAGCAATTGTTCGAAATCACCGCCACGCCGCAGCTCAGAATATGTCTCTGCATCTGCTGCATCTACCGACACCCAAACAGATGAGACATTGTCCCAAAGCCCCAAATCGTTCCAAGCGCGCTCATTGGCCAAAAGGCCGTTCGTATGTAATTGCAGCCTCCTTGGCGGTGCATCTTGGCTGCAAAGGGCTTTTAGTACGCTTCTAAAATGTCGACTGCCAAACGGGTCGCCCGATCCTGTAACCTTGATTTGCTCTGCGTCTGCAAGCAGCGGCAACAGTTTTTCTTCGAATAATTCATCCAGACGCCGAGAGGATGCATGATCAATCAGGATCAGCTCTTTGCGGCAACTCGGGCATGAAATATTGCAGGACCTATCATGGGAAAGGATGACGCGGCGTGGTGACGCCGGAACTGGCTTGCTTTCCTGTGGCTTTGCTTTGGCAAGCCGTCGTGCCGCGATCGCTGGACAGTGCCACCTGCTGCAATGAGAGAAGTCTCCTTCGGAAACGGACCGTCTTATTTCGGTTGCGATTTCGGACGTCCAGAAGTCTTCGTCTTCGCCGTCAATCCGTCCAATCGGAATGGGCTGCCATGCAGAACAACAGAAATGAACGCTTCGGTTGACGCGAGTTTCCAACTGTTCGAATGGTGCAGAACACCTGCGTCCACTAAGCCAACGATCCGCTTCCGTTTCGTTCAAACGGCATTTCTCGCTCGCGGCATCAACGATGCGCTGTGACACCAGATCATGGTGATCACGAGAAACGACCTCGCTTGCCAGTTTGCGCGCGTCTTCCCACTGCTTTCTCTCAAGAGCCAACAAAGCAAAAGTGTTAAGCGTCACGCGCTGGACTGATTCAGAATTATCTCGCGCCCAATGGATCAACCCTTCGGCATCAAGCCCGCCGCGGGAAGCAAGATCGTCCGCGCGCTCTTCTATATATCGAATTGCGTTATTCTCTGGTCCATCAAGAAGCCTACGGCGCCGCAGATATATTGCTTCCAAAGCGTCAAGCTCTAGGCAAATTTTTTCAAAATCACGTGCGTCGCTTGGTCTTGCCGTCGTATCAAGTTCAGATGCCATTCAATCGCTGCCTCCGCTTGATTTCGGCTTCGACTTCTTCAACTGAAGCGTCTGACAGCTTTTTCTTTAGATTTGCTACAAGCTCGTCTGATTTCTTCACCTTGCTCAGTTCTGCGAGCCGCGCGTTCAAATATGCGAGTTCCATGTCTTTCTCGACCAAGTCACCCTTCCGGTAGATATTGGCCAAGTCGAGATACGCTCTTCTTTCCCCGCGGTTGGTAGCCAATTCCAAAAGCGAAACGACACGACCACCGTCAACTTGGTCGCCTTGTGCTTTCATGAGGTGACGGGCCAGATTTCGAGGTGCAAACCGATCGCCCTCTTGAATGGCCCGGTCGAACCAAACAACGGCAGTGTTCGCGTCGGCGTCTACCCCAAGACCTCTGAGGTAGCTCACTCCGAGATTGTTCATCGCTGCACGTTGTCCGTTTGAGGCGGCGAGATGATATAACGCGGCCGAGGCTTGAAGGTCTTTTTCAATGCCAATGCCTTTCTTGTAGAGGTCGGCAAGCGCGTTCTGTGCATTGGCCCAGCCCATCCCGGCCGCGAGGCGGTACCAGAGTATTCCCTCTTCGGGCAATTCTGGCAGACCTTCGCCGCGTATGTACATCGTCCCAAGATTGGTTCGCGCACGCAGATTCCCCATTTCTGCTGCTTGGCGGTAGTACTCAGCCGCCGCCTCATAGTCTTTCTCCTGACCAATCCCCTCGATGGCCATGTAGCCGAGGTTGGTCAAAGCCGCCGAATACTCTCGAGATGCCCGGAGGTAATAAAGGCGCGCCCAGTCGTATCGACCGGCTATTTCAAGCACCCGGCCAAATTGGAACTGAAGTCTCGGATTGTCGGGATCGCGTGCAAGCGCGAAACCGCAGGCTCGCGCGGCTTCACGAAGGTTGACCAAGCCACTCCGGATCGGAGGGGCAATCCTGCGAGGATCAGCAGGGTCAGCGGCCAGCAGATCGCAACGGGTCACGATTGTCCCAAGCCCCGAACCCGACGCCGGCAATTCGCGTGGCCAAATCTCAAACAGCTCGGATGGAAGGGTCGTGTCCGGCTTAAATTCAAAATCCGCAGTTATCTGTTGTCGGGCTTCCGCCAACTCATTCAGAGTCGCGGTTGACGCCGCACCGATGACTTCAATGCCTCGGCTGTCCCCCTCTCGATTCGCCCTGATCTGCCGGACACGCGCATCCGCTTCCGGAGCGAACGGGCTACTGGGAAAGTTCAAAACAAACTGAGCGAGCGTATCTTCTGTCAGGTCTTTGCGTACGAACCCCCAGACAATCGTGTCCAATGGCGGAACTTCGCCCTCACCTTCCAGTATCGGATCGATTTCTTGTTCGTCCGTACTCAGTACCGGATCTGTTTCGATCGATCCCACAACCCAGGGGATTTGCAGACCGCCGGTCGCCACTCTCACATCGCGCCGGATTGTACGCAGGACAGACGACACCGTGGGTTTGTTGTCCTGAAGGGCACGCGTCAAAGCAAGCGCGTAAGGGCCATTGCCGCCAGCAGGACCATCATATGCCAATTCCCCGGCAGACGTGGAATAGGCAATCAGGGTTTCCGCCCGCCCGCTCTCTTCAAAGGCAAGCCCCCGCCGAATGGACTGGTCGACCGTCGAAAATGGGTCGTCACGACAAGCATCAACGATAATGAGGCTCATCCCCACACCGACATCATCGCTCCGAGAGGCGGCCAATACTTCGCTGAGCGAAAAGGACTTTGCCTCGATTTCCTCGCGCGTCAGTTCCTTGATGTCTGTGGCGAGGAGTTGGTTTTTTCCGTCGAACTGGAATGCGTGACCAGCATAGTAGAGAAGACTGATATCCGCCGTTTCAAACTGCTCGGAAATTTCGGAAAGCACAGTTTCAATTTCTTGGCGCTCTACGTCGAAATATGTACTGACCTCAAAGCCTACGTTCGCCAGCGCTTCTGCAACGGTCGCGGCATCTCGAGCCGCGTTCGCGAGAGGCGCTACGTTATAGCTACTGTTGCCGATCACCGCAGCTTGCAGACGCTCAGCGCTCGCGTGCCCCCCGAAAAAGCTAAGAGCGGCGATACCGGCTAGAAGAAAATTAGGTTGCATCAATACCAACCCCTCAAATCATAAGATGTGTTGCGGAAGCGCTTCCGCGCACAGATCAAATATCTGAAGAGTGTGCGAACCTAGGGCTTTAAGGTCAATCTTTTTGATTCAGGACTGCCTGCAACCGCTGTGTGATTTCCGCTGACAGATGGCGCTTGCCCAGAAACCCCATGAGCGCGATCTTTCGGCCAAATTCCGATCAAACAGTAGCCTACAGTTGGTCCGCCACGAACCCCGAGGAAATGGCCTCTGACACAAAGGTATCGAGAGAAGCGACCGAAGGATGTGCGGGTCCATTTAACACCATCGCCTGTTCCACTTTGGTCAACACACCCGGCAGGACGCGCACCGTTTCATCTCCCGAAAAAAACCGGTCCAACGAGGCCCGGACACCTGCAACCGCGTCCCCAGCCCCGCCCCGGAACCGCTGGAAACTCTCCGTTGGTGTTCCCTCCCGATCAAGCTTCGCATTAGACAGGTTCGCCCGCAGGTACATGTCGTAAGCGGAGCCAACGGATGTCAGGACACGCACCCCTTCCTGATCCGCGTCTTCAGGATCGTTCAGACCGCTATCCGCGCGCACGGCATAAGTTGCTTCGATCACGTGGTAGGGGCGTGTAAAGCTGACCCGCTCTGCCCGCATCGGGTCAATCGCCAAAAAGGCGACATCCCAACGGTCCGCACCGGCGTCTTCGAAGACCTTGCCTGCCCCATCGTAGATCACTGGCTCGAAACGGGCTCCGATCTGCTCTGCGAGACGGCGGCCAAGCGCAGGGCTGACCCCGCCCAAGATGTCACCCTCGGCCTTCACCAGCGCTCGGTTCCCTGTGTTTATTGCGACATGCAGTACTCCGTTCCGCGCGAGGCTCCGCAAATCTGTCATCAACCCTCACCTTTCATCAGTGCAGCTACAGCGCTCGCAAAAACCATCGTCGAGCCTTTCCCGCCAATATCAGGTGTTCTGGCCATCACGTCGCGCAAGGCATGGTCAAGCGCCGTTGAAATCGCGTGTCCTGCCTTGGACAGCGCAGGTTCTTGCCGCGTGCGCCCCAGCCAATCTAAGAGCAAGGATGCCGAGCCAATCAGAGAGGAGGGATTGGCGATGCCCTGACCGGCAATGTCCGGAGCCGATCCGTGCTGCGCCTGCGCCATTGCGTAAGTGTCCCCATGGTTCAAAGATGCGGCAAGTCCAAGCCCACCCGAGAGCTCCGACGCAAGATCGGACAGGATGTCCCCAAACATGTTGGTCGTGACGATGACATCGAACCTTTCCGGTTCCCGCACCAAATGCGCCGCCATCGCGTCGACCAGTACCTCATCATAGCTGACAGAAGGGTGTCGTGCAGCGGCGGCACGGGTTTCTTCGAGGAACAACCCATCCGACAACCGCAACACATTGGCCTTGTGGACAGCCGTGACCTTGCGGGCCTCGCGCGCCTCCGCTGCAGCGAATGCGGCGTCCGCGATCCGGGCAGATGCACGACGGGTGATCTTTCGCATGGCCAGCGCCATATCCGCGTCGGGCGCAAATTCAGCCGGTCCCGAAGGCATGTTGCGGTCAGCATAAAAGCCTTCGGTATTCTCCCTGAAGAGAACCAGATCAAAAGTTCGCTGGCTCGGTGCATCCAGTCCTGCCCGCGTTCGTGCAGGGCGGACGTTGGCATAGAGATCGAGGCCACTGCGCAGGATGGCCGAGGGGTTCACACCACCTTCCGACCGGGGCGGATACGCATTGTGCGACACCGGCCCCATGATCAGACCATCCGCCGCGCGAGCCGCATCAAGCACCTCTTCCGGCATCGTCGTACCGGTCGCCTTCAATGCATCGAATCCAATCGAGCGTTCTTCGAAGGTCAGGTCGAGAGAAAAAACGTCGTTCGCGGCCCGCAAAACCTGGACCGTTGCAGCAACGATTTCTGGCCCAATCCCGTCACCGGGTAGAAGAAGAAGGCGCATCACGCCCTCCTCTGGGCGTCACGGACCAGCGCGGCAAAGCGATAGGCACCGTGAGCCATCTTCGAATAGGGCGTCAGCAGGAACAGTGCGAGGACCGCCCCAAGGTGGACCGCCAGCATAAGCGAGACCAGCGATGTCCCCGTCACGGCATAAAGAACAAGACCACTGAACCCTGTGAAGCCAAGAAGCAACGTGAAACCCATTTCTCCGCCCCACCGAGAGGCGGAACCCAGCGCGGGATCAGCCTTCATCTTCAGCGCAACCAGACCTGCCGCACCAATGGTCAGAAGGATGCCGCCCGGAACACCAAGGAGCTTTGGAAGGCTGAAGAAGCTGTAAGGCGCTTCCAAACCGAAAACATAATGCAGCAAGGTTCCCGAACTGGTGGAGGCGAAACACAGAACAAACCCGTACAGAACCGCCTGATGCGCATGGCGCCGAGCGTTCGAATAGCGGTCGCCTTTTTCGAAATTGCAGCCCTGCCCCTGCCCGCCGGACAGGTTTTTCATTGACGCGGTTCGCCTAGCGGCCTCTTTCATATGCGCCCAGCGCAGCGGGGCGCCACCCACCTCTGCCCAATACCGCCGTACGCCCATCACCAGCGCCAGAACCGGAAACAGGAAGGCAGGCATGAAGATCGCCACCATGATGCTGTGGGACAGATAGGCATAGAACCCCTCACCCGAGGCGGGGACGAGCGCTCGCATCGCGATGAAGAGTGCGGCGATGCCCACTACCAGTGCCACCGCGACAGCCACGCCCGAGCGATGGAACAGGCCGCCAAGACGTCCCGGCCAGGCATAACGTTCCCAGCTTTCCGCCCGAACCTCTGCCAAGGCGGCGGGTATGTTGAGCGCAAATGCATGAGGTTCCGTGTATTGGCAGGCGTAGTAACAGCCCCGGCAGTTATGGCAGAGATTGGCGAGCTGCGTGATGTCGCCATCGGTAAAGGTCCGTTCTGCGAACATAGCAGGGAAGACATCGCAATAGCCCTCGCAGTAGCGGCAGGCATTGCAGATTTCAGATTGCCGACGTGCCTCGGCGATAGCGCCTTCCGGTCGGGTCAGATCAAGCGACATACTTGGCGGCCTCCTGTCCTGCGATACGCCCAAAGACGGTTCCGATGGTCATTCCAAACCCCGCGAGATACCCCTCCCCGAGGATTGATCCGGCCATGGTTTCCCCCGCCGCCCAAACATTCGAAAGCGGCCCATTGCCTGTCTGCACTTGCGCGGTCCGATCCACCCGCAAGCCGAGATAGGTGAAGGTCACACCGGGCCGAAGCTCGTATCCGAAATAGGGCGGCGTATCGATCGGCCGGGCCCAGTTGGTCTTGGGCGGCTCGATCCCTTGAGTGGACAGCCGGTCAAGATCGGTCCCGTCGAAAGTCCCCGGACGACAGGCGGCGTTGTACTCCCTGATCGTCTCGGCAAGAGCGTTGCCAGCAAGTCCCAGTTTTTGTGCCAGCCCCTCGATCGTGTCGGCGGTTTCTGGCGGGAATACTGACGGCATGAAGTCGTTGACCGCTTTGCTGTCGATGATGGCATATCCAACCTGCTCGGGTTGAGCGGCGACAATCCGGCCCCAGATTGCGTAGCGCTTTGGCCAAACATCCTCGCCCTCGTTATAAAAGCGCTGCCCATCTCGGTTGACCACGATGGAAAAGGGCACGCAATCGAGCCGTGTGACTATACCTGCATCGAACTGCGCCGCCCGCCCGTCGATGGCGACGGCATGGCATTGGGTCGGATCACCCACGCTTTCAGCTCCTTGATCCAGCATGTCACGTAGGATGCGGCCTCGATTGTAGGGCGTGCCGCGGATCAGAAAATTTCGCGCCGCCGGCCCCCAGGCCTCTGCCAACCAATCGGTGTTCGCCTGAAATCCACCCGATGCGATCACAAGCGCCTGCCCTTCGATGAGATGTGTCTTGCCGCTGATGTCGACCTCCAGACCTGTAAAACGGCCGTTTTCAATGACGACATGTCCGACACTCGCATCATAGACGACAGAAACACCCAGATCCTCCGCAGTGTTGTAGTACGCGTTCACCAGAGCCTTGCCCCCTCCGAGGAAAAAGGCATTTGTGCGTGACAGCGAAAGCGTGCCCGACAGCGAAGGCTGGAACCGGACGCCATGTGCTTCCATCCAAGGCAGGCACTCTTCGGACATGCGAATGGTCATGCGGGCGAGGTCTTCATCCGTCTTGCCCTTCGTCACCCGCAGTAGGTCATCGTAATACTCTTCTTCGCCGTAGCTGCCGGTTAGCACCGAAAGAGGGCCGCGATGCATGCAGCGGAAATTGCGGGTGTGACGGGAGTTGCCCCCCCTGTAGGGCTTGGGCGCCGCATCGAGGATGAGGACACGCGCGCCTGTCTCCGCCGCTTCGATCGCGGCACAGAGGCCAGCATTGCCGCCGCCCGCGACGATCACATCCCAACCTGATGACTCGAGTTCCATCATCCCATTCCCGCCGTTCGAAGTAGTTGAAGCCGAGCCCGATGCGCACCTTCGATATGAGCGCGCATCTGTGCCTCCGCCGCGTCGCCGTCGCGGGCGCGAAGTGCCGCCACGATGGCCTTGTGTTCGTTGTTTGCAGCGCGCGCACGGGCATCATCCGCGAGCGTCGACGGCCCAAGAATGAGCAAAGTTTTCTGCACCGCACTGACCGATTTCACGAGGAACCGGTTCCGGGCTGCGTTGAGGATCACGCCGTGGAACAAGCTGTTCAGCTCCGACAATCGCGCCGTGTCCGAGGAGCCAGCCATATCTTCGTTAATGGCATCAAGTTCGGACAATTCGATATCCGAAGCCCCACGCGCGGCCAGCCGTGCAGCTGTGCCTTCCAGCACTGCTCGCATTTCGTAAAGCTCGTTCACTTCGGAATAATCAAGCTTGCGGACGGTCGCGCCGATACGCGGCTGATGGGTCACAAGGCCGTCTGATTCCAACTGCCGAATGGCCTCTCGAATCGGCGTCCGGGACAGGCCCAGCAAAGATGCCAACTCCGTTTCCACAATCCGGTCACCGGGCCTCAGCCGCGCATCCAGAATAGCGCGGAGCAGCTTTTCATAAGCGTCCTGACCCTGTCTGGTTTCGCTGGAACGGTTTCTTTCGGCCACGGGTTCACTCTGTTCTTTTCAAATTGGATACAGTTGGATACACCTGAATGCAACAAGCCATGCGGACCGATGACTGAACTGAGAATAACCAAACACCGCTTCATGACGCCTACGCTTGTCGCGGCGGCCAGGCCCAGCTTCGCCTTACTGAATCAGCCGACGCGCATGATCGCTGACTTCGATGCAGCGACGATCGCGTTACAGAATTCACCGATGGCATTCCAACAATGCGCCGAAGGAGGCTGACAACCCGCGGGACAAACTTCGATCTTCTTGCAGAGACTCAGGAAACAGCAGAAAGTTTTAGCAAGGCCAGAAACACTGGCCACAACACTAGGGAGGAGAAAAAATGACATTTTTTGAAAAGGCGACGGGTGCGGCATGCGCATTCGGGCTGGTGGCAGGCTTTTCAGCCAGCGTCGCAATGGCTCAGGATTATTCCGGCCAGACCATCGAATACGTAATCCCGTTCTCGGAGTCCGGCGGCTCGGCAAAATGGGCTAACTTCTACGCGCCGCTGATGAGCGAAGCACTGCCCGGCAACCCGACCGTCGTGGTCCGTTACCGCCCTGGCGCTGGCTCGACCGAAGGTGCCAACTGGTTCGAAGCGAACCAAGGCAGCGGTGACGGCCTGCTGATCTTCGGCGATTCCGGTTCGACAAAGTTCCCCTATCTTCTGGGCGACCCCCGGGTTCGCTATGAATACAATGGTTGGCAGCCCGTTCTGGCTTCGGGCACTGGCGGCGTTGTCTACCTGCCGCCCGATCTGGCCGAGCGTTTCGACGGCGACATGGACGGCCTGAGCGAGGAATTCTTCCTCTACGGCTCTCAGGGCGCGACTACGCTCGACCTCGTACCACTGCTGGCATTCAAGATGCTCGGCCTGCAGGTCGACCCGGTATTCGGCGTCGAAGGTCGCGGCGACGGTCGCCTGATGTTCGAGCGTGGCGAAGCCAACATCGACTATCAGACCACCTCGGCTTACCTCGCCAACGTTGTTCCACTGGTCGAGCAGGGCCTCGCAGTTCCTGTTTTCACTTGGGGCTCTCTTGACGAAGACGGCAACATCGTCCGCGACCCGACATTCCCGGACCTCCCGAGCTTCAAGGAAATCTGTGAAGCAACAGCAGCATGTGAGACCGAAGGCACCGCATGGGACGCGTACAAGGCGTTCTTCATCGCCGGTTTCGCAAACCAGAAGACGATCTACCTGCCTGGTTCTGCCTCGGCGGACGTCGTTGCCGCATTCACAACCGCCCTCAACGCGGTCAAGGCGCGCCCTGACTTTGCTGAAATCTCGGCGAAAGAACTGGGCGTCTATCCGCAGCAGACTGGCAAGTCTGCCGTGATCGCGACCGAACAGGCGACGTCCATTTCGGCTGACGCCAAATCCTTCGTCCTGAACTGGTTGAAGGAAGATTACGGCATCACGATCGAGTGACGCGCTAAACTCGCAACAGCCCCACCCGGCCGCCGCCGGGTGGGGCAACGTTTGTCGACGGCGCAGGGGACGAGACCATGGATATTTTTGCAACCGCGCTCCCGGCTCTGGCGGACGCGTTCACTATGATTTTTCACCCGGTGCAGCTCATGTACCTTATGGCGGGTGTCCTGCTGGGTCTGTCTATCGGCGTTCTGCCCGGCCTAGGCGGGATCGCCGGACTCGCGCTGGTTCTGCCGTTCATGTACGGGATGGATCCAGTCAGCGGTCTTGCGCTGATGGTCGGGTTGATTGCCGTCATTCCGACATCCGACACTTTTTCTTCTGTTCTGCTTGGCATCCCCGGCTCCTCTGCCAGCCAGGCGACCGTGCTCGACGGCTTCCCTCTGGCCCGGCAGGGCCATGCGGCCCGAGCCTTGTCAGCAGCCTTCGCCTCGTCCCTCTTCGGGGGGCTTTTCGGTGCAGTCGTGCTGACCTTCTTCATCTTCATTGCTCGCCCGTTGATCCTCGCGTTCGGCCTGCCTGAGATGCTGATGATTACTGTTCTTGGCCTGTCAATGGTGGCAATCCTCGCGGGACGCGTTCCTCTAAAGGGCGTTGTTGCCGCAGGAGTTGGCCTTCTGGTGGGCACGATCGGCGCTGCCCCGGCAGGCGGCAGCCTGCGCATGTCGACCTATGATTTGCCTTATCTCGTAGACGGCTTCCAGTTGGTCATCGTCGGCCTCGGCATCTACGCCATTCCCGAGATCGTCTCTCTTCTGCGGCGGGACAAACCCATCGCCGGTGCCGGTCAGCTGGGCGATGGCTGGTTGCAGGGCGTTAAGGACTGGTGGCAGAACAAGTGGCTGTCGATCCGCTGCGCCACTATCGGCGTACTCGTTGGCGTGATCCCGGGCCTCGGTGGGTCCGTGGTGGACTGGCTTGCCTATGGCTCTGCCGTTCAAACCGCCAAGGACCGGTCGATGTTCGGCCAAGGCGACATCCGTGGCGTCGTGGCACCAGAAAGCTCCAACAACGCAAAGGAAGGCGGCGGACTTGTTCCAACGCTGATCTTTGGGATCCCGGGCTCGGGGTCCATGGCGATCTTCCTTGGCGGGTTGGCCCTTCTCAACATGACGCCCGGCCCGCAGATGGTCCGCAACGACCTGGACATCACCTATACGATCGTCTGGTCGCTCGCGCTCGCCAACGTCTTTGGTGCAGGGCTCTGCATCCTCTTGTCCCCACAGATCGCACGCCTGACGACGATCCGCTTCACGCTGCTGGCGCCATTTCTTTTCATGATCATCGCCTTTGCGGCGTTTCAGTCCCGTCAATCCCTGGGCGATCTGGTGGCACTTATCGGAATCGGTGTCATCGGCATCATGCTCCGCCGGTTTGACTATTCCCGACCAGCCTTCCTGATCGGCTTCGTCTTGTCTCAGCAGACGGAGATTTTCGTCAATCAGGCTTGGCAGATCGCTGCGGCACGCTTTCGGCGCGGGCCTGAGTTTGGTTTTGACTACATCCTGTCCCCACTGACCATCGGCATCCTGATCCTGACGGTCATTTCAGTGGTGGTTGGAATCAAGCAGTCCAAGAACATCCGCGAGAACATCGACGCGCCCACCGGTGCCAAGGTCGCACCGGCGATCTTCCTCGGTGTGATGACCCTTTATGTTGCGATCACCATCATCGACTCGTGGGGCGTCGGGCGCTTCCAGGACCGGGTCTTCCCGATGACCGTGGGTTTCATCACACTGGCGGGGTGTTTGGCTCTGCTCTGGCGGATGCGGCGCGTGTCCGCCGAGGACGAGGTGTTCATTGACCTCGAACAGGGCACCGAAGCGGCCGAAAGCGGCTACGGCCTCTGGGGGACACTTTCGTGGTTCTTCGCCCTGCTCGCTCTTAGCTTCCTTCTAGGGCTGATCCTCGCCCTCGTGATCTTCTTGGTCGCATTCTTCCGCATCCGCGCCGGTCTCGGGTGGCTGGCGACAATAGGCTACACTGCGGCCGGGATCATCTTCATCTGCGGACTTGCTTGGATACTGGGACGGGATTTCCCGCCAGGACTTCTGCAATCCTTCACCAATCTTCCATGGCCACTTGTATGACACAGACAGCGATACCCTTTCACTTTATGCGCGGCGGCACTTCGCGGGGACCGTATTTCCGGCGCGAAGACCTGCCTGAGGACCGCGAGGCGCTGGCACGCGTTCTGGTTTCGGTCATGGGTGCCGGGAACAAGCGCACGATCGACGGGCTGGGTGGCGGCGTCGAAGTGACAACCAAGGTCGCAATGCTGTCCAAATCGGAAGAGCCGGGCGTCGATGTCGACTACTTCTTTGCCCAGGTCGGCGTTGAAAAACCGATCGTCGATTTCAAACCAACCTGCGGCAACATCCTGGTCGGTGTTGGCCCGGCGGCCATCGAGATGGGCCTTGTCGCCCCGCAGGGTGATGAAACCAAGGTCCGTATCCGTGCGGTCAATACTGGCGCACTTGTAGAGGCCATCGTACAGACCCCCGGTGGGCAGGTCAGCTATGACGGCGACGTAGCCATCGACGGCGTGCCTGGTACCTCTGCGCCTGTCGCGCTGGATTTCCTCGACGTGGTTGGCTCTCGCTCCGGCGGGGTCATGTTCCCGACCGGCAACCCGACAGACGTGATCGACGGGGTCACCGTCACCTGCATCGATGTGGCCATGCCCATGATGATCGCCCGCGCCGCTGATTTCGGACTCACAGGGTACGAAACCGTGGAAGAGCTTGACGCCAATCGCGATCTCTTCGCCCGGATGGAGGCGATCCGCCTCAAAGCCGGAGAGATGATGGGGTTCGGTGATGTCCGCGAACAAGTGACACCGAAGCTCGGGCTGATCGCACCACCCCGCGATGGTGGCCATTTTAGCGCACGCTACTTCATGCCGTGGACGACGCACCCGACGCTGGCGGTGACGGGTTCCCAATGCCTCGCGGCTTGCGCCCTCGCCCCCGGAACCGTTGCCGAAGGGACTGCAACACCCGTTGAAGGGTCTCCCGTCACGATGATGATCGAACATCCCGTTGGCACAATGGACGTCACCGTCAAGTTCAGCCGAGACAACGGTTTCTCCTTTCACTCCGCCGGCGTGGTGCGCACAGCACGTCTGATCGCACGTGGCGAGGTAATGGTCCCCAAAGCGATATTCGGAGGAAAGGCGTGAGTACCCAACAGCACGTCTTCGACCTTCTGGCGGATGTGGTCGCGCAGGAAGATGTCGGCACCTGCTTTGCTCTGCTCGGCGACGCCAACATGAACTTCGCCACCCGCCTCGCTGGTCACGGCGTCGAAATGATCTACGTCCGGCACGAACATTGCGCGGCCGCCGCCGCTATGGCTCACGCACGCAAGACAGGCGAAGTCGGGTTTGCCACCGTCACATGCGGCCCGGGCCTGACTCAGTTGATGACTGCACTGCCTGCTGCGGTCCGCGCGCGTTTGCCTATGGTCGTTTTTGCAGGCGAGTCACCGCTCAACACCGGTTGGTACAATCAAGCTATAGACCAAGCGCCCTTCGTGACCGCCACTGGTGCCGCCTACCATTCTCTACACAACGTGTCCCGTATGGCCACAACACTGCGCGACGCCTTTGTACAGGCAAGAATGGAACGCCGTCCGGTTGTCGTCGGTGTTCCCTTCGACCTGCAAAATGCCGCTCGGCCCGAAAACGCAAACTTGCCCGCTTGTTCGGTCGACATTGTGCCCAAGTCCGGGCCGATGCCGCCTAACCCGGAAGATCTGTCCGCAGCAGTCGCGGCCATCGAAAGCGCAGGGCGCATCGTTGTCATGGCCGGGATGGGCGCGGTGGACTCCGATGCAGGCCCTGCGTGTCGGGCACTGGCAGAGGCGCTGGATGCTCCGCTTTGCACGACACTGCCCGCAAGGGGGCTCTTCCACGATGACCCCTTCTCCCTTGGCGTTGCTGGTGGTTTTTCGTCGGACGTGGCACGAGAGGTGCTGGGGCAAGCCGACCTGATCCTTGCTTTCGGAACATCCCTCGCCCGGCACAATGCCGACGCGGGCAAGCTCTGGCCAAATGCGCAGGTTTTGCAGATCGACGTGGAACCTGTGACCCTGTCACAAGGGCGCCGCGCGGCGGACATGCACCTGCGTGCGGATGCGCGTCTTGGGGCCGAGGCCCTTGCCGCCTGCGTCAGCCGTCGCACCTCAAATCAACGGACAAAGGAACTGGCCGAACGGATCAAAACCGAACCTTACGACGCGGCCAGTTTCACCATCGACGATGGCACCCATGACCCCCGCGGTGTGGCCGCCGCGCTGGAAGCCGCACTGCCCGCAGGGTGGGAAATGGTGAACTCCTCGGGTCATTGTTCCTACTACGTTGCGCACATGCCTTCGCGCCCGCAGGAGCACTTTCTGACGATCCGCGAATTCGGCGCAATCGGCAACGGTATCAGCTTTGCCATGGGCGTTGCCTGCGCACGCCCCGACAGCCCGGTGGTATTGTTCGACGGCGATGGCAGCCTGTTGATGCATGTGCAGGAACTGGAAACCATCAAACGCCACGGTCTGAAAGTGCTGATCGTTGTGCTGAACGATGGCGCTTACGGCTCTGAAATTCACAAACTGCGTGCAGAAGGTCTTCCCGATGATGGCGCTGTCTTTGGACGTACCGACTTTGCCGCCATCGCGCGCGGCTTCGGACTCGTTGGTGAAACCGTGAACGACCTTTCCGATATTCCAAGACTGGTCGAAGCCTTTGCAGCAAGCGACAGCGCCACGGTTTGGGACATTCCAATCTCGGATCAGGTCGCCTCGCCTGTGATCCGGCGCGCGCATCCGCCACAAACCTCACGATAACCCGAGCAGATTGGACGCGACATGAAGGTTCATATCCTCGACGACTGGTTCGACACTCTGCGGACCCTGCCGAGCTTTTCCCTGCTCGACAGCCATGACGTGACTGTCTGGACTGACCACCAACCCGATCCAGAAGCCCTCGCCGAGCGTGTGGCCGATGCGGATGTCCTTGTCCTGTTCCGCGAACGGACTGCAATTGGCCCAGCGCTGCTCGACCGCCTGCCGAACCTCAGACTTATCAGCCAGCGTGGCGTGTATCCTCACGTCGACGTACCAGCCTGCACCGCAAATGGCGTTGTCTTCTGCTCCAACACCAAGAAAGACGCGCCCTCGCGCGCAGCGGCAGAGCTGACATTCGCGTTGCTTCTGGCATCCGCCCGACAGATCCCGCAGCAGATGGCCTCTCTCAAGGCCGGAAACTGGCAGATCGGCGTTGGCCAGACGGTCGGCGGGCGCAGGTTGGGTCTCTACGGTTACGGTGGCATCGCCGGACAGGTCGCACACTATGCGAAAGCCTTCGGGATGGATGTTGTCTGGTGGGGATCGGATGAGGGTCGTGCTCGCGCAACTGCCAATGGTGAAACCGTCGCCGCAAGCCGGGAAGAGTTCTTTGCCCAAAGCGACTTTGTGAGCCTGCATGTCCGGCTTGTTCCGGCGACGCGTGGGATCATCACGGCAGACGACCTGATGGCGATGAAACCCTCCGCCACATTCATCAACACATCGCGCGCGGGCCTTGTCGCTCCGGGAGCGTTGGAAGCGGCTCTTGCCGCCGGACGACCGGGTCGCCTCGCGCTGGACGTGTTCGACAAAGAACCACTCACCAATCCGAATGACCCGATCGCGTCGCATCCAAACGTCATCGGCACGCCCCATATCGGTTTCGTAACCGAGGATGAGTTGGACCTGCAATTCGCCGAGATCTACGCCCAGATCAACGCCTTTGCCGACAGCGCACCGGTGAACGTGATCAACCCCGATGCGATTGGTGCCCGGTGATCGAGACCCTGCTGCCCGAGGGCATGTCCCAGGGAACCCTGCTCGCACTTGTTCTTGCCAGTTACATCAGCTCTTTCATCAGCGGATCGCTCGGTATCGGAGGTGGCGGACTGCTGCTGGCGGTGATGGCGACGCTCGTTCCTGCCTCCGCATTGATCCCGGTTCATGGCGTGGTGCAACTCGGGTCAAATGCGGGTCGCGCCTTGCTGTTGCTTGGAAAGGTACATCGACCAGCCTTACCCGCCTTCGCAGTTGGCTCGCTTGTCGGCGCGGTCTCTGGCGGTTCGGTCGCTATCGACCTGCCTGAGTCGGCGATTCAGATCGGCATTGGCTGTTTCGTGATCTGGACGGTGGTGGCGCGCCCGCCAAAATGGCTTTCGGAAAAAGCGCTGGTCAGCGGGATCGTGTCCAGCTTTCTGACGATGCTCTTCGGGGCGACAGGCCTCTTCGTCGCCAGCTACACCAAGGCCTTCCGACTGCCCCGCCATGCGCATGTGGCAACCCATGCGGCACTGATGACGCTACAGCATGGGCTGAAAGTCGTCGTTTTCGCTGGCCTCGGTTTTGCCTTTTCCAACTGGGCCGGATTGATCGTCTTGATGTTGTTGGCGGGTTTTGCGGGAACCTGGACCGGGGGCCATGTTCTCAACCGGATTGATGATCGACGCTTCGGGCTGGGACTAAACGCTCTACTGGTGCTGATCTCCCTGCGTTTGATCTGGCAGGGCCTCGGCGACATGTATTGATAAAGGGATACCGTCCACGGAGGGACCATGACCCAAGAGTTGAACACACCCCAAATTACTTTCATCGGCTTCGGAGAAGCCGGCATGGCGTTCGCCTCCGGGTGGCGGGACGCCGCCATTGCCGCAGAGGTGTCCGCCTACGACATTAAGTCGGGGAACCCGGACACCGCCGCTTTGATGGAGCGCCGTTACGCCGAACATAGTGTTGCCGGTTACGCCTCGGTGGACAGCGCTCTCAATGACGCACAAGCGGTCTTCAGCGTCGTCACCGCCGATCAGGCCTTCGTCGCCGCACAAACCTCCGCGGAGTTTCTCGGTGAAGGGGCATTGTGGTTCGACTGCAATTCCTGCGCGCCTCAAAGCAAGGTCCGAGCGGCGCAACTGATCGAGAGTGTCGGCGGACGGTATGTCGATGTCGCAGTAATGGCTCCAGTTCACCCAAAGCGCCATGAAGTTCCCCTGCTTATCGCGGGGCCGCATGTCGATGCGGCGAATGAAGTTCTGGAAGGACTCGGAATGAAGCCCCGTGTTGCAGGGAACACGGTAGGCCAGGCGTCTTCGGTCAAAATGCTGCGTTCTGTGATGATCAAGGGGTTGGAGGCGCTGACAGCCGAGTGTTTCCTTGCCGCACGGCGCGCAGGCGTTGAAGACCAAGTGATCGGATCGCTTGAGGCTTCGGACCCCGACATCCGCTGGCGGGACCGTGCCACCTACAACCTCGAACGCATGATGGTGCACGGCACACGCCGCGCAGCGGAAATGCGCGAGGTCGCTTTGACGGTCGATGGGCTGGGTCTTCCGAACGGGCTGAGCGCAGCGACAGCGGTTTGGCAGGATCA
The DNA here is from genome assembly GCA_030425145.1 of Alphaproteobacteria bacterium. Classification (GTDB taxonomy): domain Bacteria; phylum Pseudomonadota; class Alphaproteobacteria; order Rhodobacterales; family Rhodobacteraceae; genus Marivita. Next base: position 75,106 of record JAUHVK010000012.1, on the reverse strand, counting down.
TATCGCTTCACTTGATCTCGACCCGGGGACAGCGGAACTCATGGCACGGCTGGACCGCGTACTTGACGCCTCGAAAAAGTAACTTGCCTAGCTGCAATATCCGGTAGCCGGCGGACCCAAAGCGCTGCGGAATGCGCATTAGAATTTCTATTGCCGCGCGAGACTTTTTTCTCGCTTGCAACAATACCTCTCGGTCTGCATCGGTGGGCCAATCACCATCGAGAGGACTACGCTGATGCCGCCGAGATTTGTGCTGGAGGGGATTTATACCCCTCTGATCACGCCCTACCACGAGGATGGCAGCCCGGATTGGGATGCGTTGGCAGTGTTGATCGACCACTTGATCTCAGCGGGTGTGCATGGGCTGATCTCTGGCGGCTCCACGGGCGAGAACTACGCCCAGACGGTTGACGAACGGCTGGCGAATGCGCGCTTCATCGTTGAGCGGGTCGAAGGCCGTCTGCCAGTGATCGTCGGCACTGGTGCGATGCGGACCCCTGACTCGATCGCGTTGGCGCAGGGCGCGCGCGAGATGGGCGCGGATGCGCTGCTGCTCGGAACACCGCCCTATTCGGTGCCGACCGAGCGTGAGAATGCTCTGAACGCATTGGCCATCGACCGCGCCGCAGACCTGCCGATCATCCTCTACAACTACCCGGGACGCATGGGCGTCGAAATGGGCCGCGAGTTCCTCGACCGTGTGGGGCGCTCGCAGAACTTCATCGGGATCAAGGAAAGCTCGGGAGACATCAACCGCGTACATCTGCTGGCGCGCGACTACCCGCACATCCAGATGTCTTGCGGCATGGACGATCAGGCGTTGGAGTTCTTTGCCTGGGGCGCTCGAAGCTGGATTTGCGCCGGGTCGAATTTCCTGCCCGACGAGCACATCGCGCTCTACCGCGCCTGTGCCGTGAACGGAGACTTCGCCAAAGGCAGAAAGATCATGGCAGCCATGATGCCTCTGATGGGGGTGCTCGAACAGGGTGGGAAGTTCATCCAATGCGTCAAACACGGGGTCGAGATTGCCGGGCACACGGCTGGCCCGATGCGCCCGCCGCTGCAGGGATTGAACAAAGACGACAAACGCGAATTGGCACAGGTGATCCGTGTGCTGAAGACAACTGTGGCCGAGATCGAAAAGGGGAATGACCATGAGTGATCTGCTGACCCGCGCTGAATACGGTGCCTTGGCCGCGAATCTGAATTTCCCGACCGGGGCTTTCATCGACGGCAGTTTTCGCCCAGCGCTCTCTGGCGAGACTTTTGAAACCGTGAACCCGGCAACGGGTGCGGTGTTGGCGCAGATCGCGTCCTGCGCCGCCGCGGACGTGGATTTCGCCGTCGAGAAAGCGCGCGAGGCGTTTGACGACGGCCGCTGGACCTGCCTCCATCCGACGGCGCGAAAAGAGGTCTTGATCCGCTTTGCCAAATTGCTCACCCGCAATGCGCGCGAATTGGCGGTCATGGAGAGCTTGGACAGCGGCAAGACCATCTACGACTGCGAAACGGTAGACATCCCCGAGACGATCCACGTCATCAAGTGGCACGCCGAACTGATTGACAAGATCTACGATCAGGTTGCGCCGTCCTCAGATGATCACCTGGCACTGGTTGTGCGCGAGCCGGTTGGCGTGGTGGGTCTCGTGCTGCCGTGGAACTTCCCCGCACTGATGCTGGCGTGGAAGATCGGCCCGGCACTGGCGGCGGGTTGTTCCGTAGTGGTGAAACCCTCAGAAGAAACCTCTCTGACGGCGCTGCGCATTGCCGAACTGGCCTATGAGGCGGGTGTGCCGCGCGGTGTCTTCAACGTTGTGCCCGGCAGCGGCTCAGAGGTCGGTGAACCCTTGGGGCGCCACCCGGACGTCGATGCCGTGTCCTTCACCGGCTCGACCATTACGGGGCGGCGTTTCCTGCACTATGCAGCGGACAGCAACCTGAAAGAGGTGACGCTGGAGCTTGGTGGCAAGAACCCGGCCATCGTATTGGACGACGCCGAAAACCTCGACGCCGTGGCGGCGCATGTGGTCAACGGTGCCTTCTGGAACATGGGAGAGAACTGCTCGGCCACGTCCCGCCTGATCGTGCAAAAAGGGGTCAAGGATGCGTTGCTGGAGAGGGTGAAGGCCCACGCGCGCGAATGGCCGGTTGGCGATCCGCTGGACCCGGAAACCCGAGTCGGCGCGCTGGTGTCACAGGCGCATCGCGACAAGGTGTGTTCCTACCTCGAAAACGCCAAGGCGGATGTGCTGCACCTTGGCGGCACGGCGGACGGCATGTTCGTCGAACCAACGGTGGTCGAGGTGGGAAAGGATGACCGCCGCGCTCACGAGGAAATCTTTGGCCCCATCCTGTCGGTCATCGAGGTTGCCAGTTTCGAAGAGGCGATCGCAGTGGCGAATGACACCGATTACGGCCTCGCCGCGTCGATCTTTACCGCCAATGGCAAGCGCGCCCTGCGCGGCGCACGGATGCTGCGGGCGGGGACCGTGACGGTAAACAGCTATGGCGAGGGCGACATTTCCACACCGTTTGGTGGCTACAATACCTCTGGCTTTGGCGGCCGCGATAACGGTGTTCATGCACATGACCAGTACACCCAGCTCAAGACGATCTGGGTGGATTTGACCGACAACGCTGACAAAGCTTTGGACTGACATGGCGCACGTGGCGAAACGCCTGCCCCGTTTTACCGGTGCAGCGGCCTGGGCCGAGATACTGGGACCGCGAGCGGCACGCCCTCCCCTGACTGGGTCGCAGGGGTGTGACGTAGCGATCATCGGCGCGGGCTATGCCGGACTGTCAGCGGCGCGACGGCTGAAGCAACTGGACCCCGCGTTGGACGTCATCGTGCTAGACGCGGCACGGGTGGGCGACGGGGGAACCGGACGCAACTCCGGCTTCATGATCGACCTGCCGCACGAACTGGCCGCCTCCAGCTACGATGGCGGCGGTGAGGCACGGGACCGGCAGTTGACCGGGCTGAACCGTTTTGCCATCGACTTCGCCGCGCAGGCGGTGGCGGACTACGGAATTCCCGATGGGTTTTTCCGCCGCACAGGCAAGATCAATGGCGCCGGGTCGGAAGCAGGCATGGCGTCGAACCGCGCCTACGCGAAGCATCTCGACGCGCTTGATGAACCGTACACATTGCTTGATGCGGCCGAGATGCGAGGGATCACAGGGTCGGACTATTACTTTGGTGGTCTGCACACACCGGGAACCGCCATGATCCAACCGGCGGGCTATGCAATGGGATTGGCGCTGGGGTTGGAGCGCGACGGGGTGCGGGTGTTCGAAGACTCCGGCGTCACCCGGATGGAAAGCGGCGCGCAGGGGTGGTCGCTGACAACGGCGCAAGGCACATTGTCGGCCTCCAAAGTCATCCTTGCCACCAACGGTCACCTTGACTCTTTCGGCTTCGCGCGTGGTCGGCTCATGCACATCATGCTGAATGCCTGCATGACCGAACAATTGACGCCCGATCAGGTTCGCGTGCTCGGTGGGGAACAGGAATGGGGTATCACGCCCTGTGATCCAATGGGCACCACCGTGCGCCGCATCGGCCCGGATCAAGGTGGTCATCGGATCATCATCCGGCATGGGTCGTACTACCGTCCCGGCATGGCAACATCCGAGGCTGATCTGACACGTGCGGCCTGCGCCATGCGCGCCAAGTTCGACGCGCGGTTCCCGGCACTGAAAAGCGTGCGGTTCGAATTCAAATGGTCCGGCCATCTATGTCTCTCGCAGAACGGAGTGTCGGTGATGCGCGAGCTGGAACCCGGCCTGCTCTCCGCCTGTGTTCAGAACGGGCTCGGCACCGCGCGGGGCACGCTGACGGGGATAGGCGCTGCGGAACTCGCGGTCGGACAGACATCCGACATCACTCGCCACTTCACAGCCGAGGATCAACCAAGCCGCCTGCCTCCGCATCCGTTCGACACTATCGGCGCAAATGCTTACCTTCGCTATAAGGAGTGGCAATCGCGCCGCGAGTGAGGAACCCCGATGCCCCCGTTCAGACGCCGCCACATGCCCTCTCTCGGCGCATTCGCCACGTTCGAAGTCGCCGCCAAACATCTGTCCTTCACGTTGGCGGGCAAAGAGCTGAATGTCACACAAGGGGCCGTTAGCCAACAAATCCGCCAGTTGGAAACCGCGCTGGATACACAACTGTTCGTGCGCAAGCACAACGCGCTGGAACTGACCGATGCGGGACGGTTGCTACTGGGGTCTGTGACGCAAGGGCTGGACACGATCTCTGCTTCGGTCAAAGCAATCACCGGCGCGGAAGACCCCAAGCAGGTGACGATTTCCGCCACAGACGCGATGGCCCGCTACTGGTTAGCGCCGCGCATCCGGGCGTTCCGGGAACGCCATCCCGATGTGGGCTTCACCGTACTCGCCTCAGACAGCGACGACACCTTTCGCAACTACGCGCGAACGGACATGTCTTTGCTCTGCGGCAATGAACGCAGCGAAGCCGGTGAGGAAATGCACTTTCTTTTCGGCGAGGTCGCCCAGCCTGTCTGCGCGCCGGGTTTTCTCGTCGCACATGGGCCTTTCCGTGCGCCAGAACAATTGAATGCTGTAAACCTTTTGCACCTGCACGAAAGCCACTGGAGCGCCGAAGCGATTGGCTGGCATCCGCTGGGCTGGGCCGAGTGGTTCAAGGCGCAAGGCGCGCAGATGCAGCAGGCGCCATCAAGCCTGTCCACCAACAAGGTCAGCCTGTTGATGGAGGCCTGCCTTGCTGGGGATGGCGTCATGTTGGGCTTTCCGCATCTGGTCGAGCAACACCTGAAAGACGGTAGCCTTGTGACGGCACATGATGGCACCGTCAGCGCCGGACGCGGTAACTTTCTGGTCTGCCGACAATCCTCACTGCGTCGCCCCGAGGTTGCTTTGTTCCGAAGTGATTTGCTGGACAGCGTCGGAGGGTGAAGGCGCGGTCGATAGAAATTTTACCACTTGGTAAAAACCGCGCCTATGCGCCGATCACTCAGCGGCCACGGACGTGTCTCGCATGTCAGACTCACCGTATCCCTTCGGCACTGGCAGATCGGGCAAGCCAGCGGCCCGTTTCTGCAGGGCGCGGCCAATGACGACACGGCTGATCTCAGTTGTTCCATCGACGATGCGCAGCATCTGCGCGAGACGTGACAGACGATCCAGACCATAAGGCTGCAGCAAGCCCATGCCGCCCAAGACCTGGGTGCAGGTGTTGGCGGCCTTCACGGCTGCATCCGGCACGAAACGCTTGGCGTGCGCCGCCATGAGAGGCCCCTCAGGTGTCCCCAAAGCCTCGGCCGCCTTGCGATAGAGCAGCCTGGAAACCTCGAGGTCCGTTGCCACTTCGCCCAGCATCCACTGGATGCCGTCGAGTTCGATGTTTTTGCCACCAAACATCTTGCGGTTCTTGGAATAGGACAACGCGGTATCAAGAGCCGCCTGCATGAGACCGCAGCACCCGGAGGCAATCGAGACCCGCGCGATATCAATGGCCATGAGCGAACCTTGGAGGCCCTGTCCAATAGGCAGGATGATGTTTTCTTCGCTAACAACGACCTCGTTGAAATACATCTCGGCCAAGGGCAGGAAGTTATAAGACGGCGTGTCGTACCGTGGGCCAAAACTGATGCCCGGAGCGTCCGCCGGGATCGCGATCATGGCCATGTCTTTATGACCGGGAGCATCACTCGTCTTTACCACAGTGAAATAGATGTCAGCTTCGCTGGCGAGGCTTACCCAGGCTTTCGATCCGCTGATCGTCCAGGTGCCGTCACCATTGATCGTGGCGCGGGTGTACATTTTCATGGGGTCAGAGCCGGATTGAGGCTCGGTCAGCGCGAAGTTTGCCAGCTTGCGACCTGAGGTGAGGTCGCGGGCCCATTTCGCTTTGAAGGCGTCGGTTCCGTAACCACATCCGGCGAAGGTGCAAATGTTGTGCATTGACAGTGCAAAGGCATAAGCACCGTCACCCAGACCCAGCTGCTCATAAACCTGAATGCCTTCCGACAAGGACAACCCTTGCCCACCGAGTTCCTCGGGGGCGTAGAGCCCGGTCAGCCCAGCCTCGCCAGCCTTGTCAGACGCGCTGCGCGGCCATGCCTTGTTCGCATTCCACGCATCGACGTTCGGCAGGATGACATCGCGGGCGTGATCGCGGGCTGCGGCGAGGATTGTTTCGAGCTTGGCTGACATGTGTATGGTCCTTTGGGCTGGACGCGACTCTCCAATTTCGCCAAGCGGAAATGGCGAATCAGATCGAAAAATCGCTGCATTCTTTGATTGCGACAGTTATCAGCCCGCCCCGATGCATTTCCATCTCATGCGGTGACAGCCGATTGTCCAAAAGTGACAGATTTATGCCGAAGCAGCGTGCCGCCGCCGGTAGGAACTGGGCGTTGTGCCCGTCCATCTGTGAAAGGCTTTGTGAAAACTTGCCGCCGAAGAAAACCCGACATCCTGAGCAATGGCTTCGATGCTCGTGTCCCCAACTTGCAGTCGACGAATGGCGATGTCCCGGCGCAAGCCATCCTTGATGGCCTGAAAGGACGTTCCATCAGCGTCCAGTTTCCGGATCAAAGTGCGCGGTGTCATGTTGAGCGCACTTGCGACGCCGTTCAGGTGCGCCTCGTCCCAGGTGGATTGGCTCAGATAGGCACGGACGCGCAGGGATTGCGTGTGTTCTTGCGAGCGCGTGAAAATCCAATCCCGCGGAGCGCTTTCCAGGAAACGGTCGAGATCATGACTGCTCCTGATCCGAACCGGCCCAAGGGTATCCGTGCGGAAATGGATCGCCGTGACAGGAGCAGAAAACCGAACAGGCGCAGGAAAGATGACTGCGTAATCTTCTTCAAACGCAGGGCGTTTGAAGGAAAAATCGATGGCGTCCAGAGGCACTTCCTTCCTCGCAAGCCACGACACTATCCCGTGGGCGAGTTTGAGGATCAGCATGTGCCCAAACCGCTGCGCAGGGGCATTTGTCTGAGGAACGAGACATAGTGCTCGGGTTTCCGCGTCATCCACCAGCTGAAACTGGTGGTCATCCAGCAGCAGGTTCCAGAACGTCGAATACCGATAGAGCGCAGAGGACAGAGACGTGGACTCGCGCATGGAGGTCAGAAGATGCTGCAAGGCGCGTGGTCGGATCGGACGAGACCAGAGCCCCATCATTTCGTCCTCGGTTTCAACTGCTGCGAGCTGATACAGACGAACGATCTGATCCAGCGTGACCCGCCCTTGCGGCGCATGACCACCAGTGGGCAAGTCGGATCGTTCAAGCAGCGAGGTGTAGTGATCCCGGTCACAAATCGATTGCAATGCAACAAGCCAGTCCTGAATGAACTGGCTTGATACGGTAGAAATGGCGACTGTCGGTGCGATGGTCATATCCCCGCGACGGTAGCAGCGAAAACCGAGCGCCTGAACCCATCACAATCACGCTTTTCTGCGAGAATGATGCAAGCTCTCACTGTCTCGGGCGGATCAAGGACTGGATCGTGTAAACCAGAATTGCGGTTCCTATGGCGCCTACACCGGCAATTCCGAGGAAGACGATGATGTCGACCGGGCCACCAAGGTTGCTCAGTTTGGAATTGGTCATCGCCAGAACGAACCAGATCGCGGCAACCGACCCGACTGGCATGGACAGTTGTGCCAGCAGGAATTTCCGCCACGAGATGCTGTGATCCCGGATGAGAACATAGACATAGGCCACTGTCACCACGACGGCGGCAACAACCATGGTCCAGAAAAGGCCACGTCCGAAAATCTCTTCGAACACCGCCAGAATGGTTCCAAAAGTCAGATCTTTCATGATGGGTCTCCTCAGGCTCGGCCACGCAGCATGGCGTTGTAGGTGGCTTTCAGCGCCACTTCCTTCATCAGCCAGCTGATCCAAAGCTCCTCCAGAGGAGCGATGATGCCAGGGAAGGACGGGGTCAGGTTGTTGTTGTAGTCGAATTCGATCAGCATGGCGCGACCAACGCGCGTGATCATCGGGCAGGATGTGTAGCCGTTGTATGTCTCGGTGGGGTCACGGCCTTCGATGGCGGCGACCAGGCCATCTTCGACCACAGGTACCTGCCATTTGACCGAGGCGGCGGTTTTGCCCTTGGGCACGCCGGCCACGTCCCCCAGTGCCCAGATCGTGTCATACCGCAGATGGCGCAATGTGGCCTTGTCGCATTCGACCCAACCCTGATCGGTCCACTTGTCAGCCCAATTGAGACCGGATTGACGGATCACTTCAGGCGCGCGCTGGGGTGGAATGACGTGGATATAATCGTATTCATGGGTCACGGGGCCTGTTGGCGTATCGAACGTCGCGGTCTTTGCCCCAGCGTCGAGGCTCTTCAGCACATGCGAATATTCGGGGGTGATGCCCCGATCACCAAACAGCATGCGCACCTTCTCGGACACGATCGGGACACCGAACAAGCTGTCATTGTTGGCCATGTAATGGACGTCGAGCTTGCCTCGGGTGCCGGCGGTGCGGGCAATGTCCTCGATCAGGAACGTATGCTTGAGCGGAGCGCCAGCGCATTTCATTTCGGTCGCGGGTCGGGTGAACAGGCCCACGCCTCCGGTTTCGGTGTAGGCTTGTGCGGCTTTCCACGTCGCCGCAGCGTATTGCGGCCCGGCATAGAGCGCGCCGATGCCGTTCTGCCCCACCATGTCGAGCGAAAACCCTTCGATCGCATCGTGGTCAAGCACAAGACCGGGCGCCACGACAAGGAAGTCGTACCCAATCGACTGGCCGCTCGCCGTGCTGACTGTCTTTGCCACCGGATCAATCGCAGCAGCCGCTTCAGCGACAAGCGTGACGCCTTTGGGCAGCCAGTCGGCGGTTCTCGACACGACGTAATTTGCCGGTTTCAGCCCGGCCGCCACAAGGGACAGGCCCGGCTGGTACAAATGATCGACGCGAGGATCAATCAGCGTGATCTCGGCCCCGTCCAAACGGGCAACAAGCCGGTTTGCCAAGGCGGTGCCTCCTGCTCCGGCGCCAATGATGACGATACGAGCCTTGGTGGCGACCTGCGCCTGCACCGTGTTCGCCGCGCCTGTCGCCGCAAGGGCCGCGCCTCCAGCGGCAAGCGACAGCATTTGGCGTCTATTCAAGTTGAGCTTCATGGGTTTCCCTTCCATCAGCGGTTCAGTCGGTTGTTGCGCCACCTCGCTTGGTGGCCCTCGGCGTCACATGCCCCCGGGGTCTTGCCCCAAGGCGTCCCTTCCCATGTTGATCCTGTGCGTGATCCGTGTGGCGAGGACCCGGAGCGACCCGGAGCCCCCGCCGACACGAGGGGCGGAAGGGAATGCCCCCCGTGTTTCAGTGCGTATGCTCACCCATCGGACAGTCTCCTTCGTCCGAGAAACAGGCGTCCGTTCTCATCTCCAGCCAGATCGCGTTGAGAACGGCGAACAGCGCGGCAAGCGGTAGTCCAAGAAGCCAGGCAAAATACCACATGGTTTTGGTCTCCTTCAGTAAACAGTGTCAGCGTTTTCAGTGACTTGCGCCTCGGTGACCTTGCCCCAGAGCACTTTGTAAACCCATGCCGTGTACATCAGGATCAGCGGCATGAAGATCGCCGTAACCACCAGCATGATGAACAGAGTCTGGTGCGACGAGGACGAGTCCCAGACGGTCAAAGAACTGTTCGGATCTGAGATCGAGGGCAGGATAAACGGGAACATCGTCAGCCCGACGGACGAGATGATCCCGAAGATACCCAGCTTGGACCACAGCAAGGTGGACACCTCGCGGCCCGCCCGCAGGCCCATCACCGCCAGCGCGATCCCGACAAATCCAAGGATCGGCGCAATCGCGATCCAGGGACGCTCGGCATAGGCAGAAAGCCATGAACCGCCGCGGAAGACCTCGGAATACAGCGGATTGGACGGTCCGTTCGCAGGCACCTCGCCCAGCGCAAAGCCGTCAACACCAACCGCCAGCCAAAGGCCCGCCAGCGCGTAGCCCGCAGCGGCAACCATGCCCGCTTTGATCCCGATGGCCCGCGCCCGTTCGGCCACCACACCCTCGGCCTTGAGGGACAGCCAGGCGGCACCATGCATCAGCAGCATCGACAGCGACACGATCCCGGCCAACAGCGCAAAGGGGCGCAGCACAATAAGAAATTTCACCGCAAAGTTGCCCGGATACATCGGCATCAGGTCTTCGGTCAGGTAGAACGGCACACCCAGAAGGACGTTGCCCACTGCCACGCCGAACAAGAGCGCAGGTACGGCACCACCTGCGAAGAGCGCCCAGTCCCAACGTGCGCGCCACATAGCGTCATCGCGTTTAGAGCGGTACTTGAATGCCACCGGACGCACGATGAAGGCGGCCAGCACAACGAACATCGCAAGGTAGAAGCCCGAGAAGCTGACTGCATAGAGCGGCGGCCACGCGGCAAAAATTGCGCCGCCACCGAGGATGAACCACACTTGGTTGCCTTCCCAAACGGGCCCGACCGTATTGATGGCCACCCGGCGTTCCACGTCGGTTTTGGCGACAAAGGGCAGCAGCGCACCGACACCCATGTCGAACCCGTCAGTCAGGGCAAACCCGATCAGCAGCACGCCCAGAAGCGCCCACCAGATCACGCGCAGAATGTCATATTCGATCAATTCATAAAGGATCATCTGTTTTACTCCGCAGGAGTGGTCGCAAGGGTCGGAGAAGTTGTCTCGGCGCGCAGTCGTGCCTCGTGCCGCTCCTGCCAGTCGTTGGTTGCTTCGACGTCTTGGAATGGGCCCTTGCGGATGTATTTCACCATCAGGCTCACCTCGATCACGAAGAGGACCGAGTAGAAGATCAGGAACCCGGCGAGCGTGATCAGCAGGTCCGCGATGCTCAGGTGCGATGCGCTGAGCGCTGTCGGCAGCACGCCATCCACGGTCCAGGGCTGGCGGCCGAACTCGGCCACGAACCAGCCCAATTCGGCTGCGATCCAGGGCGTCGGGATGATGGCGACAGCAGCATAAAGCGACCAGCGCGGGAACTGCATGTTCCGGAACGAGGCACGGTAGAAGAAATATGCCATCACCGCGATAAAGCTGAAGCCAAGCGCCACCATCAGGCGGAAGGCCCAGAACAGCGGTGCCACGCCGGGAACGGTGTCATCGGCAGCCATCTTGATTTGCTCTTCTGTCGCATCGCGCGGATCGTCGACATAGCGCTTGAGAAGCAGGGCAAACCCAAGGTTCTCGGAATGCGCTTCAAACGTGTCGCGCACGGACTGAGGCGTTGCCTCACGCTGTTCGCGAATGGTCATCAGCGCGTCATAGGCGATGAGGCCTTCGCGAATACGGTTCTCGGATTCTGCCACCAGATCGTTGATGCCGGGGATTTCCTTGGTCAGCGACCGTGTCCCGATCAGGCCCATCGCCCATGGGATTTCCAAAGCGTAGTGGGTTTCTCGTGCTTCTTGATCCGGAAAGCCGATCGCGGTGAACGGGGCAGGGGCGTCGTGGGTCTCCCACATCGCCTCGATCGCGGCGAGCTTCATTTTCTGCGTATGGCTGGCGGAATAGCCCGACTCGTCGCCAAGAACGACAACAGACAAGGCCGCCGCCAAGCCAAAGGCCGAGGCGACTGCAATGGACCGGCGGGCCAAATCCTTGTGCCGGTTCTGGATCAGGTAAAGCGCCGATACACCCAGCACGAAGACCGACGCAGTGACATAGCCGGCCGACACGGTGTGAACGAACTTCGCCTGTGCAACTTCATTGAAGAGCACCTCGAAGAATGAGGTCATCTCCATGCGCATTGTGTCTGGGTTGAATTCAGCGCCAACCGGGTTCTGCATCCAGCCGTTGGCGATCAGAATCCACAGCGCCGAGAAATTCGAACCGATTGCGACCAGCCAAGCCACCACCATGTGCTGTACTTTGCTGAGCTTGTCCCAGCCAAAGAAGAACAAACCAACGAATGTGGCCTCAAGGAAGAAGGCCATCAAACCTTCGATCGCAAGCGGCGCACCGAATATGTCACCGACGTAGTGGCTGTAGTAGCTCCAGTTCATGCCGAACTGGAATTCCATTGTGATGCCCGTGGCGACGCCCAGCACGAAATTGATGCCAAACAGCGTGCCCCAGAATTTCGTCATCTGCCGCCAGATGGGGCGGTTCGTCATGACGTAGACGGTTTCCATGATCGCTACGAGGATAGACAACCCTAGCGTCAGCGGAACGAAGAGGAAGTGATACATCGCCGTCAGCGCGAATTGCATGCGCGACAGCTCGACCAACCCGATCTCCATGATGAACTCCTTGAATACTCAATAATTCGCATCAGCGATGCGGATTAAACACTCGTATTCCGATTCTAAGATGTTTGATTTGATCTAAGTCAAAAACCGGTATCAAGGATGCGGATTATCTAAATCTGCCGACATGACCGGACTCAGGTACACAACCCGATCCGCAAACGCGACCTCTTCAGGTCGATGGGCGGCCATCAGGATCGCCGCATCGGGCAATGTCGCCCTGATGCCTTTGAGCACCTGTTTCGCCAATGGTGCATCGAGACCTTCGGTCGGCTCGTCCAGCAGCAGGAGACTCGGTTTTCTCAGAAGCGCCCGCGCCAGAACCAATCGACGCCCTTCCCCGCCAGAAAGACCCGCACCGCGGAACCCCAGCCGGGCATCCACCCCGCCTTTCCGCCTGATGGTCTCGTCCAACTGAACAGCTTGAAGCGCCGCCCAAAGTTCGGCCTCAGTCGCTTCGGGCGCCGCCAGCCTGAGGTTTTCCGCAATCGTTCCAGCAACAAGTGCATGTCGCTGCGGCACCATCGCGATCAGCCTCACCCGAAGCTCCGCATCAATTCGAACAACATCAATGCCGCCCAATTTCAGCACGCCGCACGAGAGCATTCCCTGCCCGGCCGCGTGCAACAGCGCAGTTGATTTCCCACAACCACTGCGCCCTGTGAGAGCGACGGTTTCACCCGCTTCCAAGGAAAAAGAAACCGGTTCAAAAAGCGGGTGATTGGACATGCTGCTCGTCACTGAAAATTCCTGGACGACAAGAGATACAGTGTCGTGGTCCAGCAGCGACCCGCGTTCCACACGGGGTTCTTCGATCATTGGCACAATCCGTTTCGCAGCCGAACGCATCCGGCCGATCTCTGACAGCGCACGACGCACCGGCGCAACCGCTTCCGAAAGAGCGAGCGCCGCAAAGATGCCAATTGCTGCTTGGGCCGCCGAAATCTCACCCGCTTGAGCCAAAGAAGCTCCGGCCCCAAGGGCAAAGGCGACAACAGCCCATCCCATCAGGTCGAGCCAAAGGCCCATCGCCCTTTCGATCCGTTCGATTTCGGATTGGTTTTTCGACTGAAAGTCCGCCGCTCTTGCAACATTCGCTCGTGCCGCGGGCATCTGCCCAAATGCGATCAATTCTTCCCTCGCCGCGATCAGGTCGATCATCCGGCTTCTAAGCGCCTGGCTACCCGCCTGCGCCTTGCGAGACGGCGCGTCCGCCCTGCTCTGCCCACACAAGAACACCAATGTCGGTCCGATCCCGTATCCCAGCAGAATGACAGTTGCGATTGCAGCGTGAACCAACAGAGCAACAGCCAAAGCGGTTAAGCCGATCACCAGCAAACCCGCTACCCCGGGAAGAACCAGCCGCAGGGCCAGACCATCCAGCGCGTCGACATCCGATGTCACGCGGTTCAAAAAGACACTCGCCCGCAAGCGTTCGATCTGGCGGTAGGGCGACGTCAAAACGCCATGCAGCAATCGCACCCTCAAGTTCGACAGCGCGCGCAGAGTCGCGTCATGGGTCGTCAGCCGTTCGCCGTACCGTGCGACCGTACGGCCCAGCGCCAGGAACCGTACCATTGCCGACGGGGCGAACACATTGAAGATGATCCCCAGTCCGATCATTCCAGCCGCCGCGGCCGCGATGATGAACCACCCCGACAACGCCAACAACGCGCCCCCCATGATCAAGACCACAGCAGACAATGCCATTCCTTGAGCAAAGGCACGGCGTTCTCCGGCCAGAAGTATACGAATGATTTGGACCAATGGCCTCATGCGTCAGCCTCCAAACGGATGACATGCTGCATTCGATCCATAAGGCGCCGATCATGTGTTGTGGTGATCAGCGTGCCACCACCGGCGACATATGCGAGGAGCGCGTCGATGATGTCTTTGGCGGTGTCGGCATCCAGATCGGCCGTCGGCTCGTCGGCCATGAGCACTGCGGGAGACCGGTGCAACGCGCGCGCCAGCATCACACGGCGCGCCTCGCCACCCGACAGGCCTGCGCCCGTTTCCCCCAATAGCGTCAAGTCCTTGGCCGGCAAACCAGCCAGAACCGGCGATACCCGTGCGCGCCGAAGGACCTTCGAATCCAAGTCGGCACCGAAACCGATATTGTGGCGAAGGCTGCGTCCCAGAAAGTGCGGCGTTTGTGGCATCCATCCCACGGTGGCGCGCCATCCGTCGGCCGTCGCGCCCGTGACAGGCGCATCATTCACCAGTACCGCACCGCGCGTCGGTTGCTCCAAACCGGCAAACAGACGCAGCAAGGTCGTCTTGCCGACACCGCTCGGACCAATGAGGGCGAAACTTTCACCGGGTTGGACTTCGAGGTTCGGAAAGCGCAGCCTTCGATCCGCATGGTCAACTTCCACGCCCTGCAGCATCAGGTTTTCAAAGGCAATTGCAGGGACGACCGCACCTTTGCCCAGCATCGGCCGGCGGGCGTTATCCCTCCAGGACAAAAGCTCTTCCTGCACCGCGTCCGCAGCAGACTTGTCATGCCACGCTGCTGCCAAATCGCGCAAAGGCTGAAAGAAATCCGGTGCTAGTAAAAGGAGATAAACCCCAGCGAGCGGTGTCAACGGTGCGCCCCACGTCCCCCAAGTGATTTCACCCAGCAACGCAAATCCGACCCAAACGGCAATCATCGCTACGCCAAGCGCCGAGAACAGCTCAAGAACCGTGGACGAAAGGAATGCGATGCGCAGAACCGCCATCGTCTTTAGCCGGAGCCTGTCTGACGCCGCCGCAAACCCCTGTGTGACCTGCGGCCCAGCGCCGATCAAAGTCAGGTCTGCCAGAGCCGCCAACCGATCTGCGAGAAGATCGTTGAGCGATCCGATCTCGACCATCTGGCGCGCACTGGCTTCTTTCGCGGCCCACCCGACCAAAGCCATGAACACAGGGATCAACGGTCCTGCCGCCAAAAGAACGACCGCCGCCGCCCAACTTTGCGATGCCGTGATTGCGAGAATAATCAGAGGAACAACCATGACCCGTAATCGCGCCGGAGCATAGCGCAACAGAAATGGACGAATCACCTCGAGTTTCTCAGTGGCCAGCGCGGCAATCGAACCGGCACCGCCAAAGCGAGATTCTTCGTCGGTGGCCGCTTCCTTGGCGATAATTTCTTCACGCAGCGTTTGGATATGTCGCTCAGCCGTCTGAGTTAACGCCGACTGCGCCTGCTGGTTCAACAAAGCCCGTGCAATGCTGAGACCCATAAACGAGAGCATGACACCCCAGACGGCAACGTTGTCGCCTGACAGGAGCGCCGAAAGAACACTTGCGATCACCCAAGCCTGCCCAAACCATATCAAGCTTGCGAGAACGGACAGCACCGCGCCTAATCCGGCAGTTGGCGTCAACACCATTTTTGGCTTTGCGGGGTGGCTCATTGTCCGTTTTCTTTTCAAGGCTTCAGGACTGTTACGACATGATCCCGGGATTTGACGTGATCTGGATCAAAGAAACTGGTATCTGTGATGTGAAATATCAGTCAGAACTTTGAGGTAACACCATGCGTCTGACGACCCGAACCAACCTTGCCGCGCGCACTCTTATGTTTTGCGCTGTCAATGATGAGAAGCTTGTGCGCACCTCGGACATTGCGGAACGCTGCAATGCCTCGATCAATCACGTTGCACGGGTTGTTCAGCAGCTCCAGACCGAGGGCTATCTTGAAACCCTGAGGGGACGCACCGGGGGCATCCGGCTTGCCAAACCTGCGAACATGATCTCGATCGGCGCTGTATTTCGTATCTTCGAGACCGACATCCCATTCGCCGAGTGCTTTGACGAAATCCACAACACCTGCCCGCTCGCGGCGACTTGTCGACTGCGCTCCTATATCGTCAGAGCGCTTGAGGCGTTCTATCACGAATTGGACATGGTAACGCTTGAGGATCTCGTGCGCGGCAATTGCGGGCTGATTGATCTGCTTGCGATGCGCCCCGATCTTCTCGGGACTTGTTCGGGCCAATCCGCATCCGCCTGACGCATCTGCCCTTCCCGACGGACTTGGATCGGGAAGGGTCAATGCGCCAAGGCTCAGAGCGCCTTGGTCGAGAAATACCAGTCCGTTGTATCATAGCCTTCGGCCAGACGCGCCTCGGCGGCATCGGTCGTTTGAGGTGTCGGCACGATCACGTCCTGACCGGGCTTCCAGTTTTCAGGTGTTGCGATCTTGTGGGTATCAGCAGTCTGAAGCGCTTGGATCAGGCGATAGAACTCGTCGATCGAGCGGCCATTGGTCATCGGATAGTAGACCATCGCCCGCAGGGTGCCTTCGGGGTCGATGATGAAAGTCGCGCGCACGGCTTGCGTGTCTGACGCACCTGGCTGGATCATGCCGTAGGCTTGCGCCACCTTCATGTCGAGATCGGCAATGATCGGGAAGCGGATGTCGACGCCAAAGCTTTCCTTGATCGACCGCACCCATGCGATGTGGGCATAGTGGCTGTCGATCGAAAGGCCGAGTAATTCCGTATTGAGCGCAGCGAAATCCTCAGCGCGACGGGCGAAGGCCATGAATTCCGTGGTGCAGACCGGGGTGAAATCAGCCGGGTGCGAAAACAGGATCAACCATTTACCGCGGTAGTCTTCCAGAGATTTCCGTCCGTGCGTGGTCAACGCATCGAACGCAGGTGCGGCTTCATTGAGACGGGGCAGCGCAACCTGCGCCTGGGATGAGATTTGGGTGACAGCATTCATGATGGTTACTCCTTTTGAACATCTGAGACAGGAGATAGACACTCTGGATACATTCCGGAAATTGAATTAAATGGGAATGGTGATCGAATTCCCCAATAGCCGGAGGGTGGCATGACAACACTTCGCCAAATGCGGTTCCTCGTTGCTCTGGCAGACACGGAAAATTTCTCGCGTGCAGCCGAGTTGTGTCACGTGACGCAATCGACGCTTTCGACTGCTCTTAAGGAAATGGAAGCCCGCCTTGGTGTTACCGTCGCCGAACGCAACACGCATTCCGTTCTCATGACACCCATCGGTGCAGCCCTCGCAGAACGCGCGAGGGAAATCCTCGCAAGGGCGAGTGACTTCGAAGCTGCGGCACATGCCGAGACAAATGCCGGCATGACGCAACTGAGGCTTGGCGTGATCCCGACTGTAGGTCCTTTCCTGCTTCCCCGTGCACTCCCCCGACTGCGCAACACTTGGCCCGACATGCAGATCTACCTGCGCGAAGAGCTCACAGAGTCTTTGCTAACGGGGTTGACGGAAGGGCGCTTGGACCTTGTCCTGATCGCATTGCCGCATGATCTGTCACCCCAAATAGAAACATTGCCGTTGTTCGAGGACGATTACAGCCTGGCAACGCCCCGCGCGCATCCCCTAGCCAATCTTTCGCAGGTCGAAGGTGCCGATCTTGCCGGCCGCCATCTCTTGCTATTGGAACGCGGACACTGCTTGCAGAAGCACGCACTCTCGAGTGTTCCGGGCATCGCGTTGAAAGAAGACACGTCCTTTTCGGCCACGAGCCTGCCGACACTAGTTTCGATGGTGGAGGAAGGCATCGGGGTCACTTTATTGCCAAATCTCGCGATTGATGCGGGCCTCACTGCGGGACATGATCTCCATCTGGCGCGCCTAGAAGGTGCAACCCCGCGAAAGATCGTTCTGGCATGGAGGAAAAGCAGTGCCCAGACCGCGATTTTTCAAAGGATTGGAGAACTCTTGCGCCGATCCAAAACAGTTGCTCAGTGATCATTGAGAATTGAGGGCAGACGGCGGATCGCAAGGCGCGCGGGTGACACCGACAGCGTAACGCCCCCTCGCTTGGGCGCTGTGGGTTCCTATCTAGCTAGATGGAGAGCGGTAGCGTCCAACACGTTTCGGGTCGCCTTCATCACCCGGTCAAGCACAGCTTCGATCCCGCACATGGCGGTTTGTTCAGCCATCGGCACCTCGATGCCAATGGGAAGCGTATCCGGCAATGCACAAAGGATCGGAACGAGATCGATCTGCCCTTCTCCGGGCGGCAGGCGCTCTTCCCGTGCAGCATGTAAAAGATCGTCTGTCGAATATTTCTCTTGAACGGGTGCATCACAGAGATGCGCCAATCGCAAACGATGCAGAGGTACGTCGCGCAGTTCTTCGAGAGTGGTGTCAGAGCGATCGAAATGCAGAGTATCAACAAGGACGCCAACGTCTGGCCCCGCCCTGTCCACGACGCGGAGCGCACTGCCCAAGTCTGGAACCAATGTCCAGGGAAAGAACTCGAGCGAAACACCCAAACCACGCGTTTGCGCTTCTTCGGATAGGCGGCCGAGCGTGTCTGCCAAACGGTTCAGTTCCGGATCATATGGGGCGCAGATCACCTCGCACGCTCCGAGATCGGTACCGGCATCAAGAAACGGAAGTAACGAAGAAATTTCTGTATTCGGCTCGATCTTCACGAATTCAATGTCACTGACTCGAAGGCCTGTGTCTCGCAAAGCTGCATGTGTCTGCGCCATCATCTCCGCGTCTTGCATAAGCGGATAGCCCGGTGAAGTGTCAGTGACCTGGATCAGCCGCAAGCCAACGCCGTCAAATCCAGCCTTGGCAGCGGCCTCGATCAGCTTTGGCGGTGGCAAGTCGATTGCGGTCAAATGCGCAAGGGTGATCTCGTGTTTCATCGCGCACCCTCTGCTGCGTGCCTGCCCGCAATAAATCCAAAAGTCAGTGCAGGCCCGAGATTGATCCCGCCCGCCGGGTAATAGCCCCCCATGACGCTCGCCATGTCAGTACCGGCGGCGTAGAGGCCCGGAATCGGAGCGCCATCCGCATCCAAGACTCGGGCATTTCCGTCTGTTTGCAGCCCCGCAAATGTGCCGAAGCTGCCGGGGATGACACGCACCGCGTAGAACGGAGCTTGTTCGATTGGTGCGAGGCAGGGGTTGGGAAGGTTCTCGGCATCACCCTGAAGGCGCATGTACGGCGTGGTTCCCCGACCAAAGGCGTGATCAACACCCTCTCTGGCATCGGCATTGAACACCTCGATGTTTTTTTTGAGGCCATTCGGGTCAATGCCGCACGCGTCGGCCAAGTCGGCAAAGGTTCGGCCAGTCTTGAGATACCCGGATCGCAGCCAGGGTCGGATTGGAACTGGCGCGGGACGAACGATGCCCAAGCCATACCGCCGAAGAAATCGATGGTCGCAAACAAGCCAGGATTCCGGTGTTCCGTTCGGACCGACAGCATCCAACATGGCCGTCACGTAGTCGTGGTAGCCCAACCCTTCGTTGCAGAAGCGTTCACCGGACTTCAGAACACCGATCACCCCCGGTTTGCCCCGATCAATAATATGGGGAAAGACGCCCGTCCTCCCATCTGGCCAAGTTACTTCGGAGACAGGGCACCATGCGCCGGGGGATGCGAGAGTGGCCCCCTGACGACCTCCGACGCTCTCTCCCAATCTCAACCCGTCGCCTACAGCGGAAGGCACCGCGAGCGTCCGATGGCTGTCGGGCTTCGGGAATTGGGCGTGACGTCTGTCGATGTCATTCGGAAA
Organism: Alphaproteobacteria bacterium; assembly: GCA_030425145.1. Classification (GTDB taxonomy): domain Bacteria; phylum Pseudomonadota; class Alphaproteobacteria; order Rhodobacterales; family Rhodobacteraceae; genus Marivita. The sequence goes on along the minus strand of JAUHVK010000012.1, from coordinate 55,309 downwards.
GCCACCGCAGGCAAGAACAACTCCACGCCTCGCTTCGATGACCTTTTGTCCGTCAGGACCGTCGATCTGCGCGCCACTAATCCCATTCAATCCGCGTTCGAGCGAAGTGATGGCCGTGCTGGTTCGGATATCCACTCCGACATCCATGGCCGATCGCAACAATCGACCCACAAGGGCCTGGCCGTTCCTAAGCTGCATCGCCCGGCCATGCCGCGCGAGATCCCAAAGGTGACGCGTCATTCGTGCAGCAACACGGGTCGCTGACCGAAGGGACCGCGTGACGGACATGAATGCCTTCAGATCGGGGCCAGCCTGAATGGTCAGGCCCCAAAAGCTTGTCTCAGCCAAAGGCCGCCGCATCTTCGCACCCGCTGCTCCAAGAGCACGCGCATCATAGGGCCGTGCGATCACCGACCGCCCGCCAGTTCCGGCCCCCGGCAAGTCGCCGTAGGTGTCAGGGATGTGCAGACCGGGATCGAACTCAAGCGCAGTCTGATGATGGAAGAAGCCGACCATGTCTGGCGCGCCAGCCAGAAAGGCATCGACCAGTTCAGCATTGAAACTGTTCCCGAGAACCGCTTCGAGATAGCGCCGAGGTTCAACTTGATCCTCAAAGATACCGTGCGATTTCGCAATCGGATTGCACGGCGCCCAAATCCAGCCACCGGACCAAGCGGTTGTGCCGCCGAGGACATCATCCTTCTCAATGAGGATGACATGCAAACCGCGATGAGCCGCCGTAATGGCAGCGGCTAATCCAGCGGCTCCAGAACCCGCAACGAGGAGATCGCATGTTTCGGTGACCACATTCAGCCCTACGCAAGGAATGCGAGAATGGTTTGCCAGTCCGGGAATAACGTCAAATGCTTATTCTTGCGTCAGCGTAACTTCAGGTTAATCTGAGCCGGAGGAGATCCCCATGCCAGATTTGACCCTGAGACAAATTGAAGTGATCCGGGCCGTGATGATGACGGGTACGATCAGCGGTGCTGCGGACATGCTCAATGTCTCGGCGCCGGGGATCAGCCGTCTGGTCAAGCATACGGAAGAGTCACTCGGGATCCGGCTCTTTGAACGCAAGGCAGGACTGTTTACCCCGTCGGTCGAAGCGGCTCGCGTATTCGACCAAGTGCGCGAGGTCTACAAGGGTGTCGAAAACCTGCAGGTCGCCGTCGGGTCTTTGCAGAAGGGGAAAGATGTCCAGTTGTCCTTTGCGACAGCGCCATCCATTGCGCAATTCATTGCGGCGCGCGTGATGCGTCAGGTGCGGAGCAAGTACCACGACCTTTTCGTCGACCTGAACATGCTCAAGATCGAAGAGACCGTTGACTACCTGCTCTTGGAACGTGGTGAGTTCGTCATAATGAGCTCAGCCGTCCAGAACGCTGCCATCGAAAACGAACAAATTGCCGAGGGTCGCTTGGTAGTCGTTCTTCCGGAAGGAAACCCGCTTGCCAAGAAAGAGGCTGTATCCGCCCGCGATCTGGCCGATGAAGATCTTATTGGTGTCGATCCCTTCGATCCTTACGGCGTTCTACTTTCCAAACCGTTCAAGATCGCTGGCGTAACGCCCCGCCACGCCATGAGGGGCAGGTTCGCGCAAACCCTGGTCAGCATGGTGCGGCATGGGCTGGGTGTTGCTATCATCGACGAGTTTTCCGTCGCCGAAGTATATATGCCCGGCCTTGTCCGGCGGCCACTTGTCGAAGATGTACGCGTCAAAAGCTTCGTCTCGCGCAAGAAAGGCAGGGTTCTTTCGGGATTTGCCGAGTACGCGATCGCACAGTTCCGTCGAGAGCTGGGCAAAGCGGTCGAAGACGGGCCTTGGTACCGGGGCCAAAAATAACATCAGGTTAACGCTACTGCAAAAGAGGTATTTGACGTTAAGGCATTCGTGGCGCGATAAGAACGCCATCCAGTGTGGGCCTGTCCGGCACACTATTCGCTCTGCTAGGGAGGAGAACTATGAAGCGGATTATCGTAGGCGCGCTGAGCGCGCTGGCACTGACTGCGACCGCGGCTGTCGCAGAATACCCTGAAAAAGAAATCCAAGGCATCATCCAGTGGGGGGCCGGCGGCTCTACCGACACCGTGATGCGTTCGGTTACGCCCCATGCCGAAGCTGCGCTTGGCGGCACAGTTGTCATGCAGAACATGACCGGTGCGGTTGGCGCAATTGCTCTGAACCACGTCGCTGGTTCGGCTGCTGATGGCTACACTCTGCTGATGGGCGCTGAAAACCCGCTGCTTTACAAGATCATGGGCCTTGGCGACAAAGATTACAACGAGTTCACTCCGATCTCGATCCTTGCACGTGGCACCCCGGTTCTCGTTGCGAACCCGGACGCTCCGTTCAACGATTACGCCGAGATGATGGCGTACATCAAAGAGAACCCCGGCTCCGTTAAGTTCGGCTCGACCGGCCCCGGTGGTCTGCCGTCCGTCGTCACCGCGATGATCACGTCGGTAGAAGGTGGTCTCGATGTGACTGCCGTGCCCTACGACGGTGATGGCCCCGCACTGACCGGCCTTCAGGGCGGCGCGATTGATGTCATGCCTGCCGTGCTTGGCGCTGCCATCGAAGGCATCCGCGCAGGCAACATGAAAGTACTGGCGATCATGGATGTGTCGGCAAATGAACAGCTGCCCGATGCGCCTTACGTGACGCAGTTCAACGACGCCTACAGCACCTACCTGCCGTGGGGTCCGTTCTTTGGTGTCTTCGTTCCGAACGGGACTCCGGACGATGTCGTTGCAAAACTGTCGGCGGCTTATGCTACCGGCGCACAGCACCCTGACTTCGTTAAGCTGATGAATGATCGCGGCTTTACCCTGATGGCAATCTCGGGTGACGAGGCAGACGCCTTCCTGAGCAAGTGGCAGCAAGGCACTGCGTGGCTTCTGCAGGACGCTGGCCTGACCAAAGCCTCCCCGGAAGAGTTCGGGATCGCGCGTCCAGGAGAATAATTTCCCTGGCAGCCCTACGGGCAACTGCTGATTAGGGGCGCCGCATTTCTCCGCGAAGTGCGGCGTCCATTTCATTCAAGCCCACGGGAGGAGACCATGGAGCATATCGATCCAGAACATCACGACGGCACGTCTGATGCCACACCGGGCGGCGAACGCGATAAACGGCGACCCGGAGAGGTGTTTTTCGCAGCGTTTCTCTTTGTCGCCAGCCTCGGACTCCTCTGGAGCGCCTATGGAATCGAGAATCCCTTTGGTCCAAACGGCCTATCGGCTCCACGCTCCATTCCCGTCGCGGCGACGCTGGCAATGGTAATCGCGGCCGCGATCATCACATTCAAGACCGTAAAGCTACCTCTCGACCAAGCCGAGACTTTGACCCGTGATATCCTGCCGATCACCGTGGTGCTCTTTACGCTACTTCTCATCGGATACGGGATTTTGCTGCGCCCGCTGGGCTTTCTTCCGACTTCGGCACTCTTCCTCATCGTCGGGATCAAACTTCTGGCCAAGCGCGGCTGGCTTTGGACACTGACCGTTTCGCTGACCAGCCTCATCGTGATCTGGCTGATCTTCCGGATCGTGTTCAGCGTGCTGATGCCTTCAGGGATCGTCCCGGAGGGTGAATTCATCCAGATTTTCCGTGGCCTGTTTAGCGGAGGGGCGTCCCAGTGACCGCATTCATGGATTTCCTGACAGTTTTCACGCAACCTGAGTTATTGCTGCTAGTCGGCGTGGGCACGTTCGCTGGCGTCTATGTGGGCGCAATACCGGGCTTGTCGGTCACCATGGCCGTATCAATCCTGATCTCCTTCACGTTTTCCTGGGATGTCTACCCGGCCATCTCGTTGATGATCGGGATCTATATGGGCGGGGTCTATGGCGGGTCGCGCACGGCGATCTTGCTCAATATCCCTGGCGCGCCGTCGGCGATTGCCACGGCCTTGGACGGCTATCCCATGGCCAAACGCGGTGAGGCCGGGACGGCGATCGGTGTAACCACGGTCATGTCCTTTATCGGCGGCTTTGTCGGCATCGGCGTTCTTGCAGTGGCCGCACCGTGGGTGTCGGATTTCGCGCTGAAATTTCAACCGCGCGACTACATGCTGCTCGCAATCCTCGGCATTCTTCTGGTCGGCTCACTCAGTCAGGGATCGCTGGTCAAAGGCATCTTTGCAGGTGCGCTCGGCATCGCCATCGGTGCGGTGGGACGTGACCCCCTGACCTTTGCTGAACGTTTCACATTCGACTTCCAACTGCTTGAAGGCGGCATTTCGTTTATCGCCGTCATGATCGGGATGTTCGGTGTGTCCGAGGCGCTATTGCAGCTTCACCACGTTAACAAAAATTCTGTCCGCCAGAAGATCAGCCGTATCGTGCCGTCGCTGGCCACAGTTAAAAAACACCTGCCGCTGTCCCTTCAGACGTCGTCTATCGGCGTCATCATTGGCGCCCTGCCGGGCACCGGTGGCGATATCGCAGCACTCATGGCGTACGACCATGCAAAGCGCGTGACCAAGAAGCCCGAACGTCCTTTCGGCGATGGTGCGATAGAAGGGCTCGTGGCGCCTGAAACGGCGAACAACGCTGCTGTCGGCGGGGCCTTCATTCCCATGATGACGCTTGGAATTCCAGGCGATGCGGTAACTGCGATCATGATCGGCGCGCTGTTCATCCACGGCCTCAATCCGGGGCCGATGCTGATGATTGATCAGCCAGATATGTTCTGGTTCATCGTCGGTTGCCTTGTCATGGCCAACTTCTTCATGCTGATCTTCGGCCTGACCGGAATCAAGCTTTTCACCCGGATCGTCGAGATGCCGCGTGCTGTGCTTATCCCGCTGATCATGCTCCTGTCGATCGTCGGGGCCTATGCCGTCAACAACTCAATTACCGATGTCTATTGGATGCTTGGCTTCGGCGTCTTTGGATATTTCATGCGGCACTACGGCTATCCGCTTGGGCCTGTGATCCTTGGCGTGATCCTGTCCCGTCTGCTGGATGACAACTGGCGAAGGGCGATCATCTCGGAGCAGGAAGACCTTGGGCGCTTTTTCTCCGGCATTTTCTCCAGCCCGCTTTCGCTGGTTCTGTTCGTTTCGGTGATCCTGATTTTTGTTTCTCAAACCCCGCTCTGGACCAAGGCCAAGGGGCGCATCTTCGGCGAGAAAGGCCAAGGACATGAGTGATACACCAACTCTGAAACTCGGTCTTATCGGTGATAATATCGCGCGCTCGAAATCGCCGCTTTTACACCGCTTGGCCGGCGCTCAGAACGGGCTTGCGGTTCAATATGACCGCCTGATCCCTAAGGACCTGGGAGAAGACTTCGACACAGTGTTCGACGCCTGTGCCGGGCGCGGTTACCGGGGCATCAATGTGACCTATCCCTACAAGGAACTGGCCGCAAAGAAGGTCGCTATCGCAGATCCACTCGTCCGCGCGATCGGAGCCGTCAACACCGTGCTGTTCGAGGCGGACGGCCCGCAAGGTCAGAATACGGACTATACCGGGTTCATCGCCGGGTATCGTGGCGTAAGGGGGCAAACGGCTCCGGGCGTTGCCTGTTTGATCGGAACAGGTGGCGTGGGTCGGGCGCTTGCCTTCGGACTTGTTTCGCTTGGTGCAAGCGAAATCCGTCTTATCGACAGGGACGAGGAAAAAGCACAGGCTCTCGCCGTCGACCTTCGTGCTGCGCCCAACGCACCACAGGTTGTCGTCTATACAGATGCTGTCGAGGCCGCTTCGGGCGCAACGGGTATCCTCAACGGCACACCCGTCGGGATGGTCGGGTATGGCGGAACCCCGCTGCCACGAGACGCGATGGCCGGGGCGGAATGGGTGTTTGACGCGGTGTACACGCCCGCCGACACGCAATTCCTGCAAGACGCCGCGGCTGAAGGCTTGAAGATCATTTCCGGTTACGAATTGTTCTTCTTTCAGGGGGTCCATGCCTGGGCGCATTTTTCCGGCCTGCCGCTGGACGAGGCGCGCCTCCGCGCTGACTTGCTCAATCAGGGAGAGGCAGCATGAAAACTTCAATCGCCACCGTTTCGATCTCTGGCAACCTACGCGAAAAGCTCGACGCAATTGCCAAGGTCGGCTTCGACGGGATCGAGATTTTCGAGCAGGATTTCATTGCCGATACCGGCACGCCGCGCGAGATCGGAAACATGATCCGAGACCACGGGTTGGAAATCACGTTGTTCCAACCCTTTCGCGATTTCGAGGGACTAACAGGCGACGCTCGCACGCGCGCCTTTGACCGTGCCAAGTACAAGTTCGACACGATGGTGGAGCTGGGGACTGACCTCATTCTGGTTTGCTCATCGACCCGGCCTGACTCTCTGGGCGGCATCGATCGCGCCGCGGACGATTTCAACGAACTCGGGCAGATCGCGGCCGAACGCAATCTGCGCGTCGGCTACGAAGCTTTGGCTTGGGGGCGGCACGTCAACGATCACCGGGACGCATGGGAAATCGTACGTCGGGCCGATCATCCGAATATCGGGTTGATCCTCGATAGCTTTCACACTCTGGCGCGAAAGATCGACCCGAACACCATTCGCCGCATTCCCAGCGACAAAATCTTCTTTGTGCAATTGGCGGATGCTCCGCTGATCGACATGGATTTCCTTTATTGGTCCCGCCACTTCCGCAACATGCCCGGCGAGGGCGATCTTGCGGTTACCGAATTCATGCAGGCCGTCGCAGCCACGGGCTATGACGGCCCAATCAGCCTTGAGATCTTCAACGATCAATTCCGGGGCGGACACCCTGAGGGATTGGCGCGCGACGGTTATCGTTCGCTTGTCGCCTTGATGGACGACGTGAAGAGGGCAGAGCCGGACATCAAGATCGAGGTTCCTTCAATCCCGGAACGCGTCACCGTCGAAGGTGTGGAATTCATCGAATTTGCGACGAGCGGAGAGGAAGCCACGGCGCTCGCGCAGCTTCTCAAATCCATGGGTTTCGCCCATGCCGGTGATCACATCTCCAAGAACGTCGCGCTTTGGAAACAGGGCGATATCCACGTTGTTCTGAACCAAGAGACAAATGGCTTTGCGCATTCCGCCTATGTCACCCAAGGAACAACGATCTGCGATGTCGGTCTGAATGTCGGTAACGCTGCGGCAACCTCGCACCGTGCCACCGCCTTGGGCGCGGCCACATTTGATCAACCGGTCGGGCCGGGAGAAATGGACATCCCGGCAATTCGCAGCGTCGGCGGAAGTGTCATGCATTTCATCGACGACCAGAGCGGCTTGTCGGATGTTTGGTCGGTCGAATTTACCAAATCGACGGACAAACCGGTGACGGGAGCAGGTCTTCGCAGGATCGATCACGTGGCAGAGACCATGAATTACGATGAGATGCTGAGTTGGTCGCTTTTCTACACGTCCATCTTTGACATGCATCGCACGCCAATGGTTGACGTGATTGATCCGGACGGGCTGGTGCGCAGTCAGGCCATTAAGACGCGCGACGGAGGGGCGAGGATCACGCTCAATGGCGCGGAAACGCATCGCACACTTGCCGGCAGCTTTCTGGCAGAAAGCTTTGGGGGCGCGGTGCAGCACGTTGCCTTTGCAACAGACGATATCTTTGCGACCGCTCGCCACATGGCCGCACACGGCTTCGAGCCGCTTCCAATGACAGGCAACTACTATAACGACCTGCAAGCGCGATTCGGGCTAGAGACCGACCAACTCGGCCAGATGAAAGATCTCAGTATCCTCTATGATGAAGACGCGGATGGGGCATTTTATCAGTTCTACAGCCGACCCTTTGGGGGTGGCCTGTTCTTCGAGATCGTTCAACGGATCGGAGACTACGACGGATATGGTGCACCGAATGCACCGTTCCGTATCGCCGCACAGAAACGGCTGATGCGCCCCAAAGGTATGCCACGGCGGTAGGTCCGAAGCCACGACGCCAGAATAGAAAGAGCGAGACATGCTAGATATCCTGTCGATCACCGGCACGGTCTTTGTTGTGATGGCGGCAGGATTTCTGGCGGTCCGCGTTGGGCCATTCTCATCTGCCGAGATGCAAACCCTCGGCAAGTTCGTGGTCAACTTCGCGTTGCCGGCGTTGATCTTGCGGGCGGTGTCGACGCAGCCGATCAGTGAATTTGCAAATATCGGTTACCTCGGTGCCGTCCTTATCGGATCATTGTCTGTCTTTTGGGCTGGCTACCTCTGGTCCCGTCGCATCGCAGGCGAAACCGCCGCCGCAAGCACATTCAGCGCCATGGGAATGTCCTGTGCAAACAGCGGCTTTATCGGGTTTCCGATCCTTCTGATTGCGCTGCCGGATGTGGCCTCCAATGCGCTCGCGCTCAACATGATTGTTGAGAACCTCGTCATGATCCCGCTGGTTCTGATCTTGGCGGAGTATTCTCGCACAAACGGCGCAAAAGGTACTGACACTGTTCGGACAATTTCCAAGCGGCTCGCGCGCAACCCTATTGTCATCGCCCTTGTTCTGGGCTTGGGAATTTCGGCATCGGGGCTTACCTTGCCGTCGATCATTTCGAGACCAATCGACATGTTCGCATCGGCAAGCGCCGCAGTCTCGCTCGCGGTGATCGGCGGCACTCTTGCAAGCTTACCGCTTCGTGAGTTCAAGACAGCGGTGTTCAGGATCACGACGGGTAAGTTAATTCTTCACCCGCTCGCAGTTGGAGTAAGCCTGTACGGCTTGTCCCTCATTGGTTTCGGAGTGGAAGACGAGCGATTGATCGCGGCCGCAATTGTCCTTGCCTCCACGCCAGTCATGGCAATCTACCCGATCCTCGCGCAAAATTACGGCGAACAAAAAGCTGCGTCATTGGCCATGCTCGTGATGACCGCAGTGTCATTTGTGACGGTGAGCGTCGTGTTGGCGATTACCCTGAACTGAGGCGATCAGTCAGAAATTGCCGAATGACAAAGATGCTAAAGGCTCACGCCGAATAGCGGACCTCGGTCGAGGACCGAGCTGATTTCGGACCATGCAAAAGACCAGCGGTCAACACACTTCAGGCAGGCTCAAAGGTGTCCTTGTAGCGTTCCCTTAGGATGTTCTTCTGAACCTTGCCCATTGTGTTTCTCGGCAGGCTGTCGACGATGAAATACGCTCGCGGATGTTTGTACCGGGCGAGATCTTTCCGCACCTGTTCCGCCAGCACATCCGTGTCCGGAGTGGCACCGGGTTCAGGAACGATCAGAGCGACAGGTGTCTCCCCGAAATCCGTATGCGGCACGCCGACAACGGCGGATTCCAGAACGCCGGTCTGCTCGTCCAGCAAGACCTCGATTTCCTTTGGGTAGATGTTGTACCCGCCCGAAATGATCAGATCTTTGTCGCGACCAACAATGTGCAGGTATCCGTCTTCGTCGAACCGCCCAAGATCGCCCGTGATGAAGAACCCGTCTTCGCGCAGCTCTGCGGCAGTCTTTTCCGGCATTTGCCAGTAGCCTTTGAACACGTTGGGGCCACGCACTTCGATCTGGCCAACATCACCCTGAGCCAGCACGGCGCCCGTCTCTGGGTCGGTGATTTTGACCTCCACTCCGGGAAGAGGATACCCAACAGTTCCGGCGCGCCGATCCCCGTCATACGGGTTGGAAGTGTTCATGTTGGTCTCGGTCATGCCATAGCGTTCGAGGATGCGATGGCCGGTTTTCTGTTCAAAACGCGTATGCGTTTCGGCCAGCAGTGGCGCACTTCCGGACACGAACAAGCGCATATGTGCTGTCAGTTCACGTGTCAGACGCGGATCATCCAGCAGACGTGTGTAGAAGGTGGGCACGCCCATCATCGTGGTCGCTTGGGGCATCATGTCGATCATCCAATCTACGTCGAATTTCGGCAAGAAGACCATCGATGCCCCCGAGACGAGGCAAATGTTCGTGGCGACGAAAAGCCCGTGCGTATGAAAGATTGGCAGCGCGTGCAGCAGCACATCATCTTTCGAAAATCGCCACACATCGACCAGCGTTCGGGCGTTGGACAGAAGATTGCCTTGCGTGAGCATCGCCCCCTTGGAACGGCCCGTCGTCCCCGACGTGTATAGAAACGCGGCCAGATCGTCCTCGCTTCGTGAGACAGTATCGAAGGTCTCGGGTTTTCCTGTCGCGACATCGACAAGTGTGCCCCGACCATCCGCACCCACTGTTAGAACTTGCGCACCGCAATCGTTGGCCATCTGCGATAGACCGCCCTCTGCCTTGGGATCGCAAACAAGAAGGCGTGCGCCGCTATTCTCGATAAAATAGCGCAGCTCTTCCACGGTATAGGCGGTGTTCAACGGAAGGACGATGACACCCGACTGAACGCAAGCCGCGTAGAGCGCCAGCGCTTCTGGCGATTTTTCAACTTGAGCTGCCAGCCGATCACCCGGTTTCAAACCGATTTCGACAAGGACATGTGCATATTGCGCCGCAAGAGCCAGAAAATCGCGAAAAGAAATCTCATAGCCAGTGGCAAGACGAAGGAACGCATCTTCACGCGCCGCATGGGGCGCAAAAAGTGTATCGTAGAGGGGGTTCGACATCATATCCTCCTAGGCTGCTATGTCAGCGCCTTCTTGGCCTCAGCTGCGAGACTGCGCACCTCGGACGAGGCGGCGACCTTATGCCCGGTCGCGAATAGTTCATGGTTCTGAACGACCTTGGACAAGTCGTAGAGATAATTGACCATCACACCCGCCGACTGCGATTGCCCCTTTTCGGACGTGTCGGCATCGGGGTTGATCTGGTGCACCGAAGCGCCGTTCCCCAGATGGAATCGCGCCACCGGATCGAGCGGCATCCCGCCCGGCTTCTTAGCGTTCAGAAGATAAGCCGCAGCAAGCTTGCTCATCTCGGCGGCATTACCGACCTCTGGAGACAGGTCTTTGGACTGCACCCACTTCATCAGACCGGGGATGGGAGACAGCGTGACAAAGGTCTTCAGCCACGGAAGTTCGACCGACAGGTCCGCAGCGACCTGCTTGATCAAGGAATTTCCAAAGGAAATTCCGGCAAGCCCCGCCTGGCAATTGGAGATTGAATAGAACACCGCTGTGTCCGCATCCTCTTCAGCCAGTCTGTCGCTTCCTTCGGCAAGCAGCTTTTGAACCGATCGCGCAATCCCGCGTGTCAGCGCCACTTCAACGAAAATAAGGGGCTCATCCGGCATGGCTGGATGAAAGAATGCAAAGCACCGACGATCACTCGGCTGAAGACGTCGTCGCAGGTCATCCCAGCTATCGATTGCATGCACCGCTTCATAGGCGATGATCTTTTCTAGGATATGTGCGGGACTTTCCCAATTGATCGGTCTGAGAACAAGGAAACCGCGATTGAACCAGCTTGAGAAGAGGTGCCGGAAGTCGAGGTCCAAGGCTTGCAGCGCGTCATCGTTACGGCCAAGCCGGATCAGATCGGCCCGCATCCGGACCAGAGCCTGCGTTGCTCCGGGCACTTGATTCAATCGTCGGATCAACTCTTGGCGCGGCGGCTCGGTGGCCTCCATCAAGGCGCGATAGGAAATGCGCGTTTCCTTTTCCTCATATGCCGCAAGCGCCTGACGCACTGCATCCGGCTCAATAGTCATCTCTTCCGAGAGATGCCTGAAAAATTCGAGCCGTCCGTCATCATCAAGCTCTTCGTAGCGATCGAGGATCGACCGCGCCAAAGCCAGCCCCGAGCTCTCGCCCTGCGCCCCGCGCAACTCTGCCGTCAACTCCGGCAGAGGCCGCCCGTCACGGCGCCCGGTTCGCCAGTACCGGGTTCGCCGCTCGAAAACGGTGGAGAGAAGCTCGCTCAGCATGGATCAGAGCTCCGGTCCCATCACGAGGTCCGGCAGCCAGAGTGCAAGACCCGGCAACAGGCACAGAAGCAGAATCGCGACTACCATGCAGGCCACATAAGGAAGCGATCCGACGAGGATCGTCTTTAGCTTGATGTCAGGTGCGATGCTGTTGATCACGTAAAGATTGAGGCCCACAGGCGGCGAGATCAGACCAATTTCCATGTTGATGGTCAGCACAACCGCGAACCAGATCGGGTCGAATCCGGCAGTTGTGATGATCGGCAACAGGATCGGCGCCGCCATGAGGATGACAGCCACCGGCGGCAAGAAGAAACCCGCAACCAAAAGGAAGACGTTGATCGCCGCCATCAGCACCCAGCGGTTTGCATCGAGACCACCAATCCATTCAGCGATGGACTGCGTGATGAAGAGCGACGACAGCATATAGCTGAAGACACCCGCCGCACCGATGATGAACAGGATCATCACCGACTCTTTGGTGCTGTCACGCAGCACCACCCAGATTTGACGGGGATCCCACAGCCGGTAGATCACCATGGCGATCACGAGGCACAGAAGCGCGCCAACCGCAGCTGTTTCCGAGGGCGTCGCAACACCGCCATACATGGCATAGAGCACACCGAGGATGATCGCGAGAAACGGCAGGACGCGCGGCAGAATCTCGATCTTCTCGCGCCATGTGTAGGTCATCGCGCGAAGAACCTGCGCGTTGCCTGACTTCCACGTCGAATAGAGCGACCACGCCATGAACAGGCCGACCAGCATCAGCCCGGGCACCACGCCCGCGAGAAAGAGTCGACCGATAGAGGTTTCGGTAGCGATGCCGTAGACGATCATCGTGACCGACGGGGGGATCAGGATGCCAAGCGTCCCGCCCGCAGCAATCGACCCTGCAGCGACGGAGTCCGGATACCCACGCTTGCGCATCTCCGGAATGCCCATTTTGCCAATCGCGGCGCAGGTTGCGGGGCTTGATCCGCTCATGGCCGAGAACAGGGCACAGGCCCCCAGATTGGACACAACGAGCCCACCCGGCACGCGTGTCATCCAGCGCTCCAGCGCTTCGTAGAGATCCGCGCCTGCGCGGGTGGACGCGATTGCCGCGCCCATTATGATGAACATCGGGATCGAAAGCAGCGCAAAATTGTTGAGCTTGCCGAAGAATACTTCGGGCATCAGGCTCATAGATGACATCCCGTCAAAGATGATCAGGAACGCGGCGGCCACAACAAGCAGACCGGACGCAACCGAAATCCCGGAAAACAAGACGACGATTGTGGCGATGGCGACGATTGCGCCAAGAGACAACGGGTCCATCAATCGGCCCTTTCAGCAAGTGCGTCGGTGAGAGCAGCGTCGGGATCAAGACCAAAGGGCGGTTCGATATCCCAAGCCATCGAAACTGTATCGGCAGCCAATTGCAGCGCATAGAGACCGAACCCAAGCGGTAGGGCGAGGTACGGCACCCAGAGTTTCGGGTTCCATGGCGTATTGGATGTTTCGCCCCAATCCCATGCTTCGTGCCAGAACAGGTAGCCGTACCAGACCATGATCGCCGTCACGGCGAGGGTCATGGCCAACACCACGAACGCCAAGACGCGGCGCAGACCAACCGGCAGCATCAACGGCAGGAGGTCTACATTCACGTGCCCGCGCAGGTACTGCACGTACGGAAGCCCCAGCATGGTCGCAGCGATCATCATGTAGGTGACGCCCTCGGTCTGCCAGATCGTCGACCCGTTGAGAACGAAGCGGATAAAGATCATCTGGCAGGTGACCCCGACAGACGCGATGATCAGAAGTGCCGAAATGATGCCGGAAAGCTGGCTGAGCAGTCCGATGACACGCAGGATCAGATTCCCGCCGTGTCTCGCGGGAGCGGTGGCATGGGCCGAGCCGGACATGCGATGCGCCTCTCTTTGTTAGACGTAAATCAGAACCGGGGATGGTGCGTAGACCATCCCCGGATTTGTCAGATCACTCGACCGCGAGCGCGAGATCGAGCAGGCGTTGACCATCGGGCGAGCCTTCAAGGAACGCCTTGTAGGCGGTGTCCTGCGCGATGCTGCGCCATGCGTCGAACTCTTCCTGACTCATTTCGGCGATCTCTACGCCGTTCTCTGCAAACACGTCGCGCGATGCGCCGTCCTGCTTTTTGGCTTCCTCAAGGTAGTAAGCCTCGGCTTTCGCAGCGCCTGCCATCAATGCAGCCTGCCGCTCTTCTGTCAGGCCATCATAGACCGACTTGTTCATCAGCATCGGCTGATACATGAACCACAGCGCGAAATCGGCAGCCGGTGTGTAGCACGCGACCTGTTCGTAGATCCGGTAAGAAACGAAGGACGAAGACGAAGTGTTCGCTGCGTCCAGGACACCTGTCTGCATGGCGTTGTAGATTTCGGCCGAGCTCATCGACGCGATCGACGCGCCCGCGCCGGCCAGCATCTGTTCGAACGCCTTGCCTGCGGCACGAGTCTGAAGACCCTTCACATCATCGGGGCCGGTGATGCACTTGTCTTTCCCGGCAAAGCCCCCTGCGAGATAACCGTGGACAAGAACCATGATATCATCTTCAGCGAGGATCTTTTCGATCTCCGCCATGAATTCTGAATCGTTCAGACGCGCCGCGTGATCGTGGTTCTTAACCAGACCCGGCATAAGCGTCAGATTGTATGCGTTGCGCAGACCGCCTGCGTAGGACAGCGGAAAGACGATCATGTCGACCTGTCCGCGCGAAAGTGGTTTGTACTGTTCCCGCGCCTTGAACAGCGACTGGCTGGGAAAGATTTGCAGCTCGAGATCAACGTTGGCGGCGGCGACTTCATCGGCCACGATCTGAGCCACTTTGTGCCGGACATCGCCCTCCGACCACTGGTGCGATACGCGCAACTCAGCGGCTTGTGCGCCAATTGCAAACGTCACGAGCGCCGCGGCAGCGGCGGTTGCTTTCCTGAACATGTGAACTTCCTCCCTGGTATTGGCCCTTTTTCGGGCATCAATCCGCCGGAGGTTACAGACTGTGTTCGCTAGGTCAAGAATTTTGTATACAAGGTAGAAGCCATTGTCTTTTTACTTGAGACCCTGTATGCAAAAGCATGGGCCAAAAAAGATCTGACACAATCGCTGACGAGCTGGAGGGAATGATTCTCGAAGGCACTTTCGCGGACGGCCAACGGCTGGACGAAGTGCAGCTTGCCGAACAATTCAATGTGTCTCGTACGCCGCTCCGCGAAGCTTTGCAGCGCCTCACCCTGTCTGGTCTTGTCGAGCAAATCCCCCGACGCGGCGTGTTTGTCCGTCAGCCTGGACCGGTCGAGCTTGTCGAAATGTTCGAAGTCATGGCGGAGCTCGAAGCCGTCTGCGCGCGACTTGCCGCCAATCGCATCACGGATCAGGCGCTGGCAGACCTCAAGCAAGCGAACGTCAATTGCCAACGCGCGATCGACGCACAGGACACTGACGGCTACTACCGTGAAAATGAACGGTTCCATGCCATCGTGTATCACCAGTCGGGCAACTCGTTCCTTGAACGGGAAAGCAAGCGACTTCACCGACGCTTGACTCCTTTCCGGCGGTTGCAGCTTCGGCTTCGGGGCCGACTTCGGCAATCCATGTCAGAGCACGAAGCCATCGTCGCCGCACTTGAACAGGGCGATGCCGTCAAGGCGTCCGACGAAATGCGCGCGCATGTCGCCGTTCAAGGCGAGAAATTCCATCTGCTGATGAGCAGTCTGAAATCCGCCGCCGAATAGGCACTTCGCACACTCGACTGATCTCAGTTTCACCGCGACCCCTGCCGGTACGACAGAGGCCGCGTTTTACCTGATTGAGGCGATCGTGCAGGCGACCCACCTATGCGACGGTCTGGGACTCCATGACCTCTGCAAAGGACGTAAAGAACTTTGCAGCCAGCTTTTTCGCCGTACTCTGGATCAATCGGCTGCCCAATTGCGCCAGCTTGCCGCCGATCTCGGCTTTGGCTTCGTAGCGCAGGATGGTTTCGTTCCCATCCTCGATGAGCGTCACATCCGCACCGCCTTTGGCATGACCAGCAGGGCCACCATTGCCCTGCCCAACCAGCGAGAATTGATCCGGCGCGCCTGCGGTATCGAGTTCGACATCGCCGCTGAACTTTGCCTTCACGGGTCCAACTTTAAGCACGACCTTGGCCTCAAGCTCGGTATCGGAATGTTTAATCAACTCTTCGCAGCCGGGTATGCACTGCTTGAGCACTTCCGGGTCGTTGAGCGCCGCATAGACGACATCTTTCGGGGCCGAGATGCGGATTTCATCAGAGAGTTCCATGGATGTTATCCTCTTTTAGCAACAGGGAAACTTGATTTGCGCGAGGCGATCCGCCTGATCGCGCGTCAAAGCAAAGCGTTTGAAAAGCCGTTTGAGCGGCGCTCTCGATCGGATCTCTTCCGACGCGCTTTGCTGCGGTGATTGGCAAGGTATTGACGTGGCCGCATTGGATGCCGCTATGATGCGGCGGTCCAATAATCCGTTCCCAGGGCACGATCCGTAACGCGTTACGACTTCAGGCATCGTCACCTCGCGGCAGGGTTTGGCGGCGCAGTTGGGTCAACTCCGCCATGATCGACAGAGCGATTTCCTCCGGCGTCACAGCGCCGATATTGAGACCGGCTGGCGCGGAGACTTTCGCGATGTCCTCCGCAGCCAGTCCGGCCTGCTCCAGCTTGGCGGACAGGGCTGTGAACTTCTTGGTGCTGCCGACAAACGCCACATGCGCGGCAGAAGACCCCAAAGCAGCTTTCAACGCGTCAAGATCGCCCTGCCCCTGCGTAGCGATAACGGTTGCCCGAAAGCGCCCGCCAGCCGGCACATTACGCTGCTCACGAACCACAGCCCAATGAAACTGCGGAGCAAGCTTGACCAACATGTCTGCTACGGGCGACGCTCCGAGAACCGTCAGTTCCGGCATCGGCAGACAGGGCTCGATGAAGATATCAACGGTGCCGCGCGACGGGCAGCCGTTCCGCGCATAGGTGACACCATCCGCCTCAGTGCCAGCTGTGACACCCTTTTCAGACAGCAACTCTTCGGGCGCGACGGAAATCAGCTGCGGCGCACCGGTTGCGATTGCCTGAAGCGCTGCACGCTTCACCGCACCGCGCGTACATCCTCCGCCGAGAAAGCCCTGAGCAATGGACCCGTCTGCACGGATCAATGCTTTGGACCCCGGCTTTGCCGCCGTGGTTCCGGCTGTGCGGATGATCGTGGCAAAAGCGAACGGCTCTTCGCGGGCCCGCAAGTCCTGAGCCAAGCCCGCAAGGTCTGACGACATAATCTCGGCGGGGGTCATAGGCGTACCAACTCCTGTTCCAGCGCGGCAATATCGCCGAGCGTGTTGGCGGAAGAGAAAAGGTCGAGATGCGGCAGGGCGGCAGCCATTCCGGCTGCAACGGGGGCATAGTCCTTCCAGCCCTTCAACGGGTTGAGCCAGATGATCCGACAGCCCCGCTTGCGGAGCTTTGTCAGGGCCGCATCGATCAGTTCCGGGGGCGAGGTGTCGTAGCCGTCGGACAGGATGATCACAACCGACCGACCATCGACAAAACGCTTTGCGTAGGTGTCGGCAAAACGCTTCAGGCACTCACCAATCTTTGACCCGCCACCAAAGCCATCGGCCATGAGCGACAGCCGCCCGATAGCCCGCATCGCATCCTTGTCGCGCAGCGCATCCGTTATGCGAACAAGGCGCGTGTGGAAGAGGTACCCGTCGGAATTCGTATCGCCGCGCAGAAGGCCCGCAAGGAATGCCACGAAGACCTGCGCATAGACACTCATAGAACCGGAGACGTCGCACAGGGCCACGATCTTTACCTCGCGGTCCGGTCGCGTACGACGGATCAGCCGGATCGGTTCGCCGCCAGTCGAGAGGCTCCGCCGAATGGTCTTGCGGAAGTGCAAGCCGACACCCTTGCGGGCCGCGATCCGACGGCGCGACCGGCGGTAACGCAAAGCGGCCCCGAGACGGCGTGCAACGGCTTCGGCTTCGGCGACCTCTTCGGGGCGCACCAGATCACGCAGGTCACGCTTGGCAAGGTTCGTCATCTCAATCGCGATCAGTTTGCCTTCACCATCGCTCTCAGCCTCACCATCGGCACCGTCTGGCGCGGTCGATTGCCCAGCGCCGCCCTCCATGTCCTGCCCAGCGGCATCGCGCGAAGAGTGGACGGAATCGGGGTTCGACGGGACCGGCTTTTTCGGCACCACCTTCTGGCGGACACGACCCATATCCATCCAATAGGAATTGAAAAGGTCGTCGAACCGAAGCGCTTCGTCCTTGGACCCGGTGCAAACGGCTTTTAGCGCAGCACGGGCGCGGTTGGGGTCAACGGCATTAACATAGGTTAGCGCATCCAGGGCGGTGCGCGTTTCCTCGGCGCCAAGACGCAACCCATTCTCGCGCAGATGCGCGAGAAAGCCCGCCATGCGGGCTGTCGGGCCGGGATCCCGGCCAGCAAATTTGGTGATCCTGCTCACGCAGCCTTCCCGGCGAGGCGTTGCGAGACCTCTGTGGTGATCTGCGCACGGTCAGCCTGCGTTTTCAGAAGCGCCGTAAGCGTCGCTTGCAGCGCTGCAGGGTCGCTGGTCAGGTCATTGATCCCAAGCCCCATCAGGGCTGCGGCGAAATCGAGTGTTTCGGCAATGCCAGGGACTTTCTCCAACTCTTCTTTGCGCAACGCCTGAACAAAGCCGATCACCTGATGCGCCAATCGGGCTTCGATGCCTTTACAGCGGGTATTCAGGATCTCCAGTTCGGTGTCGCGGTCGGGGTAATCGACATAAGCGAATAGGCAACGACGGCGGAGCGCGTCCGACAGATCGCGCGTACCATTCGAGGTAAGGATGACGATTGGGATCGAGGTCGCCGTGATCGTGCCCAGTTCGGGAACTGTAATCTGATAATCAGCCAGCATTTCCAGAAGAAACGCTTCGAACTCTTCATCAGCGCGGTCGATCTCGTCGATCAGCAACACAGGCGGCTCATCCTGCGTGATCGCCTTCAACAACGGGC
This sequence comes from Alphaproteobacteria bacterium, assembly GCA_030425145.1. GTDB lineage: Bacteria > Pseudomonadota > Alphaproteobacteria > Rhodobacterales > Rhodobacteraceae > Marivita. The sequence continues at coordinate 36,495 of JAUHVK010000012.1, read as the reverse complement.
GTTCCAGAAGGTACTCGCGGGAGAAGATACGCTCCTCGACCGCGCGGCCCGTCTCACCCGCATCAGATGCGGCGCGGATCGCCAACAATTGTCGCTGATAATTCCATTCGTAGATCGCCTGTGCGGCATCCAAGCCTTCATAGCATTGCAAACGAATGAGAGAGGTGTTGCGCGCTGCGGCCAGCACACGGGCCACTTCGGTTTTCCCGACCCCAGCCGCGCCTTCAAGCAAAAGCGGGCGTTGCAGCGACAAGGCAAGGTGCAGCGCCACGGCCATGTCTTCATTGGCAACGTAGCCCTCTGCCGCCAGAGCAGTCTGCAGATCGTTCCAGGTCATTATGTTCTCCGAAAGAAGCTGCAAGGTCGCCGCGCCCCGATGAAGAGGCGCGGCGGTTCTTGGTAATCAGCCGTGCAGGCCCAGCTTGTTGGCCGTCTGCCAAATGCGCCAATGGTCATGCGGCATGTGCGTGTGACGCAGACCAAATGCCTTGAACGCATCGTTCACGGCGTTCGAGAAGCACGGCACACCGCCGACATGCGGGCTTTCGCCAACACCCTTGGCACCGATCGGATGGTGCGGGCTGGGGGTCACGGTGTGATCGGTTTCGTAGTTGGGCACTTCCCATGCGGTCGGCAGGAAGAAGTCCATCAGTGTACCGGTCTTGACGTTGCCCATGTCGTCATAGGCAATCTCCTGCCCCAGAGCGACGGCCAGCGCTTCGGTAAGCCCCCCGTGGATCTGGCCTTCGATGATCATCGGGTTGATCCGTGTGCCGCAGTCATCCAGCGCGTAGAAACGACGGATGTCCGTGACACCTGTATCAACGTCGATATCCATCACGCAGACATAGGCTCCAAACGGGTAGGTCATGTTGGGCGGGTCATAGTAGCTGACCGCTTCAAGACCCGGTTCGATCCCCGGGATCGCCTGATTGTAGGCCGCAAACGCGATCTCTTTCATGGTCTTGAACTTCTCAGGCGCACCTTTGACCACGAAACGGTCCACGTCGAACTCGACATCGTCGTCATGCACTTCAAGCAGATAGGCCGCGATCATCTGCGCCTTTGCACGGATTTTCCGACCCGCCATCGCTGTCGCCGCCCCGGCCACCGGAGTGGAACGGGAGCCGTAGGTGCCCAGACCATACGGCGCGGTGTCAGTGTCGCCTTCCTCGATGGTGATCGAGTCTGCCGGCAGGCCAATCTCGGTCGCAAGGATCTGCGCAAACGTCGTGGCGTGACCCTGACCCTGGCTGATCGTGCCAAGCCGCGCGATGGCCGAACCCGTTGGGTGGATGCGGATCTCGCAGCTGTCGAACATGCCAAGACCAAGAATATCACAGTTCTTGACAGGACCTGCTCCGACGATCTCGGTGAAAAAGGTCAAGCCGATGCCCATCAGAGACCGCGTCTTGCCTGCCTTGAAGTCCTCGACCCGCTGCGCCTGTTCGGCCCGCAGCCCTTTGTAGTCGACGGCTTCCAGCGCCTTGTCCCATGCCGTGTGGTAATCACCGGAGTCGTATTCCCAACCCAGCGCGGACTTGTACGGGAACTGCTCTTTCTTGATGAAGTTGATACGGCGCAATTCGGCCGGATCCATGTTCAACTCGATGGCCAGAACCTCGATCATCCGTTCGATGAAATACACCGCCTCGGTCACGCGGAACGAACACCGATAGGACACACCACCGGGCGCCTTGTTGGTGTAAACCCCGTCCACCGCCAGATAGGCGACCGGGATGTCGTACGATCCGGTGCAGATGTTCATGAAGCCCGCAGGGAACTTCGTCGGATCAGCGCAGGCGTCAAAGCCACCGTGGTCTGCAGTGGTGTGGCACCAGAGACCGGTAATCTTGCCTTCCTTGGTCGCGGCGATCTTGCCCTTCATCCAGTAGTCACGCGCGAAGGCGGTGGTCATCAGGTTTTCCATGCGGTCTTCGACCCATTTCACCGGTACACCGGTGACGATGGAGGCCACGACCGAGCAGACATAACCCGGATAAGCGCCAACCTTGTTGCCGAAGCCACCGCCGATGTCGGGGCTGATGACGCGGATGTTGTGCTCTTCGATGCCGGAAATCAGGCTGACCACGGTACGGATCGCGTGCGGCGCCTGGAACGTCCCGTAGAGCGTCAGCTTCCCGTTCACTTTGTCCATCGAGGCGACGCAGCCGCAGGTTTCCAGCGGGCAGGGATGCGTGCGGTGATAGTAGAACATGTCCTCAGCCACGACCTCGGCGTCGCCGATCACCTGCTCGGTGGTTTCCTTGTCACCGACTTCCCATGTGAAAATGTGGTTGTGATGCTTGCGGGGGCCATGCGCGCCGTCCGGCAGCGACCCATCCTCGGCCACGAGGTCTTCGCGCAGCACCACGTCGGATTCCAGCGACGCAAAGGGATCGACGATCACGTCGAGTTCTTCGTACTCGACCTCAACCAATTCCACCGCATCAGCCGCGATATAGCGATCCTTGGCGACCACATAGGCCACTTCCTGGCCTTGGAAGAGCACCTTGCCGTCGGCGAGCACCATTTGCTTGTCGCCTGCCAGTGTCGGCATCCAGTGCAGTCCAAGCGGGGCCAGATCCGCAGCGGTCAGGACCGCTACAACCCCATCGAGTGCCATTGCCGCATCGGTGTTGATCGACTTGATCCGTGCGTGGGCGTAGGGCGAGCGGACGAAATCACCAAACAGCATTCCAGGCAGTTTGATGTCATCGACGTAATTGCCTTTGCCCTGAGTGAAGCGGGCATCTTCCACGCGTTTGCGCTTGCAGCCCATGCCGCTCAAGGCATCGGCGCGTTCCTCACGAGACAGTTCCTTGTTCATTCTGCTGCCTCCTTGGCTGCACTCATCTCTGCCGCTGCGGCGAGGATGGATTTCACGATGTTCTGGTAGCCTGTGCAGCGGCAGATATTGCCTGCCATGCCAAAGCGGACCTCTTCCTCGGTCGGGTTCGGGATCTCCTCAAGCAGCTTGGACGCGCGGGTGATCATGCCCGGCGTGCAGAACCCGCACTGAAGACCGTGATGTTCCTTGAACGCCTCTTGCAGCACATGCAGGCTGTCAGGCGATCCGAGACCCTCAATGGTGGTCACATCCGCGCCATTGGCCTGAGCCACGAACATGGTGCAGGACTTCACCGACTTGCCATTGATGGTCACGGTGCAGGCCCCGCAATGGGACGTTTCGCAACCGATATGCGGACCTGTGATGTTCAGGCGCTCCCGCAGGGTGTGGATCAGAAGCTCACGCGGCTCGGCCAGGAATTCCTGCTCCTCGCCGTTGACGGTCATCTGGATATGCATCTTCTTTGCCATGATGTGTTCCTCCCTCACGCCCGGTCCCAGGCGCGCGCGATGGCGCGGCGCAGGATCATGGCGGCTGCATGGCGTTTGAATTCGATCGGACCGCGGTTGTCCTGTGTCGGGTCGATATCGCCCAACATGGCCGCAACCGCCGCGTCGATGGCCGCGGCATCGACCGAAGTTCCAACAAGCGCATTGCCTGCCGCCTCGGACCAGACCGGCGTATCGCTGAGGTTGGTCATCGCGATGGACGCGGCAGAACAGGTGTCTCCGTTTTTCTCCAACAGAACGGCCGCCGCCGCTGTCGCATAGTCGCCGATCTTGCGCTTCTGCTTTTCGTAGGCGTAGCCGCCCGACGGTGCATCAAAGGCCACGGCCAACAGCACCTCGTCATCCTCGCGGTCGGTCATGTAAGCGGCTTCGTAGAAATCGCGGGCCTGAACCTCGCGTTCGCCATCCGGGCCAACAAGGATGAAGGTCGCATCGAGGCACTGCATCAATCCCGGCATGTCATTGCCCGGATCGCCATTAGCCACGTTGCCGCCAACGGTCCCCATGTACCGCACCTGCGGGTCTGCGATCTGAAGCGACGCCTCGCGCATGATCGGCGCGGCCTCCGCAAGTGCCGCATGACCGATGATGTCGGATTGCGTGGTCATTGCCCCGATACGAACGCGCCCGCCATCGACTGTGATGCCCGACAACCCGTCGACATCTTGCAGGTCGATGAGATGCGGGACATCCGCCATGCGCAGCTTCATCATCGGAATCAAACTGTGCCCACCGGCAAGAACACGCGCTTCATCGCCATGTTCCACCAATACGGCCAGTACCCCTGCCATGTCCTTTGGACGATGGTACTCAAAGGCAGCTGGAATCATTGCCACTCCTCCCTAAGCAATTTCTCTCGCTGCGCGGATGGGTGCACAGGGTTCGGGCAATCACTCTTGAAATCGCTCAATTTTCGCACTTTTTGCACGAAATGCGCCGGTGCCCGCACGAATTGCGCGCGCGATTAGCAGAACGCAGTCTGTGCGTCTTTGAGGCGAGAGCGGCTTACGGGCACTGGCGGCAGGTTACTACCGGAGAAAGTCAGGCGCCCCTTGTCCTTGCTGCGCTCAAAGGCGGCGACCATGGACGGATTGACCAGATAACTGCGGTGCACCTGCATGTACCCGGCAGGCAGCAACTTGGTTGCGGCCTTGGTAATGGGCCAGACACAGAAGTAACGATCCTTCGCTGTGTAGACTTGGCTGTAATGCCCGTCGGCACGTACGAAAGCCACATCGCTCGCCGAGATGAACACCTTGCTGCCATCCCTTTCACAGGGAATGCTGACGAATTCAGGCTTATGACGGGGTTTGGCCGCAGGCGCGTCTGCTACAGGAGCAACATCTGGTGTTGCTGCCGAACCGGCGGGGACCGGTTCGTACTGGGTGGGGATCAGATACGTGGACCCGACCCAAAGAAAGGTGCCCAGGATGACAAAGCTCGATAGGATCACGCCTAGGGCAAGTGTCTCATTGCTGATCAGCGGCCCAAGTTCGTCAGTCTCAGGCAGAGCGATGAAATTCGTCCCGGCCATTGCAAGGAAATGCACCGCAACCACGGCGCAGCCGAAACACAGCGTGCCAATCGCGATATTCCGCGCGCTGCGGGTTTGATAGGCCACGCCGAAGGCAAGCACGCAGAGCACGACAGCCAGCAACGACGACGCAAACACACCGAGCGGCGTGTAGACGGGCTGGCACAATTGCATCCCGGCCATGCCGACATAGTGCATCGCCAGAATACCGAGTCCGACTATGGCACCTGCCGCTACGATGGTCCGGTTGCTGCGTCTGGTGAAATGCAACAGCACCAATGCCAAGGCGACCATAAGGATCGCGATCAGTGCAGACACCAAGGTGATCGCGGCGTCGTAGTAGAACAGGATCGGCATCCGCAGACCGAGCATGGCCAGAAAATGCATTGACCAGATGCCCCCGCCCAGCGCGACCGAAGCCAGGGCGACAGCCAGTTTACGCTGCGTTACGGATTTTTTCGACAAGTCCTTGGTCAGCGTCAAACCCGTTGCTCCCGCGACAAGCGCGATAACAAGGGACATGGCAACCAGCCATGGATTATACCCGACTTCAAGGAACTCCATGAGACAGCCTTGTAGGCAATCCTATCGATCAAGCAAAGATTGATAATCTTGCACTACACCAAATTCCCTTTTTCTCCATCGCGGAAAAAGGGAATACCGACGACACCTTACCAGCTTTAGAACACCCGCCCTTGGAACAGCTTGCGCGCGGTCCTCACCGTCCCCGCGCCTGTCACCGCACCGTCCGCATCCCGCATAAGGATCACGGGTGCAGCACCGCTGGGATGCTCCACCGCAAAGACTTGATCTTCAGGCAAGCGTGCCAGCGCATACGCGGGAGTTCCGCTCATATAGCAGGCCGTGGCAACGGACACTGCGGCAAACACCCCAATAGTCGAATGACACCTGTGCGGGATGAAACTGCGGGTCGAAATCACCCCGCCATCGCGCGGCGCGCTGACCAACGTCATTTTCGGGACGGATTTGTCGGCCACATCGCCAAGCCCCATCATTGGACCCGCTTGCAACCGGATCGCTTCAAGGCGCTGTTTCAGACCTGTATCCGCATCAAGCTGGTCGCGCGGCTCCTGCCCGGTCAAACCAAAGTCAGCCGCATCCATCACGACAATCGGCATACCGTTGTCGATCAGCGTGCAGGCCACACCATCAATCAGGTCAACCGCATTGCCGCTTGGCAAGAGCGCCGGACACATGGAGCCTGCAAGCCCCTCGAAAACCAGCTGAACTGGTGCATGGGTTCCCGGTACTCCATCAATCCGCATGTCACCTTCATAAGTCACCCAGCCTCCCGGCGTCTGGACTGTGGCGACAGCCACTTCACCGGTATTCTGCATATGGATCCGAACAGGCGTTTCGCCGTTCTGCGCTGTGACCAGTCCCACCTCGATTGCCGCCGGCCCCACACCGGCAAGGATGTTTCCACAGCCCTGTGCATCCGAAACAACGGGTTCGTCCACAAAGACCTGCAGAAACAGGTAGTCCACATCCGCGTCGTCGCGGTCCGACGCCTTGAGGATGGCGACCTTGGAACACAGAGGATCAGCACCACCGATCCCGTCAATCTGCCGGGCGTCGGGGCTTCCCATGATCCGCAGCAGCAACGCATCCCGCGCGGTTGGGTCAGAGGGCAGATCACTCTCTATGAAATACGCGCCCTTGGACGTGCCTCCGCGCATCCACAGGCAGGGAATCCCCTCAGACATATTTCAGCCCTTTGGCCGCAAGACGCGGACGCATGTCGTAGATGTCGAGCCCCAACTCCCCGCTCGCGAGTCGCGTCCGTTTGGCCTCCTCGGCGTCCAGGCGTTTCTGCGCAGCGGCCAGAACCTCGGCCGCATCCTCATGACGCACCACACAGACCCCATCGTCATCAGCGCAGATGATATCCCCCGCGTTGATCGTCTGCCCAGCGCACACGATAGGTACGTTCACATCGCCCAGCGTCTCTTTGACGGTGCCCTGGCACGAAATGGCCTTGGACCAGACGGGGAAGTTCATACGCTCCAGATCAACCGTATCCCGCACGCCTGCGTCGATAATCAGTCCACGGCAGCCTCGCGCTTGGGCCGACGTGGCAAGCAGGTCGCCGAAATAGCCGTTGTCGCAGGGCGAGGTTGGAGCGAGAACCAGAATATCCCCATCCTTCAATTGCTCGATCGCCACATGGAGCATCCAATTGTCCCCGGGTGGTGCAGAAATCGTCACCGCAGATCCGGCGATCTGTGCGCCTCGATAAATGGGGCGCATGTAAGATTGCAGGCAACCGATCCGACCTTGCGCTTCATGGACGGTAGCCACCCCCATGTTACCGAGCGCGTCTATGACGGACTGATCTGCACGTGGGATGTTCTGCACGACAACGGGCATTTGGGTCTCCTTGGCGATATGTGCGGCGGGTGGGCCCGGCCACTTGGTCTTGCTGAGCGTTCCGGGTCAGAGTTCGTCAACCGTCCTCGGGAAGATCGACTGGAACCCTTCGGCATACTGACAATCGCGCCCACCTGCCTGACCACCTGAGTTTCGCTTGAAGTGGTTGGCGCGCTGCTGCGCGACACGCGTGTAATACTCCCACAGATGGATTTGCCCTTCGTTGCACTCCATCGCCTTGCGCTTCTTGTCCCAGACGGACGTGATGTCGAGGAAGACATCCGGCTTCCATCCCATCTGTTCTGTCTGGTGCGGCTCGAACAGGTATAGCTGCGGTGCCCCCAGTACCTTCTGCCCCGGATTATGGCCCCAAGCTTGCGCGATCATCCGCGTTTCGAGCGCAATTTGCGTCATGTACATGTGGTCGGTGTTGTAGGGGTCGTACTGGCTGTGGCTGAGCATGAACGCCGGCTGGACTTCACGGATCAAATCGACCAGCCGAAACTTGTCCTCTTTCTCCAGATGCAGCGGGTAATCCCCCAGATCGAAGCATTCGAGCCGCGCCACGCCAAGCGCATCTGCGGCCGCTTCCGCTTCACCGCGCCGGATGGCCTTGATCTCTTCGAGAGATTTCCCTTCCTTCCAAAGTCGTGCGCTCTCGCCACGCTCCCCGAAGGACAGGCAAGCAATCGTCACATCATAGCCTTTCTCAGCATGCAGAGCGATGGCGCCACCGCAACGCCAGACGAAGTCTGCTGCGTGGGCGGAAATCACGAGGGCGGTCTTGTTGGTGGTCATCTCAATCTCCCTGAACGTCATGGCTTTGTCGCTGGAAGGGGCCCGCATGGCAATTTGCATTGCCGCGAAGGAGCATAAGTTTTAGCTATAATGAATTCTCAAACCACTGCGAAAACCATCGTGAAATAGGAGCTATGATGATAAAAAATCAGAGAAAATCAATTTGATCTCTCGAAACCTGCGCCACTTGCGCGTGTTCCTGACCGTGGCCGAGGTTCACGCGCTGACGCAAGCCTCCGAGATCTGTTCCATATCGCAGCCCGCCGTCAGCCAAACCCTGCATAAACTGGAACAACAGTCAGGCGGTCCGTTGTTCACGCGGTCCCAGCAAGGGGTTTTTGCAAACCCGCGAGGAAGCACACTCGCAAATCGGATCAAACGCGCCTTTGCGCAGCTTGATCCGGTGCTGTCCGATTTGTCGCCACGACTCCCCCTCACCGTAACCCACGCGCAGTTGCGGGCCCTGGTCGCCGTCACCGAGGCAGAGAACTTCACGCTGGCCGCCAAGCGCCTTGGCCTCTCGCAACCGTCTGTTCACCGGGCCATCGGTCAATTGGAAAACGAGGCCAGGATGCCTCTATTTGACCGCGCTCCCCATGGGCTGCAACCGACCAAGGCCGCTCTGCGATTGGCCCAGGCGGCACGGCTTGCATTCTCCGAACTCAACCAGGCGGATGCTGATATGGCCGAATTCGACGGGCGCGAAGCGGGACGCATCGTTATTGGCGCGCTTCCTCTGTCCCGGTCCGCCTTTCTGCCTAAAGTCCTGTCTGAATTCCGCAGTCACCGCCCGCGCCTGACGGTCGAGATCAATGACGGTCCCTATGACGACCTGCTGTCAGGGTTGCGCCGTGGTGACATCGACGTGATCGTCGGCGCGTTGCGCGTTCCCGCCGCGATTGGCGACATTTGTCAGGAAGCGCTTTTTGACGATTACCTTGCCTTTGTCTGCGCGCCTGACCATGCATTGGCTGGCCGAAGCATCGCGCTCAAAGAGCTTGCCGACCGCTCTTGGGTGGTGCCACGTCCAGGCTCGCCCTCGCGCGATCAGTTTGACAGCTATTTCGCCGCGCATGACTGCCCCTACCCGGCCAGCGTGATCGAAAGTGGCTCCATCCTCTTGATCCGTGAAATGCTGCGCTCGGGCGATTTCATCGCCTGCGTGTCAGGCGCTCAAGCAGAAGCGGAGATCGCAAAGGGTCTCTTGGCGCGGATCGATGTTGCCGGGAACTGGCCGGGGCGGTCTATCGGGATCACCACTCGGTCGGATTGGGTGCCGACGCAATCGCAGGCTCTGCTTGTCGATACGTTGCGGCGGGTCGGTCACTCGAAACGTTAGAGCTTTCGACTCCGGCATCCATTTTTTACCAATTGGTCAAAAAATGCCTTTTTGTACCAATGCGTCCTTCAAACCCGTCGGCGGGTCGATCCCGAAGACCTCATCAAGGCAGGTCAGAACCGCGTCTGGAGTTTGCAAAGATTCCACCTCTGGTTCTGCACCCTTGGCAAACTTGCGAAAGGTCGCACCGTCCAGAACCATCCGCGTGTCGCCGGAATGGCGCGTCACGATCAGCCCGCGCGTAAAGATCGACCCTGGCAAGGTCGCCGCCAGCCAGTTGCCCGCCTGCACATCCGACATCGTCGTCAGCTCATCCGTAAAGGCATAAAGGTCGCGCCAGTCGTCTTTGCCCACCCGTCGGCTGAGAACTGTGCCCAGCTCGGCGCGCGTTTCGGTGCGCAGGTCCGGGTCGTCTGAACCAAGCAGCAGCGGCGCAGTTGGCCCCGGTCCGCCGAAACCGACATCGACATGGTACTCCCCTCCATCCAGTCGCACGAGGCAGAGGCAATGGCTACGAGGGCCGGGCACGTCACGCTGCCAAAGAACGCGAGCCATTCGAAGGCGGGCGTCGAAGCCCAACGCGCGCAGACCGGCGAAGAGAAGCGGGTTCAGTTCGACACAATAGCCACCGCGCCGGTGGTGCAGGATCTTCGCCGCCAGCGCATCAGGGTCGATTTCGGGGACGTCGCCGCAGAAAACGCTCAGGTTCTCGAACGGGATACGGTCGAGATGCGCGCGGATGATCGTGGTCAGGCTGTCCAGCGTCACCGGCAGGTCCGAGGGCAATCCCAGACGGGACAGCCATGCATCGCGCATATCCTTGGACGCGGGCTCCACCGGCGCGGTCAGCTTTCGACCGGGGGGGTGCCGTGGGTGTGGAAGGTCTCGATCGTCTTGAGCCCCCAGGCCTGCCCCTTCTTGCGCTCGTCCTCGGTCCAGGTGACGGTTTCCCAATCCGGCTGCAAGATCAGCCGCGCACCGGCATTGGCCAGTTCCACCCGGTTGCCCGCCGGTTCCCAGACATAGAGGAAGAACGTCCCCTGAATAGCGTGTTTGTGCGGGCCGGTTTCGATATGGACGCCGTTTTCCAGAAAGATGTCGGCCGCGCGCAGGATGTCTTCGCGCTGGTCGGTGGCGTAGGTCACATGGTGCAGACGGTTGCTGCCGCGCCCGTGCTCTTCGGTGCAAGCCAGATCGTAGGTCTTGTTGTTGATGGTGAACCAGCACCCGCCAAGACGCCCGTTGTTCAGACGGATCTGTTCGGTCACGCGACTGCCCAGACAGGTCTGCATGAAGTCGCGGAATTGAGTCACGTCGGCGGCCAGCAGATTCAGGTGGTCGATCCGGCGCGGGGAAACGCCCTGCGCGTGAAAGCGGCTGGACATATTCTTGAGGGCCGGTTTGTCATCTTCGGGCGGGTCGTATTTCACCGTGTCCCAGTAGAGTTCGAACACATGTCCGAACGGGTCTTCGAACCGATAGGCACGCCCGTGCCCCAGATCGCCTTCCACCCAGCCGTGGGTCTTGTAGCCCGATGCCTCGATCACCTTGACGCGCCGCTCCAGCGCCGCCTCGGACGACACGCGGTAGCCGATATGGGCCACCCCGGTGGTGTCTGAATTGGTGAGTTTGAGCGAGTGGAACTCGTAATCGTCCCACGCCCGCAGATAGGCGCTGTCGCCCTCCAACGCCGATAGTTTCAGTCCGTACACACGGGTGAAGAAATCGAGACTCTCATCGAACTTGTTGGTCAAGACCTCCACATGGCCAAGATGAGCGACGTCAAAACAGGGTTCGGTCATAGGAGCCTCAATTAAACATGGTGTTTGGCAGGACGAGCGAGATTTGCGGGAAGGCCACGAGGATCGCGAGCGTGAGCAACATCATGACCCAGAAGGGCACGACACCCACGAAGATCCGCCCCAGCGACACGCCAGGGGCCACGGATTTCACGATAAAGACGTTCAGACCGACGGGGGGTGAGATCAGCCCCATCTCGAGCGAAAGCACGACCAGAACACCAAACCAGATCGGGTCGATACCAAGGTCGAGCACAATGGGAAAGAAGATCGGCAGGGTCAGCACCAGCATGGCGAACCCTTCGAGAAAGCAGCCTAGAACAATGTAGATCCCGAGGATCAACAGCAGGCTGCCCATCGGCCCGAGATCAAGCGCGACAAATGCCTGTGCGACCAGATCGGTCATATGGCTGAGCGCGAGGAACGGATTGATCATGTGTGCGGCTATCAGGATCAACATGACCGTTGCCGTGGTCACGACGCTGTCTTTCGAGGCGGCCCAGAGCATGGACAGCGTCATTGTTCGAGTGACCACGCCGATCAGGATCACCGCCCCTGCCCCGACGGCGGCCGCCTCAACCGGAGAGAAAAACCCGCCATACATGCCGCCGATGGTGATGAAGATCACCAGCACAATGGGTCCGGCCCCGCCAACCGCCCGGAGTTTCTCGGACAGGGCGGTCTTCGGCCCGGCTGGTCCCAATTCTGGGCGGATCATGCAGAGCATCGTTACCGCAAGTACGAACATGGTGAGCAAGAGCAGGCCCGGAAGCACACCGGCAAGGAACAGGCGGCCGATGGATTGCTCGGTCAGGATGGCGTAGATCACAAAACCTGTGGAGGGTGGGATCAGAATGCCCAGCGTGCCACCCGCTGCAACCACGCCAGTGGACAGGCGGTCGTCGTATTTGAATCGGTCCATTTCCGACAGGGCGACCTTGCCCATTGTCAGGGCGGACGCGACGGACGATCCTGACAGTGCCGCGAACCCGCCGCAGCCGATCACGGTGGCCGACGCCAAGCCGCCGCGGATCGACCCGATTACAGCATAAGCGGCATCAAACAATTGGCGGCTCATACCGGTCTGCGATGCCACGTTGCCCATCAGGATGAAGAGCGGGATCACCACCAATTCCGGCGAGGAGGCCAGCGTGAATGCCTCGGACGCCAAGAGCGATGTCGCCGCGTTCAGACCGTTCAGCGCCCAGATGCCCAGAAAACCGATCACGAACATTGCAAAGGCCACAGGCACCCGCAGCGCCAGCAGCGCAAACAGCGCGAGCATTCCAACCACGCCTGTGACGGACGCGCTCATGAGTGGGTCTCTTTGCGGATGTCGCGGCCCGTGATCGAAAGCTCAAGCGCGCGCAGCGCAAGGCCGAAAGCTGCGAGGCACAGAAACCCGATAGAGGCCCATTGGAACCAGGCTTTGGGCAGATAAAGGAGGTTGGTCGACAGGTTGAGCATGACTGACAGTTTGGCGCTGTCCCATGTGGCCCACGCCAGCGTGGCAAAGATGACCGCGCCCATGGTGGCAACACAGATGTCGATCAGACGGTTCATTGCGTCCGGGAAATAGCGTTCGAACAGATCGACCGAGATGTGCCCGCCCAGCCGGTCACAGAGCGCCATTGGCGCAAAGACAAGGATCACCGTCGCCATTGTCGTGATGTCCTGCCCGCCATAAAGCGGCTTGCCAAAGGCCCGACCGATCACGTCGATCAGCACCACGACCACGACGCACAAAAGAGCGGTCGAACCAATAGCGGCGGACAGGCCGATCAGCCTGTCCGCAAGGGTGCGTATCCGCTCCAACACTTAGTTCTGCATCGCGGCCAATGCCGCATCGCCACTCACGCTCGCGACATATTCGGCGACCACGTTCGAAACGGCCTCTTGGAAGGCCTGCGCTTCTTCAGCGGTCAGATCGACAAAGGTGTTGGCCGCATCGGCGCGTGCTGCTTCGAGCGCCTCGTCTGCCGTGGCGTTCCAGGCTGTCTCGGCATTATTACCCAGCCCACAGCCTCGCGCCTCGTCCAAAGCCGCCTTGGCCTCGTCCGAAAGCGCGTCATAGGCACCCTGCCCCATCACGGCAAAGAAAGCCAAACGGCCAAGCGGGGCACCCAAGGTGAAGGCATCGGCCACTTCGTCGAGTTTGAAGTCGCTGAGCGTCGAGGCTCCGGTGAAGACGCCGTCGATCAGTCCGGTCTGAAGCGAGTTGTAGACCTGGTTGATTGGCATCTGTACCGGAGTCGCACCCAACGCTTCGGCCACTTTACCCGCCGTTGCGCCCGCGACGCGGATCTTGAGGCCCGCCAGATCGGCAGGGGTGCGGACAACCTTGTCTTTCATGATCATGATGTTCGGCTCTGACGTCCAAAGCGCCACGGGCACGGTGCCCGGGAATTCGCCCGAGATCTCATCCATCGCATCGCAGAGCGCGTCGGCACCTGTTTTGCCTTCCGGCACAACGCCCGGCAGTTCGACGATCATCGTCTTTTCGAATTGCTGCGAGGTGTAGCCTGGTAGGCCCCAAGTGATGTCGGCCACACCTTGCACAGCGCGGACATATTGCTCGACCGGGCCCGCGCCCAGTTCGCCGCCATGATAGCCGCGCACTGTCAGGCTGCCGCCTGTCGCCGCCGACAGATCGGCGTTCAGTTTTTCGATCACGCTTGCATTGACCGTGTGGAACGGCGGCGTGAAATTGGCGAATTTCAATTCCTGAGCGGCCAGAGGTGCAGCGGAAGCCACAGCCAAAGCGGCTCCGATAAACGTCGTTCTGAGTGTCATGTCTTCCTCCCATGAAAGGTCTGATCTCGTCAGACCAAGTGTGACAGGCGGCGCCCCTTCTGCGTGGGCACCACCTGAATTTCGTGCCGATCAGACGGCTTTTGTCCGCCAGCTGTTCTCAGCATAGCTCGAACGGGCTTCGTTCGAATACGGTGTCGGCGACACACGGACACGAATTTCGGCCTGTTTGTGCTGCTCGGTCGAGGTTTTTGCCGTGTCGTCGGACTCGCCCCAGCGAAGGGTCAGGACATCGCCCACCTCGACGCTTTGATCGACGACACCCAGCGACAGCACGCAACGTTCGTTGTAGCTGTAGCCGTTGAACATGCTCATGCCGACCATCTTGTCGCCATGCATGATCATGTCAGCCGAGGACGATGCGTAGTTCGGCTGCGGGAAGTCGATCCACTTGTAGGGGATACCGTCGTCGAAGGCCGACGCGATGACCTTGAGCACGTCTTCCTTGTTCCACTCGAAGGTGACTTTCTTGCGGCTGTTACCACTCTCTTTCATCTTCAGGAGCGCGTCCTTGCCGATGAAGTCGTCCTTTTTCCAGCCGATGTAGAAGTCGTAACCCAGTTCGAACGGGTTGACGTAGTAGTCTTCGATATTGTCGCTGACGAAGCTGCCACCGATAGCGCCTGCCGCTTCGTACATGTCAGTGCCCAGCCAGTCACGGTAGTCGGCCAGCATGCCGTCGCCGGTGTAGATGCCCGGCAGCGGTGACGGGATCCAGCCCGACTCCAGCGTGTTGGTCGAATAGGCACGGCTGCCGCACTGGACCAGATCAACACCAGCATCGCGGGCCGCCTGAAGAATGGTCGAGTGGATATAGTGCTTGTCTTCGTAGGGGCCCCACACTTCGAGACCCGGCGCACCTGACATGCCGTGGCGTAGCGCCTGCACCTTCTTGGAGCCGATGTTGATCCAGTCAACATGGAAGAACTTGATGTCCGGGATCGGGCCACCATTCATCTTTTCAAAGATCTTCGGCGCATCCGGGCCCTGGATCTGATAGCGGTAATGGGTCCGGAGAACGCGCTCACCCTCGGGGCGCGATGTGGAACGCGGGTCATGCTTGATCCGGACATTCCACTTGCCCCAGGCGGCAGCGAACAACAGCCAGTTGGACGTCGGCGCACGGCCCACGAGGATGAATTTGTCCTCACGCTCGCGGAAGATGATGTGGTCGCCGATCACGTGACCGTTCGGTGTGACGGGTACATAGTGCTTGGCACGGTTCAGGTTGAAATTCCCGAACGCGTTGATGCCGTGATAGGCGAGGAATTCCTCGGCCTGCGGGCCTTCGACGATCAGCTCGTCCATGTGGTGCGACTGGTCGAACAGGACGGCGGTCTTGCGCCACGCTTCCTGTTCCACACGCCAGTTGCGGAACTCCGGGGTCACGACCGGGTACACATACATCCCGATCTGTGAATTCCTGAGCATTTCTACAGGGTTGGCCCATTCCTTCATCTTATCTGACAGGCTTGGCATAGACGTAATCTCCTCCTCGGATTCTTATTCAGCGGTAAGCAAGGACAGGCCGGGCACCCGTGTGGCGACCCCCGGTCCGGCATTGGCAAGGTAGTCAAGGTTGCGCCGCGCGAGGCGGGCATGTTCTCGGGACAAGGCTTCGGCCCGCGCCCCTTCGCGGGCGGCAATGGCTTCGAGGATCGCGCGGTGTTGTCCCTGAGCGATCATCAGGGATGCACCGAAATCGGGGATCAGTTCCTGTTCGCGCAAAAAAGCGCTTGGCGAGGCGAGCGGCAATTGGCTGATCCGGGCGACCTCGCGCTCGATGATCAGGCTCCCGGACATCCCCGCAAGTAGCTCATGGAAGCGTGCGTTCTCATGCACGTAGGCATCAAAGTCGATATTGTCTGGCTGCATGAGTGCACCGTCGATCGACTCCAGAACGTAGCGCGCCTCTTTCAGCTTGACCGGGTCGGCGCCACGTTCGGCAGCCAGACGCGCAGCAGTACCCTCAATGACTCCGCGAAGTTCAATCGCGTCGTTGATGTCGTCGAGAGTAAAGCGCGCCGCACGGCACCCGCCGGTTTCGATCCGTTCCAGCAACCCTTCGGCCACCAGCCGGTCCATCGCCTGACGCAAAGGCGTGCGCGAGATACCCAAGCGCTCTGCGAGAGCCACTTCGGGCAGTCGCGCGCTGGCTGCGAATTCGCCGCTCATCACAAGCGAGCGAAGACCCAGCAGCGCCTTGTCGAACTGCGTCTTGCGATCTGACATGCACCCCTCCAGTGCAAACCGCCTCCCCGCGGCAATCTGGCACTCTGGCTATTATGTATACAGAAATCTGTCAATTGATAAGTTTTGGCCGTATTTTCGGCTTATGTTGATATTTCTGTATACATTATCGATTTAAGGCCAGTCGAAGGGCCGCGCCGGATCAGACACACCTACCTCAATGCCCTTTTGAAATGCCGCGCGATAGGCGCCCGGGGGTTGCTGAGCGTGACGCACGAAGAATCGGTTGAACTGGGCAGACGAGCCGAAGCCAAGGGCGCTCGAGATCTCGTTGATTGACCGGCCCGAGGTTTCCAGAAGCAGCCGCGCTTCGATCATCACACGGCGGTCAATGATGTCTTTCGGGCCAAGATCCCGCACCCGGCGACAGATGTCGCCAAGCCGATCGCGAGTCAGGCCAAGTCGTTCGGCATAGTCGTTCACCGTCCAGCGTTCACGGAAATGCCGTTCGACCAGCGTGCTGAACCGCGTGAAGGCACGATGAGACGGGCTTGCCCCGCGCGGACCGCCTGAAAACGACTGCGCCGAGCGGAAGACTTCGATGAGGATCACGCGAAGATAAGCTTCGACCACCACATGCGCGGCGGGGGCGTCTTCATCAAGTTCACGGCGAATACCGGCAAAGGCTGTGCGCAGCGCATCGCGCTTTTCCGAGGCGTGTCGAAGCGGGACGCTGATGTCGTGGTCCGCTACATCGCGGAGATCACGCGCTTCGGGTAGATGGCCGATTGTGTTGCCAAGCACGCTTGCGTTGAGGAGCACATAAGCCCCCACCGCCCCGGCGTCGAAACGCAGGCGCAAGCCTTCGCGCCACGGTCGCCAGGCCAGTGCCGGAGCCTCAATTCGCTGTGCGCCTTCGGCAATGTCGACGGCCCCATCCTCAATCAGAACAGCACACCAGGACGGTCCGCGCAGGCTCTCGGCGAGGCCCACGATTCTGGGCCGCAGCGGACCCTCTACTGCCCCGGCGCGGACCGTAGCAGAGTCGTGCAGCTTTTGATCTGGCATTCAGATTCCCGCAAAATGATAATCAATTACCACATAGTATCATTTACTCTGCCGTTCTCCGAGAGAATTTAGGAGGTGACCGTGGGGAGACGGTCTGCGTTCAGTGAGCCTGGGGAGGAGCACCTGTACGAAACCCGCCTGATAATTGCAGGGCGTCACGTTGCGCCTGACCCGGTTGTTGCTTTTGAAAGGCGGCATCCGGTGTCAGACGCTATTGTGACCCGCGCCGCTGCTGGGCGCGCTGTCGAAGCGCGCGCCGCAGCGGCGGCGGCAGCTAATGCTTTTGCCGGATGGTCAGCACTGCCGACACGTGAGCGGATCGGGCTATTGCAGAACGCCGCCGACGCGCTCATTGCCCATGTTGACGAGGTGGTCGAGATCGCATCCGCCGAGGTGGGGTCCGCCCCGGACTGGGTGCGGTTCAATGTCGATCTCGCGGCAGGGATGCTACGCCAGACATCAGATCTGATCGGGGTGATCGACGACACAGTCTCACCGATCCCCGGGCATACGTTGCGCCGACGGCCATGCGGGGTCGTGTTGGGAATCGCCCCGTGGAACGCGGCGGTTACCCTTGCCACGCGTGCCGTGGCCGCGCCGCTGGCCTGCGGAAACACCGTAGTGCTGAAGGGGTCGGAGCTTTGTCCGAAAACTCATGAATGGGTCGCGGACACGATCTGCGGGGCGGGCCTGCCGCCCGGTGTGCTCAACTACATCACCAATGCGCCGGACCATGCCGAAGAGGTCGTCGAGGCACTGATTGCGCACCCTGCGGTGCGCAGGGTGAATTTCACCGGATCAACCCGGGTGGGCCGCGAGATTGCCGTGACGGCGGCACATCACCTGAAACCCTGCCTGTTGGAGCTGTCGGGCAAAGGCACAGCGGTCGTTCTGGCGGATGCAGATTTGGACTTGGCGGCACGCGCGATCGCGCATGGCAGCTTCTTCAACCAAGGGCAAATCTGCATGTCGACGGAGAGGGTCATCGTTGCAGATGCAGTGGCTGACGCGTTTGCAGAGCGGTTGGCGCGCGAGGCACAGGCACTGCGCTTTGTGCCGGGTCAGCCCGGGCCACTTGGGGCGCTCATAAGTCCCGCAGCGGCGGTGCGCCTGCGCGCCATGATCGACGACGCATTGTCGAAAGGAGCCGAGTTGATCACTGGCGGTGAGTTGTCGGGCGGTGGCTTACAGCCAGCCGTGCTCGATCGCGTGGCGCCGGGGATGATGTTTTACGACGAAGAGGCGTTTGGCCCGATCACCGGCATCATTCGCGTGGCCGATGCCGAAGAGGCGTTGGCTCTGGCCAATGACACGGATTTCGGCCTCGTGGCGTCTGTTTTCAGCCGCGACACAGAGGCCGCACGTGAGATGCTCTGCCAGATCGAAACCGGGATCGGGCATGTCAACGGCTCCACTGTTTACGACGATCCGCGACTGCCGTTCGGCGGGGTCAAAGCCTCGGGCTACGGTCGCTTTGGTGGCCGGGACGCAGTGCATGAGTTCACCGAATGCCAGTGGATCGCGGTCCACGACACACCCCAATCGAACGACAGAAAAGACAATGAATAAGGGAGGAAGACACATGAAACGCAGAGAACTCTTTGGACTGGCCGCCTCAATGGCCCTTGCTGCAGGTCTGGCAGGCCCGGCTGCGGCGCAGGACACGCTGAAGATCGGGGCGGTCGGCCCCAAGACAGGTCCGCTTGCCGGCGGCGCGGCGGTGACGTTCTGGCCGAACGTCCAGCTTTGGGCACATGACGTGAACGAAGCTGGCGGCATCGACGTGGGCGGCACCAAGCGCATGGTCGAGATCATCGAATATGATGACCAGACCAACCCCGGCGAAACCATCAAAGCGGTGCAGCGCCTTGCAACGCAGGACGAGGCGGATTTCATCCTCGCACCCTACGGAACGGGTTTGAACATCGCGTCGGCGCCGATCTTTGAACGCTATGGCTACCCGATGGTCACGCATACGGCGATTTCCGACCAGATCGAAGATCTGTCGGGCAAGTTCCCGAACATGTATTTCCTGCTTGGCGGTGCGACCGGCCTTGCGGGCGGTGTGGTCGAGGTGCTGAGCCAAATGCGCGAAGCCGGTGAGATCGGCAGCAATGTCGCAATGGTCAACGTGGCAGACGCGTTCGGTATCGAACTGGCCGAAGCGGCACGTCCGCAGTTCGAGGCAGCCGGGTTCAACATCGTGTACGACTCGTCCTACCCGCTGGGCACCCAGGATCTTTCGCCCGTCATCAACGGCGCAAAGGATGCAAATCCGGATGCGTTTGTGGCGTGGTCCTACCCGCCTGACACGTTTGGTCTGACCGAGCAGGCACAGATCGCGGGTCTTGCACCCAAAGCGTTCTACACCGCTGTGGCCACCGCCTTCCCGGCCTATGCCGGACGGTTCGGCGCTGCTGCTGAAGGCGTGCTTGGTGCAGGCGGCGTCTATGCAGATGGCGACGCGTTCAAGGACTACGCGGCGCGGCACGAAGCCGTGACCGGCGCCAAGCCGGACTACTGGGCGTCCGCCCCGGCCTATGCCTCGTTCCAGATTCTGCAGATGGCTATCGAAGGCGCGGGTACGACCGACAAGGCAGCCGTGGCCGAGTACATCGCCAACAACGATTTCGACACCGTGATCGGGCCGATTTCGTGGGACGAGAACAACTCCAACGCGGAATACTGGACCGTGGGTCAGTGGCAGGGTGGCGTTTTCAAGGGCGTGGCCTCGACTGGACGTGACGGTGCGGTGCAAGCACAGCCGAAAACCGGCTGGGAATAATCCCGTGTCGGCCCCGGCATGTCCGGGGTCGTCAAAACAGTACCCGGAGACCAAATGGACATTCTGATCACAGGGCTATTGCTGGGCGGCACCTACGCGCTGATCGCGATGGGGCTGAACCTGCAATACGGCATGGCAAGGATCATGAACCTCGCCAATGGGGAATTCCTTGTGGCGGGTGGCTTTGCGGCCTTCTGGTTCTACACCGCCGGACAGCTCAGCCCTTTGCTGACGATCTTCATCGTCGCACCTTTGGCCTTTCTGCTGAACTGGCTGGTCTACGTTGTGATGCTGCGGCCGCTGGTGAAGCGCGCGAAATCCCATGGTCAGCTTGAGGTCGATGCGATACTGACCACCTTTGGCCTCGCCTTTGTATCGGTCGGCATCATGCTGGCCCTCTTTGGCGGTGACTACTTTTCCTATTCCTATCTCGCCCGGCCGATCACCCTGATCGGTGACACCTACGCGCTGAACCGCGTGACGGCAGCTGTGGCGGCGGTGGTCATCTGCGGCGGGCTTTGGCTCTGGCTCAACCGCACCCGCGCGGGCATGTCGATCCGGGCAATTGCCGTCGATCCGAAAAGCGCGCGGCTGGTGGGCATCGACGTGCCGAAGCTGTCGGCGCTGGCCTTTGCGCTTGGCGGCGCGGTGACTGCTGTGGGCGGGGCTTTGATCTCCACTTTCCTGACGCTGGATGCCTCGACCGGCGTTCTCTTTACGCTCAAGGCGCTGGTGATCGTGATCATGGGCGGCGTGGGCGACGTGCGCGGCACCATCGCGGCGGCACTGCTGCTGGGTATCCTTGAAACCTTTGTGGCCACACTGATCGACCCCGGTCTGACCTTGGCTGCTGCCTATCTGCTCTTTGTGCTGATCCTGCTGTTCCGTCCGCAGGGCCTGTTCGGGAGGCGCACGACATGAGCATGACCAAGCGCGACTGGCAATCCATCACGCTCTCGGCGGTCCTGCTGGCGGTTGCCGCCTGCCTGCCCCTGACCGGCGACGCCTACATGCTGTCCATCGGCATCACCATCGCGATGTATGCCGTGCTGGCGACGAGCTGGGCGCTGTTTTCCGGCCCGACGCATTACATCTCTCTCGCCACGGCCGCGTTCTTTGGCCTTGGCACCTACACCACGGCCATCGGGATAGAGAACGGACTGAACTACTGGGCGACGCTGCCCATCGCTGCCATTCTCGGCGCCGTGCTGGCGGCACTTGTCGGACTGGCGACGCTGCGCCTGTCGGGGGTTTATTTCGTGATCTTCACGCTGGGTCTGGCCGAGCTGGTGCGGCAGGTGGTGACATGGGGGCAGAACGTGTCCGGCCAAAAGGGCCTCTATGTTCTGACCGACATCACCGAGGTGCACATCTACTGGCAGTTGCTGGTGCTTGGCGGGATTGTCTACCTCACGGGCTGGGCCATCGGACGGTCGCGGCTTGGGTTCGCCCTGCGCATTATCGGAGACGACGAAGAAGTCGCACGCCATTCCGGGATCAACACGTCGCGCGCGAAGATCCTGCTGTTCATGGTTTCGGGAGCAACCGCAGCCGTGGTCGGGTCGATGCTGGCTCCGCGCTACATCTACATCGAACCCGCACTGGCTTTCACGCCTATGCTGTCCTTCCTTGTGGTCATCATGGCACTCTTGGGTGGCACCGGTCGTCTTTGGGGACCCCTTGTCGGCGTCATCCCCTTCACCCTTCTATGGGAGGCGATTTCCGCCAGTTTCCCGAACCAGACCACGCTGCTGCTGGGTCTGAGCTTTCTCGTCATCGTCTACCTGCTGCCGCGCGGCTTTGTCGGCCTGATCGAAAGCGGCAAGCGGAAATTGCGGGAACGGGAGGCGTTTGCATGACGACCGGAGCCACAGTCCTTTCCCTACGCGGCGCAACCAAGCGGTTCGGCGGGCTTGTCGCCGTGAACGACATGGACTTCGACGTGGCCGAGCACGAGGTGTTGGGTCTGATCGGCCCCAATGGCTCGGGCAAATCCACGACGCTCAACCTGATCTCTGGCGCGTTGAAACCGACCGAGGGAACGATTTCCCTGCGCGGCACCCCGATTTCGCACCTCTCTGCCGCTGACATCGCCCGTCGTGGCATTGCCCGGACGTTCCAACTGGTGCGGCTGCTGCCGTCCATGACGGTTCTGGAAAACGTCCGCGCAGGTGCCGTGTTTGGCCATCGCCGCCGCTGGGGGGCCGAGGCGGACGCCCATGCGCTGCGGATGCTGGCGCTGGTAGGGCTGGACCGCCGCGCGAACGCCCATGTCGGCGAGCTGACCTATATCGACACCAAACGTGTCGAACTGGCCCGCGTGCTGGCCTCGGAACCCAAGGTTCTGCTGCTTGATGAATGGCTGGCGGGGCTGAACCCGACCGAGCTTGAGGAAGGCATCGCGCTGATCAAACGGCTGCGCGACGAGGGGCGCACCATCATTCTGGTCGAGCATGTGATGGACGCGATCCGGTCGCTTTGTGATCGCTGCGTGGTCATGTCCACTGGAACCAAGATTGCCGAAGGCACCCCCGAAGAAGTGCTGTCCGACCCCGAAGTGATCCGCGCCTATCTGGGGGATGATGATGCTTGATGTTCGCAGCCTATCAGTCAGCTACGGCAAGCACCGCGCCTTGGACGGCGCGTCGCTGCGAGTCGGCAAAGGCGAGATCGTCGTCATTCTGGGTGCGAACGGTGCCGGGAAATCGACACTACTCAAGGCGATCTGCGGGATTTGCGAGGGCCATGTCGCCGGTCAGGTGTCGCTGCAAAACGCCGAGATGGTGGGCGAGAAACCGCATAAGATCGTCGAGGCAGGTATTGCTTTGGTTCCCGAAGGCCGGGGTGTGTTCGGCGATCTGACGGTCGAGGAGAACCTGACGCTTGGCGCATATGCCGAAAGGGCGCGCGACGAAGAGGCGGGCAATCTACAACGTGTCCTGTCGCTCTTCCCGAAACTGGGGGAGCGCCGCAAGCAGACCGTGCGCACCATGTCGGGGGGAGAACAGCAGATGGTCGCCATCGGTCGGGCGATGATGTCGAACCCGTCGATCCTTGCTCTTGATGAGCCATCACTCGGGCTGTCGCCGCTGCTTTGCAAAGACCTGTTCGAAAGTCTGCGCGTGGTCAAACAGGCTGGCTTGGGCATCCTTCTGGTCGAACAGAACGCCAAGCAAAGTCTGCGCATCGCGGATCGCGGCTATCTACTGGAGAACGGAACCATCGTGCACGAGGATGATGCAGAGCGGCTGGCGAATGATCCGGCAGTGCAAAAGGCCTACCTGGGTGGCAGCGGGTCGGCCACAGGGGCTAAGCGCCCAGTCCCGGCGGCAGTGCCGAAATCCGCAAGCCCGCGCCCGGCGTCTGGGCCAAAGCCAAGCGACATTGCCGCGGCAGCGATGAAGTCGATCAGCGCTCCCGTACGTCCTGCGCCAACGGTCAAGCCCGCAGCGCCAGCGCCCAGACCAGCGCCCGCGACCAATGGCACGGCCCCTGCCCCCAAACCCAACGCGCCAAACATCTCGGATCTGGTGGCCAAGGCCAGTGCGACTGCGTCACGCCGCAACCGAGCGACGCCGCCACCGCGTGCGCCCGTGCCTCCACCTGCGCCAACCCAAACCGCGCGACCCGCGCAGCCTTCCATCCCGGAATTCGCGTCCTCGTCGGACCGGTTGCGCGCCATGATCGAAGATATCGAAGCGGCAGCCCGCCGCGCAGAAAGCTACAAGCCAAGGAGATAACGCCATGCTCGACTCCACCGCCTCTGCACCGACCATCCGCGGCATGTATATCGGAGGAAGCTGGGTGCCCGCCGCCCGTACCTTTGATGACCTGAACCCGTCGGACAATTCGCTGTTCGCCCGCATCCCTGATGGAAGCGCAACCGACATGGACCGCGCGATTGCAGCCGCACAGGCCGCGTTCCCGGAATGGTCGGGCAAGACGTTTCAGGAGCGCGCCAAGATGCTGCTGCGCATCGCGGATGTCTGGGAAAGCCGAAAAGACGACTTCATTCATGCCGTGATGCACGAAGGCGGCGGCTGGTACGGCAAAGGTGTGTTCGAGGCCGGCTTCGTGGCCGAGATTTTTCGCACCTCCGCCTCGCTGTGTTACCAGTCCACAGGCGAAGTGCTACCTTCTGCGGATGGCAAGGTGTCGATGGCGACCCGCTGGCCGCTCGGTGTGGTCGGCGTGATCTCACCCTGGAACATGCCGGGCATCCTCACATCGCGCGGATACGCGGCGGCGCTGGCGGCGGGCAATTGCGTTGTGCTTAAGCCGTCCGAGGACACACCTTATTCGGGTGGCCTGTTCCATGCCGAAGTACTCGAAGAAGCAGGCGTTCCGGCGGGTGTATTCAACGTTGTCACCTGTTCGCGCGAAAGCGTGGACGAAGTGGGCGATGCGCTGATCGAAGACCCGCGTGTAAAGGGTATCTCATTCACCGGCTCGACCGCTGTTGGTCGCCATATCGCAGCCAAGTGTGGTGCGCATCTCAAGAAATGCTGCGTCGAGCTGGGCGGCAAGGATTCGATGATCATCCTTGAGGATGCCGATCTCGACAAAGCCGCCGAGGCCGCGAATTTCGGATGCTTCATGCATCAGGGTCAGGTCTGTATGTCGACCGAGAAACTGCTTGTGCATGAGGGCGTCTATGAGCCGTTTATGCAGAAATTCCTTGCGCGCGCGGGCAAGCTGAAAACCGGGCATGTGAACGACAAGTCCAACACTCTTGGCCCGCTGGTGAACACCCGTCAGGCGCATCGCGTCAAAGCGCTGATCGACGATGCGGTTGCCAAGGGCGCGCAGGTGGCTCTGGGCGGCAATGCGTGGGACAATTTCGTTGAACCCACTGTGCTGACCCATGTCGACCGCAACATGGACATCTGGCACGACGAAACCTTTGGCCCGGTGGTGGTGGTGATCCCCTTTGGCTCCGAGGACGAAGCGATCGAGTTGAACAACGACACGGAGTACGGCCTGACCGCCGCTGTCTGGACTGCAAATGAAGGCCGCGCGCTGCGCATGGCCGGGCGGCTCGAAACCGGGATGGTCCATGTCAACGACCAGAACATCAACGACGAACCGCAAGTGCCGTTTGGCGGTGTCAAAGCCTCAGGCGTTGGCCGCTATGGCGGGCGCTGGTCGTTGGATGCGTTTACCGAACTACGGTGGATCACGCTGGAACGCGGCGGCCGCCATTACCCGCCGGTCTTTTGATCTGCGTATAGGGAGGAATACACATGACAGCCCTAGGATGGATCATCCTGCTACTGGTCATCGCCGCAATCGTCGTGGTGCTGGCCGCGTGGTTCTATGAACGCGCCACAAACGAAGTCAGCCTCGTACGGACAGGTGTTGGAGGCCGGAAGGTCATCATCGATGGCGGAACCCTCGCCGTACCGTTCTTTCACGAGATCAGCCGCGTCAACATGCAGACCATTCGCATGGAGGTCACCCGCGCCGGCGACAGTGCGCTGATCACCAAAGACCGGATGCGGATCGATGTGGGGGCCGAGTTCTATGCCTCGGTCATGCCCGAGGAAGCCGCAATCGTGCGCGCCTCTCAGACCCTTGGCAAACGCACGTTCCAGCCGGATCAGCTCAAGTCGCTGATCGATGGGATGATGGTCGATGCTCTCCGCTCGGTTGCTGCGCAGATGACAATGGACGAGCTGCACGAGAACCGGTCGGAATTTGTACGCGAGGTGCATGAGGCACTGGCTGACACGCTGGTGAAATATGGATTGCAACTCGACAGTGTGTCTCTGACCGCTCTGGATCAGACGCCGTTTTCGTCTTTGGACGAGAACAACGCCTTTAACGCCGTCGGGATGCGCAAGCTGGCCGAGGTGATCGCCAAGTCCAAGAAAGAACGGGCCGAGATCGAAGGCGAAACCGCCGTGGCGGTCCGCCGCGCCGAAGTGGAAGCGAACCAGCGGCGTCTTCAGATTGAACTGGAAGAGCGCCGCGCCGAGATTGCGCAGACGCAAGAGATCGAGACCCTGCTGGCTGCGCAACTGACCGAAGTCGCCCGCAAGAAGGCCGAAGCCGAACGCGAAGCGGCGCAAGCGCGTATTCGCATGGAGCAGGAAATCCAGGCCACCTCGATCCAGCGCGAATTGCAGGTCCGCGAAGCCGAGATTGCGCAGTTGCGGGCACTGGAAATCGCTGAGCAGGAGAAGGTCATCCAGACCGCCGCCAAGAGCGAAGAGGAATCCAAAGCCAAGGCCGAAGCGACGCTTGCCCGCGCCGCACTGGTCAAGGCCGAGGAGGAAATTCAGACCCTGCGTGCAATGGCCGAAGCGGAACGGCGGAAGTCGCTTGCCCTGCTCGCCGCGCGTCAGGATGCCGAGGCCAACGCCGAACGCGCCCGGATCACATCGGTCGCGGATCAGGAAGTGGCCAAAGCCAAAGGTGTGATCCGCCGCGAGGAAGCCGCGTCCATGAAGGTCTACAAGACTGCCGAAGCCGAGGCCGAAGCGGAACGCATCAAGGCGGAAAACACCCGATCCAAAGAGCTCATGGAAATGGAGCTCGAAAAGGTTCGGCTGGAGGCGATGCCGAAGATCCTTGCCGAGATGGTCAAACCAGCCGAGAAAATCCGGGGCATCAACATCAACCACGTGGGCGGATTGGGCAAGACCGAGGGCGCCGGCAGTACATCCCCGGTCAGCCAAACAATCGACTCGATTCTGGACATGGCTGTCGCGTTGCCCGCGATGAAGAAAATCGGCGATCAGATCGGCGTCAATCTGGATGGCGTTCTGCCGGAGCACGGAAAGAAGAGTTGAGTTCCTAAGCCACCGCTCAAGACGCCATCCCAATCGGGGTGGCGTTTTTTATTTGAAACGGGTCTAAAGGCCGGCCTGTGTCGCATCCCAAATCAGTTTGACCGCGATCACCGCCAAGAGCGACAGGATGAGCCGGTCGAAGGCCTGTTTGGACAGGAACTGCGCAGCCCATGATCCGATGGGGATGCCCACAAACATCGGGATCAATGCCAGAAAGGCCAGCAGCAATCTGTCCCATGTCAAGATACCCAATGCAGCAAGCGCTGGCACTTGCGTGGCCGACATTGCGAGAAAGAAGATGGCAATTGTCGCAATGAACTCTTTGCGCGGCAAGTTCAGAGCATTGAGAAAGGTGATCGACACTGGTGCGGACAACCCGCCTGCCCCCTGCATCACGCCGCCTACCAAGCCGACATATGGCCCCATCTGACGCCCACGCTCTCGCGCCAATTGCCAGTGGGGTCGCGCCAGTCTCAGGCCGATATAAGCGAATACAACGCCCGCCAATGACGCCATCAAGAGCGGAACCGGCAGTGTTGCAAGAAGGATCGAACCCAGCACAGCCCCAACTGCGCCCATGAGTGCGAAGGTCCAGACAAAGCGGTGCTCGGTGATCTCGGCCCGGAACGCCCAGCTTTGCCAGATATTCGTGCAGAGGTTCAGCACCGAAAAAATGGCCACCGCTTTGGGGACATCGAACACAATGGCCAGAACGGGCACACCGATGACAGGCGCGCCAGCGCCGGTGGCGCCTTTCAGGAACCCGCCGAGCAGGATGCCGACGAAGGCGAGGGCCAAGGAAGACGGCTCCATCAATGGTCGTCCGAGGCAGCAACGGACAGATCCAGCAAGACCTGACGGCGTTCAGTGCGGATGATATCGACCGCGCGTTCCAGGGCAGCCGGCAGATCGGCTCCGCGTTCGATCCGTTCGGCATGTGCTCTGCTGGCGCGTGCTACTTGCGAGAAGTCTGGCAACGGCTCGAGCGACGTGAGCGGAATGCGGTTCTGGCGCACGGCGGCTCCGTCGGGATAGCCTTTTACAACGGACCGCCGAACGGCATTCCACATGGCGTTGTTCTTGATGATGGTCAGGATCGGCAGATCAAGCGCCTCGGCAATCTGGTGACAGACAACCGGATTGGCGAACATGTAAGACCCGTCTCCCATACAGGCGATGACCAGCCGATCCCGGTCTGCCAGTTGCGCCCCGAGGGCAGCGGGCATGGCCCATCCCAAACCACCCGCATGTACATTGGAGAAGACACGGTTCGGTCCTTTGAGCGTCATGTGCGGCATCAGCAGGCCCAGCTCGGTAAACGCGACGGCGCTGTCATCCATGATCTCCGAGATGCAGGCACTCATCCATTCGGCGCTCATCGGGCCATCGCCTCCGGCATCTGGCTTTGGCTGAGCGGCTCGGGCTTGTGCAACTGTTTCATAGACTTTGTCTCTGCGCGCTGAGGCCTTGGCGTCGGGGGCAAACTTCAACAGCGCATCCAGCGCAGCCACTGGATCAGAAGTTATCGCCAGATCGGTGCGATACCCGCGCACCGGCATCCGCCGAAACAGAGGGTCCGGTCCAATATGGACAACGCGCGTTTCCTTGCTAGGTGCGCTGACAGCTTCGATCCATGGCACGCCGGAATCCAGAACCACGACCAAGTCCGCCTCGGCCATCGCCGCCTTGGGATTGTATCCAACCAGCGCGGGATTGTCTGAGGCAAGGACGTTGCGAATGCTGAAGGGCTCAGCCACGGCCATCCCGAACACCTGCGCGCAACGGGACAGAAGCTCCGAAACCTTGCCTTGCGGATCGCCACGCTGACACAAAATAACGGGCCGGTCCGACGCTGCGATCCACTCCGCCAGAATAGCGATCTCGGATGCGTCCGGCGCTGCGGGGCTGGCGCTGACAGGTGGCGGAACAGGTGAAAAACCGTCCGGTACAGCTTCGGTCAACGGCTCTTTCGGTAGGCTCATGTAGACCGGCCCTTCGGGGGCGCTGGTCATCAAGGCTGCCGCGCGTTTGGTCACGCTGTCCGCCTGTTCGGGATAGCGCAATTCGTATTCGAACTTGACCACATCGCGCACAAGACTTGTCTGGTCGTACATTTCCTGCCCGTATTGGATCGGAGTCATGCGCCCCCCCTTGCGACCTGCTTCGGTCAAAGGTGTGCGGCCGGACAGCACGAACACTGGAACATTGTCCGACGCGGCATTGATCACCCCCATGACCGCGTTAGCCAAGCCAACATTCACATGCACCATCACCGCTTGAGGACGCCCGGTGACCAACCAATGCCCATGTGCCATCGCCATCCCTGCGGTTTCATGCGGAACCAGGATCGGGGTGGGCACAACCTCTTCCGGAAGCCGTGCAAGACCTTCGATAATGGGTGGAAAATCCGTTCCGGCATTGGCGAACAGATAGTCGATTCCGCAGTCTTTCAGGGCCGTCAGAAGGGCCTCGCCTCCGGTCTTGGGCCGGGCCTGATCGTTAAACATACATCCTCCCTGAATCTCAGACTTGATATTCCGCCGACCCAACGTAAAGTCAACTTATTCTCAATAATTGGGATTCTAACCCAAACGAGAACCATATTTGGGAGGACTACCATGAAGAAGCTACTGACCGCCGCAGCGGTATTTCTGAGCGCGACCCTGGCGACAACGGCCAGTGCGCAGAACGTCGGTATCGCAACATCAAACCCGGGATCGCTGTTCCACAACATCGGAACTGCCGTGGCAAATGCCGCAAACGCGGCCGGCTTGAACACGACAATCCAACCGGCCACCAGCCCCAACCAATTCATTCCGTTCATCGACCAGGGCGGTATCGAATTTGGCGTGGCGAACCTGCAAGAGGTCAACTACGCCATCACCGGCGAAGCATGGTGGGACGGTCGCACCAACCCCAACCTGCGGGTTGTGGCGCATCTGATGCCGTTGGTCGAAGCGATTTTCGTGCGCGCAGACAGCGACATCATGAAAGTATCTGACCTCAAGGGCCAGCAGATGACCGATGGATACACCGCGCAGAATACGATCCTGCCGCAGTTGTCCGCATTCTATTCTACCGCAGGCATGACGCGCGACGACGTGGAAAAAGTCTCGGTCGCCAGCGTTGTTGCCGGTGCAGATGCCTTTATGGCCGGGGATACCGTCGGCTTCATCTTTGCGCATGGCGCAGGCAAGGTCCGGGAGGCGGATGCTGCCGTTGGTGGTCTGCGGGCGCTGGGTGTCGAGGATGACAGTGACGCAGCTCTTGCCGCAGCCCGCGAACACTGGCCGACTGCGTTCTTCACCACATTGCCCGCAGGCGCGATGCCCGGCGTATTGGAGGACACGGTCTACATTGCGTTCCCACAGGTGATCTTCACCCATGCCAATGCGTCCGATGATGCGGTCTATGCGATGGCAAAAGCGATGTATGAAAACGCACAGGTGATGGCAGATACCTTCCCGCCGTTCCGGGCCTTCAAGCCCGAGAACATGAAAGGCGACCCGGGCGTTGCCGAGTTCCATCCCGGCGCGCTGCGCTTTTTCGAGGAAGTCGGTCTGAACTGACCCTCCGCGCGCGCCCGCACTGGGCGCGCGTCCACCGCCAGCCTCGACATTTAAGGACCGTCTTTCAACCATGCCTGCCCTGCCCGCACGCTTTGCCAAACTTCTGGCCGATCTCTTTGCAGCTTGCCTTGTCCTGCTGGCCATAGGCTGGGCTTTGTCGGTGCAGCGCAAGTTGGGGTTGGATCTATACCCGCAGCAATTCTTTGCGGGCGTCCTGTTCTTCGCGCTTCCTCTTGCATTCTTCACCTTGCCTGCGCGGCGAAACACACCGCGCGAAGATGTGCCACTCTATGACGTCGTTCTGGCAGGCGTCGCGATGGCGGCGATCGGCTATATCGCTGTGAATTACCCTGATCTGGTACTGATGATTTTTTCCCGGCCACCCGAGCTGTGGATCACCAGCCTGATTATCATCGTTCTTCTGCTCGAAGCCTTGCGACGCGCGACCGGTTTGGCGCTTGTCCTGATCATTGCTGCGTTCCTGCTATACGCGCTCTTTGGCGACATGATCCCCGGACGGCTTCAGGGGCGTCCACAGAATTGGCAATTGCTGGCTGGGTACCTAGCCGTCGATTCCAACGGCGTTCTTGGCTTGCCGATGTCGGTTGCGTCCACCGTCGTGATCGCTTTCATCCTGTTCGGTGTTCTGCTTGGCATTACAGGTGGATCGCAGTTCTTCACCGACGCTGCGATGATTGGTATGGGCCGCTTCCGGGGTGGATCAATGAAGATCTCGGTACTGGCATCAGGCCTCTTCGGCTCAATCTCCGGCTCTGCCGTCGCCAATGTGGTGGGCACCGGCGTTGTCACCATCCCGATGATCAAACGTGACGGGTATCCAGCCCACAAGGCGGGTGCGATCGAAGCCGTGGCCTCGACCGGGGGGCAACTCATGCCGCCGGTCATGGGCGCATCAGCTTTCCTGATGGCCGAGTTTCTTGCCATTCCCTACAGCCAGATCGTGATGGCGGCGCTGTTACCTGCGGTCCTGTATTACGTCGCGCTGTTCATTCAGGCGGATCTGGAGGCGGCAAAGCTGGGCATCCGGCGTGTACCGGAATCCGAGATACCTGCCCGCAGCACCGTATTGGTGGGGCTGCATTTCGCCACTGCCTTTGCTGTACTCATCTATCTGCTGTTCTGGCTGCGTTACCAACCGGAACGCGCAGCGCTGTGGTCTGCCCTGGCGCTTTGTGGCACGGCGCTGATCTTCGGCTATCGCGGCGTGCGACCAACGCTTGGCGCGCTTTTCGCCAGCTTCTCACGGACAGGGTACGGCGTTGTGGAGATCCTGCTCATCTCCGCAGCGTCGGGCATGGTGATTGGCGTGCTCAACATTACCGGGCTCAGCTTCAATTTGACCTATGCCCTTGTGCAGGTCGGCGGAGGCAGCGCGGTGATGTTGCTCGCACTGTCGGCGATCGTTTGCATTGTACTTGGAATGGGTCTGCCGACGCTTGGGGTATACGTTCTACTCGCCGCTCTCGTGGCTCCGGCATTGATCGAAGTGGGCATCGAACCGATCGCAGCGCATCTTTACGTGCTGTATTTCGGCATGATGTCGATGATCACACCCCCTATCGCAATGGCCGCCTTTGCCGCTGCCGCAATTGCGAAAGCGCCAGCCATGGCAACAGGCTGGGCCGCAATGCGCTTTGGCTGGGCGGCTTATGTGATCCCAGTCCTGTTTGTCTTCAGCCCGTCTCTGATCCTCATCGGCGAAACAACCGAGATCGTCTTTGCCGCAATCACGGCGAGCCTCGGGGTCTGGTTGGTTTCCGCGGGCTTGGCCGGCTATTTCGTTGACCGACTGACACCGGTGAAACACGGACTCTTTATCGTCTCAGGCTTGATGGCGTTGGTACCCGCCGGCGCGTTCGATGGCGCGATCATTACTGATGCCGTCGGTGTCGCCTTGGGGATCGCGCTGATCGTTTCCGAACTCATGCGCGCCCGACATACGATGACGCCGGAAGAAACGCTGTGACTTCGGTATCGGGATCAGGTGAACGGCTGCTGGCCGTCCTTGGGCTTTTTTGCGAGGAGCGTCCTGAATGGACGCCGGAAGAAATGATGCAGGCCTTGGGGTTTTCGCGCCCGACGCTCTATCGCTACCTCAAGACCCTCAAGGACGCCGGGTATCTCGTATCGCTGCCGCAGTCGGGTTACTCGCTCGGCCCGCGCGTGACAGAGCTTGATTTCCTCATGCGCCGATCCGACCCGCTGATCGCGGCGGCCGAGCCACACCTCAAAGCGCTGGCCGATGGCTTTGTCGGGTCCGCTTTCGTCCTGCGGTTCTATGGACAAAAAATGCTCTGTGTGGCGTCGGAAGTTTCCGCGCCCGAGCCTCGATCGTCTTATCCGCGTGGGCGCCCGATGCCGATTGGACGCGGTGCTGTCAGCCGCGCCATTGTCGCCTTTCTCTCTCCAAAAGAACGCGCGGCTCTGGTCAGCGATTACCTCGATGCATTCGTGACATCTGGCATCGGATCAACCAAAGATGCGGTGCTGACCGAATTGAAACGTGTCCGGCGTGATCGTGTCGCCACCGCTCGCGGTGAGGTCACACCCGGTCTGCTTGGTGTCGCTTCTCCGATCCTTGCCGTCGACGGCACGCCCATCGGAGCGCTGTGCATGTCCGTCGAAGAAGCCTCGATGACCAAAGACAGCCTTATTGAATTGCGAAACAGCATCCGAAGAAGTGCCGAAGCGATCTCGGATGCCGTATCGCACCACTCGCATCGCGCAAGTGCCTGACCCATGAACGAACCTGAAAGAGAGTTCCCATGACACGAGAACCTGCACGACATTACATCGGTGGTGAGTGGATCGGCGAAGGTGACTTGGATCAGAGCCAGAACCCGGCGACCCTTTCTTCTGTAGGACAGTACCACGTCGGCAGCGCAGATTT
Source organism: Alphaproteobacteria bacterium (assembly GCA_030425145.1). GTDB lineage: Bacteria > Pseudomonadota > Alphaproteobacteria > Rhodobacterales > Rhodobacteraceae > Marivita. The sequence continues at coordinate 3,146 of JAUHVK010000012.1, read as the reverse complement.
GGCGAATGCGGCAGCCGCCACCGCGCGCGCTGCATTTTTCGGAACCGACTGGGCCTATGCCCCGCGTCTACGGGCGCAAGCGCTGCTTGAAATAGCAGTTCGGCTTGAGGCTGCGAAGGACGAGATCGCAGACCTTGTGGTCGCCGAGAACGGTAAACTTCGGTCTGAAGCCTTGGGCGAAACGATGGGAGCGATTTCCGAAACGCGCTACTACGCCGGTCTGGCGCGCGACATTCGGGGCTCGATGCAGGAAATCACACCCGGCAGCCTGTCGCTCTTCCATCGTGAAGCTGCGGGCGTTGCGGGCATCATCGTGCCGTGGAACGCGCCGGTAACTTTGCTCATGCGCTCGCTGGCCCCGGCACTGGCCGCCGGGTGCACGGCAGTCATCAAGCCCGCGCATCAGACACCTTTGGTGCATGCAAGGATCATGCAGGCCATCGCGTCGGCACCGACTCTGCCCAAAGGTGTGGTCAACAGCGTCAACGAAAGCGGGATTGAGGTGGGGGGCGCCATGACCTCCTCGCCCGATATCGACGTGATCAGCTTCACCGGCAGCAGCCGCACTGGGCAGGCGATCATGGCCGCGGCGGCTCCGACGCTGAAACGCGTTGGATTGGAGTTGGGCGGGAAAGCTCCGGCGGTGATTTTTGCGGACGCCGATCTTGACCACGCCGTTCATGAGTTGACCCACGGCGCTTTGGCCATGGCGGGCCAGATCTGCGTGGCAGCCGCACGGTTCCTTGTGCACGAGTCCATCGAAAAAGAGTTCGAAGCTCGCATCACAGCCGCATTCCAAGCCGTACGGGTTGGCCCCGGCGACAGGCCTGACAGCCAGATGGGATCGCTGATCGACCTCGACAATCGAGCACGGATAGAGCGGCTGATCGAACAGGCGGGAGATGAGGGCGAGATGGTGTTGCAAGGCGCGCAAATGCCGGATGGTGCCTTCCTGACACCGACGCTATTCCGCATCGACGACGTTGCTTCGCCGCTTGTGCAGGAAGAGCTGTTCGGCCCAATCGTGTCGATTGAAACTTTTAACGACGAACAAGAGGCAGTCGCCAAAGCGAATGCCACCGCATACGGCCTTGCTGCATCGGTGTTTACCGCCGATCACCATCGCGCTTTGCGGATGGCGCGCGCAATCCGAGCGGGAACGGTTTGGCTCAATTCACATCTGCGGCTCTTTGCCGAAGCAGAAACCGGTGGATACGGAAAGTCGGGCCTCGGGCGATTGCACGGGCCAGAGGGCCTTTATGATTTCCTGGAGACCAAGCACATTTATTCGGAACCCGGACGCGTGGGAGGCATCGCATGAGCAACAGCTATGATGTGGTCATCAATGGTGGAGGTCCGGTTGGATTGGGGCTGGCCATTGAATTGGGGCAACGCGGCATTCGGGTCTGCGTGGTCGAGCGTTATCCAGAACCCCAGCCAATTCCCAAGGGGCAAAACCTGACGCAGCGCACATCCGAGCATTTCCGCGCCTGGGGCTGTGAGGAGGAACTGCACAACGCGCATCCGATCCCCGAGGGCGGCGGCATCGGTGGGATGACCGCCTATGGTACGCTGCTTTCCGACCATACCTATGACTGGCTGAACCGGTCGAACGTGAAGGACTACTACTTCGCGCCCAACGCCCGTCTGCCGCAATACGCCACTGAACGGGTCCTGCGGGCGCGGGCCGCTGAAATCCCCGAGATTACGGTCCTCTACGGGTGGTCAGGCGAAAAGCTGGAAACAGTTGAAAATGGCGTGCGGCTGACCATTTCAGAACGCGATGGCGGCAGGCAACAGGTGATCGAGGCATCCTACGTGGTGGGATGTGACGGCAGCCGATCATTTATCCGGGAGGCGGCTGGGATCAGTGAGACACTCTCGGACCACAACCGCCTCATGGCGCTCTTGGTTTTCCGATCCGAAGAATTGCACGAACTACTGACGCGCTATCCGGGCAAGGCTTTTTACAACGTGCTGCATCCCGACTACGAAGGCTACTGGCTCTTCTTCGGACGGGTCGATCATGGGCTGTCGTGGTTTTTTCATGCGCCTGTTCCCATCGGCACCACCAAAGAGAATTTCGACTTCCGAGCCTTGTTGCACAAAGCTGTGGGTCAGGAATTTGCGCTCGATTTGGACTATGTCGGGACTTGGGATCTGCGGGTGTCCTTGGCCGATACTTATCGCGCAGGGCGGGCGTTCATCGCGGGCGATGCCGCGCACAGCCATCCCCCTTATGGCGGGTACGGTATCAACACCGGGTTTGAAGACGCGCGAAATTTGGGTTGGAAACTTGCAGCCCGTATCAAAGGCTGGGGTTCAGATGCGTTGCTGGACAGCTACAGCGCGGAGCGGCAACCAGTTTTTGCATCGACAGCGCGGGACTTCATCGAGAATTTCATTCGACAGGATCGCGAATTTCTCAATTCCTTTAGTCCCTCAAAGGACATGGAGGCGTTCAAATCTGGGTGGAAGGCGCGCGCCGAAGGGGGATCAGGCGTCGAGGATTTCGAGCCAAATTACGAAGGCTCGCCGATCATACCTGAGACACAAGGAACTCCGAGCGCGAAAGGATCCCACAGCTTCGTTGCACGTGCTGGCCACCACTTGCCACCAGCCGGGCCCGGAGGCCAACAGGTCGCGGAAAGTCTTGGATCAGACTTCACCCTGCTATGTGCAGAGGTCGGAGCGGCAGCGCCGTTCTTAAAGGCGGCCGATGCCCTGAATGTACCGATCTCTGCACCCACCTGTGATGCGTCATGGTTTGGCGCATGGGAAAGCCGGGTAATCTTGGTTCGCCCCGACGGGTTCGTGTCGTGGTCGGGCGATACCTGCGCGGAGGTCACCGCACAGGCCGTACTTGCTGCAGCAGTTGGACAATGATCACGCGTTGTGGTGATCTCGCCAGATTTCCCTGAGTGTATCTGCGAGTGTCATCGGATCAAATGGTTTTGTGATGACGGCTAATGCGCCTTCGGAACGCAGTTGTTTGGTGAAGCTGTCTTCAGCTTTCGCCGTGACATAAACCGTCGGAACATGTTCGTAACCCGGGATCTTTCCAATCTCTTCCCGCAGTTTTTGACCCGTCATTTCCGGCATCATCACGTCGAACACAAACATATCGGGGTCCGTGTTCCGGATGC
>JAUHVK010000011.1 GCA_030425145.1 Alphaproteobacteria bacterium | reverse complement strand
CGTTGCAAGCCCGCACCCTCTGGGTGATCCATAAAACGCGCCCCTCGCAGCCTTCAACACCATGTTTTATATAGGAAATATAATGGTCAGGACAGCGAAATCAGCGCCTTACTTGGGAAATGTGGGTAGAATTGCGCTAAGGGTCAGGAGCAGCTTTACAGATTTCATTTTGCGGTTCCTTTGCTTCAACTCTGCGAAGCCATCGATCAAACAGTACGTTCAACCAGCTCCGCATTCTCTATGCTTCGTACCCGTTTAACCGAAGTTAAAATTGGATTGGATAGCTTCCATCATGCTTGTAGCCCCTTCAGGTAGGGGTGATTGATCTTATCGACTGCTTCTTTCATGACCCGCAGTGAAGTCCCATAGCCATAGGCACCGGATACTTTCCCTTTGTCGTGTCCGAAAAGGTCATTGCTGACTTCTAACGGCACGCCAGCTTCCCGAAGCTTATCTTTCAGCGACCCGCGCATAGAGTGATTGGTAAATCTGCCGGGGCCTTTTGGGGCCATCCCGTAGAGATCGACCTTCTTTAACCATCTCCCGCAATCGTCGGACGCCCGGCTCTTCCCATTGTTTTTAATTGAAAAACTGAACAGCCTTCCATCTTTGCCCTCGGGTCGGTCGATCAATCGTTTGACGGTCGGCAGGATGATCTCCGGAATGGGTACCTTTCTTTGTGAGCTTGCGGTCTTCACTTCCGCGACCCTTAAGTCAAAATAAGGGAGTTCTCCCAGCGCAACCTGATCCTGTTGCAGCAGCGCGGCCTCATCCATTCTCATTCCGGTGGTAATCAATAAGGCCCAGAGAATGCGTACTCTCTCCGGTAAGCCTTCGATCCCGAAAAGAGCAGACAGCTGCTCATCGCTTAACGGTCTGTAATGGTGGCTCTTCTTGCCGATTCCGTTTAACGGAAGGTTGTTGAACGGGTTCTGCTCTAATAGACCTTCCTCGGTGGCAAACTGGAGAAGTCTAGATACGCCGGTCAAACGGCTTCTTATCGTCTTTTCGGCTTTTCCTTGCGCTGCCAGAGCCTTTGCAAAATCGTATCCATGTTTCTTTTGAATATCGCTGAGGGAAAGGTTGCCGACCACTTTGACGAACTGGGGGACGAAGGTTAGCCACTCCTTAGCTGTCTTATTTCTCAGGCCGTTCCTAACACGGCCCTCCAGATGCTTCTCAAATTCCGGCAGCACGTCCTCAATAGTCCGGGAGCCTTTTGGCTGCTCATTCAACAGCACCTTCCTCAGGTTCCTCAGGAGTTGCTCTAAGTCCTCTTCTGAGGGCCTGATGCCACGGTTACGACGGATGAGTTCCAAATCCTCGAGGCTTACCGCTTGTACGCTGTGGGCTTTGGCCTGCACCCGCCTTGCGGCATTATAGATGGCTTCAAAAGCCTGCCGCTTCTCTCCATCGTCTTTCGGTGGCTGGCTGAGGGGAATTTCAACGACGTCGGTGACGTCATCGACCCATTCCCCACGGTAGAACGTTTCCTCTAAGCCTAGGGTTTCGACGGCTTTGCGATAAGGGCTATCGGGTTCCCACAAGGTAGAGGACTCATACTTGCGCATGATGTCCTGTCGCATCTGAGCTTCTATGTCGTGTTTCTTCGCTTCGGCATGACGCTTGTCGCTGGTTCCTGCCGACTTGCGATACTGACTCCGACCGAAAGCATCTCTGGCCCACTTCGGCACGGTCATCTGTACCTGCCAAATGTCGTTATTGGGACGCTTTACCAGCGTTGCGGGATGCCAATCGAAAGCCTTCACAAACACCTCCGTAATGTCACGAATAATGTCATCCGTAGTGCGTACCCAGCTGGGTAAGCAGTTGAATCATAGACAATATGGGTGTGAAGAGGTCAATGGAGGCGAGTACCGGAATCGAACCGGTGTACACGGATTTGCAATCCGCTGCGTCACCACTCCGCCAACTCGCCAGAGTGAAGGCCTGATTAGGCGCTTGGGCGGGGCGCGTCAAGCGGATATCGGATGTGCATCCCGGCACGGGATGTGGCAGTATTTCGCGCGTTCTGCGCATTGCTGAAAGCTGACAGCTGTGGCAGAACCCACGCAGTGAACTGAACGGAAGAGTTTAGCCCATGACAGACTTTGCCGCGCGCCGGACCATGATGGTCGATACGCAGGTACGTCCTTCGGATGTGACCAAATTCCCGATCATCGACGCCATGCTGTCGGTCCCGCGAGAGCTGTATGTTCCGCGTGAACAGGCCGAGGCGGCATATATCAGCGAGAACGTGCCGATTGCGCCGGGTCGTGTGGTGTTGGAGCCGCGCACTCTGGGCAAGCTCCTTGATGCGCTGAATATCGAGAGTGATGAACTCGTGCTCGATATCGGGGCGGGCTATGGCTATTCCTCGGCGCTGGTGGCCCGGATGGCCGAGGCGGTGATTGCCGTCGAAGAGGACGAAACCCTTGCCAGCGAAGCACAATCCATCCTGTCGGAACAGGACGCGGACAATGTGGTCATCCACACCGGGGCTTTGGCTGAAGGCGCGCCGCAGCACGGTCCATACGACGCGATCCTGATCGAAGGCGCGGTCGAGCAAGTGCCCGACAGCCTGATTGCGCAGCTCAAAGATGGCGGTCGGATCGGTTGTGTGTTCATGGAAGGCGCCTTGGGCGTTGTCAGAATCGGCTACAAGATTGATGGTGAGATGACATGGCGATTTGCGTTCAACGCCGCCGCTCCGGTCTTGCCGGGATTTGAAAAAGAAGTTGCGTTCTCATTGTAAGGGCGCGACGCCAGACGGATAAAAGCAGACAGCCAATAAGGGGCAGCAGGTATGGCGAGACGGTTGAAACTGACGGGGCTGGCTGTTGCTCTGGGTTTGGCGATTGCGACTTCGGGAGCCGAGGCTGAAACACTCGCCGATGCTATGATCGGCGCTTACAACTCCAGCGGTTTGTTGGAACAGAACCGCGCCGTTCTGCGCGCCGCCGATGAAGATGTGGCGCAGGCTGTCGCGTCATTGCGTCCGGTTATCACCTGGTCCGCTGATGCCACCCGCCAATTCGGCACATCGCGCAGCGCGAATACTGGCAATGATATTGCTCCGACCGTATCAAACACAGTGTCGGCCAGCTTGGTTGCCGAACTGACTGTCTTTGATAACGGCCTAAGCAAGCTTGCCATCGAAACCACCAAAGAAGCCGTGCTGGCCACGCGCCAGCAGTTGGTCTCGGTCGAACAGCAGGTGTTGCTCTCAGCGGCCGAAGCCTATCTCGAAGTGCGCCGCGCGATCGAGAACGTGGCTCTGCGTGAAAACAACGTGCGTCTGATTACGCAGGAACTGCGCGCCGCTCAGGAGCGGTTCGAAGTGGGGGAAGTGACGCGCACTGATACCTCGCTGGCCGAAGCGCGTCTGGCGGCAGCACGCAGCCAATTCGCGGCGGCACAAGGCGCGCTGACCGTCGCGCGCGAACAATACCTTGCGATCGTGGGTCGCAAGCCAGGTGCGCTTGAGCCGCTGCGCGGGTTGCCGAAATTTCCGGCTTCGGTCGAGGAAGGCAAGGCACTTGCCGTGCGCAACCACCCGCAGGTCAAATCCATTCAGCATCAGGTCGCGGCGGCCGAACTCAACATCCTGCGCGCGGAAGCGGCAATGAAACCGTCGGTCCGTCTGGCGGGTCGCCTGACCGTGACCGAAGGGTTTGATACAGAACGCTTCACACGTGGCGGTTCGCTCGGACTCGAAGCCGGGGGGCCGATCTATCAGGGCGGGCGCCTGACATCGCTCGTGCGTCAGGCCATGGCCAACCGCGATTCGGCGCGGGGCCAGCTGCATCAGGTCATCAATCAGGTGACGCAGAATGTAGGCAATGCCTATGCCCAACTGCGCATCGCGCAGGCCAGCCTTGAATCGACAGACCGTCAGGTGCGCGCCGCTACAGTGGCATTCCGTGGGGTCCGTGAGGAAGCGGCCCTTGGTGCCCGCACCACGCTTGATGTGTTGAACGCTGAACAGGAACTTCTGAATGCCCGCTCTGCCCGGATTTCGGCGCAGGTGGACGAAGGCATTGCCGCCTACCGCGTTCTGTCGACACTGGGTCAGTTGACCGCAACCGATCTGCGCCTGAACGTGCAGCAATATGATCCGGTCAATTACTACAACCTGGTTAAAGACGGCCCCATTCAAAAGAGCAAGCAAGGTCAGCAGCTTGACCGTGTTCTGAAGTCCCTAGGAAAAAACTAAGTTTCTCCTCATCTGTTGTGCGAAACGCCACTCCAAGCTACCTTGCGACCGAGGTAGCAGTGGTGAACCATGTCTGATCCCGTGACAAACGTGGAAATTGAGGATGTCTTGTCCTCCATTCGCAAGCTGGTTGCGGAAGATGTGCGGACACCGCCGGTCGCCCGTCGGCCCGAAAAACCGGGCCGTCTGATCCTGACAGCGGCGCAGCGGGTGCGCGATGAAGAACCCGAGGGCGCAGGCTCGAAAGAGCCGGTACTGCTCACCCAGCCGATTCTCCCGAAAGACGCGGAACCCGCCGAATTGGACATCGACGAGATTCCCGGCGATGCCCGTCTTGCCGATTTCGGAGAGGTCGAAGGCGCGTTCCCGGATATCGACACACTCGACACTCCCGAAGAGACGGCGCCGGAAGATGTGGATGATCAGGCTTGGAGTGATGAGGCGGAACCTGAGGGTCAGGCCGAAGAGACTGCTGAAGCTGAGCCGGTCGAAGACGTCGAGCCAGAGGCAAAGGTCGAAGATTCGCGCGGTGATCTCAACCGCATGATCGAGGAAGAGGTATCTGCTGCGCTTGCTGAGGCAGAACCCGCGTCCAACGACGACGAGGATGACGACACGGCATGGCTCGTCGACGATCCCGAGGATGGCGATTGGATCGAGGAAGAAGAGCCCGTGGCGGAGGCAGAACTCCCGCAGGAAGACGCGTGGCAGGACGACGATGAACCGGTTGAGGCGCAGACCGTTGAGGAACCACCAGTCCTCGACGACCAGACCGAAGAAGCTGCAATCGATCCAACGCCGGCACCGCCGCTGACCTTGGAGGACAAGGTTGCGGCGCTTGGCCGATTGGTTGCGCGGGGCAGCCAGGAATTTGAAGAAGAGCGGGATCGCCCGGACGCGGACGAGCTTTCCGCCATTTCCGAACCCATGAGCTGGCCCGAAGCCCCCTACGAAGCGGTCGAAAAAGAGCCGGTCGCCGAAGGTTCGAACGTGCTTCATGCTCCCGACGCTTGGCCGAAGCCGCAGGCCGAAGAGCCGGCCGCAACTCAAGCCATGCCAGCGCTACCCGAGCGTAACACCGCTGTATTGTCGGACGACATGGGCGCACTTGAGATTGACGAGGAAACCCTGCGTCAGATGGTGGGCGAGATTGTGCGTCAAGAGTTGCAGGGCGCGCTGGGCGAACGGATCACACGGAACGTGCGAAAGCTGGTCCGCCGCGAAATTCATCGTATGCTGATCTCTCAGGATTTTGAGTAATCCTGATCAGGTAAGGCGAGAACCAAACCTCTAGACACAACAAAAAACGCGCCCGAAAGGACGCGCTTTCCGTTGAATGTATATGGCTTAAGCGGCTTCTGCCTGCTGGGCAGCAGCGTTGCGACGCTCGCTCTCTTCGCGCGACAGCGCAACGGAGGTGCGTACACCCTTGCCGACAAACTCCATCAGCCCGGCGACAACGCGTTCGTTCGGGTCAATGCCGGCGCAGCTCAGCACTTCGCGCCCATCGCGCGACCGCGCCCAACGCGCGATCTGCTCGGGGCCGTTTCCGTACTTCTTGTCATCTGCGATAGCATCGTCCAAAGCGGCAAGTACCACGGCAGCAAACAGCTTGCGCGCGCGATTACCTTGCTCAGCGTTGAAGGCGGTACCGTCAACGAAATCCTTCATGATCCGTCCTGTGATTATTGCTCTTGTGTTTTCCGGCGTGACGCTGCTTATGACCTATTCCATACGATTCGGATACCCCAGTTTTGCATACCTTTTATGCAAAACCTGCATGGCTAACCGCACCTTCGGGACGAAATCTGGTTGTCTGGACAGCGCACCATCACCCAGATATAGGGACCGTCAAAGTTGGATCAACCTTTTGACGAAGTTTTGCCATGCCCAAGATCAACGGTAACGAAATCCGCCCCGGCAACGTGCTGGAACACAATGGTGGCCTCTGGGCCGCCGTGAAAGTCGACCATGTGAAGCCCGGTAAGGGTGGGGCATTTGCCCAGGTCGAAATGAAAAACCTCCGCAACGGTTCCAAGCTCAACGAACGTTTCCGATCTGCTGACAAGGTCGAACGCGTGCGTCTTGAGCAGAAAGACATGCAGTTTCTGTATGAATCGGACGGAAACCTCGTGTTCATGGACACTGACACCTACGATCAGGTTGAACTGCCGGCAGACATTCTCGGCGAACGCCGCCCGTTCCTTCAGGATGGCATGACCATCGTGGTCGAATTCCACGAGTCCGAAGCGCTGAACGCAACGCTGCCGCAAAAAGTGACCTGCAGGATTGAAGAGACCGAGCCAGTCGTGAAAGGCCAGACAGCGGCCAACAGCTTCAAACCGGCGATCCTCGACAACGGGGTCAAGGTCATGGTGCCGCCGTTTGTCGGTCAGGACGAGATGATCGTCGTGAACACCGAGACAATGGAATATTCCGAGCGCGCCTGAGTTCGGGATCTGCGGCAAGCCTGTTGGAACAGGCTTGCCGCATTTTGAAAATGCGGGTCAGAGCCTTTGAGGGCTCTGACAAGACCTTTCGAAAGGTCTTTGCACCGTACGCAGGCTTTCCAAATCGTTAACGCTTCGCACCGCATACCCCCGCCCACGATGCGCATCGAGCGGGAAGGGTCACTCCCATGCCGCGACACTTGAACTGACACTCTCTTGATCCCCATTAGGGGCGACCATGAGAAACCGGTTTCAGAAGGCCCCGACAGGGGTATAGGTCCCGGGGGAAACCCCCGGCAGATGAGAGAATTGTCAGGCCCAAAGGGCGGCGCCGCTTCTTCTCCACATACCATCATCCTCGGGTGACGACCCGAGGACCTCAGATCGAACAGATCCTCGGGTCAAGCCCGAGGACGACGCTGACCCATGCCCGTTTGAACGCCGGTCGGTCAGCCTTGCTCGCCAACCAGTGACACCTCAGCATCCCCGGCCATCATTGCCCCTTGCGCCCGGTCAAAGCGCAGATAGGCCAGCCCACGCCCATCCGCCTGGGTAAAGAGCGTGCCTGCCGGTTTGCCCCCGACCTCGATCTCCGTTCCAACCGGCGCAGCACCGGTGACAGCGACCTGCGCCAATCCCTTACGCAGTTCGGTCTTGTGCTTCATCCGCGCGGTGACTTCCTGCCCGACATAGCAACCCTTGCGGAAATCGACACCGTTCAGCCGCTCGAACCCCATTTCCAGAATGAAACTGTCGGGTGTCAATTCTACCCCGCTTTGCGGTACGCAGGCCGCCACGCGCAACGCCTCCCAGTCGACGCTGTCATCCCCCGGCTGACCGTCATAGCCGCGCCAGCCCAGCGACGGGTCGCGAGGATCGGCGAACGCCCCCTCCGGCGCAGCGCCAAGACCACGCGTCACCACGCGGTTGGTCTCTTCGATTTCGACCTTGGAGCGCAGCTTGTACATCGTCAGCGCTTGCTTGAGGCCCGGGGCCAAAACGCTGTCCACGTCCAGCAGGATGTCGTCGCCCATCGGGGCAAGGAAGAAATCCGCGCGGTACTTGCCCTGCGGGGTCAGCATCGCGGCATAGACCAGACCCTGGTTCAGACGCTCGACATCATTGGTGACAAGCCCCTGAAGAAAGTGCCTGGCGTCCGCGCCGCTGATCCTGAGAACTGTCCGGTCCGTCATCTTTAACCCCTGCCTTTGCACTGACAGAGATAGCGGCCACAGGGTGGGGTGCAAGGGGTCAGGCGGCGGCAGCGTGGCCGAAGAACTGCCGCGACAGCATCCGGTCGAGCGACAGGGCGCCAGCGCCTTTGACCACCAGTGTAATCAAAATGAGCATCCAGAACGCGCGCTGGTCAAGGATCACGCTGTCCGGCACCTTATCGAACCACGCGCCCAGCGTCTCAGGATGTGCAATCCCGCCATGCCCGTAGAGGTCGGTCAGGGATTGAACGACCACAAACCCGATCATGCCCAAAGCTGCGAGGCGGGTGAACAACCCGATCACGATCAACAGTGGCAGGATGAATTCGGCCCATGTCCCCGCAACAACCACGGCCCAGTGGAAGACGCCAAGCTGCGACACGTCATAGACGACAGCCTCCATCTGTTTCGGGAAGATCTGCGCATAAGCGCCTGTGGAGGGGATGAGGATGCCCGTGATCCCGTCGCCCAGCTTGGTCAGGGCTGAGGACCAGAAATAGACCAGCAGCGTGGCCGCGAATACGAAGCGTGCCAGCAAAGGAACCAGCCCGTCAAAGCTGCGCTCTACGGCGGAGAAAACACTGTCGTGAAGAAAGGCAAGGCGGTCCATGGCGGGAGTTTCCGATTCTGAGAAAGATCAATTTTTCAGGTAAGTTATGGCCTGTTGTGAAAGCAGAAGATTAAGTAGCGCGGCGAGGTCGAACGCGTCTCCGCCCTGGTCGATGGCTGCGCCGAAGGACGCTCCGTTCTGAAGCGCCTGCACCACGTTGCCTGCACCCGGGCCAAGCACAAAAGGCTCGGGGTCGTATTCGGCGCGCAGGATCAAAACGTCCTCGGCCTGACCGGCCGGTTTGTCGCCGCCGCGCAGGGTGTAGTGCCAGATGGAGCCAATCGGGTAGCTTGACCGGATCAGGATCATCGACGGTGCGAAGTCGAACCGTGTGGAGAGCAGCGCCTCTTCGTCAAGCGTCTGCAAGGCGGTGGCGTCGATGCCGGTGCTGTCGGCGGCGTGGTAGCTCTGCCGCATGGCGACGTCGATGCGCGCAACATCGGCGAGATATGGCAGGTGTTTGAGCTGATCGAGCGACGCCACGAACTCCGGCAGGCCAGCCCCGTAATGCATCATCAGCGGCGAGGTCGGGGGGGATTGCCGCAGATAGGCGCGGGCGACATGGTCGAAATTCTCGCGCCCGATCAAGCCGACAAGCGAGGGGAACCCTTCGGCCAGCGCTTCGCGCAGGGACACGGTGACGTTGTTGCGATAGACGCCGTATCGCCGTCCGGCAGGTCGGGCCTGCGCGTCGGTCAGCCCGTCTGGCACCGGGGCGGCGGGGTTCAGAAGCCCGCTGTGGAAGGCGGTTTGATCGGTCATGCCAGCACGCGGGTCAGGGCGGAGGCGGCACGGCGCGCCTCATCGGCCAGTACCGGCCAGTCGGGCACATCGGTGTCCCATTCGACCAACAGCGGCTTCGGCCCGGATTTGGCAAGCGTGTAATCCAAGAGTGCCCAAACCGGGTCCACCACCTCGCGCCCGTGGCTGTCGATCAGCAGGGGCGCGCCGTGGTCGTCTTCGTCCTCGTCATGGCCGCCAAGGTGAACCTCGCCAACAGCCTCAAGCGGGTAGGCGTCGATATAGCCTTGTGGGGAATAGTCGAGATTGGTGGCGGAGACGAAAACGTTGTTCACGTCCAGCAGCAGGCCGCATCCGGTGCGGCGCACGATCTCGGCCAGAAAATCGGTTTCCGACCAGGTGCTTTCCGCAAAGGCCAGATAGGAGGACGGGTTTTCGAGCAGCATCCGGCGGCCCAGAACGGTTTGGACCTCGTCGATGTGATCGGCCACGCGGGTCAGTGTGACATCGGTGTAGGGGAGTGGCAGCAAATCATTGAGGAAATGGCTGTCATGGGTCGACCATGCCAGATGTTCGGAAAAACTGGCCGGGTTCAGCCAGTCGCAGAGATGTTTCAGCCGTAAGAGGTGGTCAGGATCCAGACGGCCTTCGCCGCCGATGGACAGGCCCACACCATGCACAGAGATCGGGAAACGTTCTGCCAAAACACGCAGTTGCGCGATCGGGCGACCGCCATCGCCCATGTAGTTCTCGGCATGGATTTCCAACCATCCGACCGGAGAGGGATCGGTCAGGATGTCCGAGAAATGCTGCGGCTTGTAGCCGACACCGGGCAGGTTGGGCAGATGAGGAAAAGCGTGCGTGGCGTCAGGCATGGCGGTCGTCCTTGGTGCAATGGCCCCGCGGGGGCCGAAGCGCGAGGCAGGCCGGGATGTCTCCCGGCCCACCCCCGGTCTGGTTAACCCGGCAGGTCGCGGTTCAGTTCTTCGAGCGAACCCATGCGCGCGGTGCCGTCTGCCATGGCAGGCAGTTCGATCTCGGCGCAGGTGCCGGCGTCCACCAGTGTCCAGGCGTTGCCCTGATAGTCAACGGTGGAGGTGCCGGCGCAGGTTGTACCCGGACCTGCGGCACAATCGTTCTTGCCTGCGAGCGACACGCCGAAGCACTTTTCCTTGGCTTGCGCGGTGGCGGTGGTGGTGTGCGCGGCAAGGCTGGCTGCAACGGCGCCAACGATGGCAACGGTTTTGAGAGCTTTCGACATGAGATGGTCCTTTTGGTTACCTAACAAGTTGAACTGGGTCGGCGCGGTGTTTGCGTTGCCGATGGATCAACCATGCCCCGCGTCAGGCAGTCACGCCATTCACGGCGGTGTGTTTCACGCGTGCGTGACGCTGGGTGAGCCGGTTCTCGGGAAATTTTGCAGCGATCACAACGAAATAAGAAAGGCCCCGTAACAAAACGGGGCCTTTTTGAAAGTTTCCAGTGCTGGAATGTTACAGAAGATCGGGCGGCGTCGCGTCTTTTCCGAGGCTGCTCACGATCTCCGCCAGAGATGTTACAGAGGTTTGCTTCTCTCCGAGGCGGCGCACGGTGACTGTACGCTCCTCGACCTCGCGGTGGCCGATGGCGAGGATCACAGGCACCTTGCCGACCGAGTGTTCGCGGACCTTGTAATTGATCTTCTCGTTGCGGGTGTCCGCTTCGGCGCGGACGCCCGCCTTGGTCAGTTCCGCCACGACCTCGTTCACGTAGTCATCCGCCTCGGACACGATGGAGGCCACGACAACCTGACGCGGGGCAAGCCAGAAAGGCAGTTTGCCTTCCCAGTTCTCGATCAGGATGCCGATGAACCGTTCAAACGACCCAAGGCAGGCCCGGTGCAGCATGAACGGCCGGTGGCGATCTCCGTCCTGACCGATAAAGCTGGCGCCAAGGCGCTCGGGCAGGTTCGGGTCAACCTGGAAGGTGCCGCACTGCCAGACACGACCAATCGCGTCCGTCAGGTAGAAATCGAGTTTGGGGCCGTAGAACGCACCGTCGCCGGGTTCGAGCGTGTATTCCCGACCCACCGCCTTGATCGCATTCTCAAGCGCGCCCTCCACATAGTCCCAGCTTTCGTCACTGCCGACGCGCTTTTCCGGGCGGGTGGCAAAACGGATCTCGAACTCGGGGAAGCCAAGCTCTTGATAGACGTTTGCAAGGAAGTCGATGAACCGGGCGCATTCGGCCTGAATCTGGTCTTCGGTGCAGAAGATATGCGCATCGTCCTGCGTAAAGCCGCGTACCCGCATGATCCCGTGCAACGCGCCTGACGGTTCGAAACGGGCACAGGACCCGAACTCGGCCAGTCGCAGAGGCAGGTCGCGATAGGACTTCAGGCCCTGATTGAACACCTGCACGTGGCAGGGGCAGTTCATCGGCTTGAGCGCGTTGATGCGGGTGTGATCCTTGTTCTTGGCGCTGGCGTCGTCGTTTTCACCGTCGCGGCTTTCATCGACTTCAACGACAAACATGTGGTGCTGGTATTTCTCCCAGTGACCGGACGCTTCCCAGAGCTTGCGATCCACAACCTGCGGGGTGTTGATCTCAAGATAGCCGCCCGCGCGCTGCTTGCGGCGCATGTAGTCCTGCAGGGCGGTGTAGACGGTCCAGCCATTGGGGTGCCAGAACACCTGACCGGGCGCCTCTTCCTGCATGTGGAAGAGATCCATCTCGCGGCCCAGCTTACGGTGGTCGCGCTTTTCGGCCTCTTCGAGGAAAGTCAGGTACTTTTTCAGATCATCGCGGTTCTTGAACGCGACGCCATAAATGCGCTGCAGCATCGGGCGGGTGTTGTCGCCAAGGAAATAGGCGGCCGAGACGTTCATCAGCTTGAACGCATCTGCGGGAACCTGACCGGTGTGCTGAAGGTGCGGACCGCGGCAGAGGTCCATCCATTCGCCATGCCAATACATGCGAATGTCCTCGCCCTCGGGAATGCGGTCGAGGATCTCGACCTTATAGGGTTCACCCGAGTCGGTGTAGTACTGGCGCACCTGATCGCGGGTCCACAGCTCGGTGCGGACGGCATCGCGGGCGTTGATGATCTCTTTCATCCGCTTTTCGATCGCGCCGAGGTCTTCGGGGGTGAAGGGCTCCTGACGGTCGAAATCGTAGAACCAGCCATTGTCGCGGACCGGACCGATGGTGACTTTGACGTCGGGCCAGATCTCCTGCACCGCGCGCGCCATGATATGCGCGAGGTCGTGCCGGATCAATTCAAGCGCCGGTTCATCGTCCTGCATCGTGTTGATGGCGATGGAACTGTCGCTGGTGATCGGCCACTGCATGTCCCAATGCGCGCCGTTCACGGTCGCAGAGATGGCTTTTTTCGAGAGGGATTTGGAAATGCTCTCGGCCACTTCGGCAGGGGTCACACCTGCATCGAAATCGCGCGCATTGCCATCGGGGAAGGTCAGGGAAATCTGGCTCATCGGCCCAGCTCCTCGTCAGTTTGGCGCCCACGGAACGCCCGGTTGCGGGTTATGTATCGTGCGCGGCTTTTGGCAGGGGGGACGCGGCGCGTCAAGACAAGGTGGGTCGGAAACGACCGCGTGAGTCGGGGGTTTTGCGGTTGGGCACGCAAGATTCTTGCGCGGTATACAAAGGTATTATTGGAAAGCGTTTATAAACAACGAGTTAATCCCTGCTTTCTCTATGGACGAAAGCGACGCAATTGATATGTATAACGACATTCCACTATCGGAAACTTTTGGCGTCAGATGACACGGGAGAGCAGACAATGCCCGGCTACAACAAGACATTTGAACTGTCCGTCGAAGACATGGAACTGATCGAGGACGCGCTGCGGACGACAAAGCGGTCTTTGAACTCTACGGTTCTGAGCCGGGATGCAGACCCTCTGCGCCCCTGTGACGACACCCGCGCGGTGGATGCGTCGATGAAGCGGATCAACGATCTGCTCGGCCGCCTGCACAATCAGAAAAACTTCTTCCGCCCCAAGAGCGGCGCCTATATCGGCGGCTAAACGCAAGGCGGGTGGATGCCACCCGCTTTTCTCCGCGAAAGTCGGAACTTTTCCCACGCATTGGGCGTTTACCTGCGGTTGTTCACAGCCACAGGATCTGCCCCATGACCCACCTCGTCACCGACACCTATGAAGAGATCACAGGGGCGGATGAAGAGGTCAGGGATCGCGAGGCGCGCAACGGGTTGCGCCACATGATCAGCCTGTCGATGACCAAGGTGGCGGACGGTCTGATCGAACCCAAACTGGTATTGAGCTGGCTGGCCGGTGCGCTGGGCGCACCTGCGGCACTTACCGGGCTTTTAGTGCCGATCCGCGAGGCGGGGGCTTTGCTGCCGCAGATCGCCTTTGCGGGCTGGGTCCAATCCATGCGGCACCGCAAATGGGCCTGGGTGATTGGCTCGGCTGGGCAGGGGATCGCCGCATTGGCCATCGTGTTTGTCGCTCTGACCTTCGAAGGGTTTGCTGCCGGAGTAGCGCTTTGCGCAGCACTGGCGGTGCTGGCTATTGCGCGGGCGGCGTGCTCGGTGGGCTACAAGGACATTCTGGGCAAGACGGTTGGGAAAACGCGCCGAGGAGCGGTCACGGGTGTGGCCGGGTCAGTGGCGTCGATTGCGGTGATCGTCTTTGCCGGGTTGTTGATGTCCGGGCTGTTGCGCGACGTGATGCCGGTTGTTGTCGCGATCACTTTGGCAGCGGCTTTGTGGGGCGCGGCAGCGATCCTGTTTTCGTTCCTGGAGGAAACCGCGTCGGAGGACACCGAGGACACATCGGTGGACCTGACTCCACTCAAGGAAGATCGCCAGTTCCGCCTCTTCATCGCCGTGCGTGGCTTGTTGACGGTGACGGCGTTGGCACCGCCTTACTTCGTATTGCTTGGTGGCGGACAGTCTGCGTTGCAGGGCTTGGGCGCGTTGCTCCTGGCTTCGGCAGCGGCAGCATTTGCTGGGTCTTATGTCTGGGGCCGGTTGTCGGACAAATCCTCACGCAAGGTTCTGTTCCTGTCGGGGATGTTGGCGGCAGGGTTCGCCACTCTGGCGGTGCTGGCCGAGGTGAGCGGCTGGGCCGGGACGGCTTGGGTGATCCCTGTGATCCTGTTTTTCTTCATGCTCTCTTATCAGGGCGTGCGGTCTGCGCGGTCGGTCTATCTGGTGGATATGTCCCCCGAGGACGCGCGGTCGTCCTATGCCGCCTTGGCGAATACCGCGATTGGTGTGCTGTTGCTGATTACCGGGGCGTTCGGCGGGGTGTTGGCGCTTGCGGGACCGGTGGCATCGCTGACCGGCTTTGCGGCGTTGTCGCTGGCAGGTGGGCTGCTGGCGTTGCGGCTGGATGAGGTGGAAAACGGCTGACACCTCTTGGGTTCCGGCGGGGTTTGCGTAAAGTCGTGCCAAACCGGAACGGAGGCAGGCATGACCGCAATCAAACACATCGACGGGCCGAACGGCCACAAGCTGGCCTATGCCAAGACCGAGGGCGAGGGGCCGGCAATCGTGTTCCTGTCGGGATATAAGTCGGACATGGAAGGCACCAAGGCTGTGCATCTGGAGGCTTGGGCCAAGCTGACCGGCCGCGCCTTCCTGCGGTTCGATTATTCGGGACATGGCATCTCGGGGGGTGTGTTCGAAGAGGGTTGCATCGGCGACTGGGCACGCGACGCGCAGGCGGTGATCGAGGCAACCTGCGATGGGCCGGTGGTGCTGGTCGGATCAAGCATGGGTGGCTGGATCGCTTCGTTGATGACGCAGCGGTTGAAGCACGTGGTGGGCTTTGTCGGTATCGCCGCCGCACCGGATTTCACCGAGGACGGGTTCTGGGCTGGGTTCACCGAAGAGCAGCGCGAGCAGATCATGCAGGACGGGCAAGTTGAGTTGCCGTCGGATTATGATGATCCCTACATCGTGACCCGCCGTCTGATCGAGGATGGGCGCGAAAACCTTGTCCTCCGCTCGCCGCTTCACATGCCCTACCCGGTGCGGCTGGTGCAGGGGACCGAGGACAGCGCTGTCAGCCGGGAAACGGCGTTGCGGTTGCTAGATCACATCGAGAGCCCCGACCTACGGCTGACGCTGGTCAAGGGCACCGATCACCGCTTTTCCGAACCGCAGAACCTGCGCCATATCGAAGAGGCGATTCTGGAGGTGCTGGCCTGATTGCACGATCTTGCAATCGTATGCAAAAATCGCTTGAGAGGCCCGCGTGCCCCGCTATGTTGAGCCCGACAGAAGTTCTGGGGAGGCGGACATGGCCGAGTATCTCAAGCGGGGGAAACCCGAAACCGAACGTGCCGAGGACGATGCCAAGACCCGCGCGGTGGTCGAGGCGACGCTGGCCGACATCGAAGCGCGCGGTGATGCGGCGGTGCGGGATCTGGCGGCGAAATTCGACAATTACACGCCTGAGAGTTTCCGCCTGACGCAAGGCGAGATCGACGCGCTGATTGCGGAGCTTAGCCCGCGCGAGCTGGCCGACATCAAGTTTGCGCAGGAGCAGGTGCGCAACTTCGCGCAGGCGCAGCGCGACTCGATGCTGGACATCGAAGTGGAAACGATGCCCGGGGTGATCCTTGGCCACAAGAACATCCCCGTGCAGTCGGTGGGCTGCTACGTGCCGGGGGGCAAATTCCCGATGGTCGCCTCGGCGCATATGTCGGTGGCGACGGCGAGCGTCGCGGGTGTGCCGCGCATCATCGCCTGTACGCCGCCATGGCAGGGCAAGCCGAACCCTGCGGTTATTGCCGCGATGCATCTGGGCGGGGCGCATGAGATCTACGTGCTTGGCGGTATTCAGGCCGTGGGCGCGATGGCCATCGGGACCGAGAGCATTGACCCGGTGCACATGCTTGTTGGGCCGGGAAATGCGTTTGTCGCCGAGGCGAAGCGGCAGTTGTTCGGGCGGGTGGGCATTGACCTTTTCGCCGGGCCGACCGAGACCATGGTCATTGCCGACGACACGGTGGATGCAGAGATCTGCGCGACGGACCTGCTTGGGCAGGCGGAGCATGGCTACAACTCGCCCGCAGTGCTGGTGACGAATTCGCGGAAGCTGGCAGAAGAGACTTTGAAGGAGATCGACCGGCTCTTGGAGATCCTGCCGACGCGGGATACGGCCTCGGTGTCGTGGCGCGACTACGGTGAGGTGATCCTCTGTGCCGACCATAACGAGATGCTGGCGGTCGCCAATGACATCGCGTCCGAGCATGTGCAGGTGATGACCGACCGGGACGATTGGTATCTGGAGAACATGACCTGCTATGGTGCGCTCTTCCTCGGGGCGCGGACCAATGTGTCGAACGGCGATAAGGTGATCGGGACGAACCACACGCTGCCGACCAAGAAAGCGGGGCGGTATACCGGTGGGCTTTGGGTAGGTAAGTTCCTGAAGACCCATTCCTACCAGAAGATCACCACCGACGAGGCGGCGACGCTGATCGGGGAGTATGGCTCGCGTCTGTGTATGCTCGAAGGGTTCGTCGGTCACGCGGAGCAGTGCAACGTGCGGGTCCGGCGCTATGGCGGGGTGAACGTGCCGTACGGGCAGGGTGCGCCGTATCGGGAAGCTGCGGAGTGAGGATGTTTGCGTGACGATGCGGTGACGCATCGTCTGTTTCCGGTGACGGAAACACTGGGGCTCCGCCCCAGACCCCGAAGTATTTTGGAACCAGAGAAGAGGGGTACCCGCATGTCCGAGGTTGAGCGCGCGAAGGCGGTCATGGCACCTGCGTTTGCGGCCATGCGGGGTGGCTTTGCCGGTAATCTGGCACGCGTTGCGCCGGATGCTCTGTTTCGGATGTGCCATCCGTTTGGCGATCTGCGCGGGGCAAAGGCGTTTGTCTCCAATGAATTTGCGCCGTTGAAGTCGGCGCTTAAGGATCTCGAGCGACAGGAGTTCATCCGCATCGCGGGTTTCGACGCGGATGGCGCGCTATGGGTTGGCTCGTACGGGCAATATGCCGGGCGGTGGCTTGCGTCGTGGCTGGGTATCCCCGCAACCGGGCGCAGCGCGGTGATGCGGTTTCATGAGTTCTACCGGATTGAAGGCGACACCTGCGTCGAAGTGCAGGCGATCTGGGACATTCCGGAGATGATGATGCAGGCCGGGGCCTGGCCGATGGCACCTCAGCTTGGGCGGTTTCTCCATGCGCCGGCACCGATGTCGCAGGACGGTTTGAGCCCGCACGATGCGTCTATTTCAGAGGTGAGTGGGCGGCATGTGATTGACATGCTGGTCGGCATGACCCGGCATCCGTCGCAGGGTGGGCCGGAGGTGATGGAGCTGGAACGGTTCTGGCATCCGAGTTTCAGGTGATACGGGCCGGCGGGTATCGGCACGGCGCGTGGTTTCGAGGAGTTTCGCCGGTTCCACCAGATCCCCTTCCTGAGCGCCATGCCGGATCGGGGGCAGCATCCCGAGGGCACGAGGCATCACTTCCTGGCGGAAGGCATGTATGTGGGCGTGACCGGGTGGCTAAATATGCAGCAGACGCTGTTGGGCTTCGGTTGGTTGGGGCTGCCGCCGACGGGGCAGAAGATCACGTTGCGCAGTCTGGATTTCTGGCGGCTGGAGGACGGGCTGATCCGGGAAAACTGGGTTCTCGTGGACCTTTTGGACATGTACTCTCAGATCGGTGTGGATGTGTTTGCCTGGATGAAGGAGTTGGCATGGAGCAGAGGATATCGCTGATCACGCTGGGCGTGGCGGATGCGGAGAAAGCGGCTGCGTTTTATGACGCGTTGGGCTGGGTGCGGGTCGAGGCGCAGGAGGGTGTGATCGCCTATGATCTGCTGGGGCAGACGCTGGGGCTCTATCCGCTCGATAAGCTGGCCGAGGATATCGGGATCGATGTGGCGCAGCTCGGACGCGGGGCTCTGACGCTGGGGTACAATGCGCGAGACCGAGCCGGTGTTGATGACGTCATGGGCCGGGTCGAAGGCGCGGGCGGCACCGTTCTGAAAGCGCCGCAGGAGGTGTTCTGGGGTGGTTATCACGGCTATTTCAGCGATCCCGAGGGCCATATCTGGGAAGTGGCGCACAATCCGTTTTCGCCTTTGCGCGAGGGCGACGGGGCGTTTCGTTGGATGGGGTATTGAGACGCCCGCAAAGCATGTGGAGCCTAGAGACGCTGGGCCGGGTCCGGTTGTCGCGGCATTTCTACATGCGGGAGTTCCTGTATTCAGAGATCGGGAATTATCATCAGATCCAGAACATCCCCGATACTCCCGATCTTGCCATCGCGCGGGGACGGGCGTTTTGCGAAACGCTACTTGATCCGTTGCAGGAGACATTTGGCCGGATCGCGGTACGGTCGGGGTTTCGGTCGGCGGCGCTCAATCAGTTCGGCAATGAGCACGGGTTGAACTGCGCGCGCAACGATTTTCCGCTCGAATGCCATATCTGGGATTTGCCCGACGTCGAGGTGGCGGGGGCGAGCATCGTGATCCCGTGGTTTGCGGATCAATACGATCAGGGGCGGGACTGGCGCGATCTGGCGTTTTGGCTTTATGACCATCTGCCCTTTGCCGAAGTGTGGTTTTTCCCCAAGCTCTGCGCGTTCAACATCGCGTGGCGACCGGAGCCGAAGCGGCGGATCGACAGTTATATCGCGCCGAAAGGGACATTGGTTCGGGCTGGGCAGGCGCCGTCTGAACCGCCAGCACAACGTGCGGAGCGGTATGCGGATTTCCCGCCGTTTCGCAGTATCCTTTACCCGTGAACGTGGGGCTGGACAGAGGGAAGTGTGCGGAGTAGCGTGATTTTGCATAGGTGTGCAAAATCACGGAGTCGCCCGTATGTCCCTGCCCAGAACCCCGTCCTTCAGGCTTGATGGCTGTAGCGTGACGCTGAATTTTTCAGTGAATTACACTTAGTTTTTCAGCAAACGTGTTTTCGTTATATAGCTGTTTAAGCGCCCGTTGAACGCCGCCGATAGTCAGCCCGCGCCTGATCAAGCGGATATTTGAAAATTGACACGCCCAGCCACATAACCAGCGCCAGCGGCCATGGCGTGCCACCAGCGCGCAGGGCGTCGTGGAACTCACCGCCTGCGCGGATGCGCGTGGCTCCCTCGACGTGCAACAGGTGATCGTGGATCAGGCCAGCAAGGCGAAACCGGGGATCGTGCGGGTCAAACATCCAGCGAAGGCCGCGCGGCACCGAGACATCAAAAACGCGACCGGCTTCTATCTTTAAACGGGTTGTTGAACCCGGCGTCCAAATACCCCAGTCGATTTCGAGCTTTGTGCGGTACCGGATGCCTCCTGCCGGTTCCGACCAGGTTTCAGGGTGCTTGAAATCAACCATGCACGGCCTCCCCGATGCAATACTCTGCTTGTGTGTAATCGAGCGTCACAGCGACTTTGTGATTATTAATGGCTGGTATACGATCCCGTTTGGAAACGTCTCTGGCCGACCATCAGAGTAAACGATCCGAAACTCGCAATCGTAGACGCCGGGGACGTCGGTATCACCGGCCTGAAGGTCGTAATAAACAAGACCAGCCGCGCCATCCAATACACCTCCAGGTGCGTCAATCGTGAGCGCGTCCGCACCCTTGAGTTTCATCTTGAACTGTACGTCCGCCCCACTGACGGGGACGGGTTTGCCATTCCGGTCTGTGAGTTCGGCAACCAGCCTTGGCGACAGATCGCCCTGCTTCAAGTATCCCGGTTCCAGTGCATTCATGATCAAACAGCCCTATTTCGAATGTGAAGTGCTATTCTGTTTGCCGGGTTCCCCCATACAACAGAATTGCGGGTCTCCCAGCGCAACACGTTTGAAGTTTCTGTGATATGAGCTGTGCGCGATCGGTCGCCGAACCGGCCAACCAAAACCGCGACGCCTTCAGCCTGCGCAACAGCAGCGACGATCGACGCGCCGCCTGCGGTGACACTCGCCACGCCAGCAGACGACGCCTTCACCGTCGAGATCACAGAGGCCAGGCCTTGCATTGATGCGATGCCAGATGTCGATCCAAGCGCCGCGGTGATCGCAGCCGCCTCAGCGGAAGTACCAGCCGCACCGTTGCTGTTGGCCGCGCTGACGACAAGCGACGCCCCAGACGCGGTCGCAATCGCTGCGCTGGCAATAATCGACACTGTCCCGGCAGTACTGCCACCCTGCGCCGATGCCGACGCGGCCCCGACAGCGGCGGCGTTGGACGCCGGCACTGATGCACCAACACCAGATGCAGCCCCAAAACCTCGCGCAGTGCCTGTGGCGTCGGAAACGGCCTCGCCTGTCGCTTGACAGGACGACACACCGCCCACTACGGCTGTTGCGCTTGCAACCGAATATCCGATAGCGATTGCGGTCGAGGACCCGCTTGAAGCAGCGATGGCTGTGCCCGCGCCAAGGCCCGCCACAGAGGCTTGACCACCTGCTGCCCCGGTCGCAGTACCAACACATTCACCTATACCAGAGACAAGCGACAACCCTGCCGATGACGCCAGTGCTGCCGAAAGTGCCACTCCCACCCCAGAAACGGATGCTGCCCCCGAGGAATTGGCAATGACACCAGCGACAGCAACGCCAAGGCCCGCCACAGCGGCCTGACCACCTGCCGTCCCAATCGCAGTACCAACACATTCACCTTTACCAGAGGCAAGCGACAACCCTGCCGATGACGCCAGTGCTGCCGAAAGTGCCACTCCCACCCCAGAAACGGATGCTGCCCCTGAGGAATTGGCAGTGACACCAGCGACAGCAACGCCAAGGCCCGCCACAGAGACCTGACCCGCCGCTTCCCCGATAGACCCTGCAACGCTTAGGCCAGATGCCCCGGCTGTTGACGCCCCGGTTGCGGACGCCACAACAGCACTAAGAGCCGCGCCAGTTGCCGAAACAACTGCGGCACCATTTGCAGTGACGCTGCTTAGGAGGATTGCAGCGCCTGCGCCAGATACAGCCGCAGACCCGGCAAGCGCCGTAGTTGCCGCGATGACGCGACCACCAGCGTCATCGCCTAACGGCGCAGATGCAAGTGGACTAAAGCCAAGCATGACTCACGGCCACCACTTGTCGTCTACAAAATCTGCCGGGATTGGGTCAGTGTCTTTCAGAGACCGCCCCGCAAAGATATGCGCCTTCTTGTGCGCAAGTGCCGCGTTGCCGAAATCAATCATCATCGCGGGCGTCATGGTGACGAGGCTGTTATCCTCCGCCAGCCACGTTAGAGGTGTGTTTGGATTGGACCAGTAAACCTCATCCGCCGAACCGCCACTCATCAAATAGGCCAGCGCGCTTGAATACGCCCCGTTAATGTTTTCGCGGCTATCCGGGTCAGACTGCCACTGTTTCCCACCCCAGGCAAAACCCGCGTTAATCCGGCGATCTCTCTCGGCATCAACCACCCTCGGGCAAATCGCGCGCGGCACCACGTCCCAAACCTGGGTCCAGGCGCCATCAATAAATTGCGGATATTGCGCCTCAACCACATCCATATTGGCCGCCGCATCCGGCCGGGGTGTGGATACGGGCACAAAAAACCCATATTTCTCACAATCCCCCGGCGTAATCCCCCCGATCTTAAACCGCGCCTGGATATCTCGCGCCGAGTAAAAGGCGCCGGTGTCTGGGTGCCAGAATTTTGTCATGCCTCACCTGTATATCTGATGCGAACTTTTTGCAGTTGCAAATCCGAGACGAAAGAGGAAACGGGGGTGAACTCCCTAAACCTCACCCAGGCCCCCGCCCCGGACGCGCGCGCCTGGGCATCGGTCAAATCCGTGACCGCCATGGATTTTGTCAGGGTGTAAAACGTCCCATCCGCCACAACGGTTGCGAGCGAAAAATCATTTCCAGTTGCATCCACCCAAGCCTCCCCGGTGTTGCGGCGGCCGCGTGCTGACATGGAAAAGTTTTCCCCAGAGGCCGAGCACGCCGCCACCACCTCCAAATCCATGGTCAAAAGCGTGGCCCCGGCGGGGATATCCGACAGGGTGAACCCAAAATCATAGAAAATGATCTGATCGGATGCATAATTTGAAAGCCATGTGACCGACCCTGTTGACGCCACCGCCATCGTGTCCCCATGGGCGTTTGCCAAATTGTTCCAGGAATGATCTCTCGTCACATCCAAAAAACTGGCGGCGGGATATTTCCACGGCGTTGTGAAAGGCTCGACCAGAACCGGATCGGAATGAGCAAACGGCACAAACGTCACAGCAATTCCTCCAGGGTGATTGACGCCCGGCCATTCACCTTTTTTATGTGGAAAAAATACTCTTTTCCCGAGGTCGCGTCATAAGCCGCGCCATTTGCAGCATCAAAGGCGGTAAAATCCAACGCCCCCGCCGAGGCCCCGTTTGTGACGTGCAGGATAACCGTGCAATCCGAAGATGTGGCGGGGGGCACAATTGCAAACGCACCATTTGCAACCAAATATTTTGTGTTTGCTTTCCCCGACCCATCCACCTCGGGGGTGAGTGTGCCGGTGGTGAATGTGCCCAAATTCTCGGGGGTGATATCATACCCCGCCGCCAGCGTTGCATGGGTGGTCGCGTTCAAATCACCCTGCAAACCCGCGTCACCCTTATCCCCTTTCGGCCCCACACCGCCCTTTTGCTCCACCGCGACATAGGACCCCGAGACCAATGTGCCTACTTGTGCACTGGACTGACCATTGCGCATTTGAAGGGTGATCGTGTCGCCAGCTGCCAGTTGGATCCACGGCGAAACCACCAGCACCGCATCGGTGTCCAGAGATCCGGTGTTGCGCAGATAGGGTGTGCCGTACAGATCACCGCGTGCCACCCCATTGATCAGAATTTGCGCCTGGGCCGAACCCCGGACGGTGGCGGTGGTCACCTGTAAAACAGCCGTGACCCGATACCACCCGCTATCCGGCACCGTGATCTCATCACTGGCGGTGCTCACCGCATAGGCGCCGCTATCGCCCGCCACCGCACCATCCAGGGGCACATCCACCCAGGCATCGGGCGTCACATTGGTGGTGGTGTCCGAAAGGGCAATGGAGATCTGCTTGACCTGCTGGAAATCCTCGGCCCGAGCCGTGACAAATACGGTAGCGGAGCCACTCAGGTTGATCGCCGCATCCGCGTTGCTGCTTTCCGAGACTGTCCGCGTGAGCGTTGTGCCAGACGCCGTGTAGGTGCCAGTTCCAATCTCCCAATCGGTTCCATCCTCGATGGTATAAGCCACTGTATCGCCATCGGAGACCCCGGCCGCAGCAAAGGTCTGGAAGCCGTCAACCGCTGACCCGAGCGTGATCGTGCCCGTGCCAGTTGTGGCGGTGGTCATTTTGGCGCGATTGACGAGTTTAGCCATTTATCAGTCCTCGGTGATCGTGGAGCCAGTGCCAATGCGTGGGATGACGCCGTTTGAAATCGAGATGTTTGGCGTGATCGCGCCCTTGTACAGCACCTTGCCCGCGCCGCTTGCCGCAGTTCCGACGGCGAAGTGCGTGGCGGTCTCAGTGCCGCCGGTCGCCTGCGGAAAGTCGATGTCCGCCACTGGGCTGACGCTATTTCCGGTGACGATCCAGCCGCCTGTACTGCGCGCCACGGCCACTCGGTCATAACTGGTATAGGCACACTCATTGGTCTCCTGATTGCCCGCTTCACCGGGATCAGCCGTATGCAGCGAAACGTAGAGGTCGCTCAGCGGCGATGTGCCTGCGTCGTCCGCTAGATTGGCAATAGCATCGCCGTTGAAGATCAGCTTCAGAAGGTCGTTTTCAAAGGTGTTTCCTTTGGACATGGGTCCGGTCCTTTCAGGGTCAGGGTTGGAGTGCCGCAAGCGCGGCGTTTAAAGTTTCAAGGGCCGCGTCGATCTCGGCGCGGTCGGTGGCGGCTTCGACCGCCTTGATGGCCGTCATGCGGTTCTTTTCGAGCTTCGCGGCAACCTCTTTCCACTGCATGTTCAGCGCGATCCACATATCGGCCAGATCGGATGCAGTTGGCGCTGTGACACCGGCCTCTGCCGCAAGCATCGGGTAGTCAAAAAGATCAGACGGTCTGCCCTCTGAGATGTACCGGGAGGCCTCGTCACGCTTTTCTTGGTAGATCGCTTCTTGACCAGGCAAGTCAGTGATGTACCGGAGGCGCGCGACCTTCACGGCCCGAAGTACTGTCTCCGCCGCGTCAAGCTTGGCCTGATCAAGGCGTTCTTGCGGCGTCAGGGTGATCGGCTCGAACCCTTCCGGCCCGACGCGATATCCTTCGGGCTGGGGAGGAGCCCCCTCCCGCACAAATAACCCGGCCGCCATCGCCTTCGTCGCGGCTCTTTCGATGCTTGCGACCGAGCCTCGACGCACCCGTCGGATCGTGCCGCTCTGGTCATAGATTGTGATCTCTTTCATCGCTTGAGCACCACCCCTTTGAACTCATTTCGACGGAAGGTCACATCACTCACGTTTGTCGCCTTACCTCTCAACAGAAGGGTGTACGTACCCGGCCCCTTGTTGGCATAGCCGCTCAGCGAGTAACCCTCGGTGCCGAACGACTGCAGCGAGTTCAGAATGACGTCCGCCTGCCCCGCCTCCTGCAAAACAATGTCGATGTTTGCGATGGCGCTATTGGAGATCTGAAAGTTGCCGGACCCCTGAGCCTCGATCCGCATGGTCTCGGACCCGTTACCAAGCGGTATGTCAGGCACTTCGACATCGACTTCGCACAAAGTCTCAAACGTGTTGTTGGCGGCGAGCGTCACAGTGCTGGCACTGTCATACTCGGTCTCGGTGACCTCGTTTCGACCAATGCTCGTCGTGTAGATGGCGGGTTCTACCCACGGCTTTGCAA
The DNA here is from genome assembly GCA_030425145.1 of Alphaproteobacteria bacterium. Classification (GTDB taxonomy): domain Bacteria; phylum Pseudomonadota; class Alphaproteobacteria; order Rhodobacterales; family Rhodobacteraceae; genus Marivita. The sequence continues at coordinate 95,817 of JAUHVK010000011.1, read as the reverse complement.
GGTAACAGACCCTGCTCGCAGATTGCAGAAGGGTAAACTCAACCTTGTAGAACGCGCAGTTGGCAGGGAGATCGAACGTCGCCTCTTTTCGATACCAAACGCCCGGCGTCTGGTTCGCACCGGACATCAGCGCGGCATGCTGATCAATCGTCGTGGTGATCAGCGTCTCGTCCTTGTCGTAGCTGGTCACTCGAGCGAGGAAAGACATGGCGCCAGCGCCGGTCCATGATCCGTGCTGAATTTCCTCACACATATACACCGACACAGCCGCCTTGCCGCTAGCCGGGGCCGGGATGAGATCATCGTACTGCACAAGGACAGCCTCGTCGAAAACCGTGTCTGGCAGAGCTCTGTTGGTGCTGTCCTCCTGCGGGTTGTAGCTCTCGGTGTTGATGTTGCCGGTGGGTGTCCCGAACTGGATGCGGAACATCCCCGGCGTCGGGGCGTTTGCCAAGCCCGTGAGAGACGACGCCGTGTCACGCTCGACAACGGTCACGGCAAAGGTCTCATCCTCGCCCCCTTGGTCTTCCTGCCCTGAACCAAGCGTCCAGAGGGTGCTGTCGCCCCCGGCCAGCTGAGAGTTCTGAACAAGATTTCCGTCTACGCCATCGCGCGCGAGAACGGACGGTGCGGACCACGTGAGCGTGTCGTCCGAGCCAGTCGTACCCAGAATGCTTGCCAACGCGAATGAGACGTAAACCGGCAGTGATCCATCTGGCACCTCATCACTCCACCCGCTCGGCGTGGTAATGGTTTGCGTCTCGAAATCATAGCTTCCGCCGGTGGGTGTCGCGGGCGCGGACGCAGATCGCCGGAAGATCGTCGCGAGATAAGTCGAGATACCGTTCGAGCCATTGTCACCGCGACGTGTCTTGGTGAGCGTGAAGCGCCTGGTCATCGAGGTGAAGCCAGCGCGGCTCGCGGTGATATCCACGTAGCCTGCATTGACGTCGAGATCGGTGACCGTCACGCGGTTGCCCACCAGGGTCGAGCCGACGCCGGTGCTGTTCGTGCGGCTGAGCGTCCAGTTGCCGGTGTCGAGCTGCGTGCCGATGAAGACCTGCACATCGGTGAATGCACCCGCGAGGTCCTCCCCCGTGCCGTCGGCTGCGGCCGGGACCGTGTGCGCCTCGTTGGTCAGCAGCATCGAGACGCCCCGCTCCCCGGGCACGAGCCCGATCACGGTGATCCGGTCGGAGGCCACAACGTCTTCCGATGCCCCGCCGTCGCGCAGTTCGACACGCACCACGTCGGGCATGTTCGCCGCGCTGGCCCGTGGCGTGTAGGTGAAGGTCGCGGTGGTCGAGGGCGCGCCCTGGCTCACATCGTCGACGAAGAACTCGAAGTAAGGTGTTCCGATCGTGCCTCGGGCGGTGGCTGTGAAGACGGTGCTCGCGGGCGCTGGCGTGTCGCCTGCGGCGGTGTAGGTGAAGACCGGAACGCCCGTGGTCAGCTGCACGAGCCGAAGGTTGTCCGACACCGCGGGCGCGCTCTCGGTCACCCATCCGGTCCAGTCGGTGTCGCGCACCCGGCTGATGGCCTTTGCGCGCGCGTCGTAAGACGCGCCGGGAATGTAGGATCCGGGCAGGAATGCCTGACCTTCCGAGACATCGGCGATGTCACCTGTGAGAACCGTCTCCTCGGTCGAGGACAGGCGCAGCTGGTAGGCGACCCCGTCCACTGTGCCTTCGAGCGCGGCAGCGGTCCAGATCAGCTTGAACGTGATGCGGCGATTGCCGTTGCCGTCATCCACGGTGACCGGGACGATATCGAAGCCCGGAACACCGGCGTCTGGACGCGCCGGAGGTGTGATCGCGGAAGGCAGGCCGGGAAGCTCCAGCCCGGGCACGATCAGGAAATCCGACGGGTCGCGCTCGCGGATCGAGCGCACCGTGTTGAAGGTCAGCAGGTCATAGGCCGTCTCGGAGATCTCAAAGAGCTTGGCCGTGTAGCCCTCGCTCTCGCTTGTCCAGGCAAAGGTGCTCAGCGTGTCGAGCCAGAAGAGATCGGGCGGCAGTGTGCCCTTGTGCCGGCGGAACCGGCGCCCGTCATTGACGGCTGCGTTCAGCACCTGCTTGGCCTGGGCGGTATTGTGGACCACTGGCAGCTGCAGATCGAAGAGACGCTGGGTGCCGTCCTGCGTCTCAAGGCTCGGGTTGGTGACGGTGTGCGGCTGGCTGGCGTTCCAGAGCTGCGCCGGGTCGGGATGCACCACGGTGCCCCCGTTAAACGTGCCTTCAAGCCCCGGAAAAGGGTCCATTTCAGAGGGGTCGGACACGATGAAATCATCATCCGTGACCGAGACCACGGCAGTTGCCGGCGCATCGACCTGGACGCGGTAGACGCCGCCCAGTTCGGTGATCTGGCCGTTGCAGCCCGCAAGCAGCTGCTCGATGATGTCAGCGGGCGCGTCCGTCCATTTGACCTCGATCCCGCCGGTGTATTTCTTGCGGCCGCCGAGATCGACGTCGCAGGCGTTCATCGCTGCCACCCAGTTCGCCATGGGCAGGTCTTCGTGCTCGCAATCACCACCCCAGACAGCGCCGCCCGGAGCCGCGATCCCGCGCAGGATGTTGTAGACCAGCACGATCAGGTTCTCGGACTGCTCCCAGGTGGACGGGTCGGCCCAGCGATGCGCGCCCGATCCGCCGACGCTCGTGTCCTTGCGCGGGTCGTAGACCGGGATGCCCAGCATCTCGAAGCTCAGCTCGGGCACACCGCGCGAAAACCGCTTGCGGTCGAAGTAGTAGCTCAGGACGGCGTAGCAGATGCCGGTCAGCTTGTGGTCCGTGGTCCAGCGACGGTCATCCTCCGCAAAATGCGACACCAGCAGCGCGTCGGCGGCGGTCTGGGTGCCGTCATAGGTGCGGATGAAGGCGCGGTGGCTGTCGCTGTCCTTGTTCTTGGCGACAATGATGTTACCCACATCGCCCGCGCTGCCATCAACATAGACATCACCGATCGCCGAGTATTCACCGTCGATGATCAGCCGCTCCAACGTAGCCCCGGGCAGATCGCAGAGCTCGATGACCTCATGATACCACTTGGAATTGTCGCCCTGGCTGTTGTGATAGGTCTGGTGGCCCTTGACCGCCGCGCGACCCAGCACGAAGCTGCCCGGCTCAGTCCCGCCACGGCCCTTGAACTGGTTCTGCAAGCCCGGCTGTTTGGGCTTTTTGCGCAGCCGCTGGGCAATCAGGCTCAGACCCGAGCTGATCGCAACCTGGGCGACGATCGCACCGAGCTTGGTGGCAAAGAACGCCTTGCCCGCCGCGATCAGACCCGAGATCGGATCGGCCGCAGCCGGATCGGCCAGGAACAGCAGCGCGGCAAGGCTGAGGATCAGAAGCCGGATCATGGGCGGTAGACCTCCCAGGCGCGATCCATCGGCACCGCATCAAGGCCCGAGACCGGCGAGACGACATGGATCATCCCGCCACAGCCATTGATGCCGAAGCAAAGCGCACTCTCCTTGATCAGCGCCACGTCGCCCGGCTGGGCGTTTACCCATCCCCCGACAGACGTGAGCTCGCGGTCCGCGAGATCGCGCAGCGACCGGATGCCCTCGGCCTTCAGCAGCCTGCGTCCCTCGGTCAGGGTCCGGTACCGTCCGATCCACCGCTCCACGTAATCCGTGCCGCGCAGGGTATCGACCCAGCCGCCCACGAAGAGCGCGCAGTCGAACTGCCCCGGCTCGATCGAGAACTGCCGCGCGACGTTCAAGTACCCGTTCAAGGCCACGACGCGGTCCATCATTCCTCCCCCCACGGCACAACCCAGTCGGACGAGACGCCGATGTGCTCGCGGCCCAGATCGCCCGAGGCGCGGCGCTCCAGCCAGTTCTGAGACCGGTAGATCGGCAGGCCCTGCGTCAGCCGGCGCGCGTTGGACGCAATTTTGAGGACGTATTTCGAGGTCGCGCTGCCCGGCGCTCCAAGGGATTTCGGGGCCTCCTGCAGAGTACCCTTCACAAAACGGATCGGGGCCGCGAGCGGCTCCATCGTGTCCACATCGAGCGCCACCGAGTAGATCCGGACCGGGGCCAGATGACCGTCATACTGGTCAAGGATGATGCGCACCTCGTCCGTGAAGGGCGGCAACTCGATCGAATGATAGATCACGTCGAGGCCAGTCACGCTCCGGATCGGTTGCAGCCCCAGCACGTTGCCCGCGCCATAGAAGGTCCGCGTCTCACCTTCGACAAGGAAATCGCGGTGATCGTCGCCGTTCCAAAGCCCCAGCGCCTCACGCAGACCGGTCGATCTGTTGCGCGGCTCGATCCAGAACAGCACGCGCGGCTCAACGCCCCGGCGTTCGGCGAATTGCGACTGGACGGCTGTGTCGATCGTCGGCACCCGCTCACCTCCGCGTCTGGATGAACTGGAACGAGCCGCCCTCGCTGATCACCGAGCGGCCTGCGCCGTAATCGGCCTGCGGCAGTCGCGCCTTGATCGGCGGGCGGATCAGCGAGACAGCGGCACCCGTGCTGACCCCGTTGGGAATGAACGGGCTGACCTCGATCGACGGAGACACACCCGATCCATTGGCCGTGCCGCCTGTGACGATCCGGTGCAGCGTGTAACGCAGAGGGCTGGCGCCATAGGTCCAGCCGATCAGATCGCCCTCGGTCAGGACATAGCCTGCTGGCAGGCCGCTGATCGTCAGTTCGCGGTTGTTTGCATTGAGCGTGGCGATCACCGGCGAAGAGCCTGACAGGATCGATCCGTCCGGGTCCGCTGCCGGGAACGGCTTGCGCGGGTCGTACATCAGGAAAGACGCGCCCGCCTCTTCGAGCAGCGACAGCTTGGCATCGAGCCCCGCGATCTGCGCGTGAATGTCCAGATCGAGCGTCACCTCGCCCTGCCAGAGGCGCTGGCCGCGACCGGCGGCGATTAGCTCGCCACCGCCCGTTTCCGAAAACGCCCGGTTGTCGGCGGGTTTCATGCGGAAGGCACGGATTGGCAGAAGATCGAAGAACTGCGCCGTGCTCAGCGGAAAACTCAGGGCCATCAGCCACGCCTCCCCGGATCGAGGCTGATCCGTTCCACATCCTGCGGCAGACCCTGCGCGCGGTATTGCTCCATGCCCTCGACAAAGACGCCCTGCGAGGCCTCGACCACGCGCGCATCGAACAGCGGCGACGGCGCGAGCGAGATCACGACGCGACCCGACTGGGCCCCGCCGCCACCTTGGCTGTTCGGCATCGGCACCGGGATCGGCATGCCGCCTGCGGCAAAGCCCTGACCCATCAAACCGCCGCCGTTGATGTATTCCAGCAGCGCGCGGTTCTGTGACGTAGCCTGAGCGTTGACGACAAACTCACCAGCGCTGGTCGGTGTCCAGACCAGATCGTCACGCGGCCCGCCCATGCCGTATATCATGCCGCCGCCAGCTTTACCCGGACCGACTGAAGCACCGGGGAACAGGAACGACCCTGCCAAGCCCAGCAAGCCGCCGCTGTCGGCTGTGCCGAACAGATTGGCCAGCGGTCCGGTGCCCAGAAACGCCGCCTGCGCCGCCGCCTGTGCCAGCATGTCGGCAAGGTTGGCCACAGCATCCGACGCGCTCTCTGACCGAAACAGAACCCCTTCAAGCGCCTGCCACGAGATGTCCTTGAACGCCTCGGCATTCTCGGTGGCCCGCTCGATCGCGGCCTCCTCGGCGATCCGCGAGGCGATCAGCTGCTCGACCGATTGCTTTTCGGCATCCGTCGCCGCCTTGAGCGTCTCGCGGTTGCGGATCATTTCCTTCTGAACGGGATCGGTTTCGCGAACGATGTCGAGCTGCTGTTGCAGCGACCGGATCAGGTCATCGACGGCTTCGCGTTCCGCATTGACAGAGGATGCGCCGCCGCGTGATCGCGTGCCACCACGCGAGGGACGCGATGGCGGAAGAACATTTCCGAGCTCGCCGCCAAATAATGGATCACTATTTCGGATCAGGTCATTCGCAGCCGTGCGACCTTCACCGTAGAGCGCGTACTGGGCCGCCAGCCCATCGGTGTCATTGTCGAGGGCTGTCTGGTTTGCGACACGCGCCTTGGCCATGTCCCACGCCGCAGAAGCTGCGCGCCACAGGTTATCCCCGAGGCTTGCGGACTCGTTGACCATCGCGCTCAGCGAGCCGACGGCCGCTCCAAGTCCAGAACCGATGTCCAAAACTGCATGCAGCACACCGCGCATCGAAGCATCGACTTCGTCGACCTTAGCGCGCTGCTGCTCCATCTTGGACAGCGTCTCAGCGATCTGCTTGATGATCTGCTCTTCGGCCGCGCTGATGCCGTCTTTGGCAAGAGCCAATTCCTGCGCCGTTGACAGCATGCGGGTCATGATGTCGATCTGCGCTTCCAGATCGCCGCTCGCTTGGCTGAGCTCGACTTGCTGATTGCGGAATTCTGCTGTCAGCTGACGCGCTTCGTCGCGAGCATCTCGGGACGCTTGCGAAAGCCCGGCGAAGCCGATGTTGAGATCAAAGAACTCTGCCATCGCCATCCGCTGATCACCATCCCCACGCATCTCGAAGAGGCTCGCAAGGGACTGTGCGGTTGCGTCGATGGCCTGCTGGGCTTCCGACCGTGCGATGTCTTCGAGAAGCTGCAAAGATGTGCGAAGTCCGGCGCTTGCAGTGCCGAACTTCTCTTCCATTTCGGCAGTGCTCAACATCGCAAGATCAGCAGCTTGACGGTAGTCGATGAGGGCTTGTTCAAGAGCGTCGAGTGTTTCCTCGAAGGTCTGGGTCTTTTCGCCCGCATTGATCATGCCGAGGCCCCACTGGGCCAGTGCGGCACCGCCTGCAATCACACCGATGGTCACAAGGTTGATCGGGCTGACCACGCTCGCCAAAGCGCTTTTCAGCATCGCGACTCGGGATGCCGCGCCGGCATTGCCGAAGACCTGGGTGATCTGGGTGCCTTGCTGGATGGCAAGCTGCAGCGGGTTCTGGCCCGCCGCCAGCATCACGCCGATATCGTTGAACTGGGCACCGAGGTTGGCGACTGACCCGGCGGCGAGTGTCGTCTCGCCCTTGAGCTGGCCCATGCCGGCAGCGGCACCCTTGCCCGAGAAACTGAACTTGTCGGCCCCGCGCGCGGCCTTCTCCAGCGCGTCGTCCACGCCTTTGATCTCGACGCGGGCGGCTTTGCCGTCGATCTCGATCTCGCCGTAGACCTTGAACGTCATCGCGTCAGTTTCCTCACTGTGGCGTCGATTGCGCCCCGTTCAACACATTGCAGCTGCGCCCAGAGATCGGGCGTGACGGCAAAGCCTGCCATCTCCAGCCCCTCGCGCACGTGCCCGTATTCCAGACCGCAGGTGCCACCGAAGGCACCGGGCGTCCGGAACTGCGACTGGATGCGCAGGAAGGCGCGGACCGCCTCGGCGTTTTCGGGCCAGACGCCGGTTTCGGGCTCTGTCCACGGGATGCCCCAAAGCTCGGCATCTCGGGCCGCGCCGCGTTTCGGGCCGCGCGGATCATGGGCGAGCGTGCCGTTTGCCCAGGCCTCGCCCGCCCATTTCAGTTTCCCACCCGGCCGATCACCATCGCGCGGCTGTAGGCGTTCATCAGCGGGATCCGGACGTAGAAGAGATCGAGCAGGTGATCGCGCAGCTTGTCATTGTAGGGCAGCGGCTTGTCATCCCCGCCCACGATGTCATCCAGCTTGACGATCACTGCGCGCAGGAAATCCTTCTGTCCCTCGTTCCTGCTGGTGTCGAACTCCGCCAGCTCACTTGCCGGCAACACCCGGAACGTCGCCTTGAGCGATTGCCGCTCAGAGCCGCCATCGGCGGGCACGTCGATCTCGACGGTGTGGGTGAAGGTCGGGTTGTCATCGATCTTGAACATGGGAGCGGTCCTCTCGATCAGGTGAGTGTCAGGGTGAACTGGTCATTGCCCGAGACCGGGATCGGCTTGCCGCGCAGGGGCCATTCCGTGATGCCCTGGGCCTCTGCCAGACCGGACGGGCGCTGGATCTGCAGTGCCGGGATGTCGATCGTCGCGATCTTGCCCGCCTCGGTGCCATGGGTGATGATCACCTCGACCTTGGTCTTGTTCTTCGCCAGGGCGTAGGGGTTGAGCGTGGTCAGCGGCACCGCGACCATCTGGAACTCCAGCATCTCGGCCTTGTCCACGATGATCACGCGCTCGTCGCCGATCAGGAACCGGCCTTGGACATCGTTGGCGGCGTCGAGCTTGAAATTGCGCAGCACGAAGTCGGTGCCGTCGATGGTAAAGACCGGCGTTGTCGCGTTCGACACCTCGGTCGGGTCCTGGTAGCCGGAATAGTTCGGCGCGGGCGGTGTATTTTCTGCCGGCATCGTGAAGAGGCTGGTGAACTCGAACTCCAGATACGGGATGCCAGACGCGTTCAGGATCAGCGCCACGGTACCGCGCGCACCCTTCATGACATAGAGCGTGTTGCCGATGTAAAGGTAGAGCGAGATGCTCTCATGGCTCGACGTGATCGGGTTGTAGGTGACCGAGGTGCTGGCGCTGATTGTCTCGGCAAAGGCACAGGCGCGCAGCATCGGTCCCCAGGCAGGCGCGGTGCCCGCCGTGCCAGAGCCCTGCAGCTCGACCCGGAACTTGATCTTCTGATGCAGATCGACGGCGATGCTGCCGTCATTGCCGAGGTAAGGCTTGTCGAGATTGCGCTCGATGTCCTGCCCCTCCATCGGCGACAGCTCGACGGCGGTGGCCAGAACGGCATCACCGGCTCCCGGCGAACTGTCGGTGCCATAGGTGCTCTCGATTTTCGCGAGAAGCAGCTTCTCAGCCCAGCGGATGGTCATTTCGATGTCTCCTCGGTGGAGGCTTCAACAGCCTCTTCAACAGGGGTTTCAGCCCCACGGCGCAGACGCTCTTTCGTCGGCGTCTCGACGAGCTTCAGCTCGCCTTTCTTGTCGCGGGTGTAGCTGCCGCCACCCGAGGGCAGCGCGGGACGGGATTTCTTGGTCATGTGAACCTCAACTGGTCGGACAGGGTCAGGTCGATCTGCTGGGACAGGATGCCGTCCCGGAAGTCGTTGACGGATGCGCCGGCAAGCTCAAAGACGCCGATCTCGTTGCCGGGACGCCAGCCGCAGAAGGCGCGCAGGATGTCGTTGGCCATCTCTTCCAGGTCATCGACCAGACGCGCACCTTCGGGGTCCGTGGTGCGGTAGAAGACGACAATCTTGATGCCGCGCCCGACCGGTTGGCGGTACGCGCCCACGGCCACCTCGGGCGCACCGCGCCGGGCGATCCCGCCGTAGAGCACATAGGCAAAGACGGGGGCAGCGGGCAGCGATCCACCGCGCAGAAGCGCCGTGTAATCCGCCGCACCGCGCACCCGGCCGCTCAGGGCGGTCACCTCGGCGCTCAGGCGCGTTATGGACGGCTTCACGATCATCAGATGAAGCTCTTGAGGTTGGTTTCGGTCATGGGGCGTTCGCGGTCGGTGACCCGCGCGGCCCCGGCACCGGTGCCGGCAGGCTCGACGCCAGTGGCACCCGGAATACGCAGGGTGCCGTTGGAGATTTCGCGCAGCTTCTTCTGCGCCATCTCGTAATCGGTCTTGATCTTGCCCGAGGGCTCGTGCGTGTGCAGACGCCAGACGGCCAGAACGCAGGTCAGATCGGTGACAAAGCGCGGCACCTCGGAAAGCGGCAGCACGTAGCGCGCCGCGATGTAGCCGTCGATCTCGGCCGAGGCGTGATCCAATGCCTGGTCGAGCGTGTCATCGTCGATCAGACCCGTCGCCACATCGCCGCGATCGGTCAGGTCCACCAGCAGGCGGTTCCCGTAGGCGTCGATCATGTCAGCTTTCGTGGCATAGGCCATGGATGCGTTCCTTCATGAATGTGGTCCCGGCGGACCGTGCCAGACCACCGGGACCTCCCCCCTCGCTCCCAAAGGGGCATAGCGGCGAGCAGCCGTCCGCTATTCGGTCGTGGGATCGGCGATCACGCCCGCCGCGATCAGGGCGGGCAGTTCGGTCTTCACGTCGAGCTCGATCGGATCGCCGATCTCGTAGACCTTGCCGCCATGGCGGACCCGGTCGATCACCTCGAAGAGGTCGGTGTCCGGCTCCGGCCGCGCAGTCTTCGCCTGCTTCCCGATGCCGGGCGATTGCGTCAGACCGGACGCTGAGGTGGTCTGCTGTTTCGCGAGCCTAATCGCCGGAACCGCGGTGGCAGCGGGTGCGGCTTGATCGCCGGTCGCCTGGGGGGATGTCTGTTCACCCGCCGCCGGTGCATTGGCCGTGCCGTTGTCGTTCTGCGCGGCCTTTGCCTCTTCGATCCGCTCCGCCAGCTTTCCATCGCCGATATTGCCGGGAACCTTGAGACCGAGACCCTCGGCCTCTTTCTCAAGCGCTTCGCGTTCTGGGGTCTTGCCTGTCATTGCTTCGCCCCCTTACGACACAACGTTCTGAAGGAAGAAGCCGACATCCTTCGCGACGATCAGCTCCTTGACCTGTTCGCCGTTGCGGACGCGGACACCGCCTTTCAGGCCGACATCAGGATCGTCGATCCGGCCAACGGTTTTCGAGCCGAGCTGCGCCGTGTAGCCGAAGGTCACGATGCCCGGCTGGGTGGTGGCCTGCGGATTGATGTGCAGCATGGCGATGTGGTTGCCCCAGGCATGCTGGAGGTTCACCGCCTGACCCGGCTTGGCGGCGTTGTACTGCGCCTCGCCGATCAGGATGCGCTTGAGCCCTTCGCCGGAGAAGAGATCGATCACTTGTTGGATGGTGACGATGCCATCCGTGGTGCCGGCACCGCGCACGGCATTGACGATCTTTGGATGCGAGCTGAGCTTCGACCAGGCGTAGCGGCTCATCACCCACGTGTTCGGACGATAGATGAGCGTGCTGTTCATCGCGTCCTTCAGGACAGTGATCGGGTCAGAGTTGGCATAGTCCGAGAACTGGTCATTGCCGGACAGCGTGAGGCGCATCGCCGGATTGTAGGTGTTCAGGTTGTGGACCAACTGCGCCACCCGCAATTCGCGGATGTTCATGATGGTCTCCTGAAGCATCATCACGCCTTCCTTTTCCGGATCGGCGTTCGACAGCTTGGCTGCGCGCTGCGCACGGGCTTCGTCGATGTCGGAATAAGGGATCGGGAATTCGAGGCCGTAATCATCGACGCTGTCGGTGCGCTCGAGGCTGTTGAACTCCATCTGCTGAACGCGGCCGCGACGGCCAACCCGCGCGTCGGGCATCTGGAACGCCTCGCCGATCGGGTATTCGTGCCATTTGAACTTTTCGCTGCCGACGGTGACGCGCGGCAGGACCAGATCGGCAATGCGGAAGGCTTCGGGGTTGCGGTAGGCGATGGCAACGGCAGAGAGCGTTGCGCTGACCACAAAGGGGCGGTTTCCGGACATAGGTATGGTTCCTTGCGATTAAGCTTCGTGGAGCAGGCCCGGAGCCCACATCACATCGATGATGTCATCGGCCACACCCGGCTCGTCGGCATAGCCGATGATCCGAACGGTGGTACCGGTTGCGGCAACAGCAACGATGCCCTTGCCGTTCGCGTCCGACGTGATCGGCGCGCCGGCCGTCACGGTGCCGCCCAACTGGACGGGGACCAGGCCGCCGCGATGGACGTCGAGCATTTCGCCGGCATCGGCCCCGAGGCGGTCGGAGACGCCGACGAAGGGCTGAGTGTTGGCACTTGCCGTATTGACCGACTTGTCGGCGGAGGGCGCTGCATACTTGACGATGCGGTTGCCCAGAACGGCGGACGCGGCCAAGTAGGACCGGATGAATGTGGGGATCACTGGCTTGCCTCCATGACGTGGTCAACCGCCTGCGCGGCTGTGATCATCCGGCCCTCGGCCTCGCACTTCGCCATGTAGGCGCTGGCCTTGTCGCTGATTTCCTCTGCGCTCATCGTGGCGCTGTCGAGGTTCGGTGCGGTGTCGGATGTGTGGGTGGTGCTGAGATCGGATTGCGCGGCAACCATCTCGTTGAACGCGTCCATGTTGCCTTCCATGTGGAGGGACACCAGGACCTTCTCGGTGGCCTTGCCGATGCCCTTGCCTTTGGCACGCGCCTCGGAGACGGCGGCTTCGGCATCGCGGCGCTTGCCATCCTTCTTGAGGACATCGACCTCGGCCTGAAGGGCCGTGATCAGGCGCTCCTCGCCGGTCGAGGCTTCGATCGCCGACTGAACGGCCGCGACGATGTCATCGGCTTTAGCGTCCTCTGCCAGACCGGCTGCCTTGGCGACACGGCCGAGGTCTTCGGACTGCGCAGCCGGCTTGGCCTCCATCTTGGACTTGAGGGCGGACATGACCTGATCTTCGGTCGCATCCTCCCCAAGCCCCAGCATCTCAATCAACTTCTTCAGCATTGCGCTGCTCTCCTCGGATTGAAGCGCGGCCATGCCGCGCAGGTTCTGTCGGTTGACCAGGCTGACCTCACGAATGAAGACAACCCGCTTGTCCGTGGTGTGCATCAGGACGGGCGACACGCTTTCATAGGCACCGTCCGCCACCATCTCGGCACCGGCCTTGGTCCATGTGACCTTGCCGTAGAGCCCATCGTCGCGGGCTTGCATTTCGGTGATCCATCCACGCGCCGGGGCCGGGTTGCCCTGCGGCGCGGCCTTGGCGATGGCATGATCCTGATCGATGGGAATTCTGCCGCGCCGCGATTTCGCAAAGCTCGTGGCGATCAGCGCGTCGATGTCGTCAACCCGATACGGGCCGCGACCGTCATAGGTCTCCAGCACGCCTTGCGTTGCCGGCAGGATCTGGATCCATTCAGGAGCCTTGGGCTCCGCACCCATCTCGGGCAGCGGAAGCGCAGACATAAGGGCGGCGGAGATGTGTTGCGTGCTCATGCAGCGTTTATCGCTGCTCAGGCCTTCGGGACATATCCGATCACGTGATCGGACCTTTGCAGAACGGCCTCAACTGCACCCTGAACCGGCTTTGGCGTTCCGTCAACCGGGCTTGTCAGCGCCCTCGAGCCATTCCTCGAGCGTGGCCACGATCGCGGTCTCGTCGTCTTCGCCCACGCCGATGAAGGGACGGGCGGGAATGTCGCCCCAGGGCGTCGAGACCATGAACTCGCGCCCGTTCCTGTCGCGCCCGATCGTCGCCCCGAACTCGCCCGCCTGCGCGCCGAACTGCATCACCGCCGCCTGGATCATGTTGGAGCCCCACGAGACGCTGGTCGCAGTCGATTGGAAAGAGATGTTCGTGGACAGCGTCCGTGACGGGCCGATCAGTGGCTTGGAGCTGACGGTTTCCTTGCGCGCGGCATAGGCGTCAAGCGTGGCCTGCGACTTCGGGGCCCAGGGCACACCATCGGGAGAGCTGCCTTCAATGAAGTTCTGTCGGGTGCTTTCGACCATATCGTCGCCGATATCCGCCAGCGGCACGCTGAAGTCCGTCATCCGCCGGATCAGTTCATCCAGGACGCGCTGCGCCTCGGCGGTCTTGAGCTCGATCTTCATGCCCGAAGCCCGGTCAGGATCGCCATGATCACGGCATCAGTGATCTCGCCGCCCTCAAAGCCCAGGGCGCGGGCAATCTCGGGCTGGCTCAGCCATTCGCGCAGGACGGCCATCGCCAGCTCGTCGGGCCACGTGCGGAACTTGGGTGCCAGGATGTTGATCGCCTCGGACACGGTTGCACCGGGCGCATAGCCCCAGCCCTTGCCGATGCCGATCGGCTCGCCGGTCTTTGGGTCGATCTCCTGCCAATTGTCGGGCAGCTTCTTGTCCGGATCGCCGCCCTTGCGACGGGCATGTGCCTCAGACCGCGCGCCGAGGACGTAGCAGCTGCACCCCCAGTCGTTCGGCGGATAAAGGACTGACCAAGCCGGATGATCGGAGGGAAGGATCAGCCCGTCCATCGCAAGATGGCTCTTGCGCGGATGTTCCGACCCGCCGTGCCGGTAGACCCAGAACGGATAGTTGCCGGCAATGAGCTGCGCCCGCCGCCCGGCCGCGTAGGTCGTGGCCATGTTGGTGCGGTAGATGACCTTGGTCCGCCAGTTCTCGCCCGCCTCGGTGCCTTCGCCGGTCCAGCCGTGCCAGCCGCGCGTCTCGACGATGTCGCGGAACCGAGCGCGGAACTGATCGAGCGTCTCGCCCTTTGAGATCGCCGCATCCACGGCACCGCCCAGATCGGTCAGCAGATCGGCTTGCGTGGCCCCGGCCACCATGAAGGCGCGATCATGCGCGGATTTCTGGATATCATCCCAGGCGCTGGTCGGAACCAGATTGCCCAGCCGCAGCCGGAAGGCCGCGACCTGTTCCGGGAACGGCTTGCGGAACTGTCCCTCAAGCACTGTCTTCCTCCAGTGCGGCGCGCCCGCCCAGTTCCGCCGCGGCCAGACCCTGCGCCAGCTCGTCGACAAAGGCGTCGGTCATGAGGGACGGATAGGCCGCAAAGAGCGCCTCGCGCAGCTCTTCGATCGAGGTCGCCGCCTCGACAATCGCCTCGATCCGTGCCATCATCTGTGACATCTGAGGATGCATCGCGCGCCCCAGCGTTTCCGCCAAAATCTCATGAGCCGCTGTATTGCCCGCTGAGGGGCCTTCCGACTGTTCGGCCACATCGGTCCGCTCAGAAGCCGGAAGGGTATTAAAAGGGTGTTTAACGGCGCTCTCAGGTGGGTTTCCGTCCTGATTGGTCGGCGAGGACTGCAACCGCGCGGCATAAATCGCCGATGGCAGCAGAATTTCCTCCCCTTTGTTCGGCGCGCGGATGCCGAATTTCTTGCGCACTTCCTCGATCGGCACCGGAAAGCCCAGCTCGACAAGCGGCGCGATGCTGGCACTCCACTGCGCGAGGTCTTCCTCTTCCGGCCGACCGATGCTCAGGCTTGGATAGACCGGCTGGTCACCGTGGTTGAGTTTCACAAACGGGATCGCAAGTTGCTGGGTCAGGATCGCGCTCAGATCATTGGCATCCGCCCGCTCGATGTCTTCCTGAACCTGACGGTGCTCCTTGCCCGATCCCAGCCCGCCCACCTCTGCATCGGTGGTCGCCGTCTGGCCGATCACCGCTTTGCTGGTCTGCTTGTCGAGCCAGTCGCAGCGGCGCTCGTAAAGGTCGGTACCGGAGCCAAGGTTCTTGGCCTCGACAAACTCGATCATCATGTCCTGCGGAATGATCGCCGCGCAGTCGCCACCGATATCCGCCACAGCGCGGAAGAGTGTATTCTGATCTTTCTCGCTCGCGCCTGCCCCGAACTTTCCCACGCGCAGCGGCTGGCCATAGGTCTGCGTGAAGACTGCCCAGTCGCGCTGGGTGTACGCCTTGAAGAGCCAGATCCACGTCGCCAGCCGAACAAGCCCCGAGCTCAGCGGCAATCCGGACATGGCCTGCATCCGCGCAAAGATAAACTTGCCCGGAGGGTACGGCACCTCGGCCCCGGTGTCGTCGAGCATGGTCGGTGTCGTCAGATCGATCCGGTCAAAGCGGAACCAGGCCGGATCGCGCCATTCCAGCCGCGCAGGCCACCACTGGCCTTCAGAGTAATCCCAGATGATCTCGGTGTGGCTGTATCCCTTGCCGACCGCGTCCAGGACGTGAAAGAGCTCCGTCTGCAACTCGCGGCGCTTGAGCCATTGGCGGAGCTCCTCCGCGATCTCCTCGGCCTTTGCACTGTCGTCACCGGCCTCGACGGTGATTTCGAGCTGGGACACGCTGCGCTTTCGGGTGCCGAGAACACCAGCATAATGCGGATCGCGCTGTTCGATCGTGCGGGCAAGTGCCATGTAACGCTGCGGATTGCCCAGATCGGCCTCACGCAGGATCGCACCCAGGATCAACGGATCAAGACCATCGCCTGGATAGGTCGCGATCGGGGACCGCGCGCCAGCCATCGTGGGCGTTGCGATCTCCTTTGTCAGGACGGCCCGATTGATCGGCTTGCCCATGCTGTCATAGATCGTGGGTTTCTTGGCCATTAAAGCCGCTCCTTACTTCGTGATGTGGCGGACAGCGCGCATCACGGCGTCTTCCATGTGTGTCATCGACAGCGACAGGTCGCGGCTTGCCATGCGCTCGGCCTCCGGATCGGTGCCGCCGATCTCGTGAAGGAACGCGATGAACTCGGCCCCGCGCTGCTTGACGATATCGACCTGCGCCTTCTCGGCGTCGGTCAGGAGGCGGTAGTGCTGCTTGGTCGAGTTGTTAAGGGTGCGGGCATCAGAGGTGCTCGGGATAAGGTCAGCCATGTCGTCTCTCCATTTCTGCAACCATGTCGTCACAGATCCTTGCCAGCGTCTGGGCGTCAGCACCGTTTTCCGTTGCCTCTCTGATGACGTTGTCGTGTGCGGCCGCGCCAGCCATGAACGCCTCAAGCATGATCTTTTGAAGCGCCGGGTGCGTGACACCAGAACGCTCGACCATCGCATCAAACCTGTCTCTCAGCGGGGTCAGTCCCATCTCACCAGTTCTCCTCGTCCAAAAGGCCTTCGCCGATCACCGCGTCCACGTGGATGCAGGCGATGCGCGGATTGTCCCTGACGATCTCCAGCGCCATCTGGTCGGCGGTCTCACGGGTGAAGTGCAGGCTGCCATTGCCGCCCCGATAGAAGTTGAGCCAGAGTTTGTGCGTCCGGTCCTCATTCACCTCGGCCGGTGTCTCGATGTCGTTTTCCCAAGCCATCAGATAAACCCCCGTCCGCCGCGTGGCGTGCCGAGCGGCGGTCGCCACCAGCCGCGATCCTTCGCATCAATCGATGTCTTGTCGAACGCACCGGACTGGCTGGAACGGGACTGCCCCCGGTACCCGTCATGTGAAATCGCATCCTGACGGCTGGCGAACCACGCCAGCGCACAGGCCACCGCACTGTCGCCGTGGCGGTTGAACCCGTCCGATCCCTTGAACCGGAAATCCTTGGGCACCCGGATCAGGCCGTCCACGAATTGCAGCGCCTGGTGATCGCTCAGGATGTCGGCATGTTCGGGCAGGATGATCGTCTTGTCGCCGAACGCCTCGATGTAGGGCGGCATCTCCAGCTCGTACCACTGGCGGCTCAGCGCCACCTCGACGATCCGGCTGCCGTAGCGCTGCGCCGCGACCTCGGCCAGGTAGGCACCGTTCCCGGTCTTGTCCATCGCGCCCTTGGTGAAGTTCGGCACCCGGTCGAGCAGGTAGAAGAGCACGTCGCGCTGCACCTCGAAGGGCATGTTGCGCAGCTCGAGGATCAGCTTCGTCTCGCGGACAAGCAGCGGGGTCTCCTCGTAGATCACGATATCGGTCACGTCGCCCGAACGCGCGAAGTCCTCGCCCATGAAGTGCTTGCGGTTTTCGTTCAGCCCTTTGAGCACCGGCTTCAAATGCGTGTCACACCAGTCTTTAACACGGCGTTTGCGCTCGTCCTCGGGCGCGTTCTTGAGCGCATCCTCGGCGGTCCAGTTGAGGAACGGAATGCCGGCGCGCATCACGCTCTCGATCTGGACGCGGGTCAGCGCCGCCCCTTCCATGTCGGACGGGATCGCGTCGAGCTCCTGTTGCATCTGCGCGGTCCGCGCGCCGTAGGACCCCCGGATCTGCGCTTCCCACGCATCCTCGCCTTCCTGCGTCCATTCGGTGCCCTTCATCAGACAGACGCGCTTGAAAAGACCATTCTCGACGGCCTTGCCGAACGGGATGTGATGCACCTTGAACGGGTTCTTCCCGGCCAGCGCCTCGCGGATCAGCTCGTTGAACGGATTGAGCCGGCCATTGTGGGTCGAGATCACGCGCACCTTGCCTCCCCAGATCAGCAGGGCGTTCACCGCGTCGATCACCTCGCGCACGTCCTTGTGGAACGCCGCCTCGTCGATCACCACGACACCCTGAAGACCCCGGATGTTGGCGGGGTTTGACGACAGCGCCTCGACCCGGAAGCCAGACCGGAAGGTGATCCGGAACGCGGTGATGTCTTTCGACGTGCCGTCCTCGCGCTCGTCCTTGAACACGAACTCCTCGATCGGATGCAGCTCCCCGGCGATGGTCTGGGCGAACTTGGCGACATAGCCGATGAACTCGCGGCCCTTGTCCTTGGTGTCGCCGATGTAGAAGACGTTCTGCCCGCCCGCGCTGCGCTTGGCCGCGGCGATCAGCGTGTCATCCAGCGCCTCGGCGAATGTAATCCCGGTGCGGCGACCCTTCTCGGCGATCTTGAGGTCCGAGGTGTCCTCCAGCCATTCCGCCTGGTGGCGCATCAGGATGCCATCGGCCAGCGGGTCGAGATCGTCGGGGATCTCGGCCCCGCGCGGCAGGTCCTTCGGCAGCTCGTCAGGATTGCGGGAGAGGACAGCGCTAGTTTCCATGCAAATCGTCCCCGGCGCGATACGCTTCGAGCTTCTGGGCTTCCTCTTCGGCAGCGGCTTCCAGCACGGCGATCTTGGTTTCAAGCGCCCAGATCGTGCGGTCGCGCTCCTGAAGGTCGGTTGCGGCCTGTCGCAGGGCATCTGCGGCGCGGCTCAGTGACTGGCGCATGTTGACGATATTGAAACCGCGCTTCGTGATTAGGTCGGATTGCGCCGCAAGGTCGTTGGCGATCTGGTTTAGGTTGGCCATCAGAACAGCACCCCCGCAACCAATGTGACAAACCCCGCAACGGCCAGCGCGATGCCGACGATAACCATGATCAGGCCAAGAAGCGACAGATCGGGGATCGTCGTTTCGCGCGTGATGGTCACCCCGAGGATGAACAGAAGCACGCCAAGGACAAAGGCAACGGCAGCACCCATCAGCGCAACTCCTTCCAGCCGGGATAGTCGAGGCCATAAGTCCGCACGACTTCCTCGACCCAAGCGTCGTTCAGGATCAACCAGACCGGGTTCCAGATGTGATAGCAGGCATGAATGCAGATACGGTCCCAAAGGGTCATCAGCAGGCACTCCAATAGCCGTCCGTCAGCCAGCCGTGCCAGCCGGGGCAGACGTGGTTCTTGACGACGTTCAGCGACGGCTTCAGCGTCGGGGCCTCGGTGCTGCCGTTCCAGTTCCACGTCGGACCTGACAGGTTCGGCTTGTGCTCGACACCCACGGTCACGCGGGACTGCATCCCGCAGCCGCAGGGACACCAGAACCACATGCCGCAAACCGCGCCATCGCCCGGATCGGTGAACCAGATCGAGCCCGGCTTCTGATCGGCCCGGTGCTGGGCCCGGTCGGTGTAGACAATCGCGCGCAGGGTCACAGCGTCAGCTCCTCGATGTCGATCAGGTACGGCTCGCCCCAGAACCACGCGAGATACGCAAGGGCGCGCGGGGCCGTGCGGACGAACTCGCGCTGCCCGAACACGCAGGCGAGTGCGGCCTTCCATTTCGGACCGCGCCGCCAGTTCCAGTCGGCCCGGAGGATCATCGCGCTGTCGAGGCGGCGTGGGGCGTCAAAGCTCATGACCGCACCCCAAGGAAGCCGTTGCGCATCCGGGCGATCACCTCGTCCCCCAGACCTGCCTCGGTGACCACCGCCTCGAACCGCTCTTCGGCCTCGGTCTGCGCCGCCTCGCGGGCTTCCTTGGCGATCCGGGCCCGTTCATCCGCCACCAGCTTTTCGCGCATCCCCGAGCTGGACATGACGTCCTTGAGCATTTTGCCGAGGAAGTGCAGCTCGCGCGGATCGATCTCCTTGCCGTCCATCAGCATCTGCGACTGCATCACCTTGAACGCGAGCGTGGTGATCATCTGGAAGAGCACGTTGTGGCGCTGCGCCTCTTCCTCCAGCCCGTTGTCGTTCATCCAGTCAGCCGCCCAGGCAGAGGCCTCTTCCTGGTACTTCACGAACTCGGCATATTCCTGCCCGTAGGCATGCAATGCCGACTTGCCGATACGCAGCTCCTGACCGGCCTCTTCGAGCCGGAAGTTCAGGTCCTCGGCCAGCTCCTCGTACCCGGCAAAGCCGCGCGCTTTCAGCGCGTCCTGCAGATACCGTTTCAGGTCAGCCGGGAGCAGATCGACCTTGCGGGGTGGCGGCATGGCTCAGACCCCCGGAATGTCGCGGGCGATGCCGTCGTCACGGTCCTCGCGGCGGGCGATGCGCAGACCAGAGGCCGTGGCGACGCAGACCACGGTGTCATTGCCCGAGAGCGTGACGAAGCCTTTGGTCTCCAGCCAGCGCAGATCGCCGACCACATCCTTGTAATAGGCCGACACGCCATCGGGCGTGGAGTTGATCACGTGGAGCAGGATGTCCGCGTTCGACGTGTAGTCGCGGGACTTCTCAAGGAAGTCGAGAATGATCGCGCGACGGATCGTGGCGAGCTTCTGTTCGTAGGCGTTCATTGGCGACCTCTCAGATGATCGTCGTGACGGGAGACCGAGTTCTCCAGCCGTTTCATGGTTTCCGACATCCCGCCCATCGTGGCGGTCATGGCTTTCAGATCACCGCTCATCTCGGCCAGAAGCAGGCGCAGGGCATGCACCTCGTCCTTGCCGGGCATCGCATCCACGGTGCTTTCGAGCTTGCCGACACGCGCGTCGATCCGGTCCATCCGGCGCGAGCCTTCGGTGAACCGCTGATCGACATCCTTCCGGCGGTTGACGAAGAAGGCGTAGATGCCGACGCCGATCGAGATCACGAAGGCCAGAACGTCGAGAAAGAGCTTGGGGTCGATCGTCACAGCGGATCACCCTCGGGCAGTGCCACGGGGGCCACCGCCTCCCACGCCTGACCGGCGGCGACGAGGCACGAGATGCCCTGCGTGTTGGTGACGACGATGGTCCAGGTCCCGGTTGCCTCGGAGGCGTAAATCTCGACGATGCTGTCGCCACCCAGACCGACACCGCGCCGCACCTCACCGTAGAGCGTCGTCAGGCGCAGGATCACGTGATCGCGCGGGGCGCAGTTCTGTTGCGCAAAGGCGGGCGCTGCCATCAGGAGCAGCCCCACGAGTATGGTGAAAATCGGAAACAGGCGTCTCATGATGTCCTCGCTTGGGATCTGGTGGACCGCCACTCCTCGAGCGCGGCATTGGTGGGTGAAGTGTCGGTATCCGCGCCCTCGTCCCCGGCAGGCGGGCGCGGCAGGTCGGGCAAGGTCTCGGCGGCGGCGCGGATCACTTCGCGGGTCTCTGTGTTGCGGCGGAAGTGATGCGTCTCGCGCGCGCCGAAGTAGAAGGCGACGACAGCCCCCAGCAGCCACCAGAGCTGATCCGGCACCGTGGCAAAGGCCCCCATCACGCTCGAAAACGTCGCAGGGTCAGCCCATGCCTGGAAGAAGAGCCACAGCGTCATAAGCGCCATCACCGGACGCGGCAGCCGGTTCAGGCTGTCGACGAACCGGTCGAACCAGCCGATGCGCTGATGATTGAACTCGGCCGCGAACTGGGCCAGAGCCGCCGCCCGCGCCGAGGCGTCGAGCTCCATGCGGCGGGTCTTGTTCTCGGTGAAGACCTCGGCCACGCCGGTCGCGGCTTCTGCCAGCGACGTGACCGGTGCCTTGCCCGAAGACCCGAAGCCCAGCAGCCGTCCCAGCCAGCCCAGCATCACCCCCACCTCGCCGTGCGGGCGCGGTGCTGTTCCTGCGTCAGGTGGTACTTGGGCGAGATGAACTCTTCGGCGCGGGTGATCCAGCCGCCCTTGCCGCCGTTCTGACGCCGCGCGTATTTGCGGGACGCAGGCCGCGCATCGGCGAGCCGGTAGTAATAATCCCGCCGTGCAATCCCGTAGGCATCGACAAGGAACGGACCGGCCTCGTCCATCGCGGCAAAGGCGGTGCGGATCGTCTGCGGCCCGATCGCGCCATCGACGGCGATATCGTACCCCATGTCCACGAAAAGCTGCTGAAGGATGCGCACCGCGCGGCTGGGCCCCGCATTGACCGACATGTCGAAGACGGTCGCATGAAGCGCCTCGGGCAGATCGTCGATCCGGGGCCGCTCGAAATAATGCCGGATGAAAATATCGACAGCCATGTCCATCGTGAGCGCCCGGACATCGCGGGTGTCCACATCACCGTCCCCGTCCAGGTCCATGCCAAGACGCCGCATCGTGTGGATCGTGACGCCATACTTGGTGGCACCGCCCGGATCGTCCGGGTCGTTCACATACCCGCCCTCACGGGCGACGATCTCTTCGGCGATCTGGCGGACAGATGTCATGGGGAGCCTCGCTGCTGTCACGCGGCCCGAGGAGCCGGGACGCTGCGAAAGCAGCATGGCGAAATTCCTGAAACGAGATATCCGATCACGTGATCGGATGTCTTACCGTCAGAACAGTTTGAGCTGTTTGAGATCGTTCGGGTCGTGCACCTCGTTCAGGTGCCGACGGACCGTGGCTTCGGTCTGGTGCAGCTTGCGCGCAATTTTCGCGTTGGACAAGCCCCTTGATTTGAGCACCCGCGCGATCCACGCCTTGCCCAGCGGGATGTCTGCGGGAAGCCGGTCCGACACCGCTGCGAGCTTGCGGGCGATCTCCGGGCCCAGCTCCTCGGCAATCGGATTGTTCGTCTGGACCTGCGCGCCGATGTTCAGCCGCGCCCCACCAAAAGCGAGGAGGAACGCAACCGCGTCCTCCTCGCCCAGGGTCTCGACATAGATCGCCAGATGGGCAGGCACCGGCACGTTACTCACGCGGCTTGCGTCCCGGCGCTTCTTGCGGCCTGCATCGGGCTTGTTCTGTTTGATGATCGTGACTACGGAAAGCCCGTTGAGCCGGTAGATCATCCCCCCCGAGATCACCCCGTTCGCGCCTTCTTCAATGCCCTGTTGAACGGTGCGTCCGATCTGGCGGCGCAGGGTCTCGATATCCACGCCCTCCACCCGCTCAAGGTAGCGCACGATGGCGTGATCCGTGACGTGGTAGAGGGGCTTTTTCATGTGCGGCGGGCCTTCACCGGGCGCGGCTCGTCCGCCAGCCCGGCGATGTAGTCGAGGCTGCACTCCAGCGCGCGGCACAGAGCCACAAGTCGTGGGAAGGTCGGCAGAGCCTGCCCGTAGAAATACATCTCGACAGTCGGCTGCGGAACGCCAGCCCGCTCCGAGACCTGCTTCATGGTCAGGTTCAGCGCCGCTTTGCGCGCCTTGATCCGGGAGACAAACAGGTCGCTCACTTCCCGATCCTCTTCCAGTCGAACTCGATCTTGGCGCGCTTGCCCCACTGGACGAGCGCGTTGACCACCGCGTCGATCTGGGTGTGATCGCGCAGCATGTCGATGTCGGCGGGCACGCTCGACCAGGTGTCCTCGAAGCGGCTGCGCACGAAGGCGTTCAAACCGGCGCGGCCGGGGCGCTCCAGCGCGCCTGCCTCGCCCAGCTTCTTCCAAAGCACATGGCAGAGCCGCAGGTCGGCACGGGGCGCGGGCTTGTGTTTCGATTTGGCCGGTTTCTGATCCACAAAGCCGATTGCCTTCAACCGGTCCACCACAAGCGTCAGATCGGCCTCGGTCATGTCGCGCATCGACGCCTTGCCCGTCGCGGCCAGTTGCAGGTCGCGGCGGGCATCGGCATCCAGCCCAAGCTGGCGGCAGGCGACGTGGATCTTCTTCTGGAGCGCGCGGGTCATGTTGCGGCCCCCGCGATCAGGGGCCGCAGGAGGTCACGGCTTGGGCTGGTAGTGCTGCAACGCCATGGCTGCCGGTTCCAGCCGGTCCGCCAACATGCAAAGCAGAGGCGCAATGTCCACGTGGTTCGCGTCCCGCGCCTCGGAAACGAGTATGGCGAGACCGCCAAGCGCCCGCGACACGTCAGCCACCGCGTCGCGCGGGTCTTCGCAGGCGTTACACATGGGCGAACAGGTCCCGCTGCATGCCCGCCAGAGGCTCGGACAGGATGCCCATGCCCACCAGCTCCTTCACGGCGGCTTCCAGTCGCTTGCGCGTGTAGTTGGTGGACTGGAACAACTGCTCGAAGGTCCAGTCTTCCTGCGCCGCCCGCATCACCCGCATGTAGATGGGTTTGTTGCAGGTCGCATCCTGTCGCAGCTTTTCGAGCATGAACTTCACGTCCGCAAAGGCGCGACGCTCCATCTCGGTGAAGGCGTCGTTGATTGCGACTGCCAGTTCGCCCGCGACCTTCCCCGTCAAGACACCGGAAAGCATGTTCGCCCCGGCGTGTGTGAAGGCAACTGGATTTGCCCGGTTTGCACGGTTTGAAGTCACAGATTGTGATTTCAACAAGCGCGTTTCGGCGTCGGAAAGTGAAAACATGTAGCGGTCGGGAAACCTGTCCGGATGCCGCTTTACAGCTTGGTTGAGCGCACTGGTCTTGGTGCCGTACACGTTTGCCAGATCGCTCGCCAACATGAATGGCTCGCGGTTGGGCAAGGTGTAGATCGGGCATCGTTTGCCCGCGATGGTGAACAATGTCAGTTCCTGATTGGTCATGGATCGCTCCGTCGGTTACGGGGGGCACACAGCCCCCGGGTGTTGAACAGACCGCCGACGGACGATCCCCCCACGTCTTTAGGCCGGAGCCCTGGACATGCACGCGGGGCACCCGGAGAAGGATCGTCTCTGTGGAGACGCCATATCGGGGCGTAACCGCCGTCGGTATCTGGGTTCGGTCGCTGTTCAAGGCGACGCTGAACGACATCAACATGAGACGGTTCGCTTCTGAAGTCAATTCGTGGTAGCGATAGATGGTTATCGCTTCGGAGTTGTTGCCATGATCCGTTCCATCACATTCGCCAGTCTGGCCGTCCTCGCATCGACGGCGACGGCCTCCGCCAAGGACTTGCTTGATCAGCACTGCCTCATCATCGGTTTCTATCTCGACGAGCGCGAATTGTTCGCAGAGAACGTCGCGCTTTACTACGACGCAGCACTCGCGGCTTTCACGGCAGATCAGCCTTCCGACCAGCGGCTCGACAAGGTGTTCAAGCTGATCGACTACTGCACCGACAATCTCGGGCAGGACCTGACAATCAGACAGGCGATGGCGAAAATCGACAAGACGGACTGACATCCCGCTTACGCCTTCGCCAGATCGATGGTCACGGCCTCCCAGCCGGCGTCGGCCGAGGGGCGGGTGTAGAAGCGGATGTAGGTCTTTGACCCGACCACGCGCATGGCATCGCGGATCGCGGCCATCGCGCCGCGCCAGCGCTGATCGTCGATCTCCAGCCGCAGGAGCATGAAGATCTCGGATCGGTTGATCTGGCCTTCCTTGTCGGTGTTGAACGCGCGGGTGACGATGGCCTTGATCTCGGGCCGGGCATCCGCTGCCCATTCGTTCAGGCATTCGTCGATCAGGCCTTTGGCGACCTGCAGCTCGGGGCCGAAGTCGATCCGGTCCTGAACCTGAACCTTCACCATCATCTTGCCGTCATGGCTCATGAAGGTCTTGTTGCCCTTGGCCCCGCCGATGCTGGAATTGTACTCCTGCTCCAGCAGCGCCTCGAACTCGCCCAGGTCAGTGACCGTGTGGCCCTTGAACCGCTCGATCTGGTTGCTGAGTGCGACGGCAAAGCCCATGACCTTGCGGACCACTTCGTCCATGAGCAGGTCCTGCGGTTTGACGACAGAGACCGGCACCCAGCCGCCCTTGGCGTCCTGGATGTATTCGGTCCCGTCGATCTCCTTGCGCCCGCTCGGGATCGGCACCGGGGTGAAGTCAGTCGGTTGGTGTGTCATTGCTCGATGTCCTTCAGACGAGGCCTTTTTCGATGGCCAGTTCTTCCGGCAAGGTGATCGTGACCACGTCACTCTTGCCGAACTCGATTTCGATTTGTGATAGGGGAAGCCACTGTGCGTCCTTGGGATCGCCGGTGTCGGACACCAGCACCGCCTTTTCAGTTTCGCGGTGAATTACGGCCTCTATGTCGACAGGCTTCTTGCTCATGTGATTTTCCCGTCCTCGATCGCGTCGGCGATCCTGCGGAGCGCGGTCACCACTTCGGTCGGATAGTTCTCGGCAGTGTCGCCAAGCTGGCCCAGCTCGATGGCTTCATCGACATCGAGGTCGATCAAGGCATCCGTCAGGACGAACACGAACTGCTCGGTATTACCGGCAAGCTTGGAGGCCATCTGGCCGCGCAGCACGTCGGTGTCGAAATTGTAGTCATTGGGCATGTCAGCCTCCTCTTCGGCGGGTGGCGGCAACACAAGCCGGGCCAGCCCGTCCATCATCTGTTCGGTGTTGGAATAGGCCCCGACCGGATCGTTCAGCTCACCGGGGCGGGATTTCTCGGCGATCACCCAGCCGCCATTCGGCAGGGGGATCAGGATCAGCGGCACATGGCCCTCGGGCACATCCCGCGACGAGCGGGTTGAAGCCATGAGATGCGGGACCAGATCGTCGATGGCAAAGGCGCTCATGCGACGGCCTCCACCGGCTCTTTCAACAGCCCGTTGAAATGGGCGATCACCTCGTCCTCGGACGGGCCGGTGATTGCGCCGCCGCGCGCGTTCAACACCGCGAAGGCCATATAGGTCTTGTGCTGGAGGTGGATGTGCATGGGCGAAATCCCGTCGCGCATCTCCTGCGTGGCGTTGATCGTGACGTTCCACTCGTCTGTTTCGCCTTCCCAAAAACTCCGGGACGGCATGCCCTGCTCGACAGCCCAGCAGGCGATGGTTGCGAACAGGACACCAACAGGGGGCGTTGATTGATCAGACATGATCAGCGCCTCCGACATTTGCGGTGACCGCCTTCCCGGCACGACCGCATTTCTTGCAATAGGTCACCGGGCCGGACTGACCGTCATAGGTGCCTTGGGTCTCGGTGTTTCGACAGCAGCTCATTCAAGCGTCCTCCGCTTTCGTGGTTTCAGTGACGGCCCCGGCTTCTTCCGCCGCGATCATCCGGTTCAGTTGGTCTGGTGTGGGCAAAGCCCCCGAGGTCAGCAGGACCGCCGCCATGGCAAGCTGCTCTTCGGTGCTGACAAGGGTCGCGCCCCGGATGCCGCCGACATCGCATTTGACGGCACCCGACCGGGCGAGCCGGTACATCTCGGCCTTGGTCCATGGCTTAACCATCGCTCGACACCTTCCGCAGAAGTGCGGCCTCGATCAGGTCGCGGGCCAGCTCGTTGGGGCTGATCGGGCGCGGCGGCGGATTGAAGCTGGGGATGTCAACGCCCGCAGTTCGCAAGACGCGGATCGTCGAATAGACCTTGTCCACGTTCACGTTGAGGATCGAAGCGATCTGGCGCGGCGGCACACGCTTCTGAGCCAGATCGCAGACGCGGGTACGGAGATCGTTCATAGCCCAGTCTCCCGCTGCGCACGTCCAGCGCGGACGGCCACATCAGCGTGTGTGCTGGACGCCAGATACTGCCGCCGCGCACCTTGGATCGAAGGCACAGGAATGCCCCGTTCTTTGGCCACACGGGCAGCTTGCCGATATGCCTCTGCAAAGCCTGGACACACGCGCCGCACATAGGCTGCCCTGAGAATGTCGTTGAACTGGATGTCTGAGGCTTCAAGTCTCATAGCCCGGCCTCCCGAAGCGACTGCAGCTCAAGCCGGGCCGAGGCGCGATGGATGTCGAGCAGCTGGTCAAGCGCCTCGTCCGGATTGCCGGTCTGGATGGCCATCTGCGCGACCATCCGGAAATACGCCTGGCAGATCGCAACGATCGCCAGCGGCTTGCCGTCGGCCTCTGTGGCATGGGCACGGCCTTCGGCGCGGGCGTGGACGATCATGCTCTTGGGATCGTCACCCGGCGTCGGTTCAGTCGGTGGTTTCTGGGACATGGGGAGCATCCTCTGTCTTGGTGTGGATCGGGCACGAATTGCAGGCGCGGTACATCCGCACCCAGTGGCTGTTGACGTTCTGAAGGGTCCGGGCACGGCCCCGCCATTTGCGGCAGTCCTGCAGCGGCAGCTCGCCGTAAGCCGGGCACATCACGGTGCCCTTCATGAAGACACCGCGCACGATGTCCTCCACGGCCTGCATGTCGCCTTTGTAGGTGCGGCCCAGCACGGTGCTCACCAGCGCAGCACTGCGGTCCAGCGCGCGGGCCACCTTGTTCTGGCTGGACCGGTCACAGGCATCGGCAAGGGCTGCGACCCAGTCGGGCATCTCGGCACCCCATGCGTCCAGGGCTTTGTCGCGGGCGCTCATGACCGGTACTCCGGGCTGGTGGGCACAAAGCTGCGCTCGTTCGGATCGAAGACACCCGACACGCGCTTGACCA
Source organism: Alphaproteobacteria bacterium (assembly GCA_030425145.1). Classification (GTDB taxonomy): domain Bacteria; phylum Pseudomonadota; class Alphaproteobacteria; order Rhodobacterales; family Rhodobacteraceae; genus Marivita. The sequence continues at coordinate 67,791 of JAUHVK010000011.1, read as the reverse complement.
CGGGGGCGCGGGGCCCGGTGTTGCCGATCAGCTGGTAGACCGCCTCACGCACACCCGGTTGCGCTGTCACCCGAACCTTGAGGTAGCCCGCCGACATCAGCGCGCGGGCATAGGCGCGGGCCTGCTCGATGGTCACCTCGACGCCGCCGGCATTGGCATGCGCCGCCAGATCGGTGGGCGAGAACTGCCGCAGACGCCGCATCACGGTCCACATGTTGCCCTCGGGCGAGCTTGTGGGGGTGAACCCTTCGATCGGGCGCACCGCATCCGCCGGGCTGTAGACCATCGGCTTGCCGAACGGACGCTCGGCGACACGCGCCTTGCCGTCCAGCTCCCACGCCCGGCAATAGCCGCGCGCGGTTTCGCGCTTCACCCCGGTCAGGTCTGCGACCTGGTCAACCGTGAAGCGGGGCAGGCCCTTGACCTGCTCCCATGCCTGATCCCGCGCGCTCATGCCCGCGCCCTCCGCTCGATCGGTACGATCGACGAAGCCGACTGACCCGGCAGCTTGCGCCGCACCGGCGGCTGGCCCGTGGCGAAGGCCCGGTCACCCCAGAAGGCGCGGTCGGCATCCTTGCGCCCGGCACGGCGCGCGGCTTCCTGCGCGGTGGCAAGGTTGGTGGCGACCCGGCGGATCGACCCGCCCGAGGCCTCGACGATGGCCTGCAGAAGATCCTCATGCACGGTGATCGAGCGGGCATAGATCGAGGCCAGCTCGCGCGCGTCCGAAACGTTGCAGGCCAGCGCCGGTTCCCATGCAAGCTGGCGGTTGTGGATGTTCTCCCAGCGGGTCAGGTCCTGCGGCAGGTTTTCCTCGCCGACAAGGATCACGGTGGTCTGACAGCTCTCGTAGATGTCGCGGACCAGCTCGATGGCGTTGCGCTTCAAAAGGTACTGCGCATCATCGACGATGAACGGCCTGTCCGTCACCGCCAGATGCGATCCGACCTGGTCGACCATATGCGCGATCCGGCGGACCGGGGTCAGGCCCATCTCCGTCATGCAGGCCTGCATGAAGTCGCTGGCCGTCCAGCAGCTTTTCACCTCGACGCAATAGGCCTGGTACTCGTTTGCGGCAAAGGTGACCGCGCTGGTCTTGCCCCAGCCGGACGGACCGTAAAAGGTCGCCATGCCGGGCAGGCCCAGTGTCCTTTCCTTGACCCGTTCCACCAGGGCGGTAAGGGCTGCCACGTTCCTCAAGGGAGCGATTGAGGGAACCATCTGCTCAACTCCTGTCTGTTGTTGTTGATTTCAGTTTCGAGAACATCCGGTGGAAACCGTCGTACTCGCTCGATTGCGTGTACTCGGCGAGCCACGCCTCGTTTGCCTCGGTCAGCGGATGTCCTTCTGCCTTGGCCTTCAGGAAGGCCTGCGCGCGTTCGTACTTCTCGCGGGGATCATCATCCTCGTCGGGCGTTTGCGCCGCGCGCCGGTCCGACAGCTTGGTGACCTGTGCCTGCAGACGCTCTTCAGTCTCGGCATCCAGCTCGTCCTGCGCCGCACGACGCGATTTGGGTGCCGCCTTGTGCGGCTTGGGCATCGCATAGACCGTGGCCTCGGGCAGGTCCTCGGGGAACCCGAGCGCATCCGCCGAGGCGGCACGTGCCGCAATCTCGGCCGCGCTGAGTTCCCGCTCGGCCTTCGCCAGCTTGCGCTCGGCCCGCATGTAGGCATTGCGCTTGCGATTGTGAGTGTTCGCGTCTTCGACGCTGGCAAACCCGCCATCCTTCATCAGGCCGAGGAAACCCAGATACCCGCCTTCGAGATCGTAGACCTCGACACCCTCATAGAGATTGTCAGGATCGAACCGCGCGACCACCTTCTGACCGGCGATCCGGTGCGCCCAGTCGGCCCAGTAGCGCGAGTTGTAGAGCGCGATCTCGCCGTTCTTTGCGTTCGCCTTCACCCCTTCGGCGCGCAGCAACCAAAGGCGGCGCTGCTCTTCGGTCGCCTTGCGGATCGGCGCGGTCTTGTATGCCGCGTTGAACACCTCGTTAAACGACTTGCCCATGGCAACCGGGCTGCGGCGGTCGGGCCGCGCATTGTGCTTGGCCACCTCGCGGTCAACCACCTTGCGGAACTCCTCCAGCGGGATGGCCCGGCTGGCATAGTTCTCCGGCTTGGCATCGACCTTGTGACCGGTATAGGCGCCCTCGAAAGCCGGGTGCTTGGCGATCCGGTCGCACAGATCGCGGAACGCCCGCTCGATGGGTTTGGACTGCCCGGAATACGGCGTGGCCCACATGACCTTGATCCCCATCAGGGTCAGCAGGCCGGGGATGTCCTCGTCGGTAATCTTGAACCGGAACCGGGTCGGGGTGCCGCCCGTCATGGCCTTGGCCGCGAACTCGCGCCCGTTGTCCAGAAGGCAGGATTGCGGGATGCCGTAGCGCTCGACCAGATCGCCGAAGGCGACCTGCACCGTGTGGCTGTTGGCGCTGATGTCCAGACGGTAGGTCAGCACCTTTCCGGAATAGACATCCGAGAAGAACACCGCCTGCACACGCACCGGGTTTTCTTCGCCGGGCCATGCCACGAAGACATCGAACTTGTGATAGTCGCCCTGGACGCATTCCAGCGGCACCATGGCGGACTTGTCCCGCGTCTGGTGGGGGTAGAACCGCTTGAGCGCATCCGCCCCCTTGCGCCAGTAAATCTCGGTCGGTTTCGACGTGGTCTCTTTGTATCGACGCCGCACCGTGTGCAGCGGGGGGATGTCGATCCCCTCCGCCGCGGCCCAGTCGCATGCCCAGTCGTAACAGGCCGTGAGTGGTGGCTGCGATGGGCTCAGGAACGCGCTCTTCACCATCTGGAAGAACGCGTCATTCATTGGGGCCTTGCGCGGCTTGCGCTTGGCCACCTGGTGGCGCGGGACGAGATAGGGCAACCAGTCCTCGGACGGCACACCCATTACGAAATCATGCCAGTTCCAGATGGTCCGGGCGCTGACCCCGATATCCTTGGCGACCTCGTCCGTGGCATCGTACCGGGTCAGCCCCGCAGCGACGAGCGCATCGACCGCCTTGAGCGCCTTGAACCGGCGCTGCGCCTCCTGCTTCGCGTTGTCCTTGACCTGCGCATAAACGGACCAGGCATCGGCAGAGGACGCAGGCACTTTCTCCGGCGATGGCGCGGGTGCTTCAGCTCGCTTAGACAGCTTCAGCCGGGCCCGCATCGGCAACAGCGACCAGTGGTATTCAAGGCCACCGCCGCGCCCCTTGCGGCGGCGCACCTTGCCCTTGACCGTGTCCCAGCCGTCGCGCTTGGCCATTTCGTTGACCTTGCGCTTGGTACCGGGAAGATCAGGCAGGTCGGCTTCCGCCAACTCAGCCGCGCTCCACCAAAGCTGATCGGGCTCACGCATCGTCGCCCTCCGTCAGCCCGTCGACCAGCTCCTGAAGCTCGGTCTGGATCTGCTCCGCAAACGCCTCGAGAAACCGCGCACGGGCCACCTTCGGCGCGCGTTTCCACGCATCGCTCAGACGGGCAAAGGCTTGCTCGGTCTGGTTTACGGGGGCTGGGGCTTCGCCGCGCTCGGCTTTCCAGCTTTTGCGTGCCGCTGCCGCGTTCTTGACCGCTCCCTTGGATAGCGCCTCAACGACATGATAGCGCTCGCCGGTTTCCCCGATTTTCGAGACCTCCATAAGGTCCTTCAACGTGATGGGCTTGGGGGCCTTGCGCAGGAGTTGGATGTCGCGTCCGTCCAATCGCTCTCCGGCAGCAATAAGCCTACGGATATGCCGATCGGTCAGCCCGAACTTCTCAGCCGTTGCCGCCGAGAAAGATGCAACGGACATCGTGTCCGTTGCACCGTGCTTGGCCAGCGCACCGGCGACACCGCGACGGGTTTCCGGATGCATCTTCTCGTAGACCCGCTTGCGTTCAGCGAGGAAGACCGCCGTGTCTAGAGCAGTCAACTCCGCACCGGCCAGGTTGTCGTCGAGCTCCATCAGCGCCGCGAAATCGTCGTTGCACTTCCAGCAGGTGACAGGGATCGTCTCCCAGCCCATTTCGATGGCGGCTGTCAGGCGATGCGCGCCCACCATCAGGACGTACTCGCCGCCTCGGTGCGGCACCTTGCGCACATGGATCGGATCCTGCATCACGCCCAGTTCTTCGATCGACGCGCGGATCGCAGCGACCCCGGCTGCCGATACCGGCCTGCGCCGGTCGCGCATCACGATGTCCTTGACCGGCAACTCGGTGATGGTCTTGAGCTGTTCAGCCATGGGTCGGTTCCTTCTCAAGGCGGTAGTGCCAGCGCGGCTTGCCGTCTTCGTCGCGGCGGTGCTCGCAGCTGATCTCGCAGCCGTTCTCGCGCAGCTCCGCGATCACGGAATTGACCGCGCAGACGCCGGTGCGGAGGATGATGTCTCGGGTGGTCACGGTGCCGTCGCCCCGGCCCCGCGCGCCCTTCAGGTAGCGATAGACCTTCTGCAGGGCGGCATTCTTGCTGAGCTTCCGGTGCTTCATGCCGCCAACCCCCACATCTCGTGGTTGTTGACTCTCGAACCGCATCGTGTGGTAGTATGGCGAAGCCGACGGGTGTTCCCGCACCCGCCAGCTCCTACGACCCCAATTGAACCCAGCAATCGGAGACGATTTCTAATGTCCGAGAAAGAACGTGAGGCAAATCCATCGATCTGGCTGACGGAAAACCTCTTCGGCTCAAAGGAACTGATCCTTCTTCCAGTTGAGGATTTCGCGCGAGAGATGGAGTTCCTCGCTCTGTTTTGCGGGACGGTGACGATGCCGAACCCCCCGCCCACAGATGCCGAATGTGACGAGACCATACGCACCCTCATTCCACGTGACCGAGAGGCTTACGGAACCGAGAAGTGGGTGTCGCAATACTCCGAGAGACAAAGGGGTATTGTTGGTTACACAGCCAACAAACTTGTTCAGATGACCCGGCATACGGACAATTTTCAGGCGAATGGTGAAGGTCCGCGCTGGGTTCTTGCCCCACACAGATGGCAGCAGCGGATGGTGTTCTGCCTGGAGCTTGGGGCTGTCCCGTTTGCTTGGCTGGCATTTGCGCAACCGTATCTGTTTGGGGAGACGATTGCGGGCCAGCCGTATTCCAAGATTTGAGTTTCCTGACCGGCTGAAGGGTCGCCAGTAGTTTGCCAAAAAAGCTCATTGCAGCACCCCCGCGCTTACAACCAAGACGATGGCAATGACTGCGGCACAAACGCCGGCAATCGCATCCCCCACCAGACTGTCTGAAATCCGCGCCTCGATCCGCTTGGCCGCGCGCAGAAACTGAACCACGCGCGCCATCATGCGACCCTCCGGCTCTTCGGCTTGGCCTCAGAGGGACGCGGGATGTCGGATGGCCATTCAAGGTCCGCAGGCCAGTTCTCGTCGAACCAGCTGACGGCCTTGTTATAGGTATCGACCCCGCACCCACCGCCCGCGCGGATGCGCTTGAAGAGGCGCGCATGCGTCCCCGTGATCAGGTTTGAGACCGTTGCTTCGCTGCGCCCGACAAACGCCGTGTAGGCATCTGAAAGCTTCAAGAGGTCAATCGGAGACGCTCCGGCGACCACCTCTGTAGAGGCGACTATTGCCGATGTTTCGCGCGGAGATAGCTCCGGGCAGATTGCGAGCGCTACGGCTCTTCTGAGATTGCTGAACATCATGCGACCCTCCGGTTTTTCGGCTTAGCCTCAGAGGGACGCGGGATGTCGGATGGCCATTCAAGGTCCGCAGGCCAGTTCTCGTCGAACCAGCTGACGATGCGCTGCGCGGTCTTGAGCGTGCAATTTCCTCCGCGCCCCAACCGATCAAAGAACTTCCCATCCCTCACTGCGTAGGAGCCGATAGTTGAGAGCGTTCTGCCGGTGTGCCCGCTGTAGGTCTTGGCCTGCTCGATAAGGTCTGCCGTGTTCATCTCAACCTCTTTACTGGGTTTGTCCCGAATATATTTACTGGGTTTGTCCCGATTGTCAAACGGCATTTTTTCGGGCATTATCCCGAATCGTGACGGACATCGGAAAAGCCTTTGCGGAATTGGTTTCTTCCCGGCTCGAAGAGCTAGGAACAAATGCTTTCGCCTTCGAAAAGCAGGCTGGTTTACCCGTTGATGCAATTCGCTCAGTCATCCGAGATGATGACAAAAGGGCAGTTCCTAAGATCAGCCGCGCAAAGGAAATTTGCGATCTTCTAGACCTTGAGTTCTTCATAGGTAGACGCCGCACTTCCGAGGTTCATGAGCCTCAAAGCAACCGCGACGACATCGCCTTCATTGAGCTTCACAACGTCCAGGCATCGGCAGGTCCTGGTCGATTTGCCCAGGACGTGGAGATTGTCTCCAGTTTTGGTTTCCCGATGCCATGGCTGTCGCGTCATGGCGTGAACCCGGATCGGGCATCCTTGATATTCGTCGAAGGCGACAGCATGTATCCAACCATGCGCTCGGGATCGGTCGCCTTGGTCAACCACAATCGCCGAAAGGTGACATCAAAAAGGGTCTATGCCTTTCGTGAGGGGGAAGACCTCTACGTGAAACGGTTGGAGATGGTCGAGACCGGCATACTTCTGGTCACGAGCGACAACCCGGATCACCCCAGCCGCGTGATCCGCAACCATGATCTGGAGGCCGTCTCGATTATTGGAGAGGTGGTTTGGACAGGTCGAAGTTGGTGAAAGGACGTATAGAGATGCGCCATTTTGTTTTTGGAATTGCACTTGGATCTGCTGCTTTTCTTGTTTCGGGCGAGGAAGTGCTCGCTCGAAGCCCGATTGCCGATTGCCTGGACGCGATGGCCGCTGGTGACACCGCCGCCATCGAAGACGCGGCAAGGCGGATCGAGCATCGCAACGATTGGGTTGCTGGTATTCCCCAGGCCGAGAAGTGCCTGTCAACCGCAAGAGGCGAGCCGATGCGTTACGACCATACCTCCGCTGCGTTTATGCCTGAGACGGAATATGAAGCTCTCCTGCAATCCCGGCGTGATGCGGCTCAGGCATCGCAAGAAAAACAGGCCCGCCAAGACGAGCTCGCCGCTCTCGCACGCCTGCAGCAACAGGCTCAGGAGGACGCGGTTGTTATTCGGACGTTGGACGCCTGCCAAGAGCTGTATCGGCGCGACTGGGTGGCCGCCATGACATCCCAGATCTGCCAACCGATCTTCATGGAAACCGGTCTACCAGACTGAAAATCGGGTCCCAGTTCGCTGCGCCCAATCGCGCGCCATAAAACTGCCAAGCCTCTGTTATATAGAAATTAATCTCTATCTGGGACGGCAAAACCTAACTTTTCCGTGCGCGTCCCACTTTCTGGCCCACGGCAGGGCGGGAAATCGGCCCTCCAAGCCCCCTTACAGAGCCATTTGAACGCTATTTTAATGGGGTTTGCGCGGTTCGCGCCCTTGTGGCATGCTGCACCCTTCAGGAGCGCCTAAGAGCGCCCAAATGGGCCAAAACGGGGTTTACTGAAAAACTCTCTGCACCCCGCTCCCGGTGCCCGCCATTGCGCCCGAAACCCCTTGTTTCATTGGCTCATTCGGCATCTTCCGCCCTCATACGCGGTCTTCCGATATCACTGAAAGAATGTCTGTCACCTAACAATGGCAAGCAGGCGTTGGTTGTTGGTGGATCGCGTGGGATCGGGCTGGGTTGCGCCGTGGCGCTGGCCGAGGCGGGTGCGCATGTGATCGTTGCGGCCCGGAGTGCGGCACAGGTGCAGGCGGCTGTCGATGAGATGGCGCAGGCGGGGTTCAGTGTCGAGGCACTGGTGCTCGACGTGACGGATGTCGCGGCGGTGCGGGAGGCGGTCGCGGACCTGTCGCCGATCGACATTCTGGTGAACTCGGCAGGGCTTGCCCGGCACAGTCCGGCGCTGGAGACCACGCCCGAGGATTTCGATGCGGTGGCGGCGATCAACATCAAGGCGGCGTATTTCCTGGCGCAGACAGTAGCGCGGCAGATGGTTGGACGCGGCGGGTCGATTATCCAGATCTCAAGCCAGATGGCGCATGTGGGCGGGATTGACCGGGCGGTCTATTGCGGCACGAAACACGCGGTCGAGGGGATGACCAAGGCGATGGCGATCGAATGGGGGCCAGAGCAGATCCGCGTCAACACAATCTGTCCGACTTTCATTCTGACCGAACTCACCAAGCCTACCTTTGACGATCCCGAGAAACGCGCGTGGATTGCCAGCAAGATCAAGCTTCCGCGTATTGGGCAGGTCGAAGATATCATGGGGGCGTGTCTGTTCCTTGCATCGGATGCGAGTGCGCTTGTCACTGGAACCTCGCTCTTGGTTGACGGCGGGTGGACGGCGGGATGACTCGGCGGGTCACCTCCTTTGACGTGGCCGCACGGGCCGGGGTTAGTCAGTCGGCGGTGAGCCGGGTGTTCTCGGGTGCGTCGGCCAGCAAGGCCACGGCAGAGAAGGTGCGCGAGGCGGCGGCGGCGCTGGGCTATCGGCCCAATGTGCTGGCGCGGTCATTGATTACCGGGCGCAGCCGGATTATCGGCATGGTGGTCGCCTATCTTGGGAACCCGTTCTACCCGGATGCGCTGGAGCGGTTCAGCCGCGAGTTCCAGGATGAAGGCTATCACACGCTGGTCTTTACGCTGCCGGAAGCGGCTGAGGACACGGATACGGACCGGATCATTCAGCAGATGCTTGACCATCAGGTGGACGGGATCGTGCTGGCCAGCGTCGGCCTTGGCGATGCGTTGGCCGCGCGATGTGAAGCGGCGGGGATACCCGTGGTGCTGTTCAATCGCGGGCAGGCAGGCAGCGGGCTGGCGCAGGTCACATCGGCCAACCGGTTGGGTGGGGCCAAGGTGGCGGATTTTCTGGTGGCAGGTGATCATCGCCGGATTGGCCATGTCGCAGGGTGGCAAGGGTCATCCACCGGGCGCGACCGGACGGAAGGGTTTTTGGCGCGATTGGGGGAACTGGGACAGGATTGCGTCGGTGTCGAGGACGGGCGCTATGACCATGCCGAGGCGGTGCGGGCGACGGATATCCTGTTGGGCAAAGGTGTTGATGCGCTGTTCGTGGGCAGCGATCACATGGCCTTTGCGGTGCTCGACCACCTGCGCTGCACGCTGGGTCTGTCTGTGCCGCAGGACGTATCAGTCGTGGGGTATGACGACGTGCCCATGGCGGCGTTTGCAGCTTACGACCTGACCACGGTTCGGCAGCCTGTTGGGCGGATGGTCGAGACAACTGTGGCGGCGCTCATTAACCAAATCGAAGACAAATCCGCGCAAGCGGAGGTGACTGAAATCGATGGGCCGCTGATCCTGCGCGGATCGGCCCGCAGACCGGAAGGCATGGAATGAGAGGGTTCGACAACCGTTTCACGGATTTTCCCGATTACATCCTCGGAATCACCAAGGAGATTTGGGAAGATCGTGGGCTTGGGGCGCGGATGAAGGATTACTATCACCCCCAGGTGATTGTCCGGACACCTGCGGGGATCGGCTTTGGCGAACCGGCAATGACGGCGGCGACGATGGCGACCTGCCACGAATTCCCCGACCGGCAGTTGCTGGGTGAGGATGTGATCTGGTCCGGTACACCGGAGGTGGGGATGCTGTCATCGCATCGCATCCTGTCCACCGCCACCCATGTGAATGACGGGCAGTTCGGCCCGGCAACCGGGCGCAGGATCAAGCTGCGCGCGCTGGCCGATTGTTATGCCAAGAACAACATGATCAGCGACGAATGGCTGATCCGCGACAATGGCGCGATTGTCCGGCAGTTGGGCTACGATGTGAAGGACTGGGCGCGCGAGCGGATCGCCGGGATGGACCCCGAGACCCAGCCGTTCCGCCCGGCGGTCGATGTGCAGGGGCCATATACGGGCCGGGGCAATGACAACCAGTGGGGCGAGGCCTTCGCCGCGCTTCTGACCCGCGTGATGGCGGCGGAGCTCTCGGTCATTCCGGACCAGTATGACCGCGCGGTGCAGGCGGAATATCCCGGTGCGCAGACGGTGCATGGCACAGGCGGCGTCGATGCGTTCTGGCTGGGGCTGCGCTCGGCTTTTCCGTCGGCTGCGTTCGCGATTCACCACCAGATCGGAATGGAAGAACCGAACATGCCGCCACGGGCCGCGATCCGCTGGTCGCTGACCGGCAAGCACGACGGCTGGGGCGCGTTTGGCACGCCCAGCGGGGCCGAGGTGCATGTGATGGGCATTTCCCATGCCGAGTTCGGTCCGCGCGGGCTGCGCCGGGAATGGACGCTTTACGACGAAACCGCGATCTGGATGCAAATTCTTGCCCATCAGGGCTGACCCAGAGGACCGACCAATGATCCCGCAAGAAAGGGAAGCCCGCATTGTCCGCTATGGCGACCTGCGCCCCTGTCGGACTGCCTTCATCGACTTTCGTAATGTGCGATGGGGACGAAATCGTCGGTGGAGGCGGCTGGACAATGCAGGCGCCCGGTGACACGCCGCGGATGCGGGATTTCGGCTATTTTCGCTATATGGTGACAGATCACCGTCGCACGCGGCAAGGGATTGCACGCAGGCTGATGGAAATGACTCTCTTGCATGCTCATGCCTGCGGGATGACGCAACTGCATTGCCTCAGTACCTTCGGTTCAGTTCCATTTTACCGGGCGATGGGATTTGTCGAGATGGGCGAGATGAACATCGAACTGCGCCCCGGGATTATCTTGCCGGCAATGTTTATGTCGCGATTTCTTACTTAGAAGAGCCCGTTCCTGCGATCTCTTGATGGGCGCGGAACACCTGTTTCTCACACAAAAAAAGCCGCGATCCGTTTGGGGATCGCGGCTGTCATATCTGGATTAAGAAGGCGAGTGAGCGGGGCGCTTACGCGAACTCCAGCTCATCCTCTTCCTCGTATTCGGACAGATCGGCGATGCCATCATCTTCAGGCTCAGGCGGCAAGGCCAGTGCTGCCATCAACGAGGCCCCGTCTTCCGGTTCGTAATCGTCCAGAACGCCATCTTCGATTGCTTCGTCATAGGCTGCGATCATCTCACCTGCGTCCGCCCATCCATCCTCTGGCGCGGTGATGGTGAAAAGTTCGGTTATCTGTTCCTGCGGGATGCCCTCGTCATCCAAGACTTGATTGCCATCTTCATCGAGGACCGGAGTGACTTCGAGAAATGCGATGGTTTCAACGTCCGAAACCATCACACCCGCTTCCCCGGCGGAATAGGTTTCGAAGTAGTTTGCGTAGTCTGCGAAGCTTCCAGTCGAGTCCTCTCCCAGTTGTTCTTGTTCGATAAACGCGGCGAATTCTGGTTCACCGGTGTCAGGATCGACCTCACCCACGAAAGCGACTTTGTTGAATTCCAGCTCTTCTTCCGGTTCCTCTTCCTCGGACACACCTTTGATCGATCCGCTATCGGTGGTTGTGGAAGTCGCGCGGATGCCGAACACGTCGATATCGTCGAGGCTGTCAATGTCGAGATCGACGACAAACGACTCGCCCTCGACGAGATAGGTCGGTTTGTCCTCGCCCTGTGTGCCAAGCCCGGGGCGGCTGAGTTCGATGGCGGTGTCCCAATCTACGGTTTCGCCATCCAGCAGTGAGCCTGCGCCGTTCATATTCAGAGGACCGCCGAGATCAGCGCTGTCACCGTCGTCAGTGCTGTCTCCGAAATAGACGGCGTTCAAATCCATGGCGCCTTCGTCGACCGTGATGGTGGCTTGGTATTCACCGTCCGCGTTTAAGTCTACGACAACCGTGTATGCGAGGCCGTCTTCCTGATAGGTGAATGTCTTAGGCATGGGCTATCCTCTCCGTGGACCAAATTGCGCGACCAGCCAGTATTCTGGCCAGAACCGGTCTATGCGTCCCCACGTCACAAAGCCGCCATAATGTGAGCACCTCTTGGCCACAAAATGGAAGGTCTTTCCTCGGAAACAGACCGTTTCTTACAAAGACATGAACGACCTATTGACATGCCATTTTAACGCCAAGGTATATTTTTTTATCGAAAGATAATTATTCCCAACCGAAAGGGCGGGCGTTTTTGGAGCGTAACCACTCCTGCGGCGCTTGCCTCCACCCAGCGAAATCTTGCTTGAATTGACGTGGGTCATGGCTCCTGCGCGCCTCTTGGTGTGGGCTCGGAGCCCAGAAATGGGAGGGGACCATGCTGACCATCACCAAACCGGAACCGAACCGCGTGGACATAGAACTCTCAGGCAGGGTTTCTTCGGAGGAAATGGCCAAGGGACTCGATGAGCTGCTTGAGCTGTCACAGGACGTGAACAAGGGCACCATGCTCTATACGATCACGTCGTTTGCTTTTCCCGATCTCGGAGCCATCGCCGTTGAGATGGCGCGGCTGCCCAAGTTGTTCGGACTGTTGGGCCGATTTGATCGCTGCGCGGTGCTGACAGATGCTGCCTGGCTGCGCACTGCAGCCGCGGTCGAAGGCGCGATGATCCCCGGTTTCGACGTCAAGGCGTTCGATCTGTCCGAGCGCGATTCTGCGGAGGCATGGTTGAAGACCGGCATAGCCTGACAAAGGCGCTTGCCGCGCGGGGTTGGACGCGGTCTAGTTGTGTCATGTGATGACCAACATTGGGTGCGCCCGTGCTTGAACTCAGACCGAATTGCGAATGGTGCGACAAGGACTTGCCCCCCGATGCCGAAGACGCGCGCATCTGTTCCTATGAATGCACCTATTGTGCGCACTGCATCGAAACCGTGCTGCACAATGTCTGCGCGACGTGCGGTGGCGGGTTCACACCCCGCCCGATCCGCCCGAAGGGTGCCCATCGCGCCGGAAAGACGCTTGGCTTGGGTCATCAACCTGCGAGCACCACGCGGGTGCATTCCCGCTGGACCCCAGACGAGGTCAAAGAGCTGAGCCTGCGATTGCGCGACATCGCACCGGGGGATCGGTGAGGGCGTATTCCGACCAAGCCGCAAGACTTTTCATCCAATCAACCCGTGTTACTTCAGCCAATAACAGACAGAGGACACCACCATGAAAATCCACCGCGCCGGGGACCGGCCTTCGCTGACGCCAAGCCCTGACTATTTCACCGGGACAGTTCGGATGGATCCGGTTGTCTCTGGTGACGACGAGTCCGCCGTCAAGATCTTGATGGTGACCTTCGAGCCCGGCGCACGAACCGCATGGCACACCCATCCCGCGGGCCAGTCGTTGCACATCGTGTCCGGGTTGGGATGGGCCGCGACCGAAGGCCAGCCGGTGCAAGTGCTGCGCCCCGGCGACACGGTCTGGTTCGCACCCGGTGAGCGGCATTGGCACGGTGCCTCCTCGGACTGCGCCATGACACATCTGGCGGTGCAGACCGCTGTCGATGGCAGGACAGCGGATTGGCAGGAGCATGTGTCGGACGCCGACTACAACGGGCCGAAGGCGGGGTAGCATCAGGCTTTTCGATGTGTGGCATTGCGAGGCGCAGATAAGTTCTGCGCCTCCGTTTTTTATGAGAGGCTTGCGGCGCGCTTGGCGGTTCCGCTGCCGGACTTGATCATCTGAAAGGCAAGCACCAGCGGCACAACACAGGCAAACATCGCTATGGCGAGCCAGATCGGGGCGAAGGGGTCACCTGTGGCGTCCAACAATGCGCCTGCTGCCGGTGGGGTGGCCATCATGCAGGCAAAGTAGATGGTGAAGAACACGCCCATCCCCAAGGCTCGGACCTGAGGACGCAGGGCGAGGCCGGACAGGGCCATGATGACGCCAGCAGGCGCCATGCCGAGCAGTCCAAGCAAGAGGCTCCCCGCCAACCCGGCGCCGGGCACGCTCAACAGCCACAATGCCAGAACAGCGCCCGCCATGCAGATCGTCATCACGAGATTGCGGTGCCCAAACCGGTCGACGATCTGTCCGCAGAGGGCGCCTGACCCGATCATGACCCAACTGGCGATGCTGATTACACCTGCGGCGGCTAGGGCCGTCAGGCCAAGGCTTTGCAGCACGAGCGGTCCGAAACTCAGGTAAATGATGTAGGCAGAATTGAAGAGACCCCACGCCCCGGCGGCGCAGAGGATCAAGCGCCATTCCTGCCCGGTCAGTCTTGCCGCGCCGCCCGCCTGTGCATCACGCGGTGTCTCCGGTGCGTGATAGAGCGCCAGAACAGCCATGGCGGCCAGTAGACAATAGGCGGAAGCGACGCGAAACGGGACTTGCCAGCCGTATGCCTCGACCAACCAGGCATGTCCGATCTGCCCCATCGCGATGCCAAAGGGCCACGACATGACAAGGATGCTCATGGCCGTCGCAATCTCGCGTCCTTCGAACCAGTCGGCGACCATTTTCGTGAAATAGAGATTGGCAAAGAGGAACCCGATGCCCGCGATGGCGCGACCGACGCCGACAGTTGCGCCTGATGTGGCGAGCGATGACACGAGCCCCCCCACGGCCAACGCGCCAAGACCAAAGGCGACCATCTCACGGTCGGCAATCCGGCGGCCCAGGTACCCGGCGGGAAGGGTCAGAACCAGTCCGGGCGCCATGAACAGACCGATGAGAAGCCCCAGTCCCGCATAGTCGAGCCCGAAGGCGACGACGAGATCGTCGCCCACAGACGCGAGGGTTTGGAACTGAAATCCAAGCCCGATCCGACCAAGGAAGAGCAGCGCCAGAATGCGCCAGCGCATTATGCCCAACCCAGCGCGCGGATGGCCTGAACATCATTCCAGATCTTGGTCATATGGCGGATCTTGCCGCCGTCGAACTGCATGACATAGGCGTAGTCCGACACCACCGATTTGCCGGTCGGCGGAACAGGTCCACCTTCGCCGGTCTGTGTGCCGTGAAACTCTGCCGTGGCTATGGCCGTGTTGCGCGCCTCGTCCATGGCGAACCCGGTCAGCACGTATCGGCCGTCAGGGATCGGGGTCAGAAGACCTTTCATCCACTCGCAATAGGCCGCCAGCGTAGTTGTCTCGGCCAAGGCATCAGCTTGGCAGGCAAAGGTTGCGCTGTCGTTGCAAAATTGGGCGCATGTGTCCCAACCCTGACCGGTTTCGCAGGCCTGAAAGAAGGACTGAGCGGTTTCGAAATGTGACATGGGTCTGTTCCTTGGTTTGAAATCTGTACCCAAGGAGTACGCCCAGCGAAGTAAGCCGCGTATCGGGCAGATGCAGTATTTTGCGACCTACAAGCCAGAATATGCCTACAGCATCTGCAGGATTGCGGGATGTTCCTGAGTTGGCCAGACTTGGCGGTAGTCAAAAGGGGCGCGTTTTCATGCAGGAGCACTCTCATCTCAGCCCGCGAGAACAGGAAATCGCCGAAAGCTATGCGGCGGGATGCAGCTATCAGGACATCGCGTCAGACCTGCACATCGCGCCTTCGACCGTGCGGACGCATCTGGCGACCATCTATCGCAAGCTGGAGGTGTCGTCGAAGCTGGAACTGGCTGAACGTTTGAATGGCACCGTTGCAGTCCCGCGAAGTCAGGACGAATTGACCGCCGTCATCTCTGAACTGGCATTGAGCCTTGAGGAAGCGCTCAGCCGCGAACGTGCCCTGAGTCAGGTTCTTCAGATCATCAGCGCTTCACATGGCGACCTGAATCTGGTGATGCCCGCAATCCTGCGCTACGCGCTGGACCTCTGTGATGCCGAGTTTGGTATCCTATTTGAATACCGGCAGAAAAGCCGCTTCTGCGCCAGTTTCACACTGGGCATTCCAGAGGCGTTCAAGGATTGGCTGGACGATAGCGGGACGTTTTCGGTGAGTGATCAGACCGGGCTCGGTCGGATGACCACGCAACAGGATGTGGTCAATATCATCGACGTGAAATCCGAAAGCCTCTACCGGACGGATGATCCCTTGCGGTTTGCCACAGCAGACCTTGGCGGGGCGAGGTCTTTTGCCGCGATCCCGATGGTGGCGGCCGATCGGCTCGTTGGCGCTTTCACGATCTACCGGCAGACCGTTCGCCCGTTCTCAGACGACGCTTTGCATTTGGCGCAGATCTTTGCGGCGCAGAGTGTGATCGCGCTGGAAAATGCGCGCCTGATCGGGGACAGCACAAGGCGCGCTTCAATCAGGTAGGTTATGACCCACGTATCTCGATAACCTCCCGCTCGGTCACGATCAGGTCGAGCGGTTGGTCTGTCGGCTCAAGGGGCAGGTCGTCCGCCTCTTGTGCGGCATAGGCGAAACCGACTGCGAGGGTTGGGCGTTGGGCGCGCAGGCCTTCGAGCGTGCGGTCATAGAACCCGCCGCCATAGCCCAGTCGACCTCCCGCGCGGGAGAACGCGACCAGCGGGACGATCAGCACTTCTGGGGTGATCAGACGTTCCACCGCCGGCACGGACGCGCCAAAGGGGCCGTCAACCAAGGCGCAGTCGGGTTCCCATTGCGAAAACACCAAAGGCTGGCCCGGACCTCGGATCACCGGCACACCCACCAGCCCGTGTGCTGCGGCCTCGGACATGGCGGGCAGAGGGTCAATCTCGGTGCGGATCGGCAGGTAGCCAGAGACCGGAACACCGCGATAGCCCGCGAGAACTTCGCTCAAATGCCCCGCAGCGCCACGGTGCCCGGCCTCGTGCGCTGCCTTGCGGCGGGCAAAGGCGGCTTTGCGGGCGGCGGCCTTGCGCTCTTCCAGCGTCACAGCAGCACCACAACGGCGAGGCCGAGGAAGGCAAAGAACCCGACCACGTCCGTGACGGTCGTCACAAAGGCCCCCGAGGCCAGCGCGGGGTCGATGCCCAGCTTCTCAAGCACGATCGGAATGCCCGTTCCGGCAAGCCCTGCCACGACCAGATTGATCACCATCGCCGCCGCGATCACCCCTCCGAGCGCGGTCGAGCCGAACCAGACATAGCCGACGATCCCCATGATCACCGCAAAGGCCAACCCGTTGATCAGGCCCACCAGCACTTCACGCCGGATCACCCGCCAGACGTTCGATCCCGTAAGGTCTTTGGTCGCCAAGGCGCGCACCGCAACGGTAAGCGACTGGGTGCCCGCATTGCCGCCCATCGAAGCAACGATGGGCATCAGCACCGCCAGCGCCACCACCTGCGCGATGGCGGCTTCGAACTGGGCGATCACAAGGCTGGCCAGAACGGCGGTGATCAGGTTGACGAACAGCCAGGGGAAACGGCGCTTGGTTGTCTCGGCCACGCGGTCTGACAGAGAGCTTTCGCTGTCCACACCGGCCAGACGCAGCACGTCTTCTTCGTGCTCTTCGTCGAGAACCGCCATGGCGTCGTCGATGGTGATGACACCGACCAGCCGTTCGTTTTCATCGACCACAGGCGCCGAGATCAGGTGGTACTGGTTGAACGCATAGGCGACATCGCCTTCGTATTGCAGCACCGGGATGACGTGGAACGTGTCTTCGACAAGCGATGTGAGCAGCACCTCACGGCGCGACGCCATCAGCTTGCCCAGCGTGACATTGCCAACCGGGCGCAGGCGCGGATCGACCAGCACGATGTGGTAGAACTGTTCCGGCAGATTGTCGGTATTACGCAGGTAATCAATGGCTTCGCCGACATTCCAATGCTCGGGCGCCATGACCACTTCGCGTTGCATAAGGCGGCCGGCGGAATACTCCGGAAAGGTCAGCGACTGCTGTACCGCGACCCGGTCGCTGTCTTCCAGAGCGTCGAGAATCGCGTCCTGCTGCGGCTGGTCCAGATCTTCGAGCAGATCGACCACGTCATCGCTGTTCAGATCGCGCACCGCGTCCGCGAGAACCTGCGGTGACAGGATGCCGATGACCTCTTCACGGATCGATTCGTCGAGTTCCGACAGGATGTCGCCGTCGAATTCCCGGTCATAGAGCTTGATCAGCCGCATCCGGTCGAAAGCGTTTATCTGCTCCAGAAGGTCGGCGATGTCGGCCGGGTGCAGCGGGTCCATCAGCGCGACAAGCTCGTCGCGGTCTTCGCGGTCCACAGCGTAGAGAATCTGGGCTACCGCCTTGCGGTCGAGGCTGTAGGCGTCTTCGCTCTCGTCGAGCTCGGGTGCCTCGATGGTTTGGTCTTCGCTCATCTTGCCCCCTCGCAATTTGGTCAGATTTACCTTTACGCAATCGGCTCCGGAGAAAACAGAGCGTCCGCGCGATTTACCAACTCTGAAAGGAGAGATAGGTTCTCCCGGCCAGTGTCAAAAAGGGAAAGCCATGTCTAGACTCACGCTTCATTTGGGCCAGACCCTCTGGTTTGCCGGCGATCCCATGATCGAAGGGCCGGAAGCGGCCCGTTTCGACCCGCGCGGCGGGATCGTTGTGCAGGACGGGCACGTGTTGTCGCGCGGTACGTCGGACGATCTGCGCCGGGACTATCCGCAGGCGGTGGTCGAGGATCACGGGCAGGCGCTGATCCTGCCCGGCTTTGTCGACGCCCATATGCACTACCCGCAGACCGCCATGATCGCGAGCTGGGGCAAGCGGCTGATCGACTGGCTCAACACCTATACCTTTCCCGAGGAAATGCGCTTTGCCGACGCGGATTACGCCGCCGAGATCGCGGGGCGGTACCTGGATCTGGCACTCTCGCATGGCACCACAACCATGTGCAGCTACTGCACGATCCACCCCGAAAGCGTGGACGCCTATTTCACCGCCGCCGCCGCGCGCGGGATGCGGGTGCTGGGTGGCAAGACCTGCATGGATCGCAATGCGCCCGACGGGCTGCTGGACACCGCTCAATCGGCCTATGACGACAGCAAGGCGCTTCTGAACCGCTGGCACGGGCAGGGCAGGGCGTCTTACGTCATCACACCGCGATTCTCGCCCACCTCGACCCCTGAACAACTGACGGCACTGGGTGCCTTGTGGGCCGAGCATCCCGATTGCCTGATGCAGACCCACCTGAGCGAACAGACCGACGAGATCGCTTGGGTGCGCGGGCTCTACCCCGAGGCGCGGGACTATCTCGACACCTACGAGGCACATGGCCTCTTGGGCGCAAACGGCCTTTACGGCCACGCGATCCATCTGGAGCCGCGCGAACGCGACCGCCTGCGCGAGGTGGGCGCGGCTCTGATACATTGCCCGACCTCAAACACCTTCATCGGGTCCGGTCTCTTCGACATGGAAGGGCTGGTGGCCGAAGGGCAGCGCGTGGGTCTGGCCACGGATACAGGCGGCGGGTCGTCCTTTTCGATGCTGCGCACCATGGCGGCAGCTTACGAGATCGCCCAACTGCGCGGCATGGCGCTGCATCCGTCGGCCTTGTTGTGGTTGGCGACGGAAGGTTCGGCGCGCTCTTTGCGGGTTGCAGATCGGGTGGGGACTCTGGCCCCGGGAAGTGAGGCGGATTTCATCACGCTCGATCTGGGCTCAACACCCGCCATCGCGCAACGCAGCGCACAGGCGGCGGATTTCTGGGAAGCTGTGTTCCCGACGATCATGATGGGAGATGACCGCGCCGTGTCGGGCGTTTGGGTGATGGGCAAAAGGTTGGGGTAAACGGCCGTTTGCAGGGCAAACCTGACCTTCGCCGGGTTTGAGCCAATAAGCGCTTTTCGCGCTATCTTGCCATTCCCTTAGCCGTAAAGACGCCGCTCTTAACGGTCCATTGCGCCCTTACCTGCGAGTATTTTCTCACGAAACCTTGCGATCCGTGCCACACGGGTCGCGGATTGTTTGGCCTGATTGAGGTTGAACATATAGCTTTTTTGCCGCCCCGGTGTCAGTGCATCAAACGCTTCCGCCAGTTCTGGATCGGCATCCAGCGCCTGTGTCAACTCATCCGGCATGTCGATCTCGCGTTCCACTTTAGGTGGTTTCGTGCCCGCCTCGGCATGAACCATCAACTGCCGCAAATAGGGCCGGATTATCGGCTCCATGGCACCCACCTGCGCGACATTGGTAAAGCGGATTATTCCGGGGATTTGGCTGTTCGGTCCTTGCCGTTCCAGCACGCCTTCGGTGTCTTTCAATAGGCCGGGGTTCAAGAAGCTCAGCCTGAAGTCCCCCTTAAAGGCACCGAAGATCGCGATGTTTCGGTCTGCATGCATATAGGTGGGATGCGCCCATTTCACGGTCTCTTCCAGTCCCATGTCCCGGCAAATGCGGCGCAGATCATTCAGACCGTCGATCCACAGCCGTGTCGAACACTCTGGTGTCGCGAAGCGGTCGCACCGACCACATCCCTTGGTAAAGTAATCACCCGCGTCGGTAATCATCGGCATGGCCAGCTATCCCTGTCGTACTCGAGCCTCGCCGAAGCACGATACCCTTATGATTAACCAATCCTTAAACCTAAAATAGCCACAGCCGAAGGGCCGGTTTAAGTGCTTCGTGCCAATTCGAAAGCCGCGCAGCATTCGGCAGTTTGGGCTAAGAGCAGTCGATTGCTTCCACAGAACCAACGTGACTTGCGCGAACGAAAAAACCGCGCCCGGGTTTCCCCGGCGCGGTCTTTCTTCACTGTCCGTGTGAACGGAAGGCTTACTTGATTTTGCCTTCTTTGTACTCGACGTGCTTGCGCGCGACGGGATCGTACTTCCGAACAGTCATCTTTTCCGTCATCGTCCGCGCGTTTTTCTTGGTCACATAGAAATGACCCGTACCCGCAGACGAGTTCAGGCGGATTTTGATTGTGGTCGGCTTCGCCATGGGTCGTCTCCTGCACCGGGCAAGGACTGCCCGTGAATGTCATCTTGAAGGCTGCCTTCTACCCGTGCGCGCGACTGAGTCAACCCTTCTTCCGGGGTTCTTTGCACAAAGGATCAAGAAAAACGCGCGGAGGGCCTGTAAGCCGGATTCTGTCCCCCCTGGGTTTCCCCAAGGTTAGATGACCATTCCTCTGGGACCACCGTTGCCGATGGCCTCGTGCTGCCAACCCGGGGATCTGGGTTGAAGCGACCCTGCCGACGCGCGGCGCGATCCCCCTATTCGGCATTGCTCCCGGTGGGGCTTGCCGTGCGGGGACTGTTGCCAGCCCCCCGGTGGGCTCTTACCCCACCGTTTCACCCTTACCCCGGCGCACCGGGGCGGTTTGTTCTCTGTGGCGCTTTCCGTCGGGTTGCCCCGCCCGGGCGTTACCCGGCACCGCTGCTTCAGGGAGTCCGGACTTTCCTCCCCCTAAGGGGCGGCCATCCGGCCCTCCGCGCGAGAAGTGGCGTAGGGCAAGCACCCGTCGCGGTCAATCACCATGCGACAGGGCCACTGCCTGTTCTTCTTCTTTTTCCAAATATGCCGGGGGTCGCCTATTGTGGCGCCATTGGTTCAAGCCCAATGGGCGACGGGGCTGGCCCCCAATCTGTCGGATCAGCAAGCGCCGAGTTGTCGGTCATCGCAGGACATAAGGCTGATGCAGCCACTCCCAAAGCGCGGCGGTCGTCTCGTCCGGGGTTTCCAGCGTCGGCAGATGACCGGCATCGTCGAGCACGACAAGCCGTGCATGTGGGATCAGTTCCGCCATGAAGCTATGGCGTTTGACCGGGCAGAGCGCGTCATGCGCACCGCAGAGAACAAGCGCGGGTTGCTTGATCTTGCGCAGGGTGGATTGCTGGTCACGGCGGCGTTGCAGGGCGCGGGACTGGTCGACGAATACCTCAGAGCCCAGAGTGTGCGCCATGTCCATCACCGTTTGCAGCACGGCAGGGCGGTGCGGTCCGGGAGCCAGGTAGTTGGGTTTCAACTCGTCGCGCATCACCTCGGTCAGCTTGCCTGACTTCACCTTGACGATCTGCGGCTCGCGATTGGCGGCGACCTGAGGTGTTTCGGCAAGGCAATTGGTGTCCATCAGCGCCACCCGCGTCACCCGTTCCGGCGCGCGGCGCAGAATCTCCATCGCCACGATGCCCCCCATGCTCAGGCCCGCCAGCGCGAACTTGCTGGGAAGCAGGGGCAGCAGCGCCGAAGCAATCTCTTCGATCCTCTGGCCATGGGTGATCGGCGCCACCATCACCGGATGCGTGGCCGACAGGGTGCGGATCTGCGGCTCGAAAAGCCGCGCGTCGCACATCATTCCGGGCAGGAAGACGACAGGTTCGATCATTGGTCAGACGCGATCCGAGGCGAGCGCGGCCCCTTTGGCGAGGGTTGCGAGCTTGGCATAGGCGATGTCAGGGTCCACCGCACCGAAGCCTGCAAACGTGCCGAAGCCGCAATCGCTGCCCGCGATCACGCGCTCCGGGCCGACGATCCCGGCAAAGCGTTCGATCCGCTGCGCCACCACCTCAGGGTGTTCGACGAAGTTGGTCGTCGAATCGATCACACCGGGGACCAGCACCATGTCTTCGGGAATCTCGGATTTGCGGTCGCGGAACACCGTCCATTCATGTGCGTGCCGGGGATTTGAAGTCTCGAACAGCACCTGGCCTGCGCGGACCTTCATCAGCGTTGGGAACACGGTGTCCATGTCGATGTCGCAAACATGGGGGCCTTCGTAATTGCCCCAGCAGATATGCACCCGCACGCGGGCCGGGTCGATCCCGTCAAGAGCATGGTTCATCGCCTCGACATGGCCCTCGGCGATCTTGACGAACTCGGCATCGCTCAGGTCGGTGAAAATCATGTGCCGCGACAGCGCCAGATCGGGGCAGTCGAGTTGCAGCATCAGCCCGCTGTCCACAATGGTGCGGTATTCGTCGCGCATCGCATCGGCCAGTGCTGCGAGATAGGCGTCGCGGGTGGGGTAATACTGGTTCTGCAGGAATAGCGAGATCACACCGGGGGATGCGGCGTTCATGAACGCCTCCGTTGCGCCATGCGCCGCCATCCCGGTCTTGAGGTTGGCAATATCGGTTTCCAATTCACCCTGACCTTTGGACTTCACCTCACCCATACACATCGGGCGCGCGTATTTCGGTGTGCCGCCATCGTCCTTGAGGCGTTCTAGGAAAGACGGGAAGAGTTTGAGGTCAGCCGGCGCGTTGCGCGGGCTGTCGCCGTCGAAGCCGGTGTAGCGGTCCTTCACATAGGTGGCGTAGCTGATCTTGGAGGTTTCGCCATCCGACACGATGTCGATCCCGGCTTCGACCTGTCGGCGCACGGTTTGTGATGCGGCCTCGGTCATCGTGGCATCAAAGGCCACGGGGTCGTAGTCATGACGGTTCTCGCGGGCGAAGATGAAATCCACCACCTTCTGGGTGCGTGGCAGCGATCCGACATGGGTGGTCTTGATGCGTGTCATCGGCTCGGCCCCTCAGTCTGCATAGGTTTGCAGCGACACTAGCAAATTGGGCGCATCGTTCCAGATGCTTCTAAGTATCTGGCAAAGCTTTTTGAAAAGCTTTGGGCGCTCAACTCATCAGCGCCAATGCAAGGGTATTCTGCCGTTCGATCACGCGGGGCAGGTCGATTGTGGTGACATGCCCATCACGCACGATTTGGCGCCCTTCGACCAGCAGGTGCTTCACGCGCGTCGGCCCCGCCAGAAGCAACGCCGCCGGATCCCAGCTTCCGGCGCTTTCCACCCCGGTCACGTCCCAGATGGCGATATCGGCGCGCTTGCCAACCGCGATCCGGCCGCAATCCGGACGGCCCAACACCTCGGCCCCGCCTCGGGTCGCGATGTAGAGCGCTTCTCGCGCGCTCATGGCGTTTGCGCCATTGACCACCCGTTGCAGCAGCATCGCCTGACGGGCCTCGGCCACCAGATTGCCCGCGTCATTGCTGGCTGACCCGTCGACGCCCAGACCCACCGGCACGCCTGCATCGCGCATGGCGCGGACGGGGGCGATGCCAGAACCCAGTCGGCAGTTGGAGCATGGGCAATGCGCCACCCCGGTGCGGGATTTGGCGAACAGGTCGATCTCCTGCCCGTCGAGCTTGACGCAATGCGCGTGCCAGACATCCGGTCCGGTCCAGCCGAGGTCTTCGGCATATTGGCCCGGGCGACAGCCGAACTGCGCCTCGGAATAGGCGATGTCCTCGTCGTTCTCGGCCAGATGGGTGTGCAGCATCACGCCCTTGTCGCGCGCCAGAAGCGCAGCATCGCGCATCAGATCGCGGCTTACCGAGAAGGGGGAACAGGGGGCCACCCCCACCCGCACCATCGCACCTTCGCGCGGGTCGTGATGGGCGTCGATCACGCGGATGCAGTCTTCAAGGATCGCGGCTTCGTCTTCGACCAGCGAATCCGGCGGCAGCCCGCCATCGCTTTCGCCAATGCTCATCGCGCCCCGTGTCGGGTGAAAGCGCATCCCGATGTCCTGCGCGGCGGCGATTGTATCATCAAGGCGCGCGCCGTTCGGGTAGAGGTAGAGATGGTCCGAGGTCAGTGTGCAGCCTGACAGCGCCAGTTCCGCCAAGCCGATCTGGGCCGAGATATACATCTCTTCCGGGCCAAAGCGTGACCAGATCGGGTAGAGCGTCTGGAGCCAGCCAAAGAGCAGCGCGTCCTGCCCGCCCGGCACCGCGCGGGTCAGGGTCTGGTACAGATGGTGATGAGTGTTGACCAACCCGGGCGTGACCACGCAGCCTGTGGCGTCAATGGTCTCTTCCGCGCCGGTCAGCCCGCTGCCGACTTCCGTGATGACACCGTTTTCGATGCGAATGTCCGCCTGTGCCAGCTCTGCCAGAGCGGTGTCCATCGTCAGGATGGTTGTGGCGTTCTTGATCAGGATGGCCATGCCGCTCCCTCCACACAAATCGTGCCCTTTTCGGTAAGGATAACCCGCCGGGGCGACAGAAAAGGAGCGGAAGGACTCGCCCGGGCGGGGTCAAGTGTAGCGCGGATCGGTGCGCGTGTCAGCCGTTCAGAAGCGCCATCGCGGCGGCGTGCAACTCGGGCGTGGCGGCGGCGAGGGTCGTGCCGCCATCATGGGCTGGGCTGCCGTCCCATTGGGTCACAACACCGCCTGCGGCTTCGATCAC
Organism: Alphaproteobacteria bacterium; assembly: GCA_030425145.1. GTDB lineage: Bacteria > Pseudomonadota > Alphaproteobacteria > Rhodobacterales > Rhodobacteraceae > Marivita. The sequence goes on along the minus strand of JAUHVK010000011.1, from coordinate 43,051 downwards.
TGCGATCGGTGCCTGGACGTCATAGGCATTCAGCCCGGCTTCGATCACGAGGTCGATCTGTCCGGCGGCCAGCAGCGCATAGGCGTAGCAGTCGCAGCCATAGCGCGTCAGCTTGACCTCGCGGGCGACACGTTGAAACGCGACGCGCTCATCGTCGGTGCCGATTTCCGGGAAGGTGGTGAAGAGAGTGGCATCCGCCAGCGCCGTTGTCTTTCTTGTGGCAAGTGTCCCGTCGCGCCCCGGACCCGTCCAGTTGCAGCGTCCCAGTCCCCCCATAAATCGTTCGCCTACATAGGGTTGGTCGATCATGCCCATGACCGGGCCAGTGCTGTTAGACAGGGCGATCAGCACACCCCAAGTTGGTGTGCCGCTGATGAAGGAGCGCGTGCCGTCGATCGGATCGAGCACCCATGTCAGGCCGCTTGTGCCCTCCACAGTGCCATGTTCTTCGCCCAGAATGCTGTCCTGCGGCCGCAATTCGGCCAGCACTTCACGCATTGCTGTTTCGGAGGCTCGGTCGGCGATGGTGACAGGGTCGAATCCGCCCGCAACCTTGTTGTCGGCGGTCAGACCTTCCGACCGGAAATGCGGCAGGATCGCCGCACGGGCGGCGTCAGCCATGCGTTCGGCCACTGACCAAAGGTCAGCGGCATCGTCCGAAGTGAATTTTGTCATTAAACGCCTCCTGCAAGCAGCCCGTTTAGGGCTACCTCAGGTAGCAGTACGGCTCAAGCGACGTCTGACAGGACGCGCGCGAGTTCGAACAGACGACGACGTTGGTTTTCCGGGATCGCGTAGTAGGAGCGGATCAGGTCCAGCGCTTCCTTGTCGCCCAGAAGGTCGGCAGGGATTGCCTCGGATGTGGCGGACTGTGCTTCTTTGGACTCGGCTTCCTCAATGCCTTCAAAGAAGAAGGCGACCGGAACGTCGAGAGCATCGGCAATGTCCCAAAGACGGGATGCGCTAACGCGGTTCGCGCCGGTTTCGTATTTCTGGATCTGCTGAAATTTGATTCCGACTTTTTCAGCCAGCTGCTGTTGGGTCATCCCAACCAGCCATCGCCGATGCCGGACCCGCTTTCCCACATGGACGTCAACAGGATGTGCCATCTTGCTCCCTTTCGTCAAACGACATTTAGTCTTTTTGTTTCGGACAGAATGATAGGCACAGGTGCTTTAGTAAACCCTAAGCAGGACAACCTATCCGGTTATTGATGGGCGGAAGCTATAGTATGACAGGTATGAGGGCAAGATAATTGGGCCAGCCCTTCAGAAAATCGTTAACAAACAGCAAGTGTTTTAGTGATTTTTGTAATTTTGTTATCGCAAACATGATGAGGCCCCCGTGACAGGTCTCGCCGTGTAAGCCAAAGTCACATCATGAAAATTTAATATGGGAGTCCCCTTTGAAAGCGTATCAGGTCCAGAGTCACGATGATGCCCCCCAAATCTGTGACGTCGCGTTACCCGAACCCGCTTCGGGAGAGATTCGTGTCCGAATCCACGCCTGCGGCTTGAATTTTGCTGACCTTTTGATGGTGAAAGGCACCTATCAGGACACGCCGAAATTGCCTTTCACTCTCGGTATGGAGGTATCCGGCACCGTTGATGCGCTTGGAGAGGGCGTGGAGGGATTCGCGCCTGGCGATCGGGTTGCGGTCTTTGGCGGGCAGGGTGGTCTGGCAGAATACGGCTGCTTTGACGCGCGTCGCGCGGTGCATTTGCCGGACGCCATGTCGATGGTCGATGCGGCGGCTTTCCAGATTGCCTATGGCACCAGCCATGTCGCGCTGGATCACCGCGCGCGCTTGCAGCCGGGCGAAACGCTTCTGGTGCTGGGCGCTGCCGGGGGCGTCGGACTGACGGCGGTTGAGATCGGCAAATTGATGGGGGCTAATGTCGTCGCCTGCGCCCGAGGTGCGGCCAAGTTGGAGGCCGCCAAAGCTGCTGGCGCGGATCACCTGATCGACGCTGAAACGCAGGACATCCGTGCCGAGATGAAAGCGCTGGGCGGCACTGATGTGGTGTATGATCCCGTTGGCGGCGAACAGTTCACGGCGGCGTTCCGATCCTGCAAACCCGAAGCGCGACTGCTTCCCATCGGTTTTGCCAGCGGCGAGGTTCCGCAGGTCAAGTCGAACCACCTACTGGTCAAGAACCTGTCGGTGCTGGGCGTGTATTGGGGCGGCTACCTGCAATTCCGGCCCGAGGTGGTGACAGGCAGTCTGGCCACGTTGATGCAGTGGTATTGCGACGGGCGGCTTTCGCCGCATGTCAGCCATGTGCTTTCGCTGGAGGGTGCGGCGGAAGGACTGGAACTTCTGCGCAGCCGCGTGTCGACCGGCAAGGTTGTGATTGAAATCACAAGATAAAGCGTGGGTAGGCCCGGCGGCGGGCCTTACTCCGCCGCCGCGCGCAGATCGACACCCGAAATCGCTGCAAACTCGCGCCGCAGCAGGTCGCATAGTGGCTCGATGATCTGCGGGCGGGCAGTGCCGCGATAGAGCGCAACCGACTGGTAGCCGAGATCTGGTAGGTTCGCACCTGCCGGAATCGCCTCGAATTGGGGCGGCTCGTGGCCTTCGAGAACCGATGTCACCGCAAGATCGGCACTGACAGCGACCTCAATCGCGCGGTCGCTGTCCGACGACAGAACCAGATCCCAAGCTGCGCCTTTCTTTTCGAGAGTGCTCAGCGCGACAGGCCGGAACGAGCAGTGATTGCAGAAAGCCACGGGCAGGGGGCTGGATTTCCACGCCTGTCCCCCAGGCGCGCCGTACCAGCGCAACGGCACTTTCATCAGTGTCTCGGCGGTGCCGTCGGGTTTGCTCTCGGTGGTGAGGATCACATGCGCGTCGCCGCGTGCGAAGCGTTCCTTGAGTTCGCTGGAATAGGAACTGTGCAACTGCACTTTCACACGCGGGAAATCGCGCTGCATAGCTTTCATCACGTTCGGAATCGCCGGATAGATGATGTCATGCGGCACGCCGAGGATGATCTCGCCTTCCCAGACGGTGTTGGTCAGCTTGCCATAGACCTCATCGTTCAGATCGACGATCCGCCGCGCATAGGCCAGAAGCTGTTCCCCCGCAGCCGTCAGGACGACCCCGCGGCCCTGACGGTCGAGCAGGGTAAGGTTCAGGTTTTCCTCAAGCCGTTTGATCTGCATCGACACCGCCGATTGCGTCAGGTTCAGGAAGGACGCTGCACGCGTCACGCCGCCCGCGTCGGCCACCGCAAGGAACGAGCGGAGCGTGGTGATGTCGAGATTTCTCATATATCACAAACCTTGATGGATCACTTCAATAACATTCGTTTCACAAATGACCATAGCACCGCCATATACATCAGGCAATACGATGGTTCGCCCGGAACCCATCACGGAATGGAAAGGAAAATTCACATGTCGAGCTCGATACAAATGTCTCTTGGCCGCAGCGCGCGGCATTCCCACGGCGGTCTGCTGTCCCGCATCACCCACGCTTTTGATGTCCACCGCAGCCGCGCACGTCTTGCGCAGCTTGATGCGCATCTTCTGGCCGATATCGGTCTTGATCGTGGTGCCGCCGAAGCCGAGGCAAATCGCCCCATCTGGGATGCCCCGACGCATTGGACCAAGTAAAAACGGACCAATTTCGGTCCGTCAGCGCGTAAAAATGTAAATGCCCTGTATTTTTCAGTGGCCCCACTGTCCCGGAATGCTTGAAATACCACGCTAAAGCCCCGATATTCCCTTCATCTGCCCCCCATCTTACACGGGGGGCATCCAGATTTATTTCGGAGGGATGAATGGCTGAGTATAACACAATCCGGACGACCGGCGTTGCTGGCGCCCGAGCCGCCCAGATTGATGAGGGTCTGCGCGCGCACATGAATAAGGTGTACGGCACCATGTCGGTTGGCATGCTGATCACCTTTGCTGTCGCTTGGGCCGTGGGTACAAGCCCCGGTCTGCTGGCGGTTTTCCGCGATCCTGCAACGCTTCAGCCGAACATCCTTGGCTGGATCGTCATGTTCGCACCGCTGATCATGGTTTTTGCCTTCAGCGCAGCGATCAACAAGCTGTCCGCGGCAGGCGCGCAACTCTTCTTCTACGCCTTCGCGGCGGTGATGGGCCTGAGCCTGAGCTGGATTTTTGTCGCCTTCACAGGCTTCTCGATCGCGCAGGTCTTCCTTGTGACGTCGATCGCCTTCGCAGGCCTGTCGCTGTGGGGCTACACAACCAAGAAGGACATCTCCGGTTGGGGGGCGTTCCTCATCATGGGTGTGATCGGTCTCATCGTGGCGTCGATCATCAACATCTTCCTCGGATCTCCGGCGATCATGTTCGCCATCTCGATCCTGGGTGTTCTGATCTTCGCTGGTCTGACCGCCTATGACACGCAGTCGATCAAGAACGAGTATGTCCAGCACGCCGCACACGCAGATAGTGAATGGCTGGCGAAATCGGGGATTATGGGTGCGCTGCGCCTCTACCTCGACTTCATCAACATGTTCATGTTCCTGCTGCAGCTTTTCGGCAACCGCGAATAAGCAGCGCGCTGAACAGAAATCTCAAGGCCGGTCTTCTGACCGGCCTTTTTCGTTTCCGCACCCGTTTGGCGGGCATGGGCTTTGTCGCCAAGTTTTTGCTCTGGCTGGCCCGAACCCGCAGAACAGCCACCTCCCGGCGCCATAATACCGCCCGAATAAGGTGAAACCTTTGCAACAGGCGCAGGTGTCTTTGGAGTGCGAACGCAACAAGGACATGACATCACCGCCCGGATTTGAGACATGTCTCGCGACAGGCAAGAGCGGCAGTAAGGAATAAAGAGTGCAAGTTGCATGGCGCGGCTCACATGTTGTAGCTCGGCTGATCCGCAGCACGGGCTGGGTGGCTTTTGGCTATGCCGCCTCGCAGGCCATTCGGCTGCTCTCCAATCTGCTGCTGACCCGCATTCTTTTTCCCGAAGCGTTCGGGCTCATGGCCCTGATCAACGTGTTCCTGATCGGTCTGACCATGCTGTCCGATATCGGGGTCGCGCCTTCGATCCAGCAAAGCAAACGCGGCGACGAGCCGGACTTCGTCAACACCGCCTGGACGCTTCAGGTGATCCGTGGGGCGATCCTTTGGGTGGCGTGCTGCGTGCTCGGGTTCTGGGCCGCGTGGTTCTACGACGATCCGCAACTGCAAACGATGCTGCCCGTGGCAGGGCTTGCGCTGCTCATCACTGGGTTCGATCCCACGCGTATCCTGACAGCCAGTCGCCATCTGGCGCTGGGCCGGGTCACGGTTCTGAACCTTGTCAGCCAGGTGATCAGCCTCGTCTTCATGCTGGCGCTGGCCTACATCATGCGCAGTGTCTGGGCGCTGGTTCTTGGCGGGGTACTTGCAGCAATTCTGAAGCTCGTGCTGATGAACGTCTTTCTTCCGGGACCAAAAAACAGGTTCCTGTGGTCCCCTGATGCGGCGCGCGAGATCATCACATTCGGGAAGTGGATCTTTCTCAGCACGCTCTGTGGCTTTCTGCTGACACAGGGCGACAAGGCGATCCTCGGGAAATACATCTCGATGGAGGCGCTTGGCATCTACAATGTCGGCTATTTCCTTGCCAGCTTTCCGCAGCTCATGGCCGCAACGGTGCTGTCACAGGTCATGATCCCGCTCTACCGGGAAAAACCGCCCGGGGCCTCCGCCGAGAATTTCGCGTCAATCCGCAAAATCCGCTTCACGCTCACCTTCCTTGTTCTGGGCATGCAGTTCGTGCTGGCGTTCTCCGGCATCTGGTTGGTCGACTTTCTCTATGACGACGATTTCCTCGCCTCCGGTGGCATCGTCGTGGTCGTGGCCTGCATGAACATCCCCTATCTGATCGGGATGACCTATGATTACGCCGCGCTGAGCCAAGGCGATTCCCGCGGGGTGTTCATCCTGCTGTTGTTCAAGGCGGTCGCCCAGACGTCACTGTTCATTGTGGGTATGGAGATGTACGGCCTGATCGGCGCGCTTTTCGGTCTGTGGCTGTCACAGGTTCTGGTGCATCCCGTGGTGATCTGGCTGGCCCACCGGCACAAGGCTTGGGATCCGCTGCATGACGTGATCTTTGCGGTGGCCGGTCTTTTAACAACGGTGCTGATCCTGCGTTTTCACTGGGCGGATTTGGACAGCCTGCTGTCCTCGACCTTCCTGCAGTAGTCCGTCCATTTCTGCTTCAGTGAGGGCTGCATCCAGCCCTGCTGACCGATCCGTTCCGGGGTGAAGTGCTCAAAATCCTTGAGCCTTACCTGTGCCGTGTTATCGCCCAAGCCCCATTGCAGGATATTGAGTGCGGTCGTCGCCCAGACATTGGCCAGATCCGGGTCATCATCGCACCGATCGAGCGCGCTCAGATAAGCGGTGACAGCATAGACATACCGCGGGTCGCCGCCCGAGCGCAGGCTCTTCATCCGGGCGATCAACCGATGGCTCAGCTTGCCGGTCAGCTGCGTGCTCAACGGCGCAAGCGCGGCATCCTGCTGGCGGTCCCGCTCAGCTCCGGTGGGCCCATTGAACATCTGCTTCATCTGGTACTGGTAAAAGGCCCGCGGCCCGGCCCAGTAATGCTCCACCACATCATCACAGACCGACAGATCGGTCCGCGCCGCAAACGCCAGCGAGGTCGCGAGCTGCACCGCTGTGAACACCGTGCTGATGTCCCGAACACTCTGCATGACAGCGATCGCGTCATCGACGGCGCCGATGTCCTGCGGGTGCACCCCCAACACTCCGGCATTGTACATCACGCTGTCGGGCGTGATGTCGATCCCGGCAAGGCTCCCTTGCGTCTGCTGGATGATCCGGTCCCACTCTGCCCATTCGAAGCCATCCCGCAACGTGCCTTCGCGCGTGTGCATGACGGTTCGGCCGGGGCCTATCCGGTCGAAGATATGCTTGGGATGCTTGTGAAACACCGTGTCGCTGTCGATCAGAACGACAGGGGCCTTGAACTGGTCCAGCGCGTCTTTCAACCCAAGCGCCTGAATGGCGTGGTTGTAGGAGCCGCCCATTTGCCAGCGGTTGAGGGTCTCATCGGAAACCGGAATGTTTTCGACCGGCAGGTCAGGCCGTTCATTGCCCGGACCGGCGAGCAGACAGATCCGAATGTCGTCGGGGTCGTCCTTCAGAAACCGCGCGGCGGACAGAACGCTGTAGGTCAATTCAAGGTGATAGACGCTTTGCGTGCCATAGATTTGGTAAAGAAGGATCTTCAAATTCCGGCCCCGGACAAGTTTCTTGATATCATGGTCATTTCCGACAGGTGACTCAACGCGTCAGACATGCGGCCCTAGACACCGACATCCGGGCCGAGGCACATCATCGGCTCATCGTTCTGCTGCGCCTCGTAAAGCGTGGTCGCGTTCGGGTCATTCTCGAAAATCGCCCGCAACCCGTTGGCCTCTTTGAAGAATGACCAGCATTGCGGGGTCGGGTTGTCGTCGTAGACAAAGCAGATCATGCCGTGATCTTCGTACCAGACGCCGTCCTTGCAATCGCCATCCAGAAACGACCAGCGCACCCGCCGATCATCAAGATATTCTTCCACACCGTAAGCCTGACCGTTCTGCCCGAAATAGAGCGTTTTTCCGGTCACATAGGATTCGAATTGCGCGCCATTCATCGGCTCGGCCGCGAACACAGGCGCAGCCAGAAGTGTCGCAAGAACAGCGAAAGCGAATGTCTGTTTCATGCCCCCAGCCTAGCCAAGACCGGCGCATCGCACAAATGAGATCGGCGTAAGATTTCCGAAATTCGCCGCAGGTTGCCCATGCGCGCCCGTGCAGAGGCGGTTCGCTTGTGTTGAACGTCGTTTTCAGGCTCGTGGCGCTGTCGCGCCTGTGCAAGTTTGCCGTCACACGCGAACAGAGGGCGACCCGAATGGCATTGGACGAACGCAAAGGTGTCTGGAAATCCGGACGCGGCAAAGGCCGCAAGACGCCGAAGGGCCGTCAATTCACGGATGAGGCGCTGGCCGAGGTGCGGGCACTGCTCGGCGACCATCCGCGCCGCCGCGATCTGCTGATCGAATTCCTGCATCTGATCCAGCATGCCCATGGTCATCTGAGCGCCGCACACCTGCGCGCGCTGGCCGAAGAGATGCGCCTCAGCATGGCCGAGGTGTACGAGGTCGCCACCTTCTATGCCCATTTCGATGTGGTCAAAGAAGGCGAGACCCCGCCGCCCGCGCTGACCATCCGCGTCTGCGATTCGCTCTCCTGCGAACTGGCGGGGGCGCAACAGTTGATGTCGGCGCTGCAAGAGGGGCTCGACCCCACGCAGGTCCGTGTCCTCCGCGCGCCCTGCATGGGCCGCTGCGACACCGCACCAGTGCTGGAGCTGGGCCATAACCATATCGACCATGCGACCCCGGAAAAGGTGCAGGCCGCCATCGCGGCAGGCGACACCCACGCCCACATTCCCGATTATCAGGATCTGAACGCCTACCTCAAAACCGGTGGCTACACGACGCTGATCGACCTGCGCGCCAATGGCGATTGGGAAGACGTGCAGGAAAAGGTGCTCGCCTCCGGCCTGCGCGGCCTTGGCGGCGCGGGCTTTCCCTCGGGCAAGAAATGGGGCTTCGTGCGCGCCAATCCCGGTCCGCGTTACCTCGCCGTGAACGGGGATGAGGGCGAACCGGGCACGTTCAAGGACCGGTTCTACCTCGAACGCGCGCCGCATCTCTTCCTTGAAGGCATGCTGATCGCCGCCTGGGCGGTCGAGGCCGAAGCCTGCTTCATCTACATGCGCGACGAATACCCTGCCGTCCTCGAAATCCTGCGCCGCGAGATTGCAGCCTTGGAGGCCACGGGCATGGTTGCCCCCGGCTATATCGACCTGCGACGCGGGGCAGGGGCCTATATCTGCGGCGAGGAATCCGCGATGATCGAATCCATCGAAGGCAAGCGCGGCATGCCCCGCCACCGCCCGCCTTTCGTGGCGCAGGTGGGCATCTTCGACCGTCCCACCTTGGTGCACAACGTCGAAACGCTCTATTGGGTCGCCCGCGTCTGCCGCGAAGGGCCGGAATGCCTGAACACAACCGAAAAGAACGGACGCAAAGGCCTGCGATCCTACTCGGTGTCGGGCCGTGTCGCCAATCCGGGTGTCTACCTGCTCCCCGCTGGCAGCACGATCACCGACATCATCGCCGCCGCAGGTGGCATGGCTCAGGGGCACAGCTTCAAGGCGTACCAGCCCGGTGGCCCATCCTCCGGCATCCTCCCGGCCTCGATGAACGACATCCCGCTCGACTTCGACACGCTGCAACCGCACGGGTCGTTCATCGGCTCCGCCGCCGTGGTTGTGCTGTCTGACAAAGACAGCGCCCGCGATGCTGCGCTCAATATGCTGCGCTTTTTTGAGGACGAATCCTGCGGCCAGTGCACCCCCTGCCGCGTGGGCTGCGAAAAGGCGGTCAAACTGATGCAGGCCGACCATTGGAACCAACCGCTGCTTGAGGAACTCTGCACCGCAATGGCCGATGCGTCGATCTGCGGGCTGGGGCAGGCAGCACCGAACCCCATCCGTCTGACGATGAAGCATTTCCCCGACGAGGTCTGAGCCTTCCATCTTGCCCGGATAAGGACTAGGTGAAGGGGAACGACGCAGACACGGACGGTTCTCATGTCCTTTTTCGGCAAGCTGAAATCCAAGCTCTTCAAATCCTCGTCCAAGCTGGACGAGGGGTTGGACGCCATCGTCTCTGACGGTGGTGAGGAAACCCCAACCCCCGAAGCGCCGCCGCCCAGCGACCCGACCCCGCCGTCCCCGCCCGCGCCACAAACCCCGCCGCCGGACGTGCCCGCACCCCCAACACCGGAAGAGGTGCCAGAACCGGACCTGCCGGAGCCCGACGCGCCCGCCGAGGTTCCGCAGCCAGTTCTCCCGGAACCAGAGCCGGAGGCTCCGCAGGAAATCCCGCAGCCCGACCGGCCGCAGGACACACCACCCACACCCGGCCCTGACATGCCGGTGCCCGAGCCGACCCCGGTCAGTCCACCGCCCCGACCTGCGGAAGCTCCGCAACCCAGCGACCCGATCCCCGAACCGCCACGCCAAACGCCCCCGGCACCACCTGCCGAAGTTCCGGTGCAATCCGTCGGCCTCGTTGAAGAGCGCGCAGCACCCGAAGCCCGCAAGCCCGGTTTCCTCGGCCGCCTGTTGGGCCGTACGACAGCCCCCACCGAAATCCGGCGCGAGCTCGACGACGACATGCTGGAACAGCTTGAAGAGCTGCTGATCCAGGCCGATATGGGCGTCGACACCTCCCTGCGCGTCACCGCCAATATCGCCGAAGGGCGCTTTGGCAAGAAACTCAGCGTGCGCGAGATCAAGGAACTGCTGGCAGGCGAAGTGGCCCGCATTATGGAGCCGGTTGCCAAACCGATGCCGCTCTACCCGACCAAACCGCAGGTGGTGCTGGTCGTGGGTGTGAACGGCTCTGGCAAGACGACCACCATCGGCAAGCTTGCCAGCCAGTTCCGCGCCGCGGGCAAGAAGGTGGTGATTGCCGCAGGCGACACCTTCCGCGCCGCTGCCGTCGAACAGCTTCAGGTCTGGGGCGACCGCGCGGGCGTGCCGGTGCTCACCGCCCCCGAAGGATCGGACCCCGCCAGCCTTGCCTTCGACGCGATGACAAAGGCGCAGGCCGAGGGCGCGGACCTGCTGATGATCGACACAGCTGGCCGTCTGCAAAACCGTCAGGACCTGATGGAGGAACTGGCCAAGATCGTCCGTGTGATCCGCAAGAAAGACCCCGACGCGCCGCACAACACGCTTCTGGTGCTCGACGCCACGACGGGCCAGAACGCACTCAGCCAGGTCGAGACCTTCCAGAAACTCGCCGATGTCTCGGGTCTGGTAATGACCAAACTCGACGGCACTGCCAAAGGCGGCGTTCTCGTCGCGCTCGCGGACAAGTTCGGCCTGCCGATCCACGCCATCGGTGTCGGCGAACAGATCGACGACCTGCAACCCTTCGACCCCGAGGAATTTGCCGCTGCCCTGACGGGGCTTGGCACCGAATGATCCAATCTCCGGTTTCCAAATACTTCGGGGTGAGGCGCGCAGCGCCGAGGGGCAGCGCCCCTGAGACGGATTTTGCAAAATCCGTCCACCGCCCATGATCAGCGATTGGCTGGTCTCCATCGAAGGCACCGAGGCCGGGCAGCGGCTTGCCTTCTGGCTGGTGCTGCTGGCGGCGGTTCTGCACGCCGCCTTTGGCGCGTTGCAAAAGGGCAAGCACGATCCGTGGATGTCGCGCGGTGCGATTGATGTCAGCTATGGGCTGATGGCAGCACCTTTTGCGCTGTTTGTGGTGCCTTGGCCGGAACCGCATATGTGGCCGATCTTTCTGGGCGCCTTCCTGATTCACTTTGGTTACAAGCTCTTGCAGGCGCAGGCGTATACCAAAGGCGCGTTCACCGTCGTCTACCCGGTTGTGCGCGGCACGGGGCCGCTGTTCGCAGTCATCGGGGCCTATCTCATTTTTGGCGAGGTCTTCACCGGCAGCCAGTGGTTTGGCTTCGCGGTCCTGCTGTCGGGGATCTTCGGTCTTGCGATCTACAACCTGATCTTTCTCGAAGCCGCGCGCGACACGCTGCCGGCGGCGCTTGCCTTTGCCGTGGCCACGGGGCTCTTTGTGGCGCTCTACACCACCTATGACGCCTATGGCATCCGCGCTACGTCTGACCCGTTCACCTTCCTTGCGTGGTTCTTCATGATCGACGGCATCGCCATGCCGATCATCGCCGCACTCCGCTATCGCAACATGACCTACAAACCCGCCCTCGGTCCGCTGGCTGTCAGAGGTGTGATCGGCGGGCTTGTGGCGTTTTTCAGTTTCGGCTCCATCATGGTGGCCACACGGCTCGATCAGGTGGGCGAGGCGGCGGTGCTGCGCGAAACATCAACCGTCTTTGCCGCGATCATCGGTTGGGTGTTCCTGAAGGAAACTGTCGGTCCGCGCAGGATTGCGCTCATGGCCCTGATCGCGCTAGGGGCTGTCATCGTGGAATTCGGAGGCTGAGACTTGGCACAACGGCACGTCCCGCAATGGTTGAAATCTGTACTGGAACTGGGCCCGGTGTTTGGGTTTCTGATTGCCTATTTCTGGTTCAAGGACGATATTTTTACCCTCGGAGGGCAGGACTACAGCGCATTCGTCGCGGTGACTGCCGTGTTTGTGCCGGTGTTCCTTGCCTCCATGCTGGCGATCTGGTGGCTGACCGGAGCCATCGGGCGCATGCAGGTGTTCACCGCCGTTGTTCTGATTGTCATGGGCGGGCTGACCGTCTGGTTCAACGATGACCGTTTCGTCAAGCTCAAACCAACCCTTATCTATGGCGTTTTCGGAGCCATCCTTGGTGTCGGGTTGCTTTTGGGCCGGTCCTGGCTGCGTTACGTGATGGAAGAACTGATGCCGCTTGAAGATGAAGGTTGGATGCAACTGACGCGCCGCGTCACCGGGTTCTTCTTTGGCATGGCGCTGCTTAATATTGCGATATGGCAATTGATGTCGGAACAAACGTTCGTTCTTTGGGACACCGTGGGCCAACTGGTGGCAACCTTTGCGTTCTTCATCGCCCAAGCTGGGCTGATCCAGAAATACAGCACCGCCGAGGAAGACTAGGCGCATCGCAGCTTTGTAGCTGCGAAAACGCGGCGTCGACGCCGCGTCGGCCCTATCCCCGTCGGTCGATCTTGGTCGACAGGTGGATGAAACTCTCCGAGCTTTGAACGCCCTTCGCCTCGGCGATGTCGTCCAGCGTCCGGTCCAGCTCCTGCGTCGTCTTTGCGCTGATCTCGACCACCAGATCGACCCGGCCCGATACGGTGAACACCGCCTCCACACTCGGCAAGGATTTCAACCGCGACAGCACCGCCGGACCGGTGCGCGGGGCAATCGACACCAGCGCAGTGGCGCGGATCGGGGCGGCCAGCGCATCGCCACCGCGCAGGGTGAACCCGGCGATCACACCTTTCTCCAAGAGCCGGTCGATGCGTGTCTGCACCGTGGTGCGGGCCAGACCCAGCTTGCGCGCCAGTTCGGCCACCGGCATCCGCGCATCGCGGCGCAGCAGGGCGATCAATTCGGCATCGGTTTCGTCAATCTGTACGCTCATTCCGTCAGTCTGAGTGCAAATGAGTCTGTTTTGCAAGAACTGCCGACACAAACCGACGGAGACAATGGGCACACTGAAAGAAACAAAACCACATGAGGCAGTCATGGTTGCAGGGGCACAAGACAACACAGATGCGCGCTACGACCGTGCGCGGATCGCAACGCTGATCCAGACCGATCAACCGGACGATCCGCTGGCGATCCTGCGCCCCGAGGTGCTGCGGCGCACGGCGAAAAGCTTCCTGCGGGGCTTTCCCGGTCTGGTCAGCTACGCGGTCAAAGCCAATCCGGCCCCCGACATTCTGAACATTCTGGTGCAATCCGGGGTGACGGTGTTCGACGTGGCCTCGGTGCCCGAGATGACGGCTGTGCGCGCCGTTTGCCCAACCGCGCGACTGCATTACCACAACCCGGTCCGCTCCATGTCCGAGATCGCGCAGGCCAAGGCGCTGGGCGTGGCCTCGTGGTCAGTGGACCGGATGTCCGAACTCGACAAACTGGGTGAGTTGCCCGCAGGCACCGAAGTCGCCGTGCGTCTGTCGTTGAAACGCGGTGGCGGGGCGTATGATTTCGGCAGCAAATTCGGGGCCGCACCCGACATAGCCACAGAACTTCTGCGGACTGTTGCGGAGCGGGGACTGACCCCGGCACTGACCTTCCACCCCGGCACCCAATGTACTGACCCGACAAGCTGGGCCGACTATATCGCGGCGGCCGCCCAAGTGGCGCAGCGCGCCGGGGTGCGGTTGGCATCGTTGAATGTCGGCGGCGGTTTCCCGTCCTTGCCACGCGGTGGGGCAGCCCTGCGCCAGAGCCTCTTCGACACGATCGGCGCGGCGGTGCAAACGCATTTCCCCGACCAACCACCACAGCTTTGGTGCGAACCGGGCCGCGCGATGGTGGCCGAGGCCACTTGGCTTCTGCTGCGCATCAAAGCGCGGGGCGACGGCGTGCTGACCCTGAATGACGGGCTTTATGGGGCGTTGGGGGAATGGCGCGACATGCCGGTCCCCAGCCGCCTGATCGCTCTGGATACTCAGGGCCAGCCGGTGGTGGGTACTTCGCAACCCTTCACCATCTTCGGTCCCACCTGCGACAGCCTCGACCGTGTGCCCGACCCGTGGCGGTTGCCCGCCGCGATCGCCGAGGGCGATTACATCCTGGTCACAGGGGCCGGGGCCTACAGCCTTGCTCTTGTCACACCCTTCAATGGTTACGGCACAAGACAACTGGTGAACCTCGAGTCTCTGCCCGAACATGCTGGACAGTGCCGCCTCGCAGGTTAGTGTCCGTTCCCAACGAGGGATGTCACACGCGCGAGGGAAGCATGGATAAATTTGGCAAGTCGCAATCGGTCAAACGCGTCGAAGATGTGCGGTTTCTCACCGGTGCAGGGCGCTATGTCGATGACATCGCGCCAGATGGCGCATTGCGTGGCTACGTGTTCCGGTCGTCGGTTGCCCATGCCAGCATCGACACACTGGACGTGACCGAGGCACGTGCGGTGCCGGGCGTGCATCTGGTCCTGACGGCCGCTGATCTGGCAGAGGCAGGCATCACACGTGGCCTCTGGAGCACCACCGTGCCGAACCGCGACGGCAGCATGGGCGCGTCGCCCTTCCGCCCGATCCTCGCGACAGACACGGTGCGCCATGTCGGTGAGGCCGTGGCCTTTATCGTTGCCGACAGCCTTGAGGCGGCCCGCGATGCGGCGGAACTGATCGAATTCGATTACACGGATAAACCCGTGCATCTGGGCCTTGCCTCGGGTGGCGAAGCGCTCCACCCCGAAGCGCCGGGCAATGTTGCCTTTGACTGGGGCATGGGTGACGAGGCCGCGACCGAAGAGGCGTTCAAGACCGCGCACCGCACCATCAGCCTCGACGTCGAAGACAACCGCATCATCGTCAACCCGATGGAACCGCGCGGCTGCTATGCCGAGATGGAGGGCGACCGCCTGCATGTCGCGATCAACGCGCAGGGCGTGTGGGAGCACAAGAAACACATCGCACGCCTTCTGAACATGGCGGAAGAGGATGTGCGCATCACCAACCCCGACACCGGAGGCGGTTTCGGCATGAAGGGAATGCCGCACCCCGAGAATTTCCTTACTGCCATTGCCTGCAAGATGCTGGGCAAGCCGGTGCGCTGGATGTCGGAACGGACCGAAGCGATGCTCGCGGACAATGCGGGCCGCGACCTGCGCCACACAGCAGAACTGGCCTTTGACGAAAACAACCGCATCACTGCTTACCGCGTGCAGACCGTTGCCAATATGGGCGCGTATAACTCGCATTTTGCGCAAGCGATCCAGACCAGCCTGTTCTCCAAGGTGCTGATGGGGGTCTACGATGTTCAGACCTCGTGGCTTCAGGTCGAAGGTGTCTACACCAACACCACTCCGGTCGATGCCTATCGCGGGGCCGGACGGCCCGAGGCGATCTACCTGCTGGAACGCATTATGGACCGCGCGGCACGGGAATTGGGCGTCGATTCTTGGGAGTTGCGCCGCGCAAACTTCATCAAGCCGCACCAGTTTCCCTACAAGACCACAACGGGCGAGACCTATGATGTGGGTGATTTTGAGCGGGTTCTGTCCCGCGCCGAAGGATTTGCCGACCGTGCCGGGTTCGACGCCCGCCGCGCGGCATCCGAGGCCGAGGGCAAACTGCGCGGGCTGGGGCTCTGCTTTTACATCGAAAGCATTCTTGGCGCACCGGTTGAGGACGTGAAGGTTACCTTTGACGACGATGGCGGCGCGTCGATCTATGTCGGCACCCAGTCGAACGGGCAGGGGCATGAGACTGTCTTCACCCAGTTCCTGTCCGACCAGACCGGCATCCCGGCAGACAAGATCCGCTTTGTGCAGGGCGACAGCGACCTGATCGCGCGGGGTGGTGGCACGGGTGGGTCGCGCTCGGTCACGATCCAGAACACGGCCACTCTGGCAGCGGTTGAAAAGATCATCACCGCCTTCACCGCCTTCCTAGCCGAACGGCAGAACGTGGACGAAGCCGAGATCAGCTTTGACGACGAACAGTTCCGGGTGGGCACATCCAACGTCACGCCGACCATGCTCGAAGTTGCGCAGATGGCACGCGACGCCGGACGCACCGATCTGCTGACCTTCGATGCCACGATAACGCTTGATGCGCGCAGCTTCCCCAATGGTGCCCATGTGGCCGAGGTCGAGATCGACCCGGAGACCGGCCATGTGACCGTCGACCGTTACACGGTGGTCGATGATTTCGGCAACCTTATCAACCCGATGCTGGCCGAAGGTCAGGTGCATGGCGGGGTGGCACAGGGGCTGGGTCAGGCGCTCACCGAACGGGTGGTCTTTGACGAGGATGGGCAGCTCCTCACGGCAACGTTCATGGACTACGCGATGCCGCGTGCCGATGATATTCCCATGATCGGATTCACCACAGTGGCGACACCGTCGGTTACCAACCCGATGGGCATGAAAGGCTGCGGCGAGGCGGGCACCGTCGGCGCGCTGGCCGCTGTCGCCAATGCGGTGCAGGACGCGACGTGGGCGCGGGGTGTGCGGCAGGCTGACATGCCGTTCACACCACAGCGGGTCTGGGGCATGTTGCAGGATGCGCGCGTCGCGGCTGAGTGATCTTGTTCTCGGGTGGTTCCGCCGAAGGTTTCCGGCGGACCAGTCGCCGGTCACCGTTCGACGGGGGCCGCGCAGCCATGTGATCATTCTGGACGGCACCATGTCGTCGCTGGAACCCGGGCACGAAACCAATGCCGGGTGCCTGTTTCACCTGTTGCAGGAGGTCGGGGGCGACCTGTCGCTCTATTACGCTTCCGGCCTTCAATGGTCCGATTGGCGCAGCGCGTCAGACATTGCCGTCGGGCGCGGCATCAACCGCCAGATCAGCCGCGCCTACGGCTTTCTCGCCTCGCGCTACATGCCTGGCGACCGGATTTTCCTCTTCGGCTATTCCCGTGGCGCCTATGCGGTGCGCTCGTTGGCTGGTGTGATCGACCGGGTGGGGCTGGTGCGGGCCGAGCACGCCACCGAACGCAACATCCGTCAGGCTTACACCCATTACCGTTATGCTGCCGACAATCAGGCGGTACAGGATTTCGCCCGACTTTACTGCCACTCGGAAACCGAGATTGCCGTGGTCGGCGTCTGGGATACGGTCAAGGCGCTGGGAATGCGGTGGCCGGTCGTCTGGCGATTTACCAATGACAAACACGCCTTCCACAACGACCAACTGGGCCCGTCGATCCGCTGCGGATTGCACGCGCTGGCCTATCACGAAAGGCGCATGGCCTATGAGCCGGTGCTCTGGTCCTGCCCGCCGGGCTGGACCGGGCATGTCGAGCAGGTTTGGTTTAAGGGGGTGCACGGAGATATCGGCGGTCAGTTGCGCGGCCGCGAAGAGGCCCGCCCGCTGGCCAATATCCCACTGGTCTGGATGTTGGAACGCGCCGAAGGCGAAGGTCTGCCGCTGCCCGAAGGCTGGAGTGCCCGTTTCCCGCAGGATGTGCATGCGCCTTCGGTGGGCAACTGGAAGGGGTGGGGCAAGCTTTTCCTCTACCGCCGGCACCGCCGGGTGGGCGATGATCCCTCCGAAAGGATCCACGAGACCCTGCATGTGTCCCAGCCGCAGGTGGTGCCAGAGCCCCTTGTTCCCTGAGTTCTGACAAAGTTGTGACCGGATCCGTCAGGCGCACGCTTTAAATGCCCGTCGCAATACCTATCTCACATTCAAGAGGCGCGGGAACGGAACATCCGCGACCTCCTCACTGTCCCTCGTTCCAACACTTGCGCCCAAGGCCCCCTTGGGCGCTTTTTCTTTGCCGGGTGACCGGCTAGAGAGGGTTTATGACTTATTCCGATGATTTCCTGCGCAAGGTCCTCAAGCGCACAAAGACCATTGCCGTCGTGGGGGTGTCGCTCAATCCTGTGCGTCCTTCCTATTATGTGGCGCGCTACCTGTCGCTCAAGGGGTTCACCGTGATTCCGGTCAATCCCGGCCATGCAGGGCAGCGGCTGTTCGGGGCCGAAGTGAAAGCGTCGCTGTCGGATATCGACGCCAAGGTGGACATGGTGGACATCTTCCGCCGGTCCGAAGCCGTGCCGCCCATCGTTGACGAGGCACTGGAGGCGTTCCCCGATCTGCAGACCATCTGGATGCAGATTGGAGTCGAAAATGCCGAAGCTGCCGCCAAGGCCGAAGCGCGGGGCGTGGATGTGGTGATGAACCGCTGCCCCAAGATCGAATATCAACGTCTGTTTGGTGAGCTGCGCATGGGCGGGTTCAACACCGGGATCATCTCGTCCAAGCTCTGAAGCTGGGCGGGCGATGCGTCGACGCATCGCGGCGTTTCCGTTGACGCAAACGCTTGGGGCTCTGCCCCAAACCCCGAAGTATTTTGGAACCAGAGAAGTTCAGGATCTGGCGGCTTTTTCCTGCAGGCCGGATTGTCCCTGACGGCGTGCCAATTCCGCCATCACATCGGCCAGAGCGACATCGCGGGATTTCAGCATCACCAGCAGGTGAAAGAGAACGTCCGCCGCTTCCGAGGTCAGGCGGTCACGGTCGCCCTTGATCGCTTCGATGATGGCCTCGATGGATTCCTCGCCGAATTTCTCGGCGCATTTTTCCGGGCCTTTGACCAGAAGCTTGGCGGTCCAGCTTTCGTCGGTGGAGGCGTTTGCACGAGCAGCGACGATCTGTTCAAGCTCTTCCAGCGTCATGTCAGCCTCACCGGGATGCCTGCGGCGGCCATGTGGGACTTGGCCTCGCCAATCGTGTATTCGCCGAAATGGAAGATCGATGCGGCCAGAACAGCGCTGGCGCCGCCTTCGGTCACACCTTCGACCAAGTGATCCAGCGTGCCGACACCGCCGCTTGCGATCACCGGTACATCCACCGCGTCGGAAATCGCGCGCGTAAGGGGCAGGTTGAACCCGGCCTTGGTGCCGTCACGGTCCATCGAGGTGAGCAGGATTTCCCCCGCACCTTTGGCGACCACCGTCTTGGCGAACTCCACCGCATCGATGCCGGTGGGTTTGCGCCCGCCATGGGTGAAGATCTCCCATTTGCCGGGGCTGACCGTCTTGGCGTCGATGGCGACCACGATGCACTGGCTGCCGAACTGGTCGGCGGCCTCGGCCACCACGTCGGGATTGGCGACGGCGGCGGAGTTGAACGACACCTTGTCGGCGCCTGCAAGCAGCAGCGCGCGCACATCCGCGACGGTACGGACCCCACCACCTACGGTCAGCGGGATGAAGCATTGCTCTGCTGTGCGTGTCACCACGTCGAACATCGTGCCGCGGTTTTCATGGGTGGCGTGGATGTCGAGGAAGCAGATCTCATCCGCTCCTGCCGCGTCATAGGCGCGGGCGGCGTCCACCGGATCACCGGCGTCGCGCAGATCGACGAAATTGACGCCTTTGACCACACGGCCATCGGCGACATCGAGACAGGGAATGATGCGGGTCTTCAACATGGGTCTTCGCGTACCCCGAAGATCGCCGCTTGTGAAGCCTGCGCGTTGCGCATTATGCCTTTGGGCAAGGAAAAGAGGAGGGTCCCATGTCAGAGAATTTCGCGCGTTATCCCAGCCTGAACGGCAAAACCGTGTTCATCACCGGTGGGGCGTCGGGCATCGGGGCCGAAATCGTCAAAGCCTTTGCCGCGCAGGGCGCGAAGGTGGGGTTCGTCGATCTGGACGCGGAGGGTGCGCAGGCGTTGACGGATGCGACCGACGGCACCGTGGCCTGGGAGCAGGCCGATCTGCGCGACATTCCGGCCCTGCAAGAGGCGTTTGCCAAGCTGAAGGCCAAGCTTGGCCCAGCGCAGGTGTTGGTGAACAATGCTGCCCGCGACGACCGTCACGACTGGCGCGAGGTGACACCCGAATATTGGGACGAGCGGCAGTCCACCAATCTGCGGCACATGTTCTTTGCCATTCAGGCGGTGGCACCTGATATGATCAGCGACGGCGGTGGGTCGATCATCAACATGGGGTCCAACAGCTGGTGGGAAGCGGGCGGCGACATGCCAGCCTACACCACCGCGAAGGCAGCGGTGCATGGTCTGACCCGCACCATGGCGCGCGATCTGGGCGGGCACCGCATCCGCGTGAACACAGTGGTTCCCGGCTGGGTCATGACCGAGCGGCAGAAAGAGCTCTGGGCTTCGCCCGAGGCTTTGGAAAAGCACCGCGACCGGCAATGTCTGCCGGATCTGATCGAGCCGGTGTATCTGGCGCGGATGGTGCTGTTCCTTGCTTCAGACGACGCAGCGATGTGTACGGCCAACAACTATATGGTTGAAGCCGGGTCGATCTAGGCGGTTTTGAGCGCGGCCAGCGCCGCTTTCAGATCAATCGCGCCGTCATAGAGCGCGCGGCCCGAAATTGCGCCGTTGAGGCCCGCGCCGCAGTCGCGCAGGGCAATCAGGTCATCCAGCGAGGACACACCACCAGAGGCGATCACCGGGATCGACACGGCGCGCGCGAGTTCGGCGGTCGCCTCCACGTTTGGTCCTTGCATCGCGCCGTCGCGGTTGATGTCGGTATAGATGATCGCCGCCACACCTGCGTCCTCGAAGGAGCGGGCGAGGTCTGTCACCATCACGTCGGTTTCCTCGGCCCAGCCTTTGGTTGCGACGCGACCGTTGCGCGCGTCGATGCCGACGGCCACATGGCCCGGGAACGCCTTTGCCGCCTCGCGCACGAGATCGGGGTTTTCGACCGCAACCGTGCCGAGGATCACCCGCTGCAAGCCCTTGTCGAGCCAGCGTTCGATGGTGGCCATGTCGCGGATACCGCCGCCGAGTTGCGCGGGAACCTTGCAGCGGTCGAGAATCGCCTCGACTGCCGCTGCGTTCACCGGCTCACCGGCGAAGGCGCCGTTCAGGTCTACGAGATGCAGCCATTCGCAGCCCGCCTCGACGAATTCCAGCGCCTGTGCGGCTGGGTCGTCATTGAAGACGGTGGATTTCTCCATATCGCCGCGCAGCAGCCGCACGGCCTGTCCGTCTTTGAGGTCGATGGCGGGGTAGAGGATCATGGTGCTGTCTCCGGTCAGATGTTGCATGCGCTTTGACATGACGGAACGGCACATGCAACGCGACCCGGCGTCAATCTTGATTGGATTCGCAACCTCGGGTCAGAGTTTTGACATCGCTCTGAAGGAGGAGACAGAGATGAAACTGATGACACTCGCCGCAGGCCTTGTTCTGGCAGCCAGTGCCGCCTTCGCTGATCCGGTAGAAGGCGTTTGGAAAACCCAGCCCGGTGACGACGGCAATTACGGTCTGGTGACGATCAGCCCCTGCGGTGCCGAGATCTGCGGTGTGCTGGGGCAGGGCTATGATGCCGGCGGCAACAAGATCGCGTCGCCGAATATCGGCAAGCAGATGATCTGGGGCATGAAGGCCCAGGGCGACGGTGCCTATAAAGGCGGCAAGATCTGGGCGCCGGATCGGGACAAGACCTACAATTCCAAGATGACTCTCAACGGCAACCAGCTGAAGGTTGAAGGCTGTGTTCTGGGCATCTGCCGCGGTCAGACCTGGACGCGTGTGAAGTAAGCTGTGTTTCGCGGGGACAGTGTCCCCGCGACGTGCCGGGAGGCTTTGCCCCCCGGACCCCCCAAAGGTATTTGAAAAACAGAGAAGGGCTGGGGCGTCAGGGCGCCCAGGTCAGGAAGTTTGCGATCATGCGCAGGCCGGTGGCGGCGCTTTTTTCCGGGTGGAACTGGAAGCCCACCATATTGTCCCGCGCCACGATGGCAGTGACATCGCCACCATAATCCACATGTGCGAGGCGCTGGGCAGGGGTGTCGACGCGCATCTGGTAGGAATGCACGAAATAGGCGTGTTCGCCGGTTGCCACCCCGTCCAGCACCGGGTGCGGCGTGTCGATCACCAGATCGTTCCACCCCATATGCGGCACCTTCATGTGCTTGTCTGACGGCGTGATCCGTTCGACCACACCGTCGATCCAGCCCAAGCCTTCGGTCGGGGTGTATTCCAGACCTTCCCGCGCCATCAGCTGCATGCCGACGCAGATGCCGAGGAAGGGGCGGGCCTTGACCTCGACCGCCTCGACCACCGCCGCGAAGGCGCCGGAGGTGCGCAGGGCGGTAGCACAGGCCGGAAACGCGCCGTCACCGGGCAGGACCAGACGGTCCGCACCTGCGATCACTTCGGGGTCGGCTGTCACAACAACGTCGCCCGCGTTGACCTCTGACGCCATGCGCTGAAAGGCTTTTTCGGCGGAATGGAGGTTGCCGCTCTCGTAATCAATGATGGCTGTCAGCACGTCAGAGGGCACCCTTTGTCGAGGGGATCGCATCCGCCTTGCGCGGGTCTACTTCCAGTGCATCCCGCAGCGCGCGGGCAACTGCCTTGAACGCGGCTTCGGCGATGTGGTGGCTGTTGATCCCGTGCAGCATGTCGACATGCAGGGTGATGCCGCCATGGGTGCTGAACGCCTGGAAGAACTCGCGCACCAGCTCGGTGTCGAAGGTGCCGATCTTGGATGTCGGCAGATCGACATTCCACACGAGGAACGGGCGCGCGGACAAGTCCAGCGCGGCACGCACCAGCGCGTCATCCATCGGCAGCAGGCACGCGCCATAGCGCACGATCCCGCGCTTGTCGCCCATGGCTTGCGTCAGGGCCTGACCAAGAGCGATGCCCACATCCTCGACCGAGTGGTGATCGTCGATATGCAGATCGCCCTCGCAGCGAACTTTCATGTCGATCAGCGAATGGCGCGCAAGCTGGTCCAGCATGTGGTCGAAGAACCCGACCCCGGTCTGGTTGTCATACTGCCCGGTGCCGTCGAGGTTCACTTCAACGATGATCTTGGTCTCGGCTGTATTGCGGGTCACTGTGGCGCTGCGCATCTCGCCTCTCCTTCGTGGTGTCGCGGCCTTATAGGCGCGCCCGCCCGACGCGCCAAGAGCTTGTTGCACATGTGGTTTCTGCCGTGTTTCCCTGACACGACACAACGGATTGACCAACCATGACCCAGCCTGGACTTCGTGTCGCGACCCACGCCGATGCCGATGCGCTGGGCAGTGTCATGTTCCGCGCCATTCACGAGGGGGACAGCCCCTACACGCAAGCGCAGCGCATCGCGTGGCTGTCCCGACCCAACAGCGGTCCAGATTGGGCGGCGCGATTGGCGGCGCAGTACGTGGTGCTGACCGAGGTGGACTGCATCACCGGGTTCATGACGATGACGCCAGAGGGCACTATCGATCTGGCTTTCATTTTGCCGGACGCACGCGGGCAGGGGCTTTTCGCGCAGTTGTTTGACAGGATCGAAGCCGAAGCACGGCGCCTGAAGCTTGGCCGCCTGACCACCATTGCCAGCCTCATGGCTCAGCCCGCCTTTGCGCGGCACGGCTTTGCCATCGACCATCACGAGACCGTGGTGCAGAACGGCGAAACGCTCGCCCGCGCGGCGATGTCGAAATCACTCTGAAGCGGAAGATTGATGGAGCGGGCGAGGCGATTCGAACGCCCGACCCTAACCTTGGCAAGGTTATGCTCTACCCCTGAGCTACGCCCGCGCTACCATCAATGTGACCCGATTGGAGCGGGCGAGGCGATTCGAACGCCCGACCCTAACCTTGGCAAGGTTATGCTCTACCCCTGAGCTACGCCCGCGCTGCCAATCTGGTAGGCGGGGATTTAGTGCGTGTCGGGAGAGGGTGCAAGTGGAAAATTGGATGCCTTTGCTTGACGGATGGAAGAAAGTTCAAAAGGATAGTGATCTAACTAAAGATATGTCGCGTAACCAGTTCAACTCTGAGGCGGAATTTTGGGTCTGTAACGCTACGCTACGGTCGAAACGTCGCCGATCCAGTTTAAGATTGGGAGCAATTGGCGATGAAAGATTGGCTCGCGGCCACCGTACGCCCCCGTTGTCTTTGTGGCAGCACGTCCCGTTTTATGACGATCTTCGCCATCTCTGCACTGGCCGTCGCGGGCGGTGCTCAGGCGCAGGATCGCGATCCGATGCTGTTTTACGATTCGAACGGGTTGAAGATTCGGGGGCATCTGCAATTCGGCTTGAACGCAGTCAGCGAACGCAACCTGTTCTGGGATCTCGCAGAGGCCACCGCGCCGGGCAACGGGTTCGATCCCGACACCAACTGGCTTGAAGGTTACATCAAGCCGGGCGTCAGCTTTGAATACCAGTTGGACGCGGGGGCCGTGCTGTACGGCAAGCTGTCTGGTGTGGCCTCCCACACCTGGGGCACGGATGCTTTCGATACCGGAGACACCGGAGAAACAACGCTGGAAGAAGCCTACCTCGCCATTCGCGGTGATCTTGGCTCGGGCCTGTCCTACGACCTGTCCGTCGGCCCGCGCGAACTCACGCTTGGCACCGGTATGCTCGTCGCCAATGGTGCCACAAGCGGGTTCGAGCGCGGTGCGCTGAAATTCGGCCCGCGCAAGGCGTGGGAAAAGGCGGCGATCGCCAAGCTGTCTTATGGCAACCTGACCGGCACGGCATTCTATCTCGACCCGAATGAGCTGCCTTCCAAAGACGGCAAGAACGAACTGGCCGGGGTTGACCTGCGCTATGACGACCCGGCGGGCGGATATCTGGGCGCCACCTTTGTCAGCGTGCTGAACTCTGAAACACCCTATCCCCAAGCCGCACCAGGC
This sequence comes from Alphaproteobacteria bacterium, assembly GCA_030425145.1. Lineage (GTDB taxonomy): Bacteria > Pseudomonadota > Alphaproteobacteria > Rhodobacterales > Rhodobacteraceae > Marivita. Next base: position 18,238 of record JAUHVK010000011.1, on the reverse strand, counting down.
GGCGTTGGCGCGCCAAGCGTCACGCCGGGCGCGCGCGAGGACACCAAGACTCTCGGTCTCTATGCCAAGACCAATCCGCTTGAGGGCGCTCTGGCCAACTGGACCTTCACCGGTGATCTGGCCTTTCAGTGGAATGACCGTATCGACCTTGATGCCTGGGCAGGGCGGGTGACTGCGGGCTACACCTTTGCCGACGCGCCCTGGCGGCCCAATGTGACGCTCGGCTACCAGACTTTCTCGGGTGACGACCCCGACACTTCGACTCTCGAACGGTTCGATCCGCTCTATTACCAAGGCAGCCCAAGCGCTTGGGCGACGGGATCGAAATCCGCATCGACCTTCATCAACTCCAACGTCAATGCGCTGACCCTCGCGGTGCGGGTGCAGCCGACACGGCAGGACACACTCACCCTGCGTTATGCGCATATCCGCGCGAACGAGTTGAACAGCCCCGTGCAATTCGGTCAGGCCACCCGCGTCGACATCAACGGCAACGTGGTGTCGGGCGTCACCGACGCCCATCTCGCTGATGACCTTTTCCTTGAATATAGCCGCATCATTAATCGCAACACGTTCCTGACGGCCGGCGTGTCGGTCTCGTTCCCCGGAGCGGGGATCGATAATGTCATTGGTGGGAGCGCAGACCCTTGGACAGGAGGCTTCGTCAATGTCGTCGTCAATTTCTAACCTCACCGCGCTGGCCGCGGGATTTGCGATTACGCTCGGAGCATCCTCCGGCGCGATGGCGCAATCCGCTCCCTTGTCGGCGCAAGAGTCCGACCCGAACGTCATGGGCTGGATGCAGGGGTTTCCGCCACCGGCTGACAAGATGATCACGCAACCGGATTCCAACTTCTTCAGCTTCCCCAAGCTGCGTTGGTCGGTCTGCCACCTGCGGGAATTCCTGCCGACCGAGGAAATCAGTCGGGGCACCGGCGCGCCTGTGCCGTTGGCGTACCCGTCGCCGGCGGAATTCGCCGATCTGGCCCGCGAGATTGATGCGCTGACCTTCATGCCGATCGACGGTACCGAGCCGATGACATGGGAAGCGTCGCTTTACGCCAACTACACCGACGGGATGCTGATCCTGCACAAGGGTGAAGTGGTCTATGAGCGCTATTTCGGCTGTCTCGAGGAAGACGGCAAACACGCGATCATGTCGATGACCAAGTCGATCACCGGCCTTCTGGGCGAAATCCTTGTCGCCGAAGGCGTACTCGACGACACGCTTCTGGTGCGCGACGTGATCCCCGAGATCGGCGACAGCGCCTTTGCCTCGGCGACCGTGCGGCAGGTGATGGATATGACGACCGGAGTCCAGTACTCAGAGAACTACTCCGACCCCAACGCCGACATCTGGATCTATTCCCGCGCCGCCAGCCCGCTGCCCAAGCCCGAGGGCTATGAAGGGCCGGACGGTTATTGGGAATATCTCCAGCAGGTCAAACCCGACGGCAATCACGGCGATGCGTTCCACTATAAGACCATCAACTCCGACATGCTGGGCTGGATGATCAGCCGCGTGACCGGCAAGGCGGTGACAGATCTGGCGTCTGAACGCCTCTGGCGGCGCATGGGCACCGAGATGGACGCCTACCAAACCGTTGACGGCAAGGGCGTGCCCTTTGCGGGCGGTGGCGTGACAGCCGGGCTGCGCGATCTGGGGCGTCTGGGGCAGCTGATGCTCAACGGAGGTGAATACAACGGCGAACGTCTCTTCCCGACCGAGGTGGTCGAGGCCATTGCCGCTGGTGGTGATCCATCCAAGTTCCACGGCTTCAAGACCATCCCCAATGGCAGCTACACCAGCCAATGGTGGGTCTTCCACAACGACCACGGCGCCTATGCCGCGCGCGGGGTGCATGGCCAGACGATCTATGTCGACCCGACCGCCGAGATGGTGCTGGTGCGCCTCGCGTCCTTCCCGCAGGCGCAGAACGGGTTCATCGACCCGACCTCGCTTCCCGCCTATCAGGCCGTCGCGGAATACCTTATGGCGCGCTGACCGCATCAGGGCGAAAGAACGAAAAGCCGGGCCGCCCACGCGCCCGGCTTTTTTCATGGCCACACCGACATCCGTTTAATTGCTTTCCCCGACACGTCGAACGCAGTACGCATCCCAATCTCGGGAACGCAGGGGGCCGTCATGGCGCAGAATGCCACCATCTACAAAGTCGAACTCGGCGTGTCGGACATGGACCGGCACTATTACGAGACCCACAAGCTCACCGTGGCCAGACACCCGTCCGAGACCGACGAACGCCTGATGGTGCGTCTCGTGGCTTTTGCATTGAATGCCGATGAACATTTGGAGATGACCAAGGGTCTATCCACCGATGATGAACCGGACATCTGGCAGAAAAGCCTCAGCGGAGAACTGGACGTCTGGATCGCCCTCGGCTTGCCGTCCGAGAAAGTTCTGCGCCAGTCCTGCGCGAAGGCGGGCAAGGTCATCGTCTACGCCTATGGCGGCCGCCCGGCCGAGGTCTGGTGGGACAAGGTCAAGGGCAGCACCACGCGGTTCGACAACCTGACGGTGCTGGGCCTGTCCGAGGCCGAGACCACGGCGCTCGCCGGTCTGGCCTCCCGCGCCATGAAGATGCAGGTCAACATCCAGGATGGCGAGGTCATGGTCAGCGTGGACGAGGGGATGGTCTATGTGACGCCGGAGGTTTGGAAGGGGTAGGGGGGGACTCCCCGGTAGTTATAGAGAACTTAAATTGTATTCTCTTCAAATGTGATCCTAAGGTAAAAAATGGTTGTGAATGCGTGCGACTACTTCTTTGTAAGCCAAATAGTATTGATCAATTTTTGTATTCGTTGTGTCGCGGTTGTTTCTTGTTTGGTGTGCAATTACTTTTCGTCGCCCGACCATATCGGAAATGGTTTGGCCAGCTGAACCTTCATGTTGCCATTCGCTGATTAAAACCTTTGAAAAATCTTTATCGAACAATGAAACGAGGTCACAGATTTTTTCTTTCGATGGATTTTGAAAGGATTGGCAAAGTCTAGAAACTGCAGTATTCATTTTTTTCTTTGAGTTTCTATCTGAGAAGGCGATGAATACTTTTTTTATATTTTGCTCCAATCTACCAGTTATTGCTACACACAAATACTCATTAACCATACTCTTGACCTCATCAGATGCTTCGTTAGAAGGCGCTCTTGATGCGTTGATTAGATTGTTGATCCTGTCAAAGTCAGCTCGTATTTCGGGTAACATTTTTTAACTAGTGAAGCTGGCTGCGGCTAATTGAAAGCGGTTTTTAACATTTTCGTCATCAGCAGTGCTGCTGGATATGTACTTCATGAACGAATCGTTTTCCAGAAGTCGCTTATACGCTGCCGCGACTGTACTAGTTTGAATGTTCGGATTTTTTTCTAGTTCCTGAGCGAGTGCTACCATAAAGCTGTCGAAAAACGCTGCATTTAATGCTCTGCCACCCGGCCTAAACGGTCGGAAAGGAAAGCTTTCAGAAAGCACTTGCAGTGTAGTGGCCCAAGTTGCCGCTCTTTTCGTCTTTAAATCCTCTGACGGATTTCGATTTTCCGTCATAAAGTCTGTTAGAAACTTTTTCATTGGTCGCTGATAATTGCCCCGATTTTCATCAAAGGCAAAAAAGCGAAGAATTAACTCGACATCCTTCAGTCGGGTGCTATTTTTGCCGAATATGAACCGCCAAATATGATTTTCATTAAGTTCAAATAGCAGGGTATTGAATTCGCCATGGGCAACGCAAGATCTAATCTCTTGTGGGGATAGTTTCATTCCGCCGGTGTTTATCCGCTCAAACACCTCGTAAACGCTATCCATGTTGTCCGAGGGTGTGTCTTGTTTGAATATAGTGGCGTGGACAACTGCAAGGTCGAGTCTATTCTGGTCGTCTTCGTCTAACTCCTCATAGCTTTTTCCATTCCATTTCGATTGTAATCCTGTTAAGCGAAATTTTTTCTCCTTGAAAATACCATTGTAGTATTTGCGCAAAGATTTCAGTCTCTGCTGCCCATCGATAACTAGATGTCGCGCGTCTGATTCTTTGTAGAGGAAGATTCCTGGGACGGGTAAGCCTAATAGGAGAGACTCGATGAACTTTGAGGCATCGTTTTGCGACCATACATATTGTCTTTGGAAATCTGGTACGTGATACGTGTCATTTTTCAGTCGTTTGACAAGTGCTTCAACATCTAGATCAACCCCAAATGACGAAATTGTAAAAAGATCGGACGCGATGCTAGCGTCATCGTACTCTTGTTCGTCCTCAACGTTTGAGATGTCTTCTAGTTCTTCCTCAAGCGCTGCTTTGTCATTGCGCATGAACTTCAACCTTTTTGTCCGTTAGGAATAACAAGCTTAATAATGGCGGCTAGATATCCACCGTTCAACTTAAGCTTGTTTTAACTGAGCGCAAGTAAGCAATAGCCCCACATAATCCCCCACCTCACTCCAACTCGATCAACAGATCCTTCGCGTCGATCTGCGCCGCGGGGGACACATGCACCGCCTTCACCACGGCATCGCGTTCGGCGTGCAGGCCGGTCTCCATCTTCATCGCTTCGATGGTCAAAAGCAGGTCGCCCTCCTTGATCTTCTGACCTACCGACACCGCGATGGAGGCGACGACGCCCGGCATCGGGGCGCCGATGTGGTTCGGGTTGCCGACCTCCGCCTTGGGCCGCGCTGTCGTGGTGGCCTTGGCCTTGCGGTCGGGCACACGGATCGTGCGCGGCTGGCCGTTGAGTTCAAAGAACACCCGCACCTCGCCGTCGTCCTGGGTTTCGCCCACGGCGATCAGGCGGATTTCGAGCGTCTTGCCGGGATCAATCTCGGCGCTGATCTCTTCGCCCTGTTCCATGCCATAGAAGAACGTTCGCGTCGGCAGCACCCGCACCGGGCCATATGTCCGGTGGCGGCCCATGTAATCGAGGAAAACCTTGGGATACATCAGGTAGCCGTTCAGATCCTCGTCATCGACGGGCTTGCCTTCGAGGTCCTTCATCAGCTTGGCGCGGGTCTCTTCGATGTCCACCGGCGCGGCGTGCAGCCCCGGACGGTCGGTAAAGGCTTTCTCGCCCTTGAGGATCTTCTTCTGGATCGCCGCAGGCCATCCACCCGGAGGCTGCCCCAGCGAGCCGCGCATCATGTCCACGACAGAGTCGGGGAAGGAGAGTTCAACCTCGGGGTTCTCCACATCCGCGCGGGTCAGGCCCTGCGACACCATCATCAGCGCCATGTCGCCCACCACTTTGGAGGACGGCGTGACCTTCACGATGTCGCCGAACATCTGGTTCACATCCGCATAGGTCTGCGCCACCTCGTGCCAGCGCTCCTCCAGCCCAAGGCTGCGCGCCTGCGCCTTGAGGTTGGTGAACTGCCCGCCGGGCATTTCGTGCAGATAGACCTCGGAGGCCGGGGCCTGCTGACCGCTCTCGAACGCCGCATACTGCCCGCGCACCGCTTCCCAGTAGTTGGAGATCTCGCGGATCGCGCCGATGTCCAGACCGGTTTCCCGTTCGGTATGACGCAGCGCCTCGACCACCGATCCCAGTGTCGGCTGCGAGGTGTTGCCCGACAGCGCGTCCATCGCCGCATCGACGGCATCAACGCCCGCCGCAGCGGCGGCCATGATCGTGGCAATGCCCGCGCCAGAGGTGTCATGCGTGTGGAAATGGACGGGCAGGCCCACCTCTTCCTTCAGCGCCTTGACGAGCGGCCCGGCGGCGGCCGGTTTCAGCAGCCCCGCCATGTCCTTGAGGCCCAGGATATGCGCCCCCGCCGCCTTCAGCTCCTTGCCCATCGCGACATAGTACTTGAGGTCATATTTCGACCGCGCCGGATCGTTCAGATCCCCAGTGTAGCAGATCGTGCCTTCCAGAATACGGTTTGTTTCCAGCACCGCATCCATCGCCACGCGCATGTTCTCGACCCAGTTGAGGCTGTCGAACACCCGGAACACGTCGACCCCGGTCTCGGCCGCCTGTTTGACAAAGAACTGCACCACGTTGTCAGGGTAGTTGGTGTAGCCAACCCCATTCGCCCCGCGCAGCAGCATCTGGGTCATAACGTTGGGCATTGCCTTGCGCAGATCGCGCAGGCGCTGCCACGGGCATTCCTGCAAGAAGCGGTAGGCCACGTCAAAGGTCGCACCGCCCCAGCATTCCACGCTGAAGAGCTGCGGCAGGTTCGCGGCATAAGCCGGTGCCACCTTGATCATGTCGATCGACCGCATCCGCGTCGCCAGCAGCGACTGGTGCCCGTCACGCATCGTGGTGTCGGTGATCAGTACCTGCTTCTGCGCCGCCATCCAGTCGGCGACGGCCTGCGGGCCTTTTTCATCAAGCAGCGTCTTGGTCCCCGGCGACGGCGTGTCGGCACGCAGCTTAGGCGCGCGGGCGGGTTTCAGATCGGGATGCGGCCTCGCACGGCCAGCCACTTCGGGGTGCCCGTTCACGGTGATATCCGCGATATAGGTCAGCACCTTGGTGCCCCGGTCGCGCCGCTTGCGGAACTGGAACAGCTCCGGCGTCTCGTCGATGAACTTGGTGGTGTACTGGTTGTTGAGGAAGGTTGGGTGCTTGAGCAGGTTTTCCACAAACGCGATGTTGGTGGACACGCCGCGCACCCGGAATTCGCGCAAGGCGCGGTCCATACGGGCGATGGCTTTCTCTGGTGTCGGCGCCCAGGCGGTGACCTTGGTCAGCAGTGAATCGTAGTACCGCGTGATCACGCCGCCCGCGTAAGCGGTGCCACCGTCCAGACGGATGCCCATGCCAGTGGCCGAACGATACGCTGTGATGCGGCCATAATCGGGTATGAAGTTGTTCTGCGGGTCTTCGGTTGTGACGCGGGTCTGCAACGCATGCCCATTCAGACGGATGTCATATTGCGAGGCTTTGCCGGTGGCCTCGGCCAGCGACTTGCCCTCGGCGATCATGATCTGCGCCTGAACGATGTCGATGCCGGTCACTTCCTCGGTGACGGTGTGTTCCACCTGCACACGGGGGTTCACTTCGATGAAGTAGAACTTGCCGTCATCCATATCCATCAGGAATTCGACGGTGCCCGCGCATTCGTAATTCACATGGGCGCAGATCTTGCGGCCCAACTCGCACAGTTCTTCGCGCTGGGCTTCGGACAGATACGGGGCAGGGGCGCGCTCGACCACTTTCTGGTTGCGGCGCTGGACGGAACAATCCCGCTCGTAGAGGTGGTAGATGTTGCCCTGCTTGTCGCCAAGGATCTGCACCTCGACGTGCCGCGCACGGGTGATCATCTTTTCCAGATAGCCTTCGCCATTGCCAAAGGCCGCCTCGGCTTCCCGACGGCCTTCCAGCACCTTTTCCTTAAGCTCTTTCGGTCCGGTAATCGGACGCATCCCACGGCCGCCGCCACCCCAAGACGCCTTGAGCATCAGCGGATAGCCAATTTCGCCGGCTTCCTTGGCGATGGCGTCGAAATCATCGCCGAGAACTTCGGTCGCGGGGATGACAGGCACACCCGCTTCTATGGCGACCCTGCGGGCGCTGGCCTTGTCGCCAAGGGCGCGCATGGTTTCTGCGCGGGGGCCGATGAAGGTGATGCCGTTGGCAACACAGGCATCGACAAGGTTCGGGTTCTCGGACAGCAGACCATAGCCCGGATGGATCGCATCCGCGCCCGAGTCCTTGGCGACGCGGATGATCTCATCGATGCTCAGATAGGCGGCGACAGGCCCCATGCCCTCGCCGATGCGGTAGGCCTCGTCCGCCTTGAAGCGGTGCAGGCCCAGCTTGTCTTCTTCGGCATAGACGGCGACCGTTGCCTTACCCATTTCATTGGCGGCCCGCATGATGCGGATGGCGATTTCGCCGCGGTTGGCGACGAGGATTTTCTTGAAATCTGACATGGCAGCAGTCCTGACGTAATGACGTTGGGCGAGGCTTAGTAAGAATTCGTTACATTCTCAACCCGTCGAAAGAGCGCGGCGTCAGGATTTGGATCCGTCAAACCACGCCTTGCCGCGCAGGTCAGTGGGTTTGACAACCCCAAGCTGCCCCAAATTGGACGCCATATCCTTTTGCAAGACCTCGACCAGATGCGCCGGACCCTCGGTATCAAGCGCCCCAAGCGCATAGTGCCACGCGCGGCCCAGCATGACGAAATCCGCGCCCATCGCGATGGCGCGCAACACGTCCAGACCGCCTTCAACGCCACTGTCGAAGATCAGCCGCAGGTCGGTCGCGGCGCGCATGGCGGGCAGCACCTCGATCGGGGCAGGGGCGGCATCGAATTGCCGTCCGGCATGGTTCGACAGCCAGATTGCATCGACGCCAGCCTCGGCCAGCGCGGGCGCGTCGTCGGGATTGAGCACACCTTTGACGAAAAACGCGCCGTCCCAGGCATCGCGCAACCAGCGCACGTAATCCCAGTCCGGTGAGGTGCGCAGCATGTAACCAGCATGTTGGGTCGAACTGAGGCCCGTGACCTTGCCCGCGTAATCATCAATCAGTCGCATGCGCGGCATACCCAATTGCGCGGTGCCCATCGCCCATGTCGGACACCGTGCAATTTGGGCCAATAGACGTGGCGTCAGCTTCGGTGGTGTGGTCAGGCCCGAGCGCACCTGTCGTTCGCGGCGCGAGGGTACGGGCACATCGACGGTCAGGATCAGTGTCGAGAACCCGGCGCCCTTGGCACGCTTGAGCATATCAGTGCGGATGCCCTCGTCCCGCGGCGGGTACATCTGGAACCAGCCATTGCCGTCAAGAAGGGGGGCAACGTCTTCAGGAATGCGCGTGGCGACGGTGGAGATGCTGTAGGGAATCTTTGCTTTGGTCGCCGCACGTGCCAGCTTGCGTTCCGCATCAGGCCAGATCAGCCCCGACATGCCCACCGGGCTGATGCCCACGGGCAGGGCATAGTCCTGTCCGCACAGCGTCGTGCTCAGGTCCACGGGCAATTCGCCATGCAGAATCGACGGCGTAAACAGCACCCGGTCCAAGGCGATCCGGTTGCGGCGCAGCGTGGCTTCGGTTCCGGTGGCGGAATCGAGGTATTCCCAAACGAATTTCGGAATGCGGCGCCGTGCGCGGGCCTTGAGATCCGAGAGGGCGGGGTATTTTGCGTGATGATCCATAAGCCAGCATTTGTGGACAGTTCCCGGGATTTGTCCAGAAGCGGATTTTTCGAAAAATCCGACGATTTCCTTCGAAGGAAATCCGCCCCGTGGCGATGTGAACATTATCAGAACATCTTTATCTCTGGTGTCAGCGGCGCTATCTTGCCCACCATGAGCAGTTTCGATGAAATGGAGGCGTTCGAAAGCGCCTCTCTCTCCGCCCGCGCGATGGCCGCGCGCCCGCAGCCCTATCTGGACGATCTCAACCCGGCACAGCGCCAGGCGGTCGAGACGATGGATGGCCCCGTGCTGATGCTCGCAGGGGCCGGAACGGGCAAGACCAAGGCGCTGACGACCCGGATCGTGCATCTGCTGAACACCGGCCGCGCCCGTCCGAACGAAATCCTCGCCGTGACCTTCACCAACAAGGCCGCGCGCGAAATGAAGGAACGGGTCGGGCGGCTCTTGGGCCAGACGGTCGAGGGCATGCCGTGGCTGGGCACCTTCCACTCGATCTGCGTGAAACTGCTGCGCCGTCATGCCGAACTGGTGGGGCTGAAATCGAACTTCACGATTCTGGATACGGATGACCAGTTGCGGCTTTTGAAGCAATTGGTGCAGGCCGCCGGGATCGACGACAAACGCTGGCCCGCGCGGCAGCTCTCCGGCATCATCGACGGTTGGAAAAACCGCGCGATCACCCCTGACAGGGTGCCTGCAGCCGATGCGGGCGCATTCAACCACCAGGGGCCGCAACTCTACGCACAGTATCAGGCGCGGCTGAAAGAACTGAACGCCGTCGATTTCGGCGACCTGCTGTTGCATGTCGTGACGATCTTTCAGGCCCACCCGGACGTGCTCGAACAATACCAGCGCTGGTTCCGCTACATCCTCGTGGACGAGTATCAGGATACCAACGTCGCGCAGTATCTCTGGCTGCGCCTTCTGGCCTCGGGACACAAGAACATCTGCTGCGTCGGCGATGATGACCAGTCGATTTATGGCTGGCGCGGGGCCGAGGTGGGCAACATCCTGCGCTTTGAAAAGGATTTCGAGGGTGCCCATGTGGTGCGGCTCGAACAGAATTACCGTTCTACGCCGCACATCCTTGCCGCTGCCTCGGGCGTGATCGCGGGCAATCAGGGGCGTCTGGGCAAGACGCTCTGGACCGACGCTCAGGAAGGCGAGAAAGTCCGCCTGATCGGTCATTGGGATGGCGAGGAAGAAGCGCGCTGGATCGGGGAAGAGATCGAGTCCATGCAGGGCGGCACCCGGGGTATGCGGGCGATGTCGTTGGATGACATGGCCATCCTTGTCCGCGCCTCTCACCAGATGCGCGCCTTCGAGGACCGCTTCCTGACAATCGGTCTGCCCTACCGCGTCATCGGTGGTCCGCGTTTCTACGAGCGGATGGAGATCAGGGACGCGATGGCCTATTTCCGCGTCGTGGTCAGCCCGGATGACGATCTGGCGTTCGAGCGGATCGTCAACACCCCCAAGCGCGGCTTGGGCGACAAGGCACAACAGACCATCCAGACCGTTGCCCGCGCCAATGGGGTGAGCCTGGTGGAAGGCGCGCGTCTGGCGGTCGAACAAGGGCTGATCAAGGGCAAAGGCGGATCCGAACTGGGCAAGCTGGTGCGCGATCTCGATCGCTGGGGCCGCATGGCCGAAGACACCGATCACGCAGAACTCGCGGGCATCGTTCTGGACGAGAGCGGCTACACCTTGATGTGGCAGAACGACAAGACGCCCGAAGCGCCCGGGCGGCTCGAAAACCTCAAGGAACTGGTCAAAGCTCTGGAGGAATTCGACAATCTGCAAGGCTTCCTCGAACATGTCAGCCTGATCATGGACAACGACAAAGGTGGCGACGGCGAGAAAGTGTCGATCATGACCCTGCACGCCGCCAAGGGTTTGGAGTTTCCGGCTGTCTTTCTGCCCGGCTGGGAAGACGGGCTGTTCCCGTCACAGCGGTCGATGGACGAAAGCGGCCTGAAGGGTCTCGAAGAGGAACGTCGTCTGGCCTATGTCGGCATCACTCGGGCAGAGGAAGTCTGCACCATCTCATTTGTCGCCAACCGCCGCGTGTTCGGTCAATGGCAATCGGCGCTGCCTTCGCGCTTCATTGATGAATTGCCCGAAGCGCATGTCGAGGTGCTGACCCCACCGGGCCTGTATGGCGGCGGCTATGGCGCGGCGGGAATGGCGTCCCCGGCGGCGCAGATGATGCGAGGCTCGGACCTGCACGAAAAGGCGGCGGAGGCCAATGTCTACAACTCGCCGGGATGGCGGCGGCTGCAATCGCGGGCGCAGCAGCGTCCTGTCAGCCAACCGACCGAGGCGCGCAATACCGTGATCGACGCCACAGCGATCAGCTCTTATGCGCTGGGCGAACGGGTGTTTCACCAGAAGTTCGGCTATGGTTCGGTGATTGGGATCGAGGGCGACAAGCTTGAAATCGACTTTGAAAAGGCCGGAACCAAAAAAGTCGTTGCGCGCTTTATCTGTGCAGCGGACGACGTGCCGTTTTAGTCGCTTGGACGCGTCGAAGCGTCCGGGGTTTTCAGCCGGCTGAAAACCGGCGCCCTCCACCTGCCAACGGTTTGAGACGACCAAAGAAGCAAAGCGCGGGATATTGACCGATGGTCACCCAAGGCGTAAAGCAGCTGTGTGGCGATTTGTTACCGGATTGCGGGCCACGTTAAACATGCCGCTAAAAGGTCAGCCGAAAGCCCCTTTCGCTTGGCCGGAACGGGGCTTTTTTGATGGGCCGAGGCCCACACAGGTGAAGACATGAAAGACAAGAAACCACGTACCCGATTGGTCCACGGCGGCACAAAACGCAGCCAATGGAACGAGGTCAGCGAAGCGATCTTCCTTACTCAGGGCTTTGTCTATGACAGTGCCGAACAGGCGGAGCAGCGCTTCATCAAGTCCGGACCGGACGAATATATCTACGCCCGCTACGGCAACCCCACCGTTGCAATGTTCGAAGAACGCATTGCGATGCTCGAAGGGGCCGAGGACGCCTTTGCCACCGCCAGCGGTATGGCGGCGGTCAACGGTGCGCTGATGTCGATGCTCAAGGCGGGCGATCACCTTGTGTCGGCGCGGGCGCTCTTTGGCTCCTGTCTCTATATCGTCGAGGACATCCTGCCGCGTTTCGGGGTTGAGGTCACACTGGTGGACGGCGCTGATCTCGACCAATGGCGCGCCGCAGTGCGCCCCGACACCAAAGCGGTGTTCTTCGAGTCGATGTCGAACCCGACGCTGGAACTCGTGGATATTCAGGCCGTGTCCGAGATTGCCCATGCGCAGGGTGCGCTGGTGGTGGTGGACAACGTTTTCTCAACTCCGGTGTTTTCAGACGCGTTGGGGCAAGGCGCGGATGTGATTATATATTCCTCGACCAAGCATATCGACGGGCAGGGACGCACATTGGGCGGCGTGATCCTTGGCACGCGCGACCATATCCGCAAAGTGGTCGAACCCTACATGAAGCATACCGGTGGCTCCATGTCGCCGTTCACGGCTTGGGTGCAGGTGAAGGGGCTTGAAACGCTTGATCTGCGCGTCCGCGCACAGGCGCAGTCAGCGAATGCCATTGCCGAGGCGCTGAACGGCCACGCCAAGCTCAAGCAGGTGATTTACCCGGGTCTGTCATCGCACAAACAGGCTGCGCTTGCGCAGCGTCAGATGGGGTCTGGCGGCACCATGCTGGCCATCGAGATCGAAGGCGGCAAGGAGGCGGCCTTCGCCTTTCTGAACGCGCTTGACGTGATTGTGATCTCGAACAATCTCGGCGACGCGAAAAGCATCGTCACCCATCCCGCCACCACGACGCATCAGCGTCTGAGCGCCGAACAGCGCGAAACGCTTGGAATTACCGACGGATTGGTGCGTCTATCGGTCGGTATCGAGGATACGGACGACCTGATCGACGATATTCTGACCGCGCTGGATGCTGTATGAGTGCGAAATAATTGCGAAATTTCCCCGGTGGAATGAACCGTTTCCGGGGGGGCGCCGTATAATAGGTGAGTGGAAAAGATTGGACAGATGCCTATCTCTAGGGCATGTCGAACAGGCGAGGGGGCCTGCGTATGAATATCCATACACCTGAGATTGACCGCAAACCCAGCCGGCAAGAGGCAGAAGCCGCATTGGCTCTGCTGCGTCAATGGGCTGGAAAAGCCCATGATGGCGAGATCGATATGATCGACCCGGTGCTGCGGCGTCTGGTCGATGGTGCATCGGACGATTACCCTGTGCTGTCGCGCGAATACCCCGAAGGTTTTCACGCCGACGCGGCCTACAAGGCGACGCTGCCGGACCTGCAAAACGGCCCGTCCGCGCTGATCCGTGGGGCTAACCGGGGCATTCAGCATGTGGGGATTTCGAATTTCCGCCTGCCGATCAGCTATCACACCCGCGACAATGGCGATCTGACGTTGGAAACCAGCGTTACGGGCACGGTGAGCCTTGATGCCGACAAGAAGGGCATCAACATGAGCCGCATCATGCGGTCCTTCTATGTTCACGCGGAAAAGACATTCAGTTTCAATGTGATCGAAGCCGCATTGGACGATTACAAATCCGACCTCGAGTCGTTTGACGCCCGCATCAACATGCGCGTCTCGTTCCCGATGAAGGTGAACAGCCTGCGCTCTGGCCTGTCGGGCTACCAGTATTACGACATCGCGCTGGAGCTTGTGGAAATCGACGGTGTGCGCCGCTCGATCATGCATCTCGATTATGTCTACAGCTCGACCTGCCCCTGTTCGCTGGAACTCAGCGAACACGCGCGGCGTGAACGGGGGCAGTTGGCGACCCCGCATTCGCAGCGCTCGGTTGCTCGGATTTCGGTCGAAGTGAAAGACGGCAAATGCCTCTGGTACGAAGACCTGATCGACATGTGCCGCCGCGCCGTGCCGACGGAAACGCAGGTGATGGTCAAGCGCGAAGACGAACAGGCCTTTGCCGAACTGAATGCCGCCAACCCGATCTTTGTCGAAGACGCGGCACGGCTTTTTGCCGAGCAGTTGCAGGCGGACCCGCGCATTGGCGATTACCGCGTGCTGGCCAGCCATCAGGAAAGCCTGCACAGCCACGACGCGGTCTCTGTCCTGACCGAAGGGACGCTCTTTGCGGCGGAAAGCCTCGATCCCAAGCTGTTCTCGACCCTCTTCCATGTCGGCTGAGCACGGGCGGATCAATTGACCTGATAAAACGGCGGCCTAGGCCGCCGTTTTTTTGTGCGGTTGGGGCGGATCGCCATATGCCCGTTGACGAAATCCTCACCGTTGCGCCCGTCGATTGGGCATCGCGCGCGACATGTGTCGTCGCCAATCCACAGATCGACACAGAAGCGATTGGCCCCCGATGATCTTCACATTTCTGCAAAGACCACGCGGCTAAACTACCACGCGGGAGGAAACCAACAGTGTTAACGAGGTTTCCAATGTCGATAGAACCAGTCCATCTCCAGTTTGTCCGCCCCGGTTTGCGAGACCGGATCGACCTCTACTTTGCCTCCAAAGGGCAGGGGTTCAATTCCGCAGCCTATGTGCGCAGCCGCCTCGCCAGTATTTTGCATCTCGACGCAATGAGCGATGCGGAACTGGCCGCATGTGGTCTGACCCGCGATGGCATTCTGCCTTTCGTGTTCGAGGATTGTTTTGCTGACGCAGAGCAGGCAAACCAGCCGCCTTTGGCTTGACACCCCGGCGGTCCGGGGCCAACGCTGCGCCTCATGTTCGACATCCGTCCCGTGGCATATGTGATCGGCCTCTTGGTCGCTGTTCTTGGGGCGACTATGCTCCTGCCGATGCTCGTCGATCTGGCCGAGGGTCGGGGCGAATGGCATGTTTTCCTGGAAAGCTCGGTTCTTACCATGTTCTGCGGTGGCCTGATCGCGCTGGCTTCGGCCAATGGCGTGAAAGAAGGGCTGTCGATCCAGCAGACCTTTCTACTCACCACCGGCGTCTGGGTGGCGCTGCCGATCTTTGGCGCCATCCCCTTTGTGCTGGGCGAAACCGACGCGCGCTTTGTCGATGCGTTTTTCGAGGCGATGTCGGGACTGACAACCACCGGGTCCACCGTATTCGTCGGGCTGGATAATCTGCCCAAGGGCATCCTGCTTTGGCGCGGGTTGCTGCAATGGTTGGGGGGTATCGGGATTATTGTTGTGGCGATGGTGTTCCTGCCCGAGCTGCGGGTCGGTGGGATGCAGATCTTCCGCTCCGAAGCCTTCGACACGATGGGGAAAATTCTGCCCCGCGCGACCGAGATCTCGGCTTCTATCTCGACCATCTACATCGCTATCACCATCGCCTGCGCCACCTGTTATTACATTGTCGGCCTGAACTTTTTCGACGCCACGGTACACGCGCTGACCACCGTATCGACCGGGGGGTTTTCGACCTACGACGCGTCATTCGGCAAGTTCCAGGGGCCAGCGGAATATGTGGCCTCGGTGTTTATGATCGCCGCCGCGTTGCCTTTTGTACGGTTCGTGCAGATGACCAAGGGCAACTACCGGGTCCTCTGGAAAGACAGCCAGATTCGCGCGTTTCTCGGCACCATCGCGGTTCTGGTTTTCGTCACCGCCTTCACCCTGACACAGACCTTCCCACATCACCCGGAACAGGCGTTCCGCGAGGCGTTGTTCAACATCATATCGATCATGACCGGCACCGGATTTGCCAGCGTCGATTACATGGGGTGGGGGCCATTCCTGATCTCGGTCTTCTTTTTCATCGGTCTGATCGGCGGCTGCGCGGGATCAACCTCGTGTTCGATCAAAATCTTCCGCTATCAACTGCTGTTTGCGTCGATCAAGGTGCAACTGCGCAGGATCCGCTCGCCCCACGGCGTGTTTGCGCCGCGCTATGCGGGCCGCCCCATTGGTGATGACGTTTTGAACTCGGTGATTTCATTTTTCGTGTTCTTCGTAGTCTCGCTAGGCGTTCTGTCGGTGGCGCTCGGCATGACCGGGCTCGACCTCATCACCTCCGTGTCTGGCGCCGCCACCGCTCTCGCCAATATCGGGCCGGGGCTGGGGCCGGAAATTGGTCCTTCGGGCAATTTCGCCGGGCTCAACGACACCGCGAAATGGATGCTGGCCATCGGGATGCTCTTGGGCCGGCTCGAACTCTTGGCGGTCTACGCCATCTTCACCGTCAATTTCTGGAGATCGTAATGCCGAAACAGCCGCTTGGGGCCCAAATCTCGCAGATGCTGAAAGAGCGGGGTGTAGATACGATCTTCGGCATCCCCGGCGTGCACAACGTCGAGCTTTATCGCGGGATCGAACAGGCCGGCATCACCCATGTGCTGGCGCGTCACGAACAGGGTGCGGGCTTCATGGCTGACGGCTATGCCCGTGCGACCGGAATGCCGGGCGTGGCTTATGTGATCACTGGGCCGGGGCTGACCAACATCCTGACCCCGCTGGGGCAAGCCTATTCGGATTCGGTGCCGGTTCTGGCGATTTCCTCCTGCCTTGACGAGGTCGCGGCCCGCCGTGGCCAGCTTCACCAGATGCGCGACCAGCGGATGGCAGCCGAAACCGTCTGCGCCTGGTCCGAAGAAGCGCGCAGCGCGTCTGCCGCTTATGCCCTGATTGACCGTGCCTTCGACCAGTTCGCCAGCGCCCGCGCTCGCCCCTGCCACTTGCAGGTCTCAATCGACACGCTGGGCGCGCTGGCCGATCCCGCACCGCAACCGTCCGCTGCGCGCCCCGGCTTGCCTGCGGCCTCCCACGCGGATGTCTACGATGTGGTCGCCGCCGTTCTGGCCGCGAAGAAACCGCTCTTCGTCTTTGGCGGCGGCGCTGTCGCCGCGGCCGACGCGGTCCCCGACCTTCTGCACCAGACAGGGGCAGCCTCCATCGTCACATATGCAGCACGTGGCGTCGTGCCCGCCGAGGAACCGCTCTATTTCGGCAGCTACCTCGCCCGCCCCGACAGCGCCGACATCGCCGCGCAGGCTGATCTGGTGATCGCTGTGGGCACCACGCTCTCCGAGGTTGATCTGTGGCGGCCCACGCTGGGCCACACGGCCCCGATGATCCGTATCGACATTGACCCCGAGGTATTCACCGGCATGGGTCCAGAGGACCGTGCGATCCTCGCTGATGCGGGTGCGTTCCTCAAAGCCATGTCCATCGCCATTCCAGCCCGTACGGACGCCAAACCGCCGAAATGGGACGTCGCCGCTGTCGCCCGCAAACGCGCCGCGTGGCGGGCCGAGGTGGATGCCGAACGCCCCGGTATCGGAGTGGTCTGTGACGCGCTGCGCGCCGTGTTGCCGGACGACACGATGGTTTATTCCGACATGACCCAGTTCGCCTATGCTGCGAAAGAGATCTGGGACATGCCGCGCCCCGGTCACTGGCACCACCCCTACGGTTTTGGCACGCTGGGCTATGCGCTGCCCGCCGCGATTGGTGGGGCTGTTGCCCGTAACGGCCAGCCGACACTGGCCATCGCTGGGGATTACGGGCTGCAATACACCATTCAGGAACTGGGCACGGCGGTCGAACTGGGTCTGCCGCTGCCAATTTTGGTCTGGGACAATGGGAAGCTGGGCGAGATCGAGGACAGCATGGTGCGCAGCCAGATCGCGCCGAATGCCGTTGTGGCCCGGAACCCGGATTTCCTTGCTTTGGCAAAGGCCTATGGAGCGGCGGCTGTTCAGCCCGATAGTCTGGAAACGCTGCAACAGGCAATGCTGGCAGCGTTCAAGGCAGACGGCCCCACGGTGATCCGCGTCACACCTGCCATCGTAGGCTGAAGAAGCCCGTCCACCGCGCGGTGCGTTTCCGAAACCTTAACCGATTAGCAACAAAACCCCCCGCACGATGCGCATCGAGCGGAAAGGGTCACTCCCACACCGCGACACCAAGCTGACGATTGCTTTCACACCCCGATAAGGGGCACCCGTGAAAGGCCGGTCTACAGGGCTCTTGGCAGGGTCACAGGGTTCGGGCGAGACCCGACAGAGAAAAGCATGTCATACCAAGGGCTCCGATCATCGACCCACTTTCACCCAATCTCTTGATCCGATCGACGTGATGACGTCCGGGAGGGCGATCAGGTTGTTCCAGGCCTGGCAGCCTGCATCGAGGATTGCGTCGT